>CAYXBJ010000170.1:0-31306 GCA_964463175.1 uncultured bacterium
CGGGCTCCGGGCGTGACGGCCGCCGCCGCGCTCGCACTGGAGAGTCTCCAGCGGAGCTTCGGCGCGCTGATGGCCGTGAGCGGCGTCACGCTGTCGGTGGCGCGCCGCGAGCGCCGCGCGATCATCGGGCCGAACGGCGCGGGGAAGACCACGCTGTTCAACCTGATCACCGGTCACCTCGCGCCCACCGCCGGGCGCATCGTCTTCGACGGCGTCTCCATCGCCGGCCTCCCGCCCTACGCGGTGGCCCGCCGCGGGATCGCGCGCTCCTTCCAGCGGACCAATGTCTTCCCGCGCCTGTCGGTGCACGAGAATCTCCGGCTCGCCGCCGCCGCCCGGGGTCGCGGGACGTACGACCTGCTGGGCTCGGTGACCCGGCGCTGGGTCCCGATCGAGCGGGCCCGGAGCACCGCGGAGGCGGTCGGTCTCACCGACCGGCTCGACGCGCCCGCCGGCGCCCTCTCGTACGGCGAGCAGCGCCAGCTCGAGATCGGGATCGCGCTCGCCACCGAGCCGAAGCTCCTCCTCCTCGACGAGCCCACCGCCGGCATGTCCCCGGAGGAAACGCGCCGCATGACCGAGCTGATCGCGGGACTGCCGCGCGAGATCACGCTCCTGATCATCGAGCACGACATGGACGTCGTCTTCACCCTCGCCGATCGCATCACGGTGCTCCATCACGGCGAGGTGCTGGCCGAGGGCACCGCGGACGAGGTCCGGTCGGACTCCCGCGTCTACGAGGTCTACCTGGGCGGGGTCCCGTCCTGACGTCGATGGAGCCGATGCTCGAGGTCGAAGGCATCCACACGTACTACGGCGAGAGTCACGTCCTCCACGGCGTGTCGCTGCGCGTCGGCCCCGGCGAGGCGGTCGCCCTACTCGGGCGCAACGGCGCCGGGAAGACGACGCTGATCCGCAGCGTCATGGGGCTCACGCCGCCCCGCGACGGCCGCGTCCTGGTCGAGGGAGAGCCGATCCAGGGCTGGCCCGCGCACCGCATCGCGCGCCGCGGCCTCGCGCTCGTGCCGCAGGGCCGGCGCATCTTCGCGCCGCTCACGGTGCGGGAGAACCTCCTGCTGGGAGCGCGGCCGAGCGGTCAGGCGGAACAGGCCAAGCGCTGGACCCTCGACCGCGTGCTCGCGCTCTTCCCGCACCTCGGAGAGCGCATGGGTCAGATGGGCGGAACGCTGTCCGGCGGCGAGCAGCAGATGCTGGCAGTCGGACGCGCGCTCCTGACCAACGGGCGGATGCTGCTCCTGGACGAGCCCTCGGAGGGCCTCGCCCCGCTCATCGTGCGGGAGATCGGCGCCATCCTCCAACGCCTCAAGCGCGAGCGCCAGGCGATCCTCCTCGTCGAGCAGAACTACCAGCTCGCGCGGGAGATCGCCGACCGGATCTACGTCCTCAGCAAGGGCCAGGTCGTGTACGAGGGCTCCCCGGCGGCCCTCGACGCCAACGAGGACGTGAAGCGCCGATACCTCGGCGTCGCCTGACGCGAGGGCGTCATCCGTGGCCTAGACTCGAATCCACCGCCACGACGGCTGTCGCGCCGGCCATCGAGGAAGCGACGAGCAACCGCGACGGTCTGCTCGGCTCCCCCGCCGGCCCGCGCAGGCGTCGGACCGCGGGCCAGCCGAAGGTCAGCGCGCGCCGCGCCGACCCGCTTGTCGGCGCCACGCCAGTGCGCCGCACAGCGCGAGGCCGAGCGCCGTCGCGCCCGAGATGGTCAGCCCGAGCCAGAACGCCGGCTGCCGGTACCGGAACTCGACGACGTGGCTCCCCGGCCAGAGAAAAACGCCGCGGAGCGCGTGATCAGCGCGGACGATCGACACCGGTCGGCCGTTGTCCCAGGCCTGCCAGCCCGGCGCGTAGGTGTCGCTCAGGATCAGGAGCGCCGGCTCCGCGACGCTCGTCTCGAGGCGCACGCGGTGCGGCGCGAGCTCGGCGACGCGCACCGGCGGAAGCGCGCCGGTGAGGGGCGGTCGGGTCGGCCAGCCCGGCGGAACGGGATCACTGATCAGCGCCTCCTCGGACGGATCGAGGTACTTGAGGTGCTCCAGCAGGCTCTCGGGCGCCACCCGACGCACGCGGCGCACGAGGAAGGCCCGGGGGAGCACCGCCGCGTTCTCGTAGAGATCCGGACGGACGGGACGGTAGGCGCGGTCGCGCGCGACCACCTGCCCGTCCAGGCGGACCTGCTCGATCTCCAGCCAGCTGCCGGTCCCCTCTCGCTCCACCACCAGCTGGGCGAGGCGGAACGCGGACGGGAGTGGGAAGGTGGCCCGATAGCTGTGTCCCTCGAAGGCCTCCGGTGACATCGTCCACGAGCGCGCGACGGGCGGCCGCCCGTGGGCGACCGTCCCGCCCGGGCGGTCCAGCGTCCACTCCGCCGTCTCGTGGCCCGCCCGGATCGGCCACGCCCGCGAGGCGCCGGCGTCGTCGATCGCGTGGATCGTCGCCACGAGCGACCCGTCGGGGACCTCCCGAGCGCCGATGAGGCGACTGTCGACCTCGAGAGCGCGCCCCGCACGAGGACTCGGGAGCGTGAGCCGCTGAACGGCGCCGGGGGGCACCATGAGAGCGCCGTCCGGATCCGCCGCGGCGCGCTTGGGCACGCGGACGAAGTACTGGACGTTCAGCAAGTCCAGGATCCGCGGGTTCGTCTCCGAGAGGAAGAAGACGTCCAGGAATCCCGACGGCGCGAAGGTGCTGCCGCCGTCCACCACGGAGATCCCGGCCCGGTAGATCGTGGGCGGCTCGAGTCGGTCGTTGAGGCTCGCCCGGTACGGCGTGGAACGGGCGGCGAGGAACGCGGCCAGCTCCCGGTCTCGCACCGACTCGCGGTCGGGGTGGCTCTTGCCGCCGCCGAGGGACATCGATCCGAGCACCAGATCGAGGACGAGCGCGGCGAGGATGGCCGCGCGCACGAGGCCCGGCGCATCGCCGCGAGCCTGCCAGGCGACCGCCGCGAGCGCCAGGACGAGCACGAGCAGGAGGATCACGTACTGGTCGGCGAGGGTGGTCACCGCGTTCTCCAGCACGCCGCCGGCGCCCCAGAGGAGCAGGAGATACATGGCCGGCGCGCTGGCGGCGGCCAGCGCCATGATCCCCACGAGCACGCGCCGGAGGCCGGCGATCTCCCGTGTCGCGAGGAGCTGCTCGGCGCCCAGCCCGGCGAGGATCGCCAGCGCGAAGTTGACGAGGATCAGGATCCGCGCGGGAATCCGGAAGAGCGCGACACCGGGCACCAGGTCGAAGGCGAGCCGGTAGAGCGGCAGGTTGTCGCCCAGCGCGAGCAGGAGCGCGCCGAGCCCGAGCACGGCATGGAAGCCTACGCGCCAGTCCCAGCGGAAGGTCAGCGCGAATCCCGCCAGGATGGTCGGCAGGACGCCCGGGTAGAGGTACGTCTCGTCGTCGAGCCACGTCGTCAGCGGCCGGATGGCCGCGGGCAGGCCGAGCTGGAAGAGAGCGCTCGGCGAGAGGGACCCCTGCGCCTTCCAGTTGAACCCGAGGTTGGCGCGATAGGAGTCCGTGGCCACGCTCCACACGGGCAGGAGCTGCACGGCCGAGAGCCCCAGGGCCACGACGGGAATGAGGGCGCACGCCAGCGCGAAACCACCCCAGGGGCGGCGGTCGCGCACGCGCCGACCCAGCAGCACGAGCCCGAGCCCGGCAACGGCGAACACCTGGTACATCGCGAACTGCGGCGCGCCGGCCAGAAGGGCAACCCCCAGCGCCGCGCCGCCGAGCACGCCCCACCCGACGCGTCCGGACTGGTCGGCCCGCACGACGCAGGCCAGGATCGCCGGCAACCACACCACCGTGTCCACGAACGTCCAGTGGTTGAACTGCGCCAGCATGAATCCCGAGAAGACGAAGGCGATCGACGACACCAGGGCCGGAAATCGATCGATCTTCAGGACGCGGGCGTAGGCGTAGGTGAAGGCGCCCGCCAGGCCGTAGTGGAGGAGGTGGTGCGTGAGGAGCGCCGAGTAGCTGATGGCCTCCTGGCTCTCGGCGAGACCGAGCCAGAGAAGATTCAGCGGATAGAAGAGGTGGAGATTCGAGACGACCGGAAAGCGCGGGTGGGTGCCGCCACCCAAGAGCCAGGATCCGGTGCCGATGGTCGGGTCCCAGAGGAGAACCACCCCCTGCTTGAGCCAGTGATAGAAGTGCGGCTCGATGCTGAGCGCGAAGTCGCCGGCCCGGTACTCGCGGTCCCAGGGGCGGATGAGGGTCCAGCACTTGGCGACCAGGAGCGCGGCGACGACAAGGACGGCGCCCACGTCCGGCAGCCAACGCCATCGCGGGGGCCGGTGCTCGTGCTCGGGGCTCACGGAGTTCCAGTGTAGAGCCAGTACCGAGCCGGATCGTGCCGGGAATTTCCGCGCTTAACCGGCCGCGTCTCGGGGGCGGGCGCGTCTCCGCCCACCGTGGACTGGACAGGCCGCGGAAGTTCCGGTAAACGAGAGGCCGTGGCGTTCCGCGTGGGCTTCGACGTCGGCGGCACATTCACCGATTTCGCGCTCCAGGCCGACGACGGACGCCTCTTGACCGGCAAGCGCCTCACGACCCCCGACGACCCGGCGCGGGCGTGCGTCGAGGGACTCCGCGAGCTAATCGGCCGCGCCGGGCTCGGCTGGGCCGACCTGGTCCAGGCCGTCCACGGCACCACGCTCGGCTCGAACGTCGTGATCGAGCGGAAGGGCGGACGCGTGGCTCTCCTCACGACCCGCGGCTTCCGCGACGTCCTGATCATCGGCCGCGAGAAGCGCTACCAGCTCTACGACCTCTTCATCGACAAGCCGGCGCCGCTCGTCCCCCGATCGCGGATCCGGGAGGTCGCCGAGCGCGTCGCGTTCGACGGCGAGGTCCTGGCGCCCCTCGACGAGGCCGGGCTCCGCGAGACCGTCCGGGCCCTCGCCAAGGAGCGCGTGACCTCGATCGCCATTTGCTTCCTGCACTCCTACGTGAATCCGGCCCACGAACGGCGAGCCGCCGAGATCGTGCGCGAGGAGGCGCCGCAGGTCGCGGTGAGCCTCTCGTCGGAGGTCTCGCCGGTCATCCGCGAGTACGAGCGCACGTCCACCACCGTGGTCAACGCATACGTCATGACCGCGGTGCGCGACTACCTGGGCCGCCTCGAGGAGGCGCTCCGGGCGCTCGACTACCGCGGCCGGCTCTTCGTGATGCAGTCCGGCGGAGGCATCGCCACCGCCCAGACGATGGCTCGCCTCCCGGTGCGCATGATCGAGTCGGGGCCGGCGGCCGGCGCGCTGATGGCCGCAGTGTACGGGAAGCTCGCCGGGCAGGACGACCTCGTCGCCTTCGACATGGGCGGGACGACCGCGAAGCTCTCGCTGATCGCCGGCGGCGCGCCCCAGACGATCCACGAGTTCGAGCTCCACCGGATCCGCCTCCAGCCCGGCAGCGGGATCCCCATGAACATCCAGGCCATCGACCTGGTCGAGATCGGGGCCGGCGGCGGCTCCATCGCGAGGTCGGAGGGCGGCGTGATCCGCGTGGGGCCGGACTCGGCCAGCGCCGCGCCGGGGCCCATCTGCTACGGCCTCGGCGGCACCGAGCCGACCGTCACGGACGCCAACCTCGTCCTCGGCTATCTCAATCCGGACTACTTCCTCGGCGGCCGGATGCGGCTCGATCTCGACGCGGCCCGCCGCGGCATCGAGACCCGCGTCGCCCGCCCGCTGGGTCTCGACGTCGCGGAGGCCGCCTGGGGCATCCACCAGATCGTCACGACGAACATGGAGCTGGCGACGCGCGTCGTGTCGATCGAGCGCGGGTACGACCCGCGGCGTCTCTCGCTCGCCGCCTTTGGAGGCTCGGGTCCGGTCCACGGCTGCCGCCTGGCCCAGGCGCTCGGTATCCCGCGCGCGATCCTCCCGGCGGCGGCGGGCGTGACCTCGGCCATCGGGCTGCTCGCCGCCGAGGTGAAGTTCGACCTCTCCCGCTCGTACGTCACGCGGCTCCACGCCCTCGAGCCCGCCCATCTGGCCCGCATCCTGGACGAGATGGCCGCCCAAGGCGCGATGGTCGTCCGGGAAGCCGGCGCGGCCGGCACGATCGCGCTCGCGCGCACCGCCGACATGCGCTACGTCGGCCAGGGTTACGAGCTGGCAGTCCCCATTCCCGACGGGCCGATCGACGGCCGGACGGCCGACGCACTCCGCGCCGCGTTCGACCGCGTGTACGCCCACCGGTACGGCTACTCGGATCCGAAGGCGGCGGTCGAGCTCGTGACGGTCGCGGTCACCGTCAGCGGCGCGGGGCCGGAGGTGCGGCTGCCCGAGCAGCACGCCGGCCCCCGCGACACGGCGCACGCGAGGAAGCCCGACCGCCCGGCGTACTTCGCGGAGACGCGCGGCTACGTCCCGTGCCCCGTCTACGATCGCGCGCGGCTCCCGGTGGGCGCCACGATCGCGGGCCCCGCCATCGTGGAGGAGCCCGAGTCCACCACGGTCCTCCCTCCCGGGACGACGGCCGAGATCGACGCATGGGCGAATCTCCTGGTGACCTTCGCGTGACCCGTGGACTGCCGGCAGGAGCCACGGCGCCGAGCGCCTGGCGGGCCCGGACCCTGGCGGCGCTCGCGCCGGTGGCCGGGGCCCTCGGACTCGCGGCCTGCAGTGGCGGCGCGGTCCTCCAGGGCGCGCCGCGCGAGCTCGTGATGAAGACGGCTCGCGAGTGCGAGAACGAGTTCGCCGGCGTGAAAGTCTCGGGCATCGACCGGTACGGCCAGGTGGACTTCACGTACCAGACGCAGGCGCAGCGCGAGGGCTTCAGCACGTGCCTCCAGGACCGCTCTCGCCAGCGGATCGAGGACGCGATGCAGGAGATCGCGCCGGGTCACCTGGTGCCGGCGGCCGGCGGCGTTCGGGAAACGTCGATCCCGATCGAGATCCGAGGCAGCCTGATGCTGCTCCCGGTGACCGCCAACGGCCGGGAGCGGCTGACGCTGCTCCTCGACACCGGCGCGGCGAAGACGATCCTGCGGCCGAGCGTCGCGGCGCGGCTGGGCATCACCCCGCTGTCCGATGCCCCGCGCTGGCCGAGCCAGCTGGCCGACGGGCGCGTGATCATGATCCCGTACACTCGCCTCCACTCGATCACGCTGGGGAGCCTCGTCGTCGAGGACCTCGACGTGGGCGTCTACGAGCTCCTCCGGGACTCGGGCCCGGTGGATGGGATCCTCGGCGGCGACCTCCTGGGACACTTCCGGATGACCGTCGATCGAAAGGCCGAGCGCCTGGAGCTCGTGGTCAGGTAGAGGGCACACGCGCATGAGCCGGGTCGATCCGATCACCCTCAGCGTGATCTGGGGGTCGCTCCAGTCCATCACGGTGGAGGTCGGCACCACCGTGCACCGGACGGCGCACTCGCAGCAGGCGCGCGAGGGACAGGACTTCTCGGTCTGCCTTTTCGATCCCGCGGGGCGGATGGTCGCTCAGGGGCCCTACAGCCCGGGGCACATGGGCGCCATGTCGTTCGCCGCCAAGAACGCGGTGGAGGCGTTCCCGGGGGACCGGCTCCGGCCGGGCGACGTGGTGCTGTTCAACAGCCCCTTCCTCGGCTCCGGACACTTCCCCGATTTCTTCATGATCCAGCCCGCCTTCACCGAGGACGGCCGGCTCATCGGCTTCGTCGCCAACATCCTCCACCACACCGACGTGGGCGGGATGCGGCCGGGCAGCCAGGCCGTCGAGGGCGTGTTCGACTACTTCCAGGAGGGCCTCCACGTCCCGCCGGTGAAGCCCTGGAAGGGCGGCGAGGAGCAGGAGGACATCCTCGCGATCATCCTGGCGAACACGCGCATGGCGGAGTCGATGCTGGGTGACCTGCGCGCCCAGCGGAACTCGCTGCGCGTGGGCGAGCTCCGGATGACCGAGCTCGCCCGCCGGTACGGCCACGAGACGGTCCAGGCGGCGATGGCCGAGATCATGGACCGGACCGAAGTCACGGTCCGCGAGGCGATCCGAGCGATCCCGAACGGCGTCTATCCGTTCGAGGACTACATGGACGACTCGGGGCCGGGCACCGCGCCGATGCGGCTCTGCGTCACGGTCACCGTTCGCGACGATGAGATCCTGATCGACTTCGACGGCACGGGGCCCCAGACCGAGTCGGGGATGAACTCGTACCTCAACTACACGCGGTCCTACTGCTACGCCGCGGTGAAGTGCCTCACCGATCCCGCCGGCCCGCAGAACGACGGCGCGTTCCGTCCGGTCCGGATCGAGGCGCCGATCGGCTCGTTCCTCAACCCGCGCCCGCCCGCCGGCGGCGGGCCGCGAGCCGTCTTCTGCTACCGGCTCTTCGACGCGATCATCGGCGCGCTCGCCCCGGCGCTCCCCGATCGGGTCACCGCGGCGGGCTCTCACTTCGCGAATCCGACGTGCGGCGGCTTCGATCCCCGGCGCAATCGCCGGACGGTCGTCTACGAGCTGATCCTCTCCGGGACTGCGGCCCGTCCCGACCGGGACGGCTGCGAGGCGATGTCGATGGCGTTCAACGCCTCGAACATCCCGGTCGAGTCGCAGGAGGCGAACCAGCCGGTCCTGATCGAGCGCTTCGAGCTGATCCGCGACTCCGCCGGCGCGGGGCGCTACCGCGGCGGAACCGGCATCCGGCGGGACCTCCGATTCTTCCTCGAGGGCGGCCGGCTCACCAACAATACCGAGCGCCATCGCTTCGGGCCATGGGGGCTGTTCGGCGGTCAGCCCGGGAAGCCCGGCGTCACGCTGGTGAATCCCGGCACCCCCGCGGAGCGGCGGGTCCACTCGAAGGCCTCGGACACGGTGGAGGCGGGCGACGTCGTCTCGTTCCAGCAGTCCGGGGCCGGCGGGTACGGTCCGCCCTGGGAGCGCGATCCCGACGCGGTGCTCCGCGACGTCATCGAGGACTACGTGTCGCTCGAGGGCGCGCGGCGGGACTACGGGGTCGTCATCGACCCTGCCACGATGGCCGTCGACCGGGCGGCGACCGCGGCCGCCCGCGCCGCCATGCGCCGGCCCGGCCCGCTCCCTCTGGTCTCGCGACTCGGGCCCCTGTGGTGACAGGGCAACCGTCGTCCGCGCGCGGGCGACGGCTCCCCTCGCCCTGACGGCGGGCCGACCTCCGCGTGTCCCGCGCCGACCTGGTGCTCCTCGCCGCGAACGCCGTCTACGGCACCTCCTATGTCGCGATCCGCCTGGCCGTCGACGACGTCGGGCCGGTCACCCTCGCCTTTCTCCGGCTGGCCATCGCCGGCGCCATCCTCGTCCCTGTCTATCTCGTGTCCCGGCGCGCGGGCCCCGGACCGCCCCGACCCGCGGACCGGCGCACGTTCTTCTGGATGGGCTTCGTCGGCTTCACGCTCGCCCTCGCGCTGTCCCACTGGGGCCTCCGGTCGTCCACGGCGACCAACGCCGCACTCCTCGTCGCCACGGAGCCCGTCGCCCTCGTGGCGCTCTCGCCGATCGTGCTCGGCGAGCGCTTGACCCGGCGCGAGGGCTGGGGCACCGCGCTGGCAGTGCTGGGCGCGACGATCGTCGTGGTCAATGGCGTGCCGGGCCTCACCGTTGCGGTGGCGCCGCACTGGCGCGGGGACCTCCTCCTTCTGCTCTCCGGCGTCTGCTTCGCCGCGTACTCCCTTTTCGGCCGCTCGGTGCTTGCCCGCCATCCCAGTCTGACGGTGACGACCTGGTCGTTCGTGTGGGGGTTCGTCACGACGGCGCCGCTGGCCGCGCTCGAGTGGCGCCTCGGGGCGCCGCCCGTCTGGACCTCGCTCGCCGTGGCCGCGGTGCTCTACCTCGGCGTGGTCATCACCGGGGTCGGCTATCTCGTGTGGAACTGGGCGCTGGAGCGGGTGACCGCCGCGCGCGCGGCGATCTTCCTCAACCTTCAGCCGCTCGTGGGCACCCTCCTGGGCGTGGCGTGGCTGGGCGACCTCTTCACCGGGTTCACCGCGGGAGGCGGCGTCCTCATCATCGCCGGGTTGTGGCTCGCCCTCACCGGGCGCCCGGTCTCGCGGTGACCGGGAGCGCCGAGGGGCCGAGGCGGCGGCGCGCCTCGGCGAACATCGCCTCGAACATCGTCCAGGTGAGCCGTCCGGTCTGCGTGTTCTGGCGACTCGGATGATAGGTCGCCAGCAGGGTCACGCCCCACGGCAGCTCGATGGCCGCGCCGTGGGCAAACTTCGGACGAGGCCGGGGCACCGGGAGGCCGGTCGCGCCAGCCGCGGCGAGGTAGGCGTCGAACCCGATGCGCCCGAGCCCGAGGACGACGCGAACGCGCCGGAGCCGCGGCAGCTCCTCGTGGAGATATCCCGCGCACCGGCGAAGCTCGGCGGCGGTCGGCCGGTTGTCGGGCGGAACGCAGTGAAGCGCCGCGGTGATGTAGGCCTCGACGAGCTCGAACCCGTCGCCCCGGTGGCGCGACGTCGACTGGGTCGCGAAGCCGTGGGCGTGGAGTGCCCGCGCGACCCACTCGCCGCTCCCGCCCGCCGCGTCGCCGGTGAACATGCGGCCGGTGCGGTTCCCGCCGTGGGCGGCGGGGGCGAGGCCGACCAGCAGCAGCCGCGCCGAGGCGTCGCCGAGGCTCGGCACCGGGCGCGCCCAGTAGGTCTCGCCGTGGAACCGACGCGGCGGCGCGGCGGCCACCGCCTCGCGGAACCGCACGAGACGCGGGCAGCGCCGGCACGCCACGATCCGCGCCTGGAGGTCCCGGAGCGCCATCAGCCGCCATGATAGACTGCGCGGCGTGCCGAGCGTGACCCGCTGATGGTCCCCGCGCTCATCGCCCACGGCGGGGCCGGCGCCGACCCCGACGACAAGCCGACGTATCGCGATGCGATGGGCGACGCGCTTCGGCGCGGCTGGGCGGTCCTCCGCCGCGGCGGCCCGGCCCTTCTCGCCGTCGAGGCCACGATCCAGGCGATGGAGGACCACCCGCGCTTCAACGCCGGGCACGGCTCTGCCCTGACCGAGCACGGCACGGTGGAGTGCGACGCGTCCATCATGGAAGGCGACACGCTCCAGGCGGGCGCGGTGGGCGCCGTCAGCGGCGTGCGCAGCGCCATCGGGCTGGCGCGCCGGATCCTCGAGGACGGCCGACACATCCTGCTGGTCGGCGACGGCGCGCTGACGTTCGCCCGCGAGCAGCAAGTGCCCCTGTGCCCGCCGGAGTCGCTCGTGATCGAGCGCCAGCGCCGCGCCCTCGCGAAGCACCTGGCGGCGCGGCGCGAGACGGCGACCCAGGAGACCTCCGGGATGCCCGGCGGAACCGTGGGCGCGGTGGCGATCGACGTCCAGGGCCGGATCGTGGCCGGCACCTCCACCGGCGGCTCCACCGGCAAGCGGCCCGGGCGGGTCGGGGACTCCGCGCTGATCGGCGCCGGCACGTACGCCGACAGCCGGCTGGGCGGCGTGTCGACGACCGGCCACGGCGAGGCGTTCATCCGGACGGTGCTCGCCAAGACGGCCCTCGACATCCTGAAGGAGCTGGACGATCCGCAGATGGCCGCGGACGTCGCCCTCGACATCGTCCGGGAAGAGGGACGTGGCAGCGGCGGCCTCATCATCATGGACTGGCGGGGCCGGCTGGCGTCCGCGCACTCCACGACGTTCATGCCGGTCGGCTGGTGCCAGCCGACGACGGCGGAGCCGATCCTGCCCTTCTAGTCGACGAGTCGCGACGCGGCGGTCTCGAAGCGACGCGGCCGCTCGGGGCCGGGCGTCCCCGCTCCCGCGGCCCGGTAGACCTCGACGAGCCGGGCGGCGACGGCCGACCAGCTCCACTCCGCGACGGCCCGCTCGCGCAGCGCCTCGCCCCGCCGCTTTCGCTCGCCGGCATCCTCGAGGAGCGCGACGCACGCCGCGGCGAGGGCCGCGGTGTCACCGGGCGGCACGAAGACACCATCCTCGCCGAGGATCTCGCGGGCGATCGGGCCGTCGTACGCGATCGTCGGCAGGCCGCTCGCCATGTAGTTCAGCAGCTTGCCATTCGCCTCGGTCCCCGAGCGCTTGGCGCTGATCGCCACGTGACCCAGTGCGAGGTATCGCGGCGCATCGCGATAGTCGATGCGGCCGGTGATCGTAATGGACGCCTGGAGCCCGGCTCGCTTGACGATCTCCCGGTATCGCCCCTCGTTCGGGTAGCCCATCAGCAGGAGGTGGGCATCCGGCACGGCTGCCGTCACCCCACGCCAGGCGACGATCACGTCGTCGACGCCCTGATACGGCGTCAGCACGCCCAAGAAGACGACGACCCGCCGGCCCTCGAGGCGGAGATCGTGACGCAGCCCGTGGTCCGGCAGATCAGGCCGGAACACCTCGGGGTCCACGCCGTCCGGCAGGGCGACCACTCGACCGTCGCCCCCCCAGCGCCGGGCTACCTCCTGCGCGAAGGCAGACGACGATGCAAGCAGACGAGCCGGCCCGCGCAGGCTCCTCCGCTCGATGACTCGCACGAGCGCCGGCAGGAATCCGCGCCCCGGGATGGTCCGGTGATCGATCAGCTCCCCCGTCAGACTGCCCTGGAGATCCGCCACCGCCGGTCGACCCAGGTAGCGGCCCAGCACGGAAGCCAGCACGGCCCCCTCGTGGAGGTGGCCATGGATCACATCGGGACGGAAATGACGGGCGGCCCGAGCGGCCGTGATCAGGAGCAGCACGTCGAGGCCGGGCTTGTGAATCGAGAACCCGACCGGCAGGTGACGCACCCACGGCAAGCGCGCGGTCCTGACGATCCGCACGCCAGGGACGTCCCGGCCGACGTGATAGGTCGCCAGCAGGACGTCGACGCCGTGCCCGCGAAGGGCGCGGATCTGCTCGAGAATGCGGACGTGGCAGCCGCGATCGCCGAAGAACGGCGTCGGCGCGACCATGAGCACGCGCATGCAGGCTCCTGTCGGCGAGCCACCGGGGTCATGCTCGCCGTGGATGGTGCCACCTTTGTTCTGTGAGCGGGCGGTCGGCCCGTGCCCGGTCCGGCCTCAAGACAAGCCTGCGGCGCGGGCGAACGGCGTGCGACGGCCCGGCCCATCCGGCTGCAAGGCCGGAGGGACGGCTCAGTTCAGGGTGACGGGAGCGGTAAGGCTAGGCGGGGGGAGCGCGAGAGCCGAGCGGCTCGCGAGCGACCTGCGGCACGCTGGGCGAATCCCGGCGCGGTGCGCGCCGCGTGGACCCCCAGGTCGTGATCGTCGTCGGACGAGTGTCCGTGACGGCCGCCGTGACCCCGTGCGCGCGAAGCTTGCCGACGTGACCGGCATCATCTAAGTCGCCGTCGTCGTGGTGGTGCGGGAGCGATCCGAACGCGGGAGCGGGTCCGGGATCCCCGATCGCCACGGCGAGCACGAGGAGCAGGACGATCGGAAGAATCCGTCCAACGATCCGATCCACGCGTGCATGATAGCACGCGGTCGCGCGCGCGGACGCACGATGCGTCGGCCGCGGCGGCGTGCGCGGAGTCGGGCGCGCGCCGGGTCGAGCGAGTGACCGCGGCGCGTTGACACGTCTCCGAGCGATCCGCTAGGGTGGCTCCGTGAGCAAGCGGCCGGCCCCGTCAGGGAACGCTGAGACGCGCGCGCCGTCGCCGCCCTCCGATGCAGACCTCATCGTCGCACGCCGCGCCCAACTCCCGCAGTAGCGGCGCTCCGCCGTGCGCGCAGCGCGGGCAGACCGCTCAGGCCGGCAGCGCGGCGCCGATCCGCTCCCTGACGAGCGCCATCATGATCTCGGGCCGCGCCCGACGATCGGCTCCGGGCGGGAGGACGGACTCGTCGAGCGGCGCGTGGTAGGTGATGGTGATCCGGCCGGGACGCGGCACGCGGCGCCCGACCGGCCACGCCTCGTGCGCGCCGGCGATGGTGACCGGGACCACGGGCGCGCCGGTGGCGAGCGCGATCCGGAACGCGCCGGGGCGGAAGGTCCGGAGTCGCCCGTCCGGGGAGCGCCCACCCTCGGGAAAGATGACGAGCGGCTCGCCTCGCCGCAGGATCGCGAGCGCCCGACGGATGGCGGGGCTGTCTCGCTCGCCCTCTTGGATCGGAAAGGCGCGGGCCCATCGCATGAGCGCGCCCAGTCCCCTCACCCGGAAGAACGGCTCGAGGGCCATGTAGTGGAGCGCCCGGCGGATCGGAATCGTCACGAGGATCGGATCCATGAACGAGACGTGGTTCGGCGTGATGACGACCGCACCCGTCCTCGGGACGTGCTCGACCCCTTCGAAGCGGATGCGGAAGAGCCCCCGGGCGGCCGCCCGGACCCCGGGCCGGATCGCCTCCAGAAACCAGACGGGAACCGGGCGCACGGCCTCATCGTGACACGTGCGCTCCTGCCGTGACAACGACGCGCCCGCCCCGTCCCCTGATCGTCGCCCATCGGGGGGCCGCCGCTGTCGCCCCCGAGCACACCATCCCCGCCTACGAGGCGGCGGTCGCGTCGAGAGTCGACGCGCTGTGGCTCGACGTCCAGGAATCGGCCGACGCGCAGCTGGTCGTCGTCCACGACGTGGGCCTCGAGCGGACGACCAACGGGCGCGGATTCGTGCGGGAGCGCTCCGTTCGGGAGCTGAAGCGCCTCGACGCCGGTCGCTGGTCCGGCTGGCGGTTCCGCGGCCAGCGGATCCAGACCCTTCCCGAGGTCCTCGAGCGGTTCCGCGATCGCGTGGGGTTCGTCGTGGCGCTGCGGGCCGGATCGGACGTCTATCCGGGGATCGAGGAGCGCGCGCTCGGGCTCCTTCACCTGTACGGGGTGGCGGACCGGACGCTCGTCGCGTCCTCGGACCACCACGCGCTCGCGCGATGCCGGGCGCTCGACGGAGACATCCGGCTCGGCGCGGTGGTCGCCGGCCGACTCCTCCAGCCGGGCGCCCTCGCGCCGCCGGGTACCCTCACCGCGCTCTGTCTGAGCGCGGCGACCGTGCTCGAGCCTGACGTGGCGGCCTGCCGCGCCGTCGGGCTCGAGACCTATCTGGGCGTGATCGACTCGGCCGCCGAGGCGCGCCGGGTGGCGGCCTGGGGTCCCACCGCGCTGGTCATGGGATCACACTTCGACTTCTGAACCATCAGACCCGCAACCCGCAGAGCCCCCGACGCAAGGCCGGGCGCCGGACGTCGGACCAGGCCTCGGCTCGGTCTCTCAGCGCTCGAGGCCAGCCTGGGCGAGGGCGGCGCGGATCGCCCGGCGCTCGGCCTCCGGGATCGGCGTGAGCGGCGGGCGAACGTGGGCGGCCGGGATGCGGCCCAGCATGGCCAGCGATTCCTTCATCCGGTTGTGCATGTCGACGAAGGGCGGCGCGTAGAAGACGCGGACGAGCGGGTCGAGCCGGTCGTTGATCCGGCTCGCCTCGTCGACGTCGCCCTTCCGGCACGCCGCGAACAGGTCCGCCTGGAGATCCGCGGTCACACTCCCCATGCCGGAGATCGCGCCGTCGGCGCCGAGGAGGAAGCTGGCCATCAGGGACATCGTGAACGACGAGAGCAGAGCGACGGGACGACCGGTGGCCCGGATCGCGCGCAGGTTGCGCTCGAAGGCGACGATGTCGTTCGACCAGTCCTTCACCGCCGCCACTTGCGGGATCTCGCACAGGCGCGCGAGCGTCTCCGGCGCGTAGCCGATACCCGAAGCCGGCGGATACTCGAAGACGACGATCGGCAGATCGGCGCCGGTCGCCACCTCGCTCACGTGGCGAATCACCATGTCGGGCTTGTGCTGCGCGCCCCACATGAAGAGCGTCGGCGGGAACAGGAGGATCCCGGCGGCGCCCTCGGCCTTGGCGTCCTGTGCGAGGCGCACCGCCTCGTGGGTGCCGTCGGTGTAGACGCCGGCCACCACGGGCAGCCGGCCGTGAACCTCGTCGACCGCGATCGCGAGTGCCCGCCGCCGCTCCTCGCGGTCCAGCGACGACACCTCGGCGGCGTGGCCGTTGACGACCAGGCCGGTGACGCCGCGGACCGCGGCGAGCCAGCGCAGGTGCGCGCGATAGGCCGGCTCGTCGATCGAGAGATCGGCCCGGAAGGGCAAGAGGTTCGCCGGCATGACGCCCTCGAACCGGAGCGGCAGCGACATCGTGGGCCTCCTCACGCGAGCTGGGGCTCCTTGCCTCGCTCGGCGTCCATCGCACTCATCGCCTCGTCGGCGCCGGCGCCGTCGTGCACGATGGCCGCCACCGCCGCCGCGATGGCGCGCGGATCGTCCCCGCCGGGGTAGAGGACGTTCCGTCCGATCATGGCGCCGCGGACGTTCGCGCCGGCCGCCATCCCACGGCCGAGGTCCTCGAGCACGGGGCGGGGGCTCCCCACCGCCTCGCCGCCGAGGAGCACCAGCGGCAGCGTCGTTGCCCGGGCGACCTTCTCGAACTCCGGGCAGGTCGGCACCTTGATCCACGTGTAGAGCGAGCTCGCCCCCCAGGCCGACGCCACGCTGACCGCTTCGGTCAGGGCGCGCGCGGTCCGGACGACCTTGTACGTGCCGTTGTCGCGGACGACGGGCAAGGGCTCCACGAACGAGAGCAGGCTCGACTCGGCCAGCTCGCCGATCGCGCGCACGCACCCCTCGATCGTCGTGAGCGAGCCCCGATCGGTCGGGTCGATCCGGACCATGAACTTCCCGCCGTCCATCCCGAGCACCAGCAACCGGCGCGTCGTGAAGGCGGTGAAGCGATCGTCCATGTCCCAGACGCTCCCGGGGAGCCCTCCCCGGTTCATGCAGCCGATGAGCAGCCGATCGTCGAGCGGGCTCTGGCCCCCGCGCTCACGGATGAGCCCCCCCAGGATCAGGAGGTCCTCCACGACGTCGGGGGTGGACATGAAGCCGTCGATCCCCGGGTGGCTCAGCACGCGCAGGATCCGCGCCAGGAACTCGTGGCGATCCGCCATCGCCACGGGGTCGTCCTGGATCTTGAGGCTGGCGCGACCGGGATGGTCAGCAGCCAGGATCACCAGCTTGCCGTCGGGCACCAGCACGCGCCGGCGGGACCTCCGGTCGGCCTCCCCGTCGGCGAAGGCCGGCTGCCGCACCCGGATGTCGGTGACCCCCTCGTACAGCGCGCGCGGCAGGTACGTGCGCGCGTCGAATCCCGTAAACATCGCGTTGGCTCCTCCGTCGGTCCGTCGGACAAGGAAAGGGCCCCGCACGGTGCTCGTGCGGGGCCCCGGGGATCTCCTAGGCGCGGCTGCGGCTCGCCTCGATCGATCCTTCTTCCCAGATACTGTGGTGGCGCGTCTCCGGCATCACGAAGATCGCGATCAGGAACATGACCGCCGGCACGACGATCGGGTAGACCAGCGCCCAGCCGAGGCTGCCGCTGGAAAGGAACATCGAGGTCGTCACGATGGGCACCAGGCCGCCGCCCCAGCCGTTGCCGATGTTGTAGGGCACCGACACCGAGGTATAGCGAATGCGGCTGGGGAAGAACTCGGCGAGGAACGCCCCGATGGGCCCATAAACCATGCCCACGTAGTTGACGAGGATCACCATGATCAGCACGGCCATCGGGAAGTTGACGGCTCCGGGATTCGTGTAGTTCCCGAGGGCGGTAAAGAGTGGATAGTAGGTGAGCGACGCGAGGGCCATACCGCCCAGGATGATCGGCTTGCGCCCGATCTTATCCGAGAGCCCGCCCCAGAGGATCAGCGTCGGGGTGGCGATCAAGAGCCCGACGCCGACGATCCAGCTCGAGCTCAGCACGTCGAGCTTCTTGACCGTCTGCAGGAAGTAGAGCGGCCAGAACTGGCTGCTGTACCAGACGCAGCCCTGGCCCAGCACGACCACGCTGGCGATCGCCACGTACTTGAAGTTGCGGCTGAGAAACGCCTCGCGCCAGGGGTTGGTGGTGGTGCGGCCCCGCGCCTTCATGTCCTGGAAGACCGGCGTCTCGCCGAGCGAGAGCCGGATCCAGATCGCGATGGCCACCAGAAGGAGCGAGATGATGAAGGGCACCCGCCAGCCCCAGTCGTTGAACGCGTCGACCCCGAGATAGGTCCGGATCCCAATGATCGTGGCCAGTGAGACCACGATCCCCAGCGTGGGCGACGTCTGGAGCCAGCCGGTGTAGTAGCCCCGGTGCTCGTCCTCGATGTGCTCGGCGACGTACGTGATGGCGCCGCCGTACTCTCCGCCCAGGCAGAGACCCTGGATCAGACGCAGGACGAAGAGGATGATCGCCGCTGCCAGGCCGATCGTCGCATAGGTGGGCACGAACCCGATGAGGGCCGTCGACACGCCCATGCCGGTCAGCGTGACGATGAAGGTGTACTTCCGGCCGGTCTTGTCCCCGAGCCAGCCGAAGAAGAACGCCCCGAGAGGCCGGATCAGGAAGCCGACCGAGAAGATCGCCACCGTGCTGAGGAAGGCCGCCACCGGATGGTCCTTCTGAAAGAACTTGACGGCCAGGATCGAGGCCAGGCTTCCGAAGATGTAGAAGTCATACCACTCGATGATGTTGCCCACCGACGCCGCGACGACGACGCGCCGGAGCTCGCTGAGGGGAACCTTAGCTGCCCGCATGGGCCTCCTCCACCGTGAAGAGGTTGGGTCGAAGTGATGCGTTCAGAGCGCCGTGATGCTCGAACGACGGCTGCCCCGGCTCCCCGCAGGCTCCTGCTCCTCTTCGAGCGGTCGCCGGACGACGCAGGTGCTTCAAGGTTGGGCGCGATTATAGGACGGTACCCCGACGCCTGACCAGAGCTAGATGGGGCTCCCCTGCCCGTGGGGTCCCACCCCCCTCGACTGGGCCCGCCGGGTCCGGGCCCCGCCTCCGGGGCGAGATCATCCGGGTATACTGGAGGCGCATGCGCTTCAATCTGCGCCTGCTGGCAGCAATTTGGCTGCCGATCGTCGTCGTTCTCGGGGCGTTCGCCTACGTCTCGGTTGAGCGGGAGCGCGCTCGTCTGTCCACGGAGATCGAGCGACGGGCGTGGCTCCTGGGCGAGAGCCTCAAGGAGGCCGTGGAGCCGCTGATCGACCGCGGCGGCTCCCGGGCTCAGATCGAGCGCATCGTCCAGCGCCTGGGGACCTCGGCCCGGGGCGTCGCCGTGTACAGCCCCACCGGCGCGCTGATCGCCGCGACACCCCAGTGGACCTCCAGCCTCCAGACCCCCCCCTCCGCGGTCCCGATGGCCTTGACCGACATCGCGCCCAAGCAGGGATTCGAGACGCTGGGCGGGCGCCGGACCCACTACTACGCGGTCCCGCTGGTCGGCGACCAGCGACCGCGCGGCGTGCTAATCGTCCTAACCGACGCGACCTACATCGACCGGGCGCGGTGGGACCTCGCGCAGCAGCACCTGATTCGCTTCGCGGTGCTGGTCGTGGCGCTCAGCGTGGTGACGCTGTTCTTCGTCCAGCGAAGCGTGACGCACCCGATGAACCGCTTGGCGGAGTGGGCCCGACAGCTCAGGGCCGGCCAGCCCGGCCCGCCGCCGCCGACGCCGGATCCGGCGCTCTTCGGGCCGCTCACCTCCGAAGTCAGCGGCCTGGCCCGCAGCCTGTCCAAAGCGCGTGCGGCGATTGCCGAGGAAGCCCGCCTGCGCCTCCGGGGCGAGGCCGTGTGGACCGAGGAGCGGCTCGCCCAGTTCGCGCGGGCGAATCTCGGCGAGCGGCCGCTGCTCGTCGTCTCGAATCGCCAGCCGGTGAGCCACGTGCGCCGCGGGCGCGGCATCGCGGCGCTCACACCCGCGAGCGGCGTCGTCACCGCGATGGAGCCCGTGATGCGGGCGTGCGGCGGCGTCTGGGTCGCCCACGGGAGCGGTGATGCCGATCGCGAGGTCGTCGACGAGCAGGGCGTCGTGCGCCTGCCGCCGGACGCGCCCCGCTACGCGCTCAGACGAATCTGGCTCTCGGAGGAGGAGGAGACCGGGTACTACTACGGCTTCGCCAACGAAGGGATGTGGCCGCTCTGCCACATCGTCCACGCCCGGCCGACGTTCCGGCCCGAGGACTGGCGCCAGTACGCGATCGTCAATGCGAAGTTCGCCGACGCCGTGCTCGAGGTGATCGCCGAGACCGAGAACCCGGCCATCCTCATCCAGGACTATCACTTCGCGCTCCTGCCCCGCCTGGTGAAGGAGAAGCGGCCCGATGCCCGCGTCGCCCTCTTCTGGCACATCCCGTGGCCGAACCCCGAGGCCTTCGGGATCTGTCCGTGGCAGACCGAGATCCTCGACGGGATGCTCGGGGCCGATCTCGTGGGCTTCCACACCCAGTTCCACTGCAACAACTTCCTGGAAACGGTGGACCGGGTCGTCGAGGCGCGAATCGACTGGGAGGGCTTCTCGGTGGCGCGGAGCCAGCACGTCACCCTCGTCAAGCCCTTCCCGATCAGCGTCGCGACCCGCTTCGTCGACGAGCCTCCGCCCACGACGCGGGCGATGCTGCTCCAGGAGCTCGGCATCGACGTCGAGTGGCTGGGAGTGGGCGTCGAGCGCATCGACTACACCAAGGGCCTTCCGGAGCGATTCGCCGCGATCCGGCGATTCTTCATCCAGCACCCGGAGTACGTCGGGCGTCTCACGTTCGTCCAGCTCGCCGCGCCCAGCCGAAGCCGCATCACCCGGTACCGGGCGCTCGAGGAGGAGGTCGATCAGCTCGCCGGCCAGATCAACGGAGAGATCGGAAGCGGGAGCTGGCGACCGATCGTGCTCCTCAAGGGTCACCACGACCACCGGGACGTCTGGCCATTCTATCGGTGGGCGGACTTCTGCATGGTCACCTCCCTCCACGACGGGATGAACCTGGTGGCGAAGGAGTTCGTCTCGGTTCGCGAGGACGGCGACGGCGTGCTCATCCTCAGTCGGTTCACCGGCGCCTCCCGGGAGCTCACCGACGCGCTCCTCGTCAATCCCTACGACGTCGACGAGATGGCCGCCGCCATCCGGAAGGCCGTGGAGATGCCGGCGGGCGATCGACGGAGCCGCATGGCGCGGATGCGCCAGACGGTGCGGGAGCACAACATCTACCGCTGGGCCGGGCTCCTCCTCGGAGACCTGGCGCGACTGACGGTGGAGACGGACCGCCCCGACACCCACGGGCGGGCCTGACCGCCCGGCCCGAGCGTCACCGCCCCGGTCCCTGACGGCCTCAGCCCGCGGCCGCGCCAGCAAGCGACGACCACGGACGCGTCATGACGGGGGTCCCCGAGGGTTGTCGCCGGCGGGCGCAATCCGCCCCCGGCGAGCGGCTGGTCATCCTCCGGGCAGCGAGAGGAGCGCGCGGAGATCCCGCCGGAGGCCGTCGAGCGAGCCAGCCTCGTAGCGGCCGCGGATCGAGCCGGACGCATCGATGAGCGTCACGGCGCAGGTCGTCTCGATGCGCGCGCCGACCCGCCGGATCTCGATCCCGTAGCGCCGGGCCACGACGTCGATCTCGCCGGACCGCTCCTCCGTGAAGAAGACCCACGCGGGCGCCCGCAGGCCGCGGGCGCGCCCGAACTCCCGGAGCGCGGCCGGAGTGTCGTGCGCCGGATCCACCGTCACCAGCGCGAAAAGGGCGCGACGACCGGGCGCGTCCCCGAGCTGCCGGGCGACCTCGGCGAGGCCATCGACCAGACCGGGGCACGCCCCGCACCGCGTGCAGCCGAAGGCGAGGACGATCGCTCGGCCGCGGAGCTCAGCGAGCCAGAGCCGATCCTCCTGCTGCGTGGTCAGGGCGAAGTTCGGCGCCGGGCTGCCGGGCGGCGGTGCGGCCTTCGCCCCGGTCCGGGCCGTCGCCAGCCATGCCACGGCTGCGACGAGAGCAGTCAGACGGTGGCGCGGGCGTCGCGGCGGCATCGGATTATCGGAGCTCACTCGAAGACCTCGAGGTCAGCATCGCCGCGCGCCATCGAGCGCGCAAGAGGGGCCGCGCGGCGACGCGCGCGCAGCCCCGTTTGTTGACAGCGCACCACCCCGCGGGTAGGCTCGGCCTGTCGACGCGGTTCGCGCGAGACCGCCGCCGGCATCGCCCGGATGCCGGACGAGTGCCCCTGCCCCTGTCAACGGCATCGGTCTCCGGCGGCTCGAGCTCGCCCACGTCGGGAGGGAATCGCATGGTGGACCCGAAAACCGCCGAGCAGGCGCTCCAGACCTACGTCCGGCCGCAGACCTTCCCGGTGGCGATCCGGATGCTGCGGCCCGGCGAGCCCATCCCGGAGCGGGCCCGGCGGCCGGCGCGCGACTTCGGCAAGCTCTCGATGAATTGCCAGGTCATCGACATGGCGCGACGCTACGGCTGGACGATCGCCCTCACGCGGGACGACAGCATCTGCTCCCTCGGCATCACCGCGCTCGGGTTCGATCGGCCGACCCATCTCTACAACTCGGGCACCCTCTGCGAGGGGATGTACACGGCGACCAAGGAAGCGGGCGCGCGGTCCGAGGCCGCGGTCGACAAGTTCGACCCCGGAGCGTACCAGGCGCTCCTGGTGGCGCCCCTCGAGCGCGCGACCTTCGAGCCGGACGTGGTGGTTGTCTACGCGAACCCGGCCCAGGTCATGCGGCTCACCCAGGCGGCCCTCTGGAAGGACGGAGGCCGCCTCGCGTCCTCCTTCCAGGGCCGGATCGTCTGCGCCGACATCATCGTGACCACGATGCAGACCGGCCGGCCCCAGGTCATCCTGCCCTGCTCGGGCGACCGCATCTTCGGGCAGACCCAGGACCACGAGATGGCCTTCGCGATCCCGTGGGCGCGGATGGCGGACATCATCGAGGGCCTCGAGGGTACCCACCGGGGCGGCATCCGCTACCCGATCACCCAGTTCATGGAATATGAGGCGAAGATGCCGCCGAAGTACATGGAAGTGAACCGCCTCTGGGACACCGAGCGCGGGAAGGCCGCCTACACCGGTCGCGACCACGTGGTGGCCGCGTACAAGCGGAGCTTCACCGACCGCGTGCCGGTGTATCCGATCGTCGCCTCGTTCGCCGGCACGCTGGACGGGCTCTCGATCGAGGAGTACTGCACGAACCCGGCCAAGGCCATCAAGGCGATGCTCAACTACTACGAGCGCTACCAGCCCGACGTGGTGCTGGCGTACAACGACCTCGCCAAGGAGGCGGAGGCCACTGGCTGCCAGGTCAAGTACTCGGACTACGTCGTCCCGTCCATCGAGACGCACGTCCTCCAGGAGGACAAGGGCGCGCTGGCTGGCCTGGAGATCCCGGATCCCCTGAAGAGCGGGCGCCTCCCGGAATTCCTGGAGCTGTGCGCGGGGCTCGTCGCCGCCAAGTTCCCCACCGCGACGGGCGCGGTCGCGGTCGGACCCTGGACGATCGCCATGCTCATGCGGAACCCCGAGATGATGCTGCTCGACACGTTCGAGGACCCCCAGTTCATTCACGACCTCATGCGGTTCACCACCGAGTACTGCAAGCGCTGGGGCGACGCGATCGTGAACACCAAGATCGGTCTCTCGTTCTCCGAGCCGACGGCGTCCATCAGTCTCATCTCGCCGGACAACTACCGGGAGTTCATCGCTCCGTACCACAAGGAGCTGGTCGAGCACTTCAAGGCGAAGAAGGTGGGCCTCACCACCCACATCTGCGGCACCACGTATCCGATCTACGAGGACCTCATCGGGTGCGGGTTCACCACCGTCTCCTTCGATCTCGACCAGCAGGCCGACCCCACGCTCCACGTGGACCAGCTCGCGCGGTTCATGGCGGTGGCCCGCGGGCGCGCGGTGGCGATCGGCAACGTCGACGCCACCCTGTTCGAGCGCGCGTCCCAGGCCGAGATCGAGGCCGAGGTGCGGCGATGCATCGACACCGCCGCCCGGCGCTCCGGGTTCATCCTGTCGACGTCCTGCGAGATACCGCCGCGGTCCAAACCGGAGATCGTCCAGTGGTTCATGGACGCTACGCGGGAGTACGGGCGCTACGAGCGCTTCATGAGCTGACGCCCGCCGCGATCCTGCTGCTCCTCTTCGTCGTGGCCGGCGGCGCCGCCGCCCAGGACGGGAGCGGCACGGTGCCGCGGGGCGGGCGCCAGCTGGTGCTTCCGGACGGGTATCAGGCGGAGGTCCTGGCCCGCGGGCTCCGGCAGCCGCAGGACCTGGCGGCCGACGTCGGCGACGGGCTGTGGGTCCTGACCCGGACGGCGCCCGGCAGCGACCGCGGCGCCGGCGCGCTGGTGAGGATCCCGCTCGATTCGCCCGGCACCATCGACGCGAGCCAGCTTCGCGCCGTCTCGATCCCGTTCGCGTCCACGACCGTCCCCTTCGAGGCGGGCAGCCTGGCGCGCCATCCACGCACCGGCGATCTCTACGTCACCGAGGCGCGGGGCCGTCATCTCTACCGTGTCACTCCGGAGGGCGGGGTCACCGTCTTCGCCGGCGGCGCCAACGAGTTGGGCGACGGTCGCGCGCTCGTCTTCGATGCCCAGGGCCGCCTCCTGGTCCTCGATCACGCAGGGCGCGGCGCGGTGGCCGACGCCACGGCCGATCCGCTGCGCGAGCTGGCGGAGGGGGGCGAGCCCTATCAGGGGCCGGTGGTCCACTGGCTCCGCGTCGACGAGAGTCTCCCGCTCCCACGGAACCTCGAGTACGCGGGCGTCGTATTCCCGCCCGCGGCGCTCCGTCACCGGCGAGTGGTTCTGCCCCGCTACAGCAGCCTCGCAGCGCTGCCCACGGGCGCGGTGATCGCGAGCGCGAGCAACGGGGTCATCGACCAGCTCCGCCCGGACGGGACGATCGCGCGACTGGCGCAGCTGAGCGGCGCCGGCGCGGTCGTGGCCGGCGGCGCCGACGTGCTCTACGCGCTGGACTACCTCGGAGGGCGGATCGTGCGGATCCGGGCGGACGGGGCCGTGGAGGCCTTTGCCGCGGGGTTCACGCGACCCGCGGCCATCGCCGTCCTCGCGGACGGCGCGGTGGTCGTCGCCGAGGACACCGGCCGCCTGCTGCGCATCGCCGCCACCCCGCGCACCCCGCGCTGATCGGCCGGATCGAAGCGGGGCCGACTATAGCGCGACGGCGCAGGGCATCGACCCTGCGCCGTCGTTTGTCGCTAGAGGCATGAGGCCCCCGCGAGCGCCGCCGGGCGCTACGCGCGAGTCCTCTGAAATCGCGTTACCAGCGGGGCGTGCGGCGCGGACCCCCGCCGTACCCACCGCCGCCGCCACCGAACCCGCCGCCCGGCCGCGAGCCGCCGCCTGGCCGGCCACCGCCGGAGCGCCCACCACCACCGGCACCCTGCGGATTCGCCACGTTCACGGTGAGGCGCCGCCCTTCGAAGGGCTTGTCGTTCAGCTTGGAAATGGCAGCCTGACCCTCCGCCTCGGTCGCCATCTCGACGAACCCGAAGCCCCGGGACTGGCCAGTCGCCCGGTCGGTGATCACCGTGGCGGACTCGACCGTGCCGCACTGGGCGAAGTACTCCCGGAGACTCTCGGACGTGGTGGAATAGGACAGGCCGCCGACGAAGAGCTTGGTCGCCACAGGGGCGCCTCCTTCGGGGGTTCCGGACCCTATGCCCGGAACCCATACACTCTTCCGCACTGCCGCTGCGCCCCTGACATGCGGAAGAGCAACCTATCGGAGGCGAGGGTCACGCCCGAGCGGCGCGACACGTCCACGCCAGTCTAGCACGGTCGGGGTCCCCGTCACCCCGGGGTCCGGGCCGCCGGCGGGCCCCGCCCGCGGCCTCTCCGGACCCCGGGGAAACTACGCTCGGACGACGGGCGCCCGCGCGAAGCCGATCGCCGCCTCGACCCAGCGAGCCGCCGCCAGGAGGCGGGCCTCGCCGAGCGGCGCGCCGATCAGCTGGGTGCCGAGCGGGAGTCCGTCGGCACTGAGGCCGCTCGGCAGCGAGATCGTGGGCACCCCGAGCCCGGTCCACGGGCCGTTTAAGATGGCGTCCCCCGTCGTGCTCCGGTCGGGCGCCGGCCCGGGAGCCGACGGCATGACCAGCGCGTCGAACCCGGCGAGGAGCGGCGTGAGATCCCGGCGCGCCTGACGCCGGATCCGCTGGGCGCGAAGGTACACGTCCGCCGGGATGCACTGGCCGAGCTCGATCCCCGCCCGGATCCGGGGACGATAGTCGTCCGCATGTCGGGGGTACGAGTCCGCGTGGATCGCGCCGACCTCGGCCCGCGAGACCGTGATGACGGCCGAGTACATCGCGCCCATCAGCGCCGGGAGCTGAACCGGCTCGACCCGAGCGCCGTGGGCCGAGAGCGTCCGCGCGACGTCGTCGAGATGAGCGCGACCCTCGGGCGTCGCGCGCCCCAGGAAGGGCTCGCCGATGAGGCCGAGCCGCGGCGGACGCCCCGGCGGGGCCCCCGCCACCGCGGCGACATCCGCCGTCGTCAGGGCCGTCGAGCCCGGGTCCGCCGGGTCGTGCGCGGCGAGGATCGAGACCATGAGCGCCGCGTCGGCCACCGAGCGAGTGAAGACGCCGACGTGATCGAGCGACCACGCGAGCGGGACGACGCCGCGCCGGCTCACCCAGCCCCACGTCGGCTTCACCCCGACCACGCCGCAGAACGCCGCGGGCCGGAGCACGGAGCCGACCGTCTGGGAGCCGAGGGCGGCCGGGACCATCCGGCTTGCGACCGCGGCGGCGGAGCCCGCGGACGAGCCGCCGGGCGTGCGCGACGGGTGCCAGGGGTTCCGCGTCACGGCGGGATCGCTGAACGCGAACTCGGTGGTGTGGAGCTTCCCCAGGATGACCGCGCCGGCCGCGCGAAGCCGCGCCACGCACGGGGCGTCCTCGCCGGGCACGGTGTCGGCGAAGCCGCGCGCGCCGGCGGTCGTCTTGAGCCCCGCCGCGTGGATGATGTCCTTCACCCCCACCGGCACCCCGTGAAGCGGCCCGCGGAGCCGTCCCGCGCGCGCCTCGCCGTCCAGCCGCCACGCGGCCTCGATGGCGCCGGACCGGTCGATCAGCGCCCAGGCCTGGATCCGATCCTCGCAGGCGTCGATGTGAGCGAGGCACGCCTCGACGAGATGGGTGGCCGTCACGTGGCCCTCGCGCACCGCCGCCGCGGCGTCGGCGACCGACAGCTCGTAGGGGGCGGTCATTGCCCGTGGTCCGCCCGGAGGAAGAACGCCGGCTCGGTCTCCTCGGGCACCTCAGCGGTCACGACCGCCGCGAGGTCCGCGGCCAGCGCGTCGATGTCGCGGGCGAGCACCGCCGCGCGCTCGGCGCCGAATCGCCGCGTCGCCTCGGCTGTCAGGAGCACCCGCATCGCTTCTCGCTCGCGCTCGTGCATTCGCTCGCCTCCTCGAAATGGGATCCGCGCCGCCGCCGGCCGGCTCGGCCGCACTGCGGCCTCCATGCGATCATCGCGCGCGGAGCGCGTCAAGGCGGCCGCAGTCGACCAGCCCCGATGCGTCGGCGACGAAGCATCGGGACGGGGCCGCCGGCGACGGACGGCGGCGCCGGCGCGCTTCTTCGCCGGCCCGGGTCAGCCCGTCTCGCGCGGGCGCTGGCGCGATCGGGCGTAGAGGAAGGACGCGATCAGCAGGGTCGCGCCGAGGACCAGGACCGACAGGATCCGGTAGAGCGCGTCGAGATCCGCCAGGTCCACGACGAGCACCTTCAGCACGGTGACGCTGAAGAGCAGGATCGCTCCGATCCGCAGCGGCGCGTCATTGCGCCAGAGCCCCCAGGCCATCGCGGTGAACGCGTAGATCGCCCACAGCACGGACAAGGTCGCGCTGCGGAGCTTGGCGGGCTCGAACCGCGTCTCCGGCAACGGCATCAGGACGACCTCGACGCTCAGGTTCCAGAGGAGCAGGAGCGCCGCGCCGACCGCCCCCAGCGCGCCGAGCCACCGGCGAGCGCGCTCGGAGAGGTACGGCAGCGCGCTCGCGACCTGCCCGTAGAGCCAGGTCAGCACCACCAGAAGGCATCCGGCCAGGAAGCGCGGGTTCGAGACCGCCGGCCGGAGGGACGGCTGGATTCGCGCCCAGCGATCCGTCCCGCCGAGCGCCTCTCCGACGAGCGCGAGCAGCAGGACGGTCGCGACCCCGAAGAGGACGCGCGTGCCGTCGCCCCGGGCGAGCGCCAGGAGCGCCATCGTCACCAGCATCCACACGACGGACTTGACGATCGGGACGTAGGGCGGCGGGATCGCGAGCGTCCGGTACTGGTCGAGCTCCGCCGCGACGAGGAGCGCGGCGCTGCCGATCGCGACCAGCAGCAGGATCGGGCGCACCAGATGCTCGCCGCGACCGAGACGGGTGTCGCCGCGCTCCCACGCGCGATAGACGCGCGCGCCGAGGGCCGCGGTCAGCGCGATGGCGATCGTCGCGGGGAGCGCCGGGTGCGCGAGGAGGAACGTCCCCGCCCGGCCCGTGTTCTCACCGAGCTCGGTGAACCACCGTGCCCACGCGAGCGCGCTGATCGCGAGACCGCCCGCGCGGAGCCGCGTCGCGCCGAGCGCGAAGCCGCCCGTCACGAGCGCCAGCCCGACGACGCTCCAGACGATGACGAGGTGGAGCGGGCTGAGGGTGACCGCGGGCGCCAGCGCGAGAAAGCCGAGCGCGAGCGCGCGGTGAAGCAGCGCGACGCGCGGGTCGGCGGAGCTCCGGGCCGCAGCCCGCGCCGCCAGGTAGTACCCCGCCGACAGCGCGAGGGCCAACAGGGCGAGGCGGCGGCCGGACGCGTCGTGGAGGATCCGGCGGGCCGCGGCGAAGTACAGGACCGGCGCCACGAGAATGATCAGCGCCCGGCTGAGCCGCACGACCGCGCCGGGCCGCTCGCTCTCGGGCCCGCGCAGCGCCCAGACCGCGAAGGCGAGGAAGAACGCGGTCGCCCAGGCAAAGGCCGTGGGCAACCGCTCCGGCTGGTACCAGCGGTCGAGCCAGCTCCAGTAAAGGAGCTGAGTGCCGGCGAATGCCAGCAGGGCGAGGCCCCGCCATCCTCGCCGGTACGCGACGAACAGGACGCCGAGGTCGAGGATGGCGAGGTAGGTGAAGAGGGTGGCCGCGGCGTCCGTGTCGGTGCTCAGGATGACCGGCGCGACGAGACCGCCCAGGGTCGCAAGGATCGCGAGGGCGCGGGACTCCAGCCGGAGCGCCGTCGCGAAGCCGAGGGCGGTCACGACCGCCATCGCCACGAACGCCGCCGGCGCCTGCACCAGGTCGTAGAACGCGTGCGCGGCATAGAGCGAGAGGTAGAGGACGCCGATCCCGACGGCGACCAGGCTCTGGGCCGGCACGCGGTACGTCGCGCCGCGGGCGAGCCTGACGCCCACCGCCATCATCGCGACCCCCGCCACGAGCCCCGCCAGGACGCGGCCCGCGGGGCCGATCCAGTCCTGCTCGAAGGCGTGCTTCAGGAAGAAGCCCACGCCCAGGAACAAGAGGATCGCCCCGACGCGCGAGAGCCACGTCCCGCCGAGCCGGCCCTCCCACTGGCCGACGTCCGAGGCCGCGGCGCCGCGGGGGGTGACGGAGGGGCTCGGAGGCGCCTCGACGGCCGGCTCGGGGATCGCGCCGATGGGCGGCGGGGCGCTCGACACCGCGGTCTCACCGGCCAGCGGCAGCGGCTCTGGCTCGACGGCGGCGGTCGCTTGGTACGTGTCCGGCCGGGGCTCCTCCGGGGCCGGCGTGAAGGGCACGAGGGGCGGGCTTGCTTCGACCGCGGGCGCCCGGCGAGCTGGCGCGACCGCTCCGGTGTCACCCGCGCGCTGCTCGAGCCCGGCGAGGCGGGCCTCCAGGCGGCGCAGCCGGCCGCGGAGGTTCAGGAGCGCCAGGATCAGCACGAGGACGATGAGGGGCGACGCGAAGAAAAGCAGCCCGAGCGCGATGAGCGGGATGAGCGGCAGCGGCAACCCAGTCATCTTCTGTCTCGCCTGTCATGATAGCGCCGGAGGCGCAGGGCGCTATGGAATGCCAAGCTGGCGGCAGAGCTCACGGGCGGCCTGGGCGTCGGACGGGCTCAGGCCCGCCGATGCGCCCCCCGACTGAAGCTGGCGACAGCGGCTCTCCAGCACGGGCCGCCATGCCTGTTGCCAGCCGTCAGCCGGCGTGAGTCGCGCCGAGGTGGCCGCGCCGACGCCCCGCTGGCGCAGCGCCGCCTCAAGCGCCGCTTCGCTCGGATGACGCGAAAGCGCGTGCGTCGGCTCGTGAAGGAGAAAGTACCCGCCCTGCCCCCGGCCGGCGACGTAGTCCGGGTAGTACTGCCACCATTCCACGTGCTCGACGAGGATGCCCGGGTCGCTCCCGGCGCCTCGCTGCCGAAGGCACGTCCCGTGCTGCTCGACCCAGGGATCGGCGTGCGACACGAGGTGGCCGCCCGGCGTCTCGATCTCCCACTCCGCCAGCCCGACCCGGGCCACGGCGGGAGGCGCGATCGGAAGGAGGATCGTTGCCACGACCAGGACGACGGCGACGCGACCGATCACATCGCGGAGGGCCCGAGAGCGAGGCTCCCCCACCGCGGGCCGGCGCCCGCGACGCGGCTCAGGCTTCGTCGGCCCAGACGTTCGTCGGCTCCTGGCGGCGCCGCAGGAGACGCAGGGTACCGCCTGGCTCGAGCATGACCTCGGGCGCGCGGGGATACGAATTGTAGTTGGCGGTGGACATCGCGGCGCAGTACGCGCCCGCACCGCTCACCACCACGAGATCGCCGATCCGCGGGCGCGGCACCCAGCGGGGGCCGAGCGCCTCCGGGTCGCCGGGCGCCGGCGTGAGGATGTCGCCCGACTCGCAGCAGGGCCCCACGAAGACGACCGCGGCCGCCTCGCGATCACGGGCGAGCACATCGATCGGGTGCTGGGCGCCGTAGAGCGAGGGGCGGGTCACCTCGGTCATGCCGGTGTCCACCTTGGCGAAGAGATACCCCTCCCGCCCGGTGTCCACCACGTCGATGCAGGTCGCGACGACGGCGCCGGCGCGCGCGACGAGGTAGGTGCCGGGCTCGATCTCGAGGCCGAGCCGCCGCCCGTCGCGGGCCTCGAACGCCACGAGCTCGCCGCGCACGTGAGCCCCCACGTCGCCGAGGTCGACGGTCGGCTCCTCGGGCATGCGCCCGACCTTGAATCCCCCGCCCAGGTTGACGGCGCGAACCTCGGGCAGCTTGGCCACGAGCTCGAGCGTCATCCGCGTGCAGCGCTTCCAGATCTCGGGGTCGGTCCCCGAGCCGACGTGCGAGTGGAGGCGCGTGATGCGGAGGCGATGCCGCTCCGCGATCGTCTTCACCTCGTCGAGATACTCGTGCCAGATCCCGAAGCTCGACGCGGGCCCCCCGGTGTTGGTCCGCTTGGTCGAGCCGGTCCCGAGCCCCGGGTTCATCCGCACCGACACCTCGTGCCCTGGCGCGACCCGGCCGAAGCTGTCGAGCTGATGAAGCGAGCAGGCGTTGAACAGGACGCCCCGGCGCACG
>CAYXBJ010000171.1:0-28922 GCA_964463175.1 uncultured bacterium
GGGGTGACCAGCTACCTCGAGGTTCTGGACAACGAGCGCCAGCTCTTCACCTCGGAGCTGGATCTGGCGACGTCCCAGCGCGACGAGCTCCTCGCCGTGGTCCAGCTCTACCGAGCCCTCGGTGGTGGCTGGGCGCAGTAGGCGGCCGCCACGCGCCCGGCGAGCCCACCGCGATCGACACCGGCGGCAACGGCGTGATCGGCGGCGAAGTTTCCGTGGTCAGTCTCGCGAGATCGCGACGGCAGGGGAGAGAGTCTGAGACATGGCTTTGCCGACCGATCGGAGGGTGCTCATGCGCGTGACTGTCCTCGTGCTGCTGGGCTGTGGGCTCGCCGTCCTGGCGGCGATTCCGGGCCTCGCCCAGGCCCCGGCCAGCGATACCGAGCGCGTCTTGACGGAGCGGTTCGGCCTCTCGGCGGCCGACCTCGCGCAGGTGCGAGCCGGGCAGACCGTGACCAAGACCGCGCCGATCGAGGGGCCGGAAATGGCCGTGTTCGGCGCCGTCCGGATCCCGGACGACAAGGAGCGGCTCGTCCGCTGGATCCGGGACATCGAGGGCTTCCGCAAGGCGGCCGACGTCGGCGTGTCCCGCAAGCTGAGCTCGCCGCCGGCGATCAACGATTTCGGGGATCTCTCACTCGACTCTGGTGAGCTATCCGCGCTCCAGAAGTGCAAGCCCGGCAGCTGCGACCTGCTGATCGGCGATCCCGCCATCGGACGGTTCCAGAGCGAGGTGGACTGGAGCGCGGCCGACGCCGGCCGGCGGGCGAACCTGCTGACCCGCCAGCTCATGCTGGCCTACAGCGACGCGTACCTCCGGGGCGGGGACGCGGCGCTCGGCGCCGCCCACGACGAGCGGAAGCCCCGCCCCGTCGCCGGCGAGTTCCATGCGCTGATCGAGAGCGCGACGAACCTCCACGCGCTGAACAGTCCGCTCGCCACGTACCTCGAGCGATATCCGGCCGCGCCGGCGGTCCCCGTGGAGGAGTTCCTGTACTGGGCCAAGGGCGGCCTCGGGCCCGAGCCGTCGATCACCCTCCACCATCTCGTGATCCAGAGGGACCAGGGCAGCGGGATCTTCATCGCCGACAAGCAGCTCTTTGCCAGCCGGTACGTGGACGCCTCGCTGCTCGTGCTGTGGCTGGCGCCGCCGCCCGACGGCCAGGGGTACTACCTGCTGGCGGGTCTGCGAAGCCGATCGACCATGCTCGAGGGTTTCACCGCCAGAATGCTGCGTGGGAAGATCGAGGAGGAATCGCGCTCCTATCTCCAGATCTACCTGGACTGGCTGCGGAAGAGCCTCTCACCCGCCTGACGCGGCCCTCGCTGCTTGCGCGGATCCTCCCGCTGGCCCATGGCGGCCCGGGGTACGGAGGACAACGATGACTCTCGGAATCACCCGGACCACGCGATGGGTCGCCATCGCGACACTGCTCGTCTTCGCGGGGGAGCTCTCGCTGCCCGCGGCCTGGGCGCAGGCGCCGTCCATGCCGGCCTCCGGCGCACCAGCGACCGGTGCGCCGAGCGCGCCTGCGCAAAAGCCGTCCATGCCCGCCTCCGGGGCGCCGGCGTCGAAGCCGACTGGACCGGCCGCTCCCGCCTCGCCGTCTGCCCGGCCGGCTGCGCCGGCGGGGGCCCCGACGGCTTCGCGGCAGGGAACCGGGAACACGCCCTGGCCGCGAGAGGCCAAAGTAGGGGACGAGACGTACACCGTCTACCAGCCGCAGATCGACAAGTGGGACGGCACGCGCCTGTCCGCGCGTGCGGCGGTCTCCATCGAGAGTGCCGCCTCGCCGACCGAGCACTTCGGCGTGGTCTGGTTCTCCGCCCGCGCCGACGTGGACAAGGTCAATCGGCTCGTCTCGCTCGCGGAATTCCGGATCGACAAGATCGCGTTCCCATCGCAGCCCGACCGAGTCGCGGAGATCCAGAAGGTGCTGGAGGCGCGCTTACCGCGGGACGTGGCGCGAATCTCGCTCGACCGGGTCCTGGCCGACCTGGCCATCACCGAGGCTCAGGTCACCGCCGCCGCGCCGCGAGAGGTCAAGAATGATCCGCCGCGCGTGATCTACAGCCCGACGCCGGCCCTCCTGGTCCTGGTGGACGGGAAGCCCGTGCTCCGACAGGTCGACGGCTCGAGTCTCCTGCGCGTCGTCAACTCGTGGGCGCTCATCCTGCTCGACCAGAAGGCCGGCAAGCACTACCTGCGCGCGCTGGGACGATGGTTCGAGGCGGCCACCCTGGACGGTCCCTGGACCGCGGCCGCCAAGCCGCCAGCCGGGCTCGACGCCGCCATGCAGACCGTGTCCAAGAGCCAGCGCGTGAACCTCCTCGACGACCCGGGTCCCGAGCTGAAGGACGCCGCCGCGCAGGGCGTCCTGCCGGCCATCCACGTCAGCACGGTGCCGGCGGAGCTGATCCAGACCAAGGGCCGACCGGACTACGAGCCGATCGACGGCACGGACCTCCTCTACGTTCGTGACTCGTCGACGAACATCCTGCTCGACACGAAGGACCAGCGTCATTACGTGCTCCTGTCTGGGCGGTGGTTCCGCGGCCAGTCGCTGGCAGACGGGCCGTGGGAGTACGTGGCGCACGACAAGCTTCCCGCCGACTTCGCGAAGATTCCCGCCGGACATCCCAAGGGCGCCGTCCTGGCCTCCGTTGCAGGGACTCCCCAGGCTCAGGAGGCGCGCATCGACAACAGCATCCCCCAGACCGCCGAGGTGAGCCGGGCGACCACCACGTACCGGGCCACCTATAGTGGGGATCCGAAGTTCCAACCCATCGATGGCACCTCCCTCCACTACGCGGTGAACACGTCCGACCCGGTGATCCAGGTCGACGGAAAGAGCTACTACGCGCTGAAGGATGGCGTGTGGTTCATGGCCGCCGCGCCCATGGGGCCGTGGACGGTGGCCGCGAGCGTGCCGGCGGCCATCTATGCGATTCCGGTCAGCTCGCCTCTGCATTACGTCACCTACGTCCACGTCTACGGCGCGACGCCCCAGACCGTGTATGTGGGCTACACCCCGGGGTACTACGGGACCGTCGTCGCTCCGAGCACCGTGGTCGTCTATGGAACCGGCTACGCGTACCCGCCGGTCTACGTTGGCGAGTACTGGTACGCACCGCCGGTGACCTACGGATACGGCTCCGGTTTCGGGTGGGGCGCCGTGACGGGCTTCGCCTTCGGGGCGGCCACCGCCGCCATCTGGGGCGGCGCGTGGGGCTGCTGTTATGGTGACGTCGACATCGACCGGAACGTCAACATCAACCGCAACGACGCCTACAATCGCTGGAACCAGAACCAGGTGCGCTCGAACCTCGAGAGCCGCGCCCAGAATCTCACGCCCGAGCAGCGCCAGCAGGCCCAGCAGCGGGCCCAGGCGCGCGGGCAGAACGCGACGCCGCAGCAGCGGCAGCAAGCCCAGCAGAACCTCCAGCAGCGCGGCATCGCGCCGCGCTCGAACGACGTGTACGCGGGTCGTGACGGCAACACGTACCGGCGCGACGCGCAGGGCTGGGAGCAGAACTCGGGGCAGGGCTGGAACAAGGCCAACTTCGGCCAGGGCGGGGCGGAATCGTCCGCGGACCTGAATCGCCAGCAGCGGGCGAGGAGCGAAGGGGCGGCCCGCGAGTCCTCCTTCCAGCGGAGCGGCGGGGCTGCTCCGCGTCCGACCGGGGGATACGGCGGGGGCGGCGGCGGTGGCGGGGCGCGCGGCGGGGGTGGCGGCCGCGGCGGGGGTGGCGGCCGGCGGCGCTGAGCCCCGATGTCTTACACGGCGGTCCTGGATGCCACCGCACGCTCGCCGGGTGCGACCGCCGAGCCGCGCCCGGCGCTCCGGTCCGACGCGTGGCTCGTCTCCCGGCGCGCCGATTTCTGGATCGCCTCCGCCGGAGGCGCCGCGGTCCTGATCGTGATGGCGCTGGTGCTTCTCTGGCACGGTGACCGGGAGCTCGACGCCGCGGACGTGCTCCTGTCCGAGCTGCACCTCGGCGCGACGTACCACGTCATCGTCCGGCGTCGACTCTGGCAGCGGATGCCGGTGGACGTGCTCGTCGTGCCGCTCGCCATCCTGATCGGGACCTACGCCTTGATGCTGAACGGATGGATGCTCCTCGTCACGACGACGATCCTCTACCTCGGCGCCTGGCACCGCGGCCGCCAGAACGTGGGGATCGCCCGGTACTACCAGCGACGCGTCGGCGGGCCAGTGTCGTCTCGCCACCAGTGGCTGCTGCGCGCGGCCTTCTACCTGCCGATGGTCGCGGGGGTCGCCTACTACACGAGCATGTCGCCGACCCACGAGGGCGAGCCCTTCTACGGGCTCTCGATCGATCCCGCCATCCTGCGGGCGCTCGGCGTCGCGGCCGCCGCCAGCGTGGTGGCCTATCTCGCCTGGACGATCGGTCGGACGGCGCGGATCGGCGAGAGATCCCGGCCCGCCGACGGAGATCCGGCAGCCGGCGTCCATCCGGGCGAGCGCTGGCTCGTGGTCGCCAACGCGGCGGCGTTCGGCAGCGCGTACGTGCTCGGCGCCTGGTCGGTGTCGTTCATTCTCGTGCTGGCCGTCTACCACGAGGTGCAGTACCTCTACTTCACCTACGCCGTCGCGCGGCTGGCCGAGGTCTCGCGCGGCCGCGGGCTCGCCTCGGAGGTCGGGCGCCTCGCCCGGTTCACGGTGTGGCCGGCCATCGGCCTCGCGTCCTGGGCGGCGTGCATGTACTCCGGGATCGAGGCGCTCCTGCCGTTCCTGACCGCCGGCCTGCTCTCCCACTACTGGCTGGATGGCCGCATCTGGACCGCCCGCGCCCGGCGCCTGGCCGCCCCATAGTGGCTCCTCGGAGACCGATCCGCGCGAGTGGGCCTCGAAGCCCAAGACCGGCCGGGGACAGCGGGAGCCGAGCGCCGTGGTGAGGGTGATCCTCGCCGCGCTCGGCCTCACGGCAGTGACCGTGATCATCCACGGCAGGGGCACCATGAGTGCCACCGGCCGCGCGGCCAGGCTGTGGGCCAAGGGTGGCAACGTCCATGGTCGGCTCGCCACGGAGCTCCTGATGGCGCAGCTCGTCGGCCTGTTGTTGCTGCTCCATCTCGCCGAGGCGATCGTCTGGGCACTCTTCTACCGGTGGACCGGCACGATGCCCGATCTCGAGTCCGCCGCGTATTTCTCCCTGACGAGCTACACGACGGTCGGCTACGGCGACGTGGTGCTTCCCGAGCCGTGGCGCCTGCTCGGCCCCCTGGAATCGACGGTGGGGGTACTCATGCTCGGCTGGTCCACTGGAGTCCTCGTTGCGGTGATCGGAACCATCTACCGGCAGCTCTTTCGATTCCCGGGTAACGAGGTGGGAGGGTCGGCCGGAGACGCAGGTCGCGGCGAGGCGCGTCGGTGAGTGGATTCCATGGCATCTTCGGCAGACGGTCCAGCGACGCGAGGCACAGGGCCTCCCAGAACTGACGAGCAAAGGGGGCCGGCTCGGATGACGAGCCGGACAAGGAGCAGAGGGCACGACGATGGCCAAAGACGCTGACGAGCGCGAGGACAAGGACGAGAACGACAGCGGTAAGTTGAAGCGGAAGAAGTACGAGAAGGAGATGGGGAAGCTCCAGGCCGAGCTGTGCATGCTCCAGGACTGGGTGAAGCACAAGGGGCTGCGCGTGATCATCGTGTTCGAGGGCCGGGACGCGGCCGGCAAGGGCGGCACGATCCGCGCCATCACCGAGCGGGTCAGCCCCCGGGTGTTCCGTGTCGTCGCGCTGCCCGCGCCATCCGATCGCGAGAAGTCACAGATGTACATGCAGCGGTACCTGCCACATTTCCCGGCCGCGGGTGAGATCGTCATCTTCGACCGGAGCTGGTACAACCGCGCCGGCGTCGAATACGTCATGGGCTTTTGCTCCAAGGAGGAGCATCGGCGCTTCCTCGAGCTGTGTCCCCTGATCGAGAACTTCGTCGTGGACGGCGGCATTCAGCTGATCAAGATCTGGCTGGAGGTGAGCGACAAGGAGCAGAAGCGTCGCTTCGAGGCGCGTATCGACGATCCGCGGCGCCAGTGGAAGCTCAGTCCCATGGATTTGCCGTCGCGGGAGCGCTGGTACGACTACTCGCGGGCGCGCGACATGATGCTCGAGGCGACCGACACGAAGCACGCGCCCTGGTACATCCTGCGCTCCGACGACAAGCGGCGCGCTCGCCTGAACTGCATCGCGCACATCTTGAAGCTCATTCCGTACAAGAAGGCGCCGCGCGAGAAGGTGAAGCTCCCGAAGCGGTCCAAGAAGCGCGCCTACGACGACACGGCGTCGCTCGAGGGCCGGAGGTTCGTCCCCGAGCGGTATTGATGGATCCCGCAATGGGGCTGACTGCCGGCGCGCAGCCGCCATCCGGCGGCACGTTGTCCAAGAGTCGCTTGATGTCCGGGGCAACGAATCCCATCGCCGGCTCGGCGGAGGGCCGCCCGACTCCAGCCCTCAGCAGCACGTGGTGCCGCGGAGTCTTGTCGGTTGCATGAGGACGGTGTCGCCCTCGTCGTCATCGGTTCGATCGAGCTTCTGCTCCTGGCCTCGCTTGCCGCCGTCGTGCTGCGGCGCATCCGGTTCCCATACACGATCGGTCTCGTCATCGTCGGCATCCTGCTCAGCGTGGCCCCAGAGGATCTGCGCGCCCTGGAGCCCATCCGCCATATTTGGCTGACTCCCGACATCGTCCTGTACCTCTTCGTGCCGACCCTGGTGTTTCCGGCGGCCGTGCATCTGAATCGGCAGCTCCTGAGACGGAATCTGGCTCCCGTCCTTCTCCTGGCCGTACCCGGCGTCGTGCTGTCGGCGCTCCTCGTGGGCGGCATCGTGAGGGGGCTGTCCCCCCTCTCCTGGGGAGCGGCCTTGGTCTTCGGAGCACTGATCGCGGCCACCGATCCGATCGCCGTCGTGGCCCTTTTCAGAGAAATGAAGGTGTCGGCCCGGCTGTCGGTCCTGGTCGATGGGGAGAGCCTCCTCAACGATGCGGTGGCGGTCGTGCTGTTCGCCATCGTGCTTGATGTGACGCGGTCCGGTGTTGTTGGCCCCGTGACGCTCTGGGATGGCGCTATGGAGTTAGTGCTCGTGTCGGCATGTGGCCTGGGCGTCGGCGTCCTGCTGGCCGTCGTGTATGCGTGGACGGTGCGCCTGGCCGAAAATGATCCCCTCGTGGAGATTGCCCTGTCGGTGGTCCTTGCGTACACGGCGTTCGTTGTCGCCCACCATTACCTCGCCGTCTCGGGGATCATGGCGGTCGTCGGTGCGGGGCTGGCGGCTGGCGCGTTGCGTTGGACCCATCTCCGGACCGAAGCGCGCAACTACCTGGAGCATTACTGGAGCTTCGCCGAGTTCGTCGCCAACAGCTTCGTGTTTCTCTACCTGGGTATCGGCGGACACGCATTCCTTAATCGCCTGCTGGACAGGAGTGCAGCCGAGCGCAGGTATATCGGATGCGCGATTCTAGCCGTACTCGTCGCCCGCCTGATCGCCGTGCCGAGCCTTATCGGTCTCTCGAACCGATTCGCGAGGATCGAGCCGATCGGCTGGCGTCAGCAGGCGACCATGTTCTGGGGCGGAGGACTGCGTGGCGCGCTGCCGCTGGTGATGGCTCTCAGCCTTCCGACCGACTTTGAGTGGCGGCAGCTCATCGTGGACATGACGGCCGGTGTGGTGCTGTTCACGCTGCTGATCCAGGGCACGACGGTGGGTGGTCTGATTCGGGTCCTTGGGCCCGAGGGGGACGGCCCTCACTCCGCCGGGTGACGTGCTCCGCCGAGCGCTGCCCACTGAGGGGTGAAGCGTCGGTCGCCTGGTCAGCGCAATGAAGCGACGTATGCCGCGACTGCGTTTGCCTCGGCCTCGCTCAGATAAAGCTCCGGCATGTGGCGGGTGGGTACCTGGGCCGACGGGTTCTGCAGCCACCGCGCCAGGGCGGCTTCCGTGTATCGAAGGGCGGTCCGGTGGAGGTTGGGGGCATTGAATGGCCCGGCGGAGTCGGGGGCGTGGCAGCCATCGCAGCCCTTGTCCACGAAGACCCGCTGTCCCTCAGCCATGTATGCCTCGCGCTCCTTCGGGCTGAAACTGAACCGGCCGCAGCCGAGGCCAATGCTCGAGGCCAGCAGCGAGCCCAGGGCGATGCCTACGAGACGAGATGGTGACCGGACCTTGGTGGGCGCCGAAACCCGGGTGCCAGCATTCCGAGGGCTGGTCCGGGAGTGATCGGTCTCGTACGCGAACCCCGGAAGTACCCGAAAGCGGTCATGGTGCCGCGGGCTCACTCCCTGATCATACGTTGAGCGAGGCCTCAGTGGGCGCGAAGTGCCGCAGCGGGTAGCGTCTCGGCTTGACTCACCGCGTGCAGGCTCCGACTTGCACGAAGGGCTTCAGTGCAGGGCTAGCCAGCTCGGGATGGTGCCTTCATCGGGGCCTGGTCGATATCCGCGATCCACGATTCGAGCAGCCGGTAGGTCACCGCCAAGATCACCGGTCCCACGAACCGCCCGACGCGCCCGTCTCGCCTTTCGGGCTCCCGCGTCGTGTGCCCGGGGCCGACTCCCAGACGGGCACGTGACCGACTTGTCCCGTTTCGGCGCAGCCTCCGGCTGCTCCGCGGCTCGCGGCTGCAGCATCGGGTTGACCGAGGCGGTTTGAGATTGCCGCGCTGTCCCGAGTCCACTCGGGTGGGGGCGGCTGAGACCCGGGAAAGGGTTTTGGACAAATTTGGGTGTTCCCTTGGGACTTCCGGGGAACCCCCGCGCATCATGTCGGTGGACGAAATATGGCGCACGACGCAGCTCATGAGCGGGCCGAAGGCCCCACCCCCGAGCGGGACCACACCCCGCCGACGCTCCCGTATGAGAGGGCGTTTGTCGTGCAGTTCAGCGCGGAGACCGATGCCCGACGCGGGAGTATCACGGGGCGGATCGAGCATCTGCAGACGGGCCGCCGATCACGGTTCGTGTCAACCGACGAGCTGCTCGCGTGGATCATGGCGATGCTGGCCGGCGCGGATATCCCTCGTGAGGATCGATGACGGGCCGAACGTCCAGGGATCTCAAGTCCACGGACGAGCGATGACGCTGCGCGGTAGTGTCGATTCCTCCGTCAGCGTGACCGCTTGCGGGGCGCGGTGGTCCCGGCGTCGCGCCGGCTGGCGCGCCGCTCCAGCATGTGCGCCCCTTGAGCACGCGCCATCGCTCGAGCCTTCTCGAAGCACTCCTCCGATTCACGGATCGCGCCCGGCCGCGGACGCGTCTTGAAGCGGGCCCCTCGGAGGATCAACTCTCCTCTGACGCGCCAGAGCTCCGCCTCGAAGAGCCGGGCGGCAGTGTCGCGACAGTGGGCCAATCCGGTGTCGATGGCGGCAAGTCCCTCATCCACCCGGTCCAGCCGCAGACATGCCTCGGCGAGCAAAGAGAACCACAGCGAAGCGGCGAGGCGTATCCGGGCTCGCCGCAGCACGTCGAGACCCTCGCGGATCTCGGCAAGGCCTCGCTCGCCCTCGCCCAGCTCGACGACCGCCCGGCCGCGAATGACGAGCGCGGTCCCGGACCAGAGCGGGAAGCCGTACTCGTCCGAGAGATCGGCCGCCCTGGTTGCCATCCTCGCGGCCTCCCTCCACTCGCCGTCGAGGACGTATAGAAACGCGGCATACGCCGCGGCGTGGGCGACCGTGAAGGGGCGGCCGAGCCGCTCGGCCAGCGCCATGGCCTCCCCCTGCACGATCCGCGCACGATCCGCTTCGCCGCGCACCCATCGGCGGAGGCTTTCGAAGGAGCGCGCCGCGACGAGAGGATTGACCCCGTAGAGCCGATCCGCCGCCTCGGGACTCACCGACGACGATAGCGCCCTGGCCAGGAAGGGTTCCGCGGCATCCAGGTCGCCGCCCCACAGGGCGACCCCCCCTCGGAGGAAGGAGGCCTCCACGACGGCGGACGGGTTCAGCTGCGCTGAAAGCGGCGACAGTTCTTCGCCGACCCGTTCCGCCTCGCGTAAATCACCGCCATTGCTGTGCAGGAGGCAGAGAGCACAGAGGACGTCGAAGAGCCCGGCAGGGTCCGCGAGCTGCTCGCAGAGGGTTCGCGCGCGTATCAGGTTGTCGGCCAATCCCTCCGCCACGTACCCGCCGGTCTGGGTCAGCACGACGGTGTACAGCTGGCGCAGCCGCAGCTCGTCCCGGGCTCGGTCCGGTGTGTCCGGCATTTCACCGAGGAGCCGGAGGGCCGGTTCCAGACACGCGACGGTGTCGCGGTAGGCAAGCCGGCCGTATGCTCGCTTCGCGGCCTGCTCGAGGTAAGCGACGGCCCGGCGTCGATCGCGACTGCGCTGGAAATGGATGGCCAGCTCGCCCGACGCATCGGCGGTTCGGGCCGCGTACCCGGCCTCGATGCGTTCGCCGATCTGCTGGTGCAGCATGGCCCGCCGGCTCGGCGGGAGGCGGGCGTAGAGCACGCGCTGATAAAGAGCGTGCCCGAAGGCGTAGCGGACCGCCAGGGTGCCGTCCGGCCACTCGACGCTCCGTTGGTGATGAAGCCAGCGACGAGGGCGGCACAGCTCATCGCAGAGTGACTCGACCTCCTCGAGCGTACGACCGAGGCCCGCGGCCACCGCCGGCGCGTCGAACACCACCCCGCCGACACTCGCGACCTCGAGCACGTCTCGCTCGGCTCGCGACACGAACCTGAGCTGCCCCTGGATGAGCTGCTGGATGTCGTCCGGTACCTCCTGCTCGATCGCCTCGCGGTCAGAGGGCAACCGCCAGACGCCCCCGTCTTCGGCCAGCCAGCCGCGGTCCAGGAGATGCTCCACCAGCCTCACCATGAAGAGGGGATTCCCGTCCGTATGCGCGTGGACGACGGCGCTGACGTCGTCGTCTACCATCGCGCCGCGGAAGCGCTCCTGCAGGTATGCCGTCACGTGGTTCCGGCCCAGGTACTCGAGCGCGATCTCCCGGCTCTGACGGTGCATGCGCAGCGTCGCCACGACCTGGGCGAACGGGTGGTCCAGCACCGTCGCCTCCGCCGGCCGGTAGGTGCCCAGGAGCATGACTCGCGCCCGCTCGGGCCGCTGCGCGAGCACCGATACGAGATCCACCGTGCCCTGGTCGCTCCAGTGCAGGTCCTCGAGGACCAGCACCAACGGGCGATCGACGGAGACCGCCTCCACCAGGCTCGCGAACTCACGCAGCATGCGGTGGGGCGTCGTGTCGGTGTCCCGGCGCCGGGGCTGCTCCGCGTCGGCGGACGAGTGAAGGGAGGGCATTCGCGCCAGCCAGCTCGGAGCGACGGCATGCAGCGCGGCAAGCAGCCGGTCGCGGGCCGGTCCGTGGCTCAGTCGCTCCAGGGCCTCCAGGGCCGGCATGTAGGGCTCCCTCTCGCCGTGCTGCTCCACGCACTGGCCATAGCCGATCAGAATGCCGTCGGCTGCCCCCCGCAGCGAGTTCAGGAACGCCTCGACGATCGAGGTCTTGCCGATGCCGGGTTCGCCCTGCATGAACACCACCTGGCGCGCGCCGGCGGCCGCGGCCTGGAAGATGTCCCGGAGCGTCGCGAGCTCCGTGTCGCGGCCCACCAGGGTTGCGGGGGGTCCCGCTCCCGGGGTGGGCGAAGGCGCGACCGCCGACTCGAGGCCCTGGTTCCCGGGCGGGGCCTCCTGCACTCGGGCGATGAAGCGAACCCCCCGGCGGTGAACGGTCTCGATGACGCGTGGGACTCGTGGATCATCCCTGAGAGCCCGCCGCAGCTCGCCCAGCGTCTGGGTGAGCGTGTCGTCTGACACTACGACGTCGCCCCAGACCGCGGCGTGCAGCTCTTCCTTCGTGACCAGCGCGCCGGGGCGCTCGGCCAGATAGCGCAACAGAGCCCAGGCCTTGGGTCGCAGTCCCACCAGCCGGTCGCCGTGCCAGAGGCGCCCCGCGCGGGGGTCCAAGCGGTAGGGCGGAAACTCGATCACCATGCAGGCGAGGGAGGTGATCTCCTTCGGAGAAATTTGCGACTTCCCTCCGGACTTTCCCTGCGCGACCCAGCCATGATCTCAGTGGGGAAGAGATGGCGCGAGGCTCGATCCAAGCGAGGACGGCAGAAGGCTCCCGCACCCCCCGACGATGCTAGGCGTCTACCGGGTAGCGCTTTCATTTCGCGAGGATACCACGTGCCGGGCGACGCAGATCCGGTGGTCCGGGGGTGGGCGAGGGCCCTCTTCTCCATCGAGGCGCCACCTCTCCGGATCGCCCTTGGTGTGTCCGATGGCGGACGCGGGGCCTCCACTCACGAACTGAGAGGAGAGAGACGCATGTTCAATCGAAGGATCAGTGCAGGCCTGATGAGTGGTGTCGTGGCGGTTGGTTTGGTGCTGTCGGGTCAGGCTGCGGCGGCCTTCACGGCCCAGGAAGCGGCCAAGCTGGACGCCGAGGCGCAGGCCACGCTGGCGAAGTTCCAGGCAGACACGAAGGGCTCCGCGGAAGTATTCGCCAACGCCAAGGGTGTCCTCGTGTGCCCGAGGATCACCAAGGGGGGCTTCATCCTCGGCGTGGAGTCAGGCGACTGCGTGCTGACCTCGGGTGCCCCCAAGCCGATCTACTATGGGACGTCCGCGCTCAAGGGGGGACTCCTCGTGGGCATCTCTTGGTACTCGATGATCCTGGTACTCAACACGGACGCCGCGGTGGCCAAGTTCACCAGCGGCACGCGCGAATGGGAGATGGGCGTGGATGCGTCGGTGGCCGTGGCCACAGTGGGCGCGGGCGGCGCCCTCGATACGACCAATCTGAAGAAGGACATCGTGTCCTTCATCTTCAGCGAGAAGGGTTTGATGGGGGATGTCTCCTTCTCGGGCTCGCGTTTCAAGAAGCTCGATGTCGAGTGACATCCGAAGCAAGCCACCTCGGACCTTGCTAGGCGTGGTGGCTGGACAGCTGGCCCGTGAACCGGCCCTGTCCCTGTACTCCACACCCTACACAGGAGGACGTCACGATGATTCGCTCTCTCGGTCCGATGCTGGGACTGGCCGCCATGGCGATCTTTGCCTCAGGGACCTTTGCGGAGGCTCAGGACGTCAACGTCAGGTTGGGCGTCCTGAACAGCTCGGGTGAGTCGGGCACCGCGACCCTCTCGGACATCGGGGGGAACAAGACCAAGGTCGTGATTGCCGTGACCGGACAGCCTGCCAACGTCCCCCAGCCCGTGCACATTCACAAGGGGACGTGTGCTCAGATGGACCCCGCGCCGGCGTACGGACTCACGACCCTGGCGGACGGCAAGTCGGAGACGGTGATCGATCAACCGCTCTCCTCGCTGCAGAGGGAGCGGTTCGCCATCAACGGCCACAAGTCTGCTCAGGAAGCCAACACGTACGTCTTCTGTGGCGACATCCCTCCCAAGTAAGGCGAGCGGCCAGGGGATGACGATCGGAGAGACGACGCGCCAGCACCGAACCGCGGTGACGGCTCGCCAGGTCTCGTAGGCGCGCGGCCCGGGACGGCTCACGGACTCGCCCGACGCTGCGGTAGAGCGGCGGTCACGAGCGTGGCCCTCTCGGGCCGTCGACCTGTCTGGACTTCGACCGCGCGTGGCGAGCCAGTCTTGATAATGGTCTTCCGGCCGACTTCGCCGACCTGCAGCTGACGGCCCGCAGAGGCGACGCTGCTCGCCCCCCACTTCGCCGGGGCCGATCACCGCGCGGGCAAGGGATGTGCGCTGTTTTGGAGAAATTTCCGGATTCCCTCGGGACTTCCCAGTGCGACCCGGTCATGATCCCGGCGGAGAAGAAATGGCGCCAAGCTCGATCGAAGCGAGGACAGCCGAAGGCCTCCGTACACTCCGGCGACGCCGGGCGTCCGCCAGAGGTCACGCGTTCAATTCGTCGGGATACCACGAGCCAGGCGATAGAGATCTGCTAGCCCGTGGGTGGGGAGCAGAACGCGGACGGTCCCTCAGGCCGCTTCCTGCCCAGCGGAAATCTCCCGACGCCAGCCAGCCTGCGCTGGCCCGAGCAGTTCACCCGGGGCAGCCGTGGCCTCCTTCCCCCGAAGGCGCCATCCTGACGATCCCAATGACAGGCCGACGCGCCCCGGCGGGAAACGAAGAGACAGGAAAGGCCTCATGTTGACCATCGGCCACATCATCGGAGGTGCCGAATGACACTCGTGGAAATGGTCGCGCCAACTGTGCAGCGAATCGCGACCGCCTTGCCTTCTCTCCTCATCGGTCTCGGCATCCTGCTGGCTGGTTACGTGATCGCCAAGATCGCGGCCGGGCTCGTGAGCCGAGTCCTGGTTCGCACCAATCTCGACAGGCGGACAGCCGAGGCCATCGGGCTCACGAGTTCCGGCGCGCCCGAAGGGGTGCGGCTGGTGGCGTCTCGGATTGCCTTCTGGCTGATCATGCTCTTCGTGTGGATCGGCTTCTTCAATGAGTTGGGGCTCACGCTGGTGGCCGAACCCCTGAGAGGCGTCGCGGACGCGATCGCCAGGGTCGCGCCGGGCATTCTCCACGCCGGCCTCATCTTCGTGGTGGCCTGGATTCTCGCCGGATTGCTCCAGTGGCTGGTCGTGAAGACCTTGACCCGACTCGACGTCGAGCGGCGCTTCGGTCACTTCTTCGTTCCCGATGGGGCAGACCCGCGCGGGCTCTCGCAGACCATCGGAACCCTCACCTTCTACGTCGTGCTCCTCCTGGCGGTTCCACCCTTCCTCGCCGCCCTGGGCCAGAGCGCCCTCGTGGCCCCGCTGTCCGAGATGCTACGCATCCTGCTCTCTTACCTCCCCAATGTGGCTGCGGCGGCCGTCAGCATCGGACTGGGCTGGGTGGTGGCCCGAATCCTTCGGCAGATCGTCCGCAATGTCCTGGCCGGGGCCGGCTTCGACCGGGCCGTGGAGCGCCTCGGCCTCGCGCCGGCCGCCGGGGGGGTGCGCCTGTCGGCCCTCGTGGGGACGATCGTCTACTTCGTGGTCTGGATTCCATTCATCATCGCGGGCCTCGACGCGCTGAAGATCGAGGCGATCTCGCGTCCCGCCATCAACGCCCTCGATACGGTCCTCGCCTGGGTGCCGAGAGGCCTCGGGGGAGCCGTGCTCCTGATCCTCGCCTGGGTCGTCAGTCGGTGGGTGGGAGACCTCGTGACGCAGCTGCTCCGCGGTGTCGGGTTCGACGGACTGCCGGCGCGGCTCGGTCTGCCACCGCTCCAGTCGCCGGGAGCGCGCACGCCCTCCGATGTTGTAGGGGCCGTAGTCAGGACGCTCGTCCTGGTTTTTGCCAGCGTCGAGACCTTCGAGGTGCTCGGGCTCCACCGACTCGCCGGGTTCGGGGACCGGCTGGTGGCCTTTCTGATCAACGTCGTGATCGCGACGGTCATCGTCGGTGTCGGACTCTGGGCCGGGAATCTCGTGCAGGGGCTCGTCGCACGACCGCTCGAGCGGACGGGGGCTCGACATCCCCAGACGATCGCCGCCCTGGCGAGATATGCCGTGGTGGTCTTCGCCTTCGCCATGGCGCTCCAGCAGATCGGGTTCGGAGAGACGATCGTGGTGTGGGCCTTCGTCCTGCTCTTCGGGGCCGTGTGCCTGGCTCTGGCGCTCGCCTTCGGCCTGGGCTCTCGCGAGGCGGCGGCGCGCGCCGTCGCGCGGGCCCTCGGAGAAGGCGTGGGCTCGGGATCGAGGCCCGGGAGCGCATGACCATGAACCGACTCGAGGAGCTGCCAGCGGTGCCGGATGATCCCACGGCCATCGGGCGGAATGGTGTTGTCCCAGGCGGGCTCGCGCGGAGGGGGGGTGTCGATCGCGTCGTGGACGACGTCTCGTTCGCCACGCCCCCGCGTGAACGACGCTGGTCGTTGGAGCGGGTCACCCATCTTCAGCCGCTGGGCGAGAGCATCAGGAGCGCCCTCGCTCACCGGGACGTCGAGCGCGCTCTTCGATCGGCCCTGGAGGAGAACGCGCGGCTCCGCGAGCGCCTGGAAGCCGAGAATGCCTACCTCCACGCGGAGCTCGACGAGGCTCACGACTTCCGGGAGATCGTCGGGCGGAGCCCCGCCCTCAGGGCGATCCTGGAGCAAGTCCGGCAGGTCGCCGCCACTGACGCGCCCGTCTTGCTCCTGGGCGAGACCGGTACCGGCAAGGAGCTGCTCGCCCGCACGCTACGCGCCTCCGGCCCTCGGCGTGACCGGCCGTTCGTTACGGTGAACTGCGCCGCCCTGCCCATGGGGCTCATCGAGAGCGAGTTATTCGGCTACGAAAAGGGCGCCTTCACCGGCGCGACGCAGGCCAAGCCCGGGCGTTTCGAGCTGGCCGACTCCGGGACGCTTCTCCTCGACGAGATCGGCGAACTCGACCCCTCCCTTCAGGTGAAGCTCCTCCGCGCGCTCGAGGGCGGCGAGATCCAGCGGCTCGGCTCGACGGTGACGCGGAAGGTCGACGTCAGGATCATCGCGGCGACGAACCGTGATCTGCGCCGGGACATGCGCGAAGGACGGTTCCGCGCGGATCTGTATTACCGCCTGAGCGTGTTCCCGATCGAGGTGCCGCCCCTCCGGGAGCGCCGCGCGGACATCCCGCTGCTCGTCTGGCATTTCATTCAGGCGCGCCAGCGCGTGCTCGGCCGGACGATCACGAAGATCCCGACGGCCGCGATGGCCGCGCTCCTGGCCTACGACTGGCCCGGGAACGTCCGCGAGCTGCAGAACGTGGTCGAGCGAGCCCTGATCCTTTCGCGCGGCTCGGTCCTTCGCGTCGAGGAGGCGTTTGGACCAGGGGCGGTGCCCCGGGAGGGAGTCGGCCAGCCCGCTCCTGGGGAGTCCCTGCGGGACGTGGAGCGGGCCCACATCGTGCACGTGCTCGACCGCTGCCGGTGGACGATCGAGGGACGCGGGCAGGCGGCCGAGCGCCTGGGACTGAACCCGAGCACTTTGCGGAATCGCATGCGGAAGCTGGACGTCAAGCGCCCTCTCCGGTAGGACTGGCGGGTGTGGGCCCGGCACCCTGGCCGGGCTGCCCGTCGATATCCATGACCTACGCGTCGAGTAGCCGGTAGGTCACCGCAGGATCAGCGGCCCCGCGAAGAGCCGGGAAGATGCCGAAGCTGATGAGCCTGGCGAACACGCCCGCTGGGAGCATCGGCAGACCGGCGCCGACGGCGGCACCGCGGTGGTTCGCGCGCGCGAGCGTGTGCCCGCGCGCGCGATTGATTCAGCGGGTCGTCAGTGTGTCCAGGGCACTACTCGACGCCAGCCCGCCCCCGTGGGTTCGTGCCATCGCGATTCCCGGGAATGGCGGTCTTCACTTGGACTTCGTCAGTTCGTTCCGCACCCATCGCCCGTCCGGGGTCATGCCGTCCCACTTCCAGACCCAGCTCTTCCCGTCCGAGCTCTCGCTGAAGGCCATCTTGCCCTTAGAGGTTGAAGACTCATACACGACGCCTCCGTCCACGATCTTCATGAAGCCGGATGCCTGGCCGCTGCTCGAGCCGTGTGGGTGGATGAAGTAGGCGCCCGTGTCTTGGATGACCCCATCGATGTTGACTGACACCGTTCCCTGAATGTCGGTGGACCCGGTCCAGGCCCCCGCCAGCATCTTGAAGTCACCCTCCTGCATAACGCGAGGCGTCCCGGCCTGGGGTGTCGCGCAACCTGCCAGCACTGCCGCCAGGATGACAATCCCCGCTAGCGTGCCGTCCCGCCAGATCGAATGCCCTCTCCGTGCCATCTTTCGCATCGCTGTCCCCCCTCTGAGATTGCTGCGTTTTGGCTCCGCGCGGACAACCGCGGTCGCGCCTTCTCGAGCAAGGAGCGTTCCCGCGATGACGTTCTGCCTGGAATCCGTATCATCTGCCCAAACGGTACCAGACGACTCGCCGTTCCTCATTCGGTTGCCGCCATAGGCGACGGCGAGCCGCCGCATTCCGAGGCGCCCCGTCGTGCAGAGGGTCTCCTACACGATTGACTGACCCGAGACACGCGGGGGCTCCGAGCCTTCATCTGGAACCCGGTCGATATCCATGACCCACGCCTCGAGGAGCCGGTAGGTCACCGCTAGGATCACCGGCCCCACGAACAGCCCGATGATGCCGAAGCTGATGAGTCCACCGATCACGCCCGCGAAGATGAGGAGCATCGGCAGATCGGCGCCCCGCCTGATGAGCATCGGACGCAGCACGTTGTCCAGCACGCCGACCAGCACGGTCCAGACGAGCAGTACGGTGCCCCACACGGAGTCGCCGGACCAGTAGAGCCAGGCCACAGCGGGCGCCAGCACGAGGAACGGACCCAGCTGCGCGATGCACAGGATGAGAACGATCGCCGTGAGCACCGCTGCGTAGGGGATCCCGACAATAGCGAGGCCGATGCCGGCGGCGACAGACTGGACGAGCGCCGTGACGACCACCCCGAGCGCCACGGCGCGGATGGCCTGCCCCGCGAGCACGACAGAGCCATCCCCGCGGTCTCCGGCCAGTCGGTGGGCGAATCGCCGAACGCCCGCGGCCGCTGCCTCGCCGGTCGTATACAGAATCGCGGTGATCAGGACGGTCAGCAGGAAGTGCACCAGGAGCGCGCCGAAGTCGCCGGCCCGGCCGGCGACCCACTGCACCACGGTCGCCGCGTAGGGGGCGGCCTGCGTCGCCAGCTCCTCGTGGCCGGTCGCCGCCAGCTCCTGCCACCGCCGCACGAGCCTCGACCCGACCACCGGAATCCGCCCAGCCCACTCGGGCGGCGAGGGCAGCCCCGTGCTCACCGCGGCCTTGGCCCATCCGACGATGTCGTCGGCGTGGTCGACGATTGTGCTTATGGCGAGGGCGATCGGCACGACCAGCAGCAACAGCATGGCCCCCGTCATCAAGAGGACGGCGAGCCAGCGCCGTCCTCCGACGCGTGACTGCACGGCGCGCATCATCGGCCAGGTCGCAACTACCACAGTACCGGCCCAGACGATCGCGGCGATGAAGGGCCGCAGCACCCAGACGCTCGCGACGATCATCAGTCCGATGAACAGGACGGTCAGCGTGATTCGCGGGATGTCACGTGACGGCGATGGAGGGGTCACGGGTGACATGGGTTAGTCCGACCCTGCACGGAGCTCAGTTGAGCCGAGCTTCCGGTCGCCGACGGGGGATTCCCAGCTCGTCCGGCCCATCGTGTCTCTCCTGCGCCCAGCATTTTCGGGCGCGCGTGCCGACCTTCAGAACGTGGGCGTCGAGAACGCCTCAACTCGGGGGAAAGGCGGCGAGAATGCCCTGGACCGCATTCTTCAGATCACTGGACGCCGCGTCGGTGCTGATGGAGCCGGAGGCCGTCCCCCGCCAGATCAGCGTCTGGCCATCCGCTCGGTACACGTTCAGGCCCAGCATCCGGAGCTCGTAGCTCTCGCTGGTCCCGACCGGATAGTTCTCGAGCCTGACCGAGATGAGGAGATCGGGGGTGGCCGTCGTCCTCTTGAATCCCTTCTGCTCCAGCAGGGGATCCGCCAGGAACTGGACGTTTGCCTCGATGAGGTTGTTCTGCGAGTAGAGCGGAGATCCGGGCGTCCACGCATAGCTCCTCAGCGGCCCGAAACTCGTCGAGGGGTCATACGTGTGATTGATCGTCGTCGCGCAGCCTCCCGCGATCACACTGGCCAGAGAAACAGCAACCGCCACAAGAAACCACATCGCCGACTTGCGCACTAGCATGTCCGCTCCTCTGTCGGGGTTCCCTCGGCGCGCCCGTGCGAGCCGGCGGCCCGATCCCGACCGTCCAACGCGAGAACTCGTCCCACCAGACATCTTCGGCCCCCGGCCCACGCATTCCAGGCCACAAGAGTCCTTGGATGTCCATTGCGAAGCGGCGTCACGGTGCCCGCGAAGCTTCGCGCCGTTGCGGATCGCTCGTTCGGCCACGTATCGAAGCGCGTGAACACTGATTCGGCGCGCCGTCTCCGTCCGGGTCCGGCAGGAGTCGCACGCGCCCGGTCGTCATCTCGAAGACGGCTCCGACGAGCTTCATGACCCCCTCGGCTCTGCGCGCCCTGGCCTCCGGCGTATCCAGTACTTGCTGCATCGACCAGCGGACGTTGGCCTCCACCGCTGCGTCGACCTGCTGGTGCGGCGCCAGCTCGGCGTCGACGCCCTGCAGCCCCGGCAGAATGTTCTTCAGCAAGACGGCAATGTGCCTGCGATCTCGCGCAGGGCGGGACCGAGCGGCCAGCGCGGCCTGTACCGCGCCGCAATGTTCGTGACCGAGCACGAGGAACAGCGGTGTGCGCAGATGTACCCCGGCGTACTGCAGGGTACCCATGACCTCGGGTGACACCACGTTGCCCGCGACGCGGACGACGAACAGCTCACCGAAACCGGCATCGAATACCAGCTCCGGCGGCACTCGCGAATCGCTGCAACCGAGTATCGTCGCGTACGGACGCTGCGCCTTCGCGAGCCCCGCGAGGGCCTCGTGTGGCACGGTTGGAAAGCGTGCGTCTCCGCGGATGAATCGCTCGTTTCCCGCAACGAGGCGCGCGAGCACCGCATCCGCTGAGGACAACCCTTCAGGCGTGGGCATGGGCGAGGTCGCGCATGTGTAAACGATGATCTCTCGTCGTCCGCCCCGCAGCCCGCTCGTCTGCGCGCCGCGCCATCCGCGCCGCCGCCGAGCGCGATCCGGGTCCGGCAGTGCCCGAGGTGCGAGACTTGACGATCTTCAGCGTTGTCCGGCCTCCTCCTTCGGGGCTCCCGGCCGCCCGGGTGGGAGCCGAGTGTAGCGCGACGGCTGCCACCTCGACAATGGCGGGGCGCCGGGTCGCTGGACGAAGGACCATCCGAGGACGTGCGGCCCCGCGGTCGCCGGTCCGAGGCGACGTCAGGGGCCGGCGTCGCCGCCCGGAAGCCCGGGCAGCGGGTTGGGGACCTGGCCGAGCGTGACGACGCGTGGGCTGATCCGGGCGTGCGCCCGCGCATCCACGAGCCACTCCGCAAGCCTTCGATCCGCCGCCTCCGCTTCCAGGCGCGCCCGCATCGCCTCTCGCGCCCCCTCGTCGTGGTCCCCGGGGCCGAGCGCGGCCGCCAGGTCGGCCTCGGGAATGAAAGCGAGGGCGCGGAAGCGCAGCTCGATGAACCGGCGCATCCGGAAGTCGTCATCGACCAATCGGCGTGCCCAGGCCTCCTCGATATCGGCGATCACCAGCCAGCGCGTCAGGGCGCTCTCGCCGCCCCCTCGCTGGGCCGCCGCGGCCCAGGCCTCCACGCGATCGGCGGGCGTACCCTCCACTCCGATCCGCGACGCCTCGCGGGCCAGGAGCTGTCCGTCGACGTAGCGCCGGACGTCCTCCGGGGACAGGGGCCCACTGGTCGGTGTGAGCCCGAACAGCCCGAGCGCGCGACCGAGGGCGACGTCGCTCGCGGTGACGACCACGCCGTCGGCCTCGGCGACGAGGCCATCGAGGAAGCGTGTCTCGGCGCGCGCCGGTCCGGTCCAGATGAGGACGCTCAGGATCGCGGCCGCCGCCATCCGCGTCGACACTAGAAAGGGAACCCCACCGTCAGGTAGACCTGCGTGCGTGATTCGTTGGGGATCGGCTGCAGCGCGTAGCCGACGTCGAGGCGGATGGGCCCGACGGGCGTTGCCACACGAAGACCCGCGCCGGCGCCTGACTTGAACGCGGACAGCCGGAGGTCGCTGACCTCCGGGGTCACGGCGCCCGCGTCGATGAACACCGCTCCGCCGAGCCAGCCCCACAGCGGGAACCGCCACTCCGCGCTCAGCACCACGAGGGCATTGCCTCCGAGCGGATTGCCGGCTGAGTCCAGAGGTCCCAGCTTATCTTCAGGGAAGCCACGTACGCTCGTGCTACCGCCGGCGAAGAAGCGATCCTGGATCGGGAGGCTGTCCGTTCCAGCGAACGGGCCCGCCAGTCCGAGCCGACCCGAGAGCGCGAACACGGTCGGCGGCAGCCAGGAAAAGAACCAGCTCGTCGAGAGCTCCGACTTCACGAAGTCGACGGTCCCGCCGAGGGCGGCGGTGGCCAGCTCGAGAGATGCCTGGTGAACGCTGCCGCGCCGAGGGTTGAAGCGGTCGTCCCGGAAGTCCCAGACCACGGTGGGCGTCAGGCTGGCGATACGCTCGGTTCCAGGCTCGATCCCTTGCGCCTCGAGGTCTGGGCTCACGCTGGAGACGCGCGCTTCCTCGAGTCGGTAGCGCAGCTGGGTCCGGAAGGTCCGGGCACCCCGCGGGTTGAGGAGATCGTCCCCGATCCAGAGGGCGAGGCCCACCTGCTGGAGGTCGTAACCAAGATTCTTGCTCCGCTCGCCGAACAGATCCGCCTCGGCCTGCCACGGCGTGCCTTGAATCCACGGCTCGCGGTACACGAGGTCGACGCGCTCCAGCTCCTGGATCGCCTCGCCCCCGACGGCGCCCTTGATCCGGATGCTGGCGCTGCGGGCCGTTCCGAACAGGTTGTCGTGCCCGAGCTCGAGGAAGCCGCGCGCTCCCAGGGCGGTGTCGTAGCCGAGGCCTACGTCGAGGTGCCAGGGCTTCTGCTCCGCCACGGTCACGTCGAGGTCGGCGAACGGCGCCGGAGCGGGCCGGAGCGGGTCGACGCTCACGGTCGCGAACGCCCGGGCCTGCTCGAGCCGCTGCTGGGCGGCGGCGAGGCGGTCCGGGTCGAAGAGGTCACCGGGATCGATGCGGAGCTGCCGCAGGACCGTCTCCTCTCGCGTGACGAGCAGCCCGCGGACGAGGATCCGACCGACGCGCGTCGGGGCGCCCTCCGCCACGCGGTAGACGACGGAGACCTGACCGTCGTGTCGATCCGTCTGCACGTCGACCGTGGCGCCATGGAAGCCGCGCCGGCCGTACAGTTGCTCCACGCGCCGTTGCCCGTCCTCGGCGCGGACAGGGTTCCACGGATCACCGGATCGCAAGGGGATGACCGCACGGAGCTCCTCCGCCGTGAAGAGGGTTTCGCCTTCGACGGTGACGCTCCCGACGGTGACGCGCGAACCCTCCACGACGGGGATCACCACGCGCACCCGCCGCCCGTCATCTTCCCAGCCGAGCTCGGCCGGCCCGACGGTGGCGTCCGCGAAGCCATCGGCCTGCGCGAGCCCCCGCAATGTAGCCAGGTCCCGGTCGAGGACATCCTGGCGGAACAGACCTCCTCGGAGGATGGTGGCGGGGCGCGTGGCCATCGCCGCCTGAAGCCGCCGGGTCGTGAGGGCGACGTTCCCGCGGAAGGTGACCGAGGCCACCCGCACCTGGGGTCCCTCGCTCACCTGGAAGCGGATGGTCGGTGGCTCGGCGGTGTCGTCCAGTGTCCCCGTCACCTTCGCGGACGCGTACCCACGCTCGCGGTAGGCGGCTTCGAGCTGGCGGGCACTGGCCTCGATCTCGAAGATGTCGACGACGCCACTGTCGATCAACGTGAGCCGGCCCCGGAGGTCGGACTCGGTCAGCCCGCGCCGCCCGTCGAAGATGAGCTCGTACCGCGGGCCCGCGGCGACGTCGACCGTGAGGTCGACCGTGGCGGAGCCGGTCTCGCGGACGGGGGGGCGCGCCGTCACCTGCGCTCTGAAGAAGCCCTCGCGGCGGAGCCGCTCTTCGAGCGCGCGAACTCGGTCGCGGACCAGAGCCTCCTGATACCGGTCGCCGGTGCCGAGCGCGAGCGCCCGGGTGACGACGTCAGGCGGAAGCCCGAGCGCCCCCTCGATGCGGACGTGATCGAGCCGGACCGGAGCTCCTGCGGCGAGCGTGATGACGACATCCCTCGCCGCGCCCTCGCCGGTCGCGTCGACGCCGACCCGCGCGTCGAGGTATCCCACGCGGTGATAGAACGCGAGCAGATCGTCCCGGACCTGTGCGAGCCGCTGGGGCGAGGCCTCCTCGCCGATGGCCAGCGCAGCGACTCCGACCAGCTGGCCGAGGTCGAGCCCCGCCTCTCCCTGCCATGCGATCTGGCGCACGAGGGGCCGCAGTCCCAGGTGATAGCGGAGCCGCACGCCGCCCGATTCCGGGACCTCTTCCACCCAGATGTCGTCGAAGAGCCCCAGGGACCACGCCCGCTCGATGCTTTGGCGGATCTCATATCGAGACCGCGGTCGCCCGACCATCTCGCCGATCGCGCTTCGGACGAGCTTCTCGGGCACCTCGGCAGACGCGGCGAGGTCCACGCCCGTCACGATGCCAGAGCCGTCCGCGGCTCCCGCTGCGACGCCGACTGCCCCGACGACGATCCAGCCCGTCGCCATCAGAGCCGCCAGTCCCGCCTTCATCGGAACCGGAGACGGAGGACGACACCGGCCGCATAGCCTCCGCGCTGACCCTGCTCACCGACCAGGCTGATCGGACCGAGCAGCTGATATTCGACGCGGACCCGCTGACTGTCCCGGACCTCGGGGCCTCTCGACTCTCCGGCTGACCGCCGGTCGGGAACCAGGGTCCCCACCTGGAGCCGTCCCAGGACACCGCCCGCCCCGGTCTCGTCGCCGAGCGTCTCCAGGCCGAGCAGATCGCGGACCACCATGCTCGCCGCCTGTCCGGCGATCACGCCAGCGGGTGAGCTCGAGAGCTCTGCCCGCGTGGCGCCAAAGGCCACCAGCGCCAGGAGGTCTTCCTGCGAGAGGGGAGGCGTTGAGCGGAGATTCACGTCGAGGCTGTCCAGGCGGCCTCTGACCCGTGCCGTGACGTCGTAGTCGCGGATGCGCGCGGTTGCGACGGCATCCAGGAAGGGATCGATGCGGCGCGGGTCAAGGAAGCGGGCGGTCGCCGACACGACGGTGAAGCGCCGGTTCCGGAACGCCACCGTCCCCTCTCGCGTCTCGATCACGCCCAGCACGGCCGGCGCCGCGGTGGTCCCCTCGACGGACAGGGTGCCACCGATCCGTAGCCGCGCGGTCCGATTCCGCACGACCAGATTGTCGTCGAGCTTGACGAGGACACGGAGCGGCAGGGCCAGCTCATCCTCGGTCGAGCCGGCGGCCGGCGCGGGACCGCCCGACGCCGGGGCAAGCTCGCGGGCGTAGGTACCGCGAAGGAGGCGGAGCTCTCCGCCGAGCTGCCCGCGCGCGCCACGCCCGGTCAGCTCGAGCTCGCCGTCCCAGAGCGTGGAAAGACCCTCCATCGGCGAGACCGAGACGCGGCGGGCCGTCAGCGCCACCTGGTAGGACCCGAGTCCGCTGTCCGTGAGCGCGGCTTCGCCGGTCGCGGTGATCGTTCCGCCACCGAGCGCGCCCCGCGCCTTTGTGAGGCGGAGTCCCGTACGTGACGCCGTCATCTGAGCCTCGATGTCGCGCACCGGATCGGCGTAGCCCTTGACGCGGAGACTTCCGCCCCGCAACGTGCCCGCCCCGGCGATGACGGGCACCGCCGTCGTGCCGGTCACGGTCGCCGTGACGTCTAGGGTTCCACTGGCCTCCTCCACCTCGGGCCGGAGACTGGCCAGCACCGCCAGCTGGGTCTGACCGTGGAGCGCGGCGTCCAGACGACCTCCGGGCTCGACCGCCAGATGGCCCGTGATCGTTCCCGCGGGTCCCTGGAGGGCAAGACGATCCACACGGATCCCGCGCGCGTCGAAGACGGCGACGATCGGATCCCGACTTGCCAGGACCTTGCCCGCGACGACCATCCGCAGGGGATCCACGGTCAGCGTACCGTGGCCCGCCGTTGGCTGCGTGATGGGCACCTCGGCCTGGGCCCGCGCCGACAGAGTGCCCTCGACCGGCGGTGAGCCTCCGGGACCGAAGCGGCGCACCAGTTCGCCGAGCGCCAGGTCGTCGATCGCCGCCCGGACACTCACGAGCGCGCCGGCCACCGCGCGACCCTCGGCGGCCACGGTGAGGCGTCGGTCGGGAAAGCGGAGATCGGCGCGAGCCACGAGACCGCGAAGGTCGAGGTCGAGCGTGCCGGCACCCAGGAGCACGCCGACCACCCGCGCCTGCTCGAGGCGGAGCGTGGCCCGGGCCGTGAGGTCCTCGATGGACCGTCCCGTTGCTTCGATCCGCCCGGACGCCGTGCCTTCCACTCCCGGGGCGGGGGGGAGTCCCGCCAAGGACCCCGGGCCGATCCGGCCCTCCAGGTGGCCCTGGCCCTTCCAGGGCCAGGACGCCGTCGCCTGCACGGGGATCCCGTGGATGCTGAGCGCGAGATCGGTCACCGCGAGCCGATCGGCGTCCACCGCGAAGGCGATGCGGGGCGATTGGATCGGCCACGCCTTGACGGTCACCACGGGAGCGGACAGGGTCCCCTGGCCTTGCCAGGTGCCGTCCGCCCACGTGGCGCTGCCGTCGAGCGCGAGGGGATCGGCGCCCAGGAGCGCGCTCGCGTGGTCGAGGCGGAGCGTGCCCGGCGTCAGCTGGAATGGGATCCTGACCTGAGCGAGCCCCTGGCCCGCGACGGTCAGGGTGGGCATCTCGATCCGCCCGTTTGCGGTCGGCTTTCGCCATGGGCCCCCGATGTCGGCCGACACGACCGCTTGCCCTGCGAGGCTGTCCACACCGCCGATCCGTCCCACCTCCGCGATGTCCACGGTCAGCTGGCTCCGGAGCGCCATTGGCGTGTCGAACGGAATCCGGCCGTCTGACCTCAGTGTCCACGTCGGCCACTGCGCGCGCACCGACACACCCTCGAGGGCGGTCCGGGTCAGGCGGGCCTCGCCGCGCACGGCACCCCGGCCCAGGCGGTCGAGCGGCGAGGGAAGCCGCGCGTTATCGAGGAGGACGGCCAGGCGGCCATCGCCGCTTCGCCGGTCGACGGCGCCCTCGGCGCTCAGCGTGCCGAGCGGCCCCCGGACCTGGAGCTGCTCCAGGGACAGCCGTTCGCCATCCCAGCGGACGACGGCGGCGGAGCGTGTCGTCCAGGGCTCGCCGTTGACGACGAGATCGTCGGGCCTGATCGACGCGATCACTCGGGCTGTCTCCGGACGATCGAGGGGGATCTCGGCCTCCGCATGCGCTGAGGCCGTGACCCGCAGGTGGGGCTTCGTAGCCGGCGCGAGCCGGGCGACGATCGGATCCAGGTCGAACCGCTCGACTCGGGCTTGCACGGCGAGCGCGTGGCCGCTCTCGAGACGGCCGTGTGCCGAGGCTGAGAGGCGCGCGGCCGGGAACGCGAGGTCGGCCGTCAGGTCGTGGCCGTCGAGCTTCGCCTGGAGGCGTCCAGCCCCGAGCACGACGTCGTGGAGTGACACGGCCGTCAGCCCGACCTCTGCCACCGCCGCGACCGCTCGCCCCATCGTGATGTCGACGCGGGCCAAACCGGTCCCGGCAAGGGCGAGCTCGGCGGGAACTCCTCGGAGCCCGCCGAGGGCCACCGGGCCCAGGCTCGCCTGGGCGCGCCCCGTGCCGACCCACGTCCACAGTCCGCGCAGATCCAGCGGGACCCCTTCGACGCGGCCCGTGAGTCTCTGGAGGTCGAGCTGGTCGGCGTCGAGCGTGAACGCGGCCCGGAGATCCTCGACGGACGCTGGCGGCGCAGCGACGCGCCCCGCGTCGAGCGCGCCAGTCCACCGGGCGAGTCCATCGGTTCCCTCCAGCCGTGCCATCAGCTCGACCCGGCCGATCACCTGCGTGCCGATGGCGAGTGGCTCGATCTCGACCCGGCCGGTGACGACCGGTCGCTCCAGGGTGCCCATGGCGTCCGCGGCCACGCGGAGGCGCCCCTCGACGTGCGGGGCGCCCATCGCCCGCCCAAGCTCGCCGAGGTCCCCATCGAGGTTCGCGTGCAGGGCAAGGGGATGCCCGAGCCCGAGCTGGCCCGTGACGTCCAGCCGCACGTCGGCCCACCGAACGGTCGCCGGACCCAGCTCGACTCCACTGCCGCGAATCCGAGCTTCCGCGCGGAGCGCACCAGGCCCGAGGGCGGCGAGCGCATGAGGCAGGCGGAGTCCGTCGAGCGTCAGCTCGACGCTCCGTGCCCCTGCGGCGGTCTTCGGAGGGCTGACGGTCAGCGCCCCGGTGACCGTTCCGCCGGGGAGGTCCGCTCGCAGATCGGAGACACGCAGCACCGCGTCCACGACGCTGCCCTCGAGCCGGACGTTGCGGGCGCGCACGGGACCCGCCTCGAGCTCCGGGACCGTGACACGCGCCTCCACCCGCAGAGCAGCCAATGGGCCATCGAGCACGGCGTCGATCGTGGCGAGCCCCGTGAGCCCCCCGGTGAGGCCCATCCGACTGCCGACAGCCGCGAGCGGCAGCTCACCCTGGAGGCCCCCGTGAATCTCGGAGCCTGCAGCGGGCTGCGTGAGTCGGCCGGAGAGGCGGATCTCCTGGCCTTGCCACCGGAGACGCGACGGCTGCAGCCGGATCTCACCCGGTTGCACGCTCCCCTCGACGCGAAGCCGCTCCACGCGCTCCTCTCCTGCGGGCGACTCGATTCGGAGACTGTCCGCGCGCGCCGCGAGCCGCAGCCCGGAGGGCCCTGGCCACACGTCGGCCTCGAGCCCCCGGGCCTCGACCGCCCACCCGCCGCCCGGATCGCGGTGCAGGATGTGGCCCTGGTCCAGGCGGATCAGGCCGATCCGGACTTCGACGGAGCCCAGCGAGAACGTCGAGGGGAGGGCGAGCGCCGCGAGACCAGGCCCACCGCCGCCGCCCGTCGCCGACGTCGTCGCGTCGAGCCCGGCGAGCGAGACGGTCAGGACGAGCTGTCGCCGCCAGAGGCTCTCGAGGCGAATGCCGATGTCCGCGTGGTCCAGCGAGAGCATGGCGCCGCCGGCCGCCGAGCCGTCATCCGCCACGCGCACGCCAGACACCCGTAGCGTGCCCAGCCACGGACGGAACGTGACGGCCTCGACGCGTGCCGGACGCCCGGACGCCGTGGACAGGGCACGCTCGAGCTCGGTGCGAATGCGATCAGGGCCGTAGAGCTGGAAGAGGGCCCACGCCGCCCCGGCGGCGGCCCCTAGGACGAGCCCGATGACCACCAGCAGGACGCGACCGCGGCGCATCCAGCC
>CAYXBJ010000172.1:0-25001 GCA_964463175.1 uncultured bacterium
ACTCCTCGAGCTCCGGCGGTAGGAACGCCTCACGCGGGACATTCCGCATCGCCTCGAGCACGGCCGGGTCACGGACGCCTCGAGCGGCGATGTGGGCACGAACCATGCGCGCTCGTTCGTCGGCCAGGTTCATCATTTCACCCACCGTGGCGCTCGGCGCGGCGCGCCTCGAGGAGAGTCCGCACGTCCTGTCGGTACGCCTCCAGTCGCTCCACCGTCTCGGCAGTCTGGCGATCGAGCGTCTCGCGCCGAGTGCGCTCGATCTCGAGGCGAGCCGCCAGCTGGGCGACGTCTCTTCGAATCTCGCGCTGGCCAACGTACCAAGCCCCGCCAACTGTTGGGACGACGACCGCGAGCACCACCACGGCCGGCAGGAGGTGCCGCACCGTCACGGCCCACCCCTCGACCCGACCTCCACCAGGCTCCCCGTCCCTTCAGCCCACTCGGGGCGGAGACCCAGCCGTCCGAGCGTGTCGAACACCCGAGCCGGGTCCCCCCAGTCGCTCCACGAGACTCCGCGAACCGGCAGCACGGCGAGATTGGCCGGTTTCGTGCCCAGCACGTCTTCCGAGAAGTTCGTCGAGGGGAGCGTCGCGTAAAGCGATCGCATGGCTTCGCGCTCGCCGAGGGTCGCACGGCGGAGCCACGCCGCCGTGAACGCGCTGTAGAGACTAGGAGTGGCCTCCCGAATCAGGCCGAGCAGCACGGGCACCCGACCCACAAGGACGAAGCTGTTCCAGAGACAGCCACGCTCGAAGAGCATCTCGGCGACCGCCGCCGTGGGTTTTTCCCAGAATCGCCGGACCCGGTACACCGGATATGCGGCCCGCTCGATGAGCGGATCCCCGGCCTCGATCCACCCGTACTGCACCTCCGGACCATCCGCATGAATCCCCAAGAGGATCACGAGGTCGGGACGAGCCTCGACGGCGGCGAAGGCGGCGTCCACGTGGGCCATGAAGCGCGCGTCGTCTGAGACGTGGTGATCCGAGGGGAACAGGGCGACGGCGTCCGACGATCCTCCGTCCGCGACCCGCAGGAGCCCGTAGAGGATCGCGGGAGCGGTGCCCCGGCCTTCGGGCTGAACGGCCAACAACGGACCGAGCGACCCCTCGGCGAGGAGCGGCGCATAGAAGCGCTCGTGGGACCGGGTCAGGACCAGGCACGTACGATCCGGTCTCACGGTCCGGGCCACGCGCGCTCGTGTCCCGTCCAGCAGCGTCACGCCGTCCGCGAGGGCACAGAACTGCTTCGGCCGGTTGTCGCCGGCAATCCGACGCGTCAGCGGCCGGAGCCGCATCCCCTCACCGCCGGCCAGGATGATCGCCCATCGGCCTGCTCGCCCGGCCGGGGAGTCCATGTCCCTCTCCTGGGTCGACATCTCATCGGCTCGGCCAACTTGAAGGAGGCCCATGCGCGTCATGCAAAGCAACGGCGCTGCCACTCATCTCCAGCGCTGGGATGCGTTCCCCGATGGCAGATGTCGCCATCGGGGTCGCTTGTGCCCAACGACGGTGCGGAGCGCTCGCCCCACACGGGGCAGCTGTGGGACACCGTCCAGACCACCGCGCCCACGTCCAGTGCATGGCGGCGGTGGCACTTGGGTTGCACTCGATTCGACGCGGCGGTGCCGCGCTAGCAAGAATGGAAAGCGAGCGCGCCAGTAGGGGAACACCATGGGGCTGAAGGATCTGCTGGTGCACGTGGACAACGACCCGGCATGCGGCTCGCGAGTGGACGTCGCGGCCGCCTTGGCGGCGAAACATGGGGCTCATCTCACGGGCCTGCATGCCATGGGATACCTTCCTCAACTGCCCGGTCACATCGAGTCGCAACTGCCGCCGACCTTTCAAGAGCAGCAGCAGCGGCAGCGCGAGGAGCGCGCCCGCCGGGCGGAGGAGCAGTTCCACGACCGAACACGGCGACGCGGGATCCGTGGCGAGTGGCGGGTCGATACCGGGGACATCGTCGAGGCGACGCAGCTGCACGCCCGATACGCCGACCTCACGGTCATCGGCCAGGGTCTTGACCTCGGCAACGCGCCCTACGACCTCGCTTCCCTTCCCGAGAACCTGGTCCTCGGCGTGGGCCGGCCTGTGCTGGTCGTCCCGCGCTATGGCGCCTTCGAGACCGTCGGCGAGCGCATCATGATCGCGTGGAACGGGAGTCGCGAGGCGACACGGGCCGTGCACGATGCGATTCCGCTCCTACAGCTCGCGACGAACGTCACGGTGCTCTCGATCGACCCCGAGCGCGACTCTGGGAGCCGGTTGCCCGGTGCGGACATCGCGCTCCACCTGGCACGCCACGGTGTCACGGCTGAAGCGGCATCCACAGTGGGCCTCGACATCCGGGTCGGCGACCTGCTCCTCTCCCGCGCGTTCGATCTCGGCGTCGACCTCATCGTCATGGGCGCCTATGGGCACACACGCCTGCGTGAGATGGTGCTGGGAGGGGCAACTCGGAACCTTCTCGAGCACATGACCGTCCCCGTGCTGATGTCCCACTGAGGTCGATGATCCGGAGCCAGCGGAGTCAGAGGTCCGGAGGTATCGTTACCGGTGCCGGGGTTCGCACGTCCGTAGAGGCCTTGGGGAATCAGGACCGGCGCGGCCGGGGCCTCGAGCGAAAGGCCACCCACGACACGCGATCGAGCTGACCACAGAAAACCGGAGGCGACGCCTCCATCCGTCAGGGGGCCGGGGCCACCACGTCCGAGTGGCCATACCAGCGCCGCGGACCCGCCGGCAGGCAGCCCGTCGGCCCTCGACGGGAGTCCCCCGGTCAGTCGCGAGTGGCACGCCCTCTCCCCCTCGGAGGCCCTGGAGCTCCTGACCGTCGATCCGGAGACGGGGCTCGGAATCGACGAGGCGCGCCGTCTCCTCGCGCGCGTCGGTCCGAACGCCGTTGGCGAGCACCCCGACACCCCACTGTGGCGTCTCGTGCTCGCCCAGTTCCGCAGTATCGTCGTCCTGCTCCTCCTGGCCGCTTCGGTCATCGCAGCTTCCCTCGGGGAGCGCGTCGAAGCGCTCGCGATCCTCGCCGCGCTCCTCCTCAACGCCGGGCTCGGGTTCTTCACCGAGTGGCAGGCTCGCATCTCGCTGGCGAAGTTGCGCGCCCTGGCGGTGCCTCAGGCGCTCGTACGGCGGGAGGGAGACGTCGTCCGGATCCGCGCCGCCGACGTGGTACCCGGCGATCTGCTGATCCTCGAGGCGGGCGCGCATGTCCCGGCAGACGCGCGGCTCGTCCGGGGCAGCCGTCTCCGCACCGCCGAGGCGGCCCTGACCGGCGAGAGCGTGCCGGTCGACAAGGACGCCGACGCCCGCCTCGCCCCCCGGACGTCGCTCGCCGACCGGAGCACGATGGTGTACCTCGGGACCACGGTCGTCGCCGGAAGCGGGGTGGCGGTCGTGACCGCGACCGGCCTGGCGACGGAGCTGGGCCGGATCGGCCAGCTGGTCGCCCTCGCCGGGGAGCGGACCACCCCGCTCGAGGGGCAAGTCGAGGGGCTCGGCCGTCGGCTGATCGGCTTCGCGCTCGGGACGTGCAGCGTCGTCGGCCTGGCGGGAGTCCTCCGCGGCCAGCCGGTCGGCCTCATGCTCGAGACGGCCATCACCCTCGCCATCGCCGCGATCCCGGAGGGCTTGCCCGCCGTCACGACCGTGGCGCTCGCCGCCGGCCTCTGGCGCCTCGCGCGCTCGGGGGCGCTCGTCCGGCGGCTCCCGGCCGTGGAAACCCTCGGCTCGACGACGGTGATCTGCACGGACAAGACCGGGACCATGACCGAGAACCGCATGACCGTGAGCCGCCTCCACGTGGACCAGGAAGCGATTGCCGTCGTCTCGCGCTCACCGGCAGCCACCCGGGAGTTCGTCCGCGATGACGTGGCGTTCGATCCCCTCGCCGATGCCCGGCTCGCGCGCCTCCTGACGGTAGGCGCGCTCGTCAACGATGCCAGCGTGACCCACGGCCCGGATGGTCTCGAGTTCCAGGGCGATCCGACGGACATCGCCTTGCTGGCGGCCGCCCTGGACGCGGGGCTCGACCCTGTGGCCCTCGGCCGCCGGTGGCCGCGGCGCGGAGAGATCCCCTTTGATCCCACGGTGCGACTGATGGCCACCCTCCACGAGACGGAGGAGGGCCGGGCGCTCTGCGTGAAAGGAGCGCCCGCCGCCGTGCTCGCGGCGTCGATCCGGTACGACACGCGGCGAGGCCCGGCGCCACTGACCGAGGAGACCCGGGCCGCTCTCCTCGAGGCGAACCGGGCGCTCGCCCGCGAGGGGCTTCGTGTGCTCGCGGTGGCCTGGCTCCCCGAGGGCTGGCCGGAGGGCGACCGCATCGAGGGGCTGACGTTCCTCGGATTCGTGGGGCTCGAGGACCCGGTGCGGACCGGCGTCCGGGAGGCGATTGCGCGCTGCGCCGCCGCGGGGATCCGCACCATCATGCTCACGGGCGATCAGCGCTTGACGGCGGAAGCCGTCGGCCGCCAGCTGGGCCTCACGCCCGAGTCGATCCGGAGCCGCGTCAGCCCCCAGGACAAGCTCGATCTCATCATGGCGCTCCAGGCCGAAGGCGAGATCGTGGCCATGACCGGGGATGGCGTCAACGACGCCCCGGCCCTGGCTCGGGCGGACATCGGGGTCGCCATGGGTCGCCACGGCACGGACATCGCGCGCGAGGCGGCCGGCATTGTCCTCACCGACGACAACTTCGCGACGATTGCCCGGGCGGTCGAGGAAGGCCGGGTGATCTACGCCAACTTGCGGAAGGTCATCCACTTCCTGTTCACCTGCAACCTCTCCGAGATCCTGGCGGTCTTCGTCGCGATCCTGTTGGGTTTCCCCGCCCCGCTCCTGCCACTGCAGATCCTGTGGGTGAACCTGGTCACGGACATCCTGCCCGCAATGGCGCTGATCCGCGACCCGGCCGAGCCCGACGTCATGCGTCGTCCGCCGCGGGACCCGCGGGACGCCCTCGTCACGTGGCGCTTCGGGCGGCGCATGCTGGCCGAAGGCGCCCTCCTGAGCGCCGGCGTCCTGGGCGCCTATCTCTGGGCGGTCTGGCAGGACGGTCCGGGCCCCCGGGCCAGCACCATCGCATTCGTCGCGCTCGTCCTGATCCACCCGCTCCAGGCGATGAACTGCCGCTCGGATCGGCTCGGGTGGTGGCGATTGCCCCCGAATGGCCTCTCCTGGGCCGCGCTCGTGATCCTCTGGGCCGTTCAGTGGGCGGCGGTATCCTGGGCCCCGCTCGCGCACCTCCTCGGAACGGTGAGCCTTTCAGCCGGCGACTGGGGCCTGGTGACGCTGTGGATACTGTGCCCGGTGGTGCTCCTCGAGGCCCTCAAGGCCGCCCAGACCCGAGTGCGCCGATGAGGAGATCGCTGATCCGCGCGCCGGCGGCCAGATCGCCCCTGCGCCTGGGAAAGCTTCCGCCCGCGGTGCTCGATCAGCTTCTCCGCTGGCGCGGGGCGAAGGATGGTCGGGTGCTCGTGGGACCCGGCTGTGGCGTGGATGCGGCGGTCGTCAGGGTCGGCCCTCGAGGGCTCGTGCTGAAGAGCGATCCGGTGACGTTCGCGACGGCCCACCTCGGCTGGTACGTCGTCCAGGTGAACGCCAACGACATCGCCGTCATGGGGGCCCGGCCCTGCTGGTTCCAGCCGACGATCCTCTTGCCGCCGGGCACCCGGGCCCCGCAGGTCATGGCCATCGCCCGCGACATCGACCGAGCGTGCCGGGCGCTGGGCATCGCGGTGACGGGCGGGCACACCGAGGTCACGGACGGAGTCACCCGGGCGATCGTGGCCGGCGACATGCACGGCCTGCTGGCCGGGCGCCGGCCGATCACGGCGGCGGGCGCGCGGCCGGGTGACGTGGTGTTGCTCACCAAGGCGGCGGGCATCGAAGGCACCGCGATTCTCTCGCAGGAGCGGGCCCACGAGCTCCGACGAGTCCTCCCGGCCGCCCTCCTTCGCCGGGCGCAAGGCTTCCGCCGCCTTCCCGGACTCTCGGTGGTGCGGGAGGCGACGGTCGCAGCCCGGCACGGAGCCTCGGCGATGCACGATCCGACGGAAGGCGGCGGGCGCGCGGCCCTGCACGAGCTGGCGCACGCGTCCGGCGTCGGCCTCCGGGTCGACCTCGATCGCGTGCCGGTCCGGCTCGAGACCGTTCGCGTCTGCCGCCACTTCGATATCGACCCGCTCGGTCTCATCGGATCTGGTGCCCTCCTGGTGGCGATCGCGGCGCGGCGCGCCGCCGCGCTGCTGCGCGCCTGGCGCCGGGACGGCATCGTCGGCCACGTGATTGGCCAGATCGAGCGCGGGCACGGCATCGTGGCTCGGCGGGCTGCACGACCGGTGCCGTTCCCCTGGGTGGCGCAGGACGAGATCGTCAAGGCGCTCTCCCGACGCCGCGCGCGAAGGCTCGCCGCGCGACCGCGATGACCGCGTGCGGCACGGCCCCTCGGAGGGACCAGATATGCGAAAGACAATGGTGCGCTGGGTGGTCCCAGCCGGTGCGGTGCTGCTGCTCGTCATCCAGCTGTTGCCGTTCGGGCGCGACCACACGAACCCGCCCGTGCGGAAAGAGCCTCCGTGGAATGCCCCCGAGACCCGGGCGCTGGCGGTCCGTGCATGCTTCGACTGCCACAGCAACCAAACGGACTGGCCGTGGTACTCGCACGTCGCGCCACTCTCCTGGTTGATTCGGTCGGACGTGGTGCGGGGTCGAAAGGAACTCAACTTCTCGGAGTGGGACCGCCCCCAGCGCGAGGCCCGGAAGGCAGGCAACACGGTCCGACGTGGATCGATGCCGCCCTGGTATTACCCGTGGGCCAGACTGGACGCTGCCGAACGGCAGGCGCTCATTGAAGGGCTCGACGCCACGGCGGCCCAAGGGCCGAGGTGAGCACCGCCGCCCGAGGCGATGTCGCAGCGCGCCCCCACGTGACGTCCCGGGCGCAGCGCAATGGGGAAGGGCCGCCTCTCTGAGGCATGGACGGGACAGCGAACGTCGCCGATTGCCTCGCGTTCCGTCGCTTTCCTCTGGCACTTCCGTTGCACTCCCGACAATGGGCACGACCGACGCGCCCACGACGACGGACCAACCGAGGGCCGGACAAGGAGCAGGACCATGGCGATCGAGATCCGAGGCGTCCCGACCGACTCCGCCGTACGCGCGCATGTGACAGCCCGCCTAACGCCCAGCCTGGCGCACCTGGCCACGAAGCCGATCACGGCGCAGGTGACGTTCTTCGACGAAAACGGGCCGAAAGGCGGATCGGCCATGCGCAGCGCGATCACGGTGCGTCTGCCATACCGGCCACACGTCCACGCCGAGGACACTGCCAGGACGCTGCGGTCTGCCTTCGATGGCGCCTTCGCAAAGCTCGAGCGGGAGCTAGAACGATATCGGGACCGCGATCGAGAAAGCAAGCGGCATCCGAAGAAGTACTACAGCGCAAAGCAACTCATGACGACGGACACCGGAGGCGTGAGCGCGCCGCCCCAGCACCGATCCGGTCCGCAGGCGCCCGGTCGCCGCCGCGCCTGAAGGACAGGTGCCGACTCGGCCGTTCGCGGACGCAGCCATGATCCGGAAGATCCTCGTGGCGATCGACGGTTCGGAGCACGCCCTGCGCGCCGCCCGGTTGGCCGCAGACCTCGCGCTGAGGTGCGACGCCGACCTCCACCTCGTCCAGGTCGTCCCACGGCTCGTGGTCTCCAAGGAGCTCGAGGAGTTCGCGAAGGCGGAGAAGATCGATTTCCCGACCTCCCTCGATGTGACCGCCCGCTATCTCCTTGGCCCCGCCGAATCGATCGCAGAAGCGGCGGGTGTGCGGAGAGTATTCAGAGACGTGCTGACCGGAGATCCGGCAGAACGCCTGCTCGAGCACGCGAAGGACAAGGGAATCGACCTCATCGTCCTCGGTCGGCGAGGCCTCGGGCGCGTCAGCGGACTCCTGATGGGTAGCGTTTCCCTCAAGGTGAACAGTCTTGCGGAGTGCCCCGTGCTGACCGTGAAGTGATCGCGCTGGCCGAGTACTCCCGCTGGTCCACGGCATGGGTCAGCACGGGGAGCCGAGCACAGTCCCGTACGTGCCCGAACGGACGGCGTAGCGATCCGGAAGCCACGCCGTCGATCGAGCTCGCCGACCATCTGGCGGGGTTCACGGACCGGCCGGCTGTGGTCGTCCTCGGGAACTGGCCGGGCCCGGGAGCCCGCCGGAAGAGGCGGCCGGCCGGATTGCCGAGGCACTCCATGCGGCAGTGGTCGATCTGGGGCGCCGAGGAGGGACATGACGAAGTCGGAACGTTCGTGCTGTCGCGGGCGCTCTCGGTGATCGTCGTCACCGGAGCGATGGGCCATGTCTTCGGCGGGCTCATCGGCGGGATTGGCAACGGGGGCTCGGCTCATGATGGACGGCGACCGGGCCGCCGCGGAGGACGGGCCCCCGGTCCCCCCAGTCCAGACGCCGCGCCGGTCAGCCCAGGTAGAGCTCGGAGGGAAGGCACTCGCCGTCGGTACCGAGTGCTTCGATGATGTCACGCTCGGTCACCAAGCCGACCAGCGTGCCGTGGTCCGTCACGGGGAGACTTCCGATGCGCCGTTCGAACATCAGGGCGGCGGCCCTGACGACGTCCCCGTCCGGCTCGATCGTCACGACCTTCCAAGTCATGATGTCCCGGACCCGCGGCGCCTTCAGCCACCGCTCTTCCCACGCGAAGTGTCGTGCGAGCACCGGCAGCAACGCCGAGTGCCGAAGATCGCGGTCGGTCAGGATGCCGATCAGCCGGCCCCCCTCGTCGGTCACGAGGAGATGCCTCACCTGACGGCTGCGCATGACCTCGGCGGCGCTCCGGGCCGGAGCGTCGGGGCGGACCGTCACCAGCGCCTGTCGCATGATCTCTCGGACCTTCATGGCCTCACCGCCTGGCCCGCCGGGCCGCGATTCTGTTGCATGAGCCGCTTGGCCTTTTCGAGCTCGGCTCGCCGGGAGGGCGAAAGCTGCCGTCCGGCGCGGTTGATGAAGAAGGACAGCATCCGCAAGCCCGAAACCGGCCCCCTGAAGCTGACCCGTGGGGAGGCGAGTGTCCGTGCGATGAAGGCGGCATCCCGGGTGAACAGTCCCGGAGGGGTCGTCGTAGAGCTGGTGGCCACATCCTTCACCCAGCGCCGAGGAGCTCGCCGCCGAGTTTGACCGTGAGGCCGGCCCGGCCGAGATCGCTTCCTGACCATGTCTATCGCGCCCGTTCTGGGACGTGCGATCCTCGTGCCGGGACCAGACGGGACGCTTGGGCGCCGAGGCTCGGTGTTCCAGAACCACCCGCGCCACTTCTTCGCGGGGGGCGACGTACGTCAGCTGGGGCAGAGCCGCCCCAACTGAGGCGCCATGGCACCGTTTGGGGGCCGGGCAATCCACTGATTCGCGAGGGCTAGCCAAGTGGCACCATGGATGCACCCGGGAGCGAGACAGGAGTGAACAGGCGCTGCGTTTCGAGGTGGCGATCACGTCACCCGTCACCAAGGAAAAAGCTCGATGAGCACGTTCCGCCGCATCGTGCACGCCTCGGACTTTTCCCCGGCCTCGCGCCCTGCGTTCCGCCGTGCCCTCGATCTCGCACGCGCGAACCGAGCGCGCCTGACTCTCGTTCACGTCTATTCAACCGTGATCCCGTTGATGGGAGAGGGTTACGCCACCGCGCAGGTCTACGACAGGTGGCTTGCCGACATCCGGGCAGACGCCCAGCGCCGACTCAAGCGCCTCGTGGCCCAGGCCAAGAAGCGCGGGGTTCGGGCCAAAGGGCTCATTCTCGAGGGAATTCCTCACGAGCGCATCGTGCGGGCGGCCCGATCGACGCGGGCGGATCTCATCGTGCTCGGGACCCACGGCCGCACCGGTCTCGGTCGGGTGTTCCTGGGGAGTGTCGCAGCGCGTGTCATCACGCTCGCCCCCTGCCCGGTTCTCACCGTCCGGGCGAGGTAACCCCACCGAAGGCGCTGATCGAGTCGAGCGCGACATCGACAGATCGGCGAAGCTCGTACGGCGCCGGGGAGACCGCCATGCAGGTCAAGGACGTCATGACCCCGAATCCGATCACGATTGATCCCGAGGCACCCCTCGCCACGGCGATGGCAGTGATGAAGAAGGGCGGGATCCGGCACTTGCTGGTGACCGACGACCACGGCCGCTTGGTCGGGATCATCACCGACCGGGACGTCCGCAGCGCGGCTTTTACCCCCGCGCTGATCGAGCATCTCTCCGGTCGTGCCGAGCGCCGCGTGCAGGGGCTGGGTCAGGTCCTGGAGGAGCTCCGGGTGCGGGACGCGATGACCTGGGACATCGTGACCACGCATCCCGAGATCAGCTCGGGCACGCAGCACGCGTATTGTTCTTCGGGCGCTTCGGGAGCCTTCCGGTCGTGGATGGCACGAAGCTGGTTGGCATCCTCACCGAGCGAGACCTGCTGAGGGCCGTATCGATCCTAATGCCGGATCCACCGGTCGATGTCGAGGGCTTTCTCTGGTAGGCTCCGCGACGAGTCGGTGGCCCCGCCGCCCGAGCCTGGCCGCCCCCAGTGACTGCCAACGCGGTCGGACTCCCGATGGTGCGGCCGGGTACCGAAACGGGGGTAGGCAACCCGCGACTACGGGCCCCATCGGTCATCCTCGGAGGGCTCGTGATGCCACGTAGACCCATGGTGCTCGTCACCGGGGCGAGCGGCGAGATGGCGCACGGGCTGATCAGCCGCTTCGCCGAAGGCGGCATGGTCGATGTGCTGGCCCTCGACGTGCGGCCCCTCGACCCCGAGCTGGCGCGTCGCTGCGCCGTCAGCCTCACGGGTGACATTCGCGATCGTCACCTCCTCGAGCGCCTCCGCAGCGAGTTCGAGATCCACGCGATCTACCATCTCGCGGCCATCCTCTCCACCCGAGCGGAGTTCGTGCCGGAGACCGCCCATGAGATCAACGTAGGGGGCACACTGAATCTGCTGAAACTGGCTGTCGAGGAGGCGCGCTGGCATGGTCACCGCGTCCGGTTCCTTTTCCCGAGCTCCATCGCCGTCTACGGCCTGCCGGACATCGAGACGAAGGAGAAGACAGGGCCGGTCACGGAGAACGCCTGGACCCTGCCCATCACCATGTACGGGTGCAACAAGCTCTACGCCGAGCATCTCGGCCGCTACTACGGCCGGTACTACGGCCAGCTCGCGGCCGAGGAGGAGCCGCGCACCGTCGATTTCCGCGCGATTCGGTTCCCCGGCCTCATCTCGGCCTTCACGATGCCCAGCGGGGGGACGAGCGACTACGCGCCGGAGATGATCCACGCCGCGGCCCAGGGTCATCCGTATGTGTGCTTCGTTCGCGAGGACACGCGGATCCCGTTCATGGCGATGCCCGACGCCGTGGACGCGCTTCTGACGCTCGCCGACGCGCCGGCCGAGCGCCTGGCCATCCCCGTCTATAACGTCACCGCCTTCAACCCGACCGCTGGCGAGCTGGCCAATCTGGTGCGCTCGAGCTTCCCGGGATCGGCCATTACCTTCGCGCCCGATCGGCGCCGGCAGCGAATCGTCGATTCCTGGCCAGCCGACCTGAACGACAGCCAGGCGCGACAAGACTGGGGATTCCGACCCAGATACGATCTCGGCCGGGCGCTGCGCGAGTACCTCATGCCGAACATTCGGCGGCGCTACCACGGAGCGTGACATGGACGAAACAGCGCGGCGGCGATTCCGAGTCGAATTGGACGAAATCGACGCGGCGGGCCTCACCAAGCGGGAGCACGTCATCGACAGCGCTCAGGGCGCGGTCATCTCGGTCGGTGGTCGGACCGTCCTCAACTTCTGCGCCAACAACTACCTCGGCCTGGCCGACGATCCCCACCTCGTCCAAGCAGCCCGGGAGGGATTGGAACGCTGGGGCTTCGGACTGTCGAGCGTCCGGTTCATCTGCGGCACCCAGACGATCCACAAGGAGCTCGAGGCGGCGCTCACGCGGTACCTCGGCACGGAAGACACGATCCTCTACACCTCTTGCTTCGATGCCAATGGGGGATTGTTCGAGACGCTCCTCGACGAGCGGGACGCTGTGATCTCCGATGCCTTGAACCACGCGTCCATCATCGACGGGATTCGCCTCTGCAAGGCGCAGCGATACCGGTACGCCCACGGCGACATGGCCGAGCTCGAGCGACGGCTCGTGGAAGCAGCGGGAGCGCGGACGCGGCTCATCGCGACCGATGGCGTCTTCTCCATGGACGGAGATGTCGCGCCGCTGCGTCAGCTCTGCGATCTCGCCGGTCGCCATCACGCGCTCGTCATGGTTGACGACAGTCATGCCACCGGCTTTTTCGGGCCGACCGGCCGGGGCACGCCAGAGCACTGCGGGGTGTCAGGGCAAGTCGACATCGTGACCTCGACCCTCGGCAAGGCCCTTGGCGGTGCCAGCGGAGGCTTCACGACCGGCCGGCGAGAGATCATCTCGCTGCTCCGTCAGCGATCGCGGCCCTACCTGTTCTCCAACACCCTCGCCCCGGCGATCGTGTGCGCCTCGCTCGCCTGCCTCGACCTCCTCTCCCAGACGACCGAGCGCCGCGACCGGCTCGCTGCCAGCACTCGCTGGTTCAGGGGGGCGATGACGAACGCGGGCTTCCGGATTCGCAGCGGAGAGCATCCGATCGTCCCGATCATGCTGGGCGACGCGCGGCTCGCCGATGCGGTGGCCACCGACCTCCTCGGCGAGGGAATCTACGCCGTGGGCTTCTGGTACCCGGTGGTGCCCAAGGACCAGGCTCGGATCCGAGTCCAGATCAGCGCGGCCCACTCACGCGAGCACCTCGAGCGTGCCCTGGCGGCGTTCGTCAAGGTAGGCCGTGTTCACGGCGTGGTCTGAGGGGGCCGTCCCACGCGAGGCAGCGGCAGGCACATAGGAGGCATGCGCGTGCACGACGCCGCGTCGCGCACGGTCGCCTAGACACCCCGCTCCAGGCGGGCGCTCGAGATGCCCATGCGGCGGGCACCGACGGGACGCTCCACGTGCCGAGGCGGATCGAAGGAGGGTAGCGATGGTCGAAGCCATTCAGGACCAATGGGCGATCGTCATCGCCGTGGTCGTGCTCGTGGCCGCTGTGGTCGTCTGGGTCTATGCGCGGCGATGAGATGAGACGTGGCGCCCGGCTCGTGCCGGACCGCGGACCGGTTAGCGCGAATCCCCGGTGGGCTGCCCCTCACGGTAGCCTGGCTCGCCGAGCCCGAACTCGCTCGTCTGGAAGGCCGCCCCACGTGGACCCGGTGACGCCAACAGCCCGGGCGCGACCGGGCGAACGGATCCGGTGACTCCGCCATCGGGAGCGGCTCCCGGTCGAATGCCCCCAGGCAAGCCCGCCATGGGGATCGATCGGACGCGGGAACACAGCCCCGCCTCCGGCGCCGTGAGCCTGTGGTTGGACACTTACGAGGACATCTTCTCGGACTTTGATCCGCGCCCCTATGGTCAGCGGGCCTTGTCCGAGGACTTCATCGCCGAGGCCAAGCGCGCGGTCCGAGATCGTCGCGATGACGTGCCCGAATTGCGCTTCCTGGTGCCGACGCACGTGCGCAACCTCAGCGACGAAGCCACGATTCGGAAGCGTCTGCGCGATCACTTCCGAAGACACGCCGATCGGCTCAAACGCGAGCGCCGGCGATCCATCTGGGGAAGCCTCGGCATCGCAGCGGCAGGGTTCGGGGTCATGACGGCATCGGCGCTGCTCCGACGACCGCCGGACACCGTCACGCGGACTGTCCTTCATGTCCTCCTGGAGCCTGCCGGGTGGTTCGCAGTGTGGTTCGGCCTGGATCAGCTCTTCTACGGGACCCGCGAGCTCGCCCGCGAGCACGCCTTCTACCGGAAGATGGCCCGGGCCGACGTCGTCTTCTCCGCCTATGGGGACGAGGAACACGGCGAGGTCCCTGCGACCGAGACGAATCGGACCCAGTAGGTCGTCCTGCGACGTACCCAACCTGGGGCGCCGATGCCCCGCTGGGGCGACCACAACCCGGTGCCCGTTTCCGTGGCAAGCACGCATCGATCGAACCGTGAACGCGGCTCGGCAGTCCGATTCGCCCTCCACGACGATCTCGTCCGTGGCATCGGCGTTGCACCCTCCCCCGGGAGGAGGGTCAACCACGATGAAGATCATCCATTCGACCGACTTCTCGGAATGCGCCGAGCAGGCCCGGGGTCTGGCGGTGCAGCTGGCCCGCGCCCTGGGCGCCGAGCTAGTGCTACTCCACGTCGCCGTGGAGTCGCCCCTGTTCCGCGAAGGGCTGGTCGGACTGCGCGAGCTGGAGCGCGTCTTCGAAGAGCAACGGGACTGGGCCACGAAGGCGCTCGAGGAGCGCGCGGCCCAGTGCCGAGGGCAAGGCGTCCCCGCGGTCGCCCGCATCGTCACTGGCATCCCCCACCGTGAAATCGTGGAAGCCGCCAAGCAGGAGGGCGCGGCATTCATCGTCATGGGCACGCACGGACGCGGCATCTTCGAGCGGTTCCTCCTCGGGAGCGTGGCCGACCGGGTCGTCCGGACCGCACCGTGCGCCGTGGTGACCAGGCGGCCGACGGAAGGAACCGCCCAGTAATGCGCCGGGCGCCGCGGGCGTCCACTGGATCGTCGCTCATTCCAGGCCTTGGTGCGTTTCGGGACACGCGGGCCAGCCGGCTCGATGCCGACTCCAGGACGGTACGATGACGGGATACGTCGCGCGGTTTCAGGATATCCGACTCGAGGACCTGCCACGCGTCGGGGGCAAGAACGCGTCGCTCGGCGAGCTCTACGGCGAGCTGGCCGCCGCGGGCGTCCGAGTACCGAACGGCTTCGCGGTCACCGGCGAGGCGTACGCCGCGCTCCTCGATGAGTCCGGACTCCGGAGCCGGGTGACGGCCCTCCTGAAGGGCGTCTCGGGCGAGGACGTGACCATCCTGGCCAAGGTCGGGGCTGCTCTTCGCCAGCTCATCCTGGAGGCGCCGTGGCCGGCCGGACTCGAGCGACAGATCCGCGACGCCTACGCCGTTCTCGAGAGGGAAGGCGGGCCGGATCCGAGCGTGGCCGTCCGCTCGAGCGCGACGGCGGAGGATCTTCCCGAGGCGAGCTTCGCCGGGCAGCAGGAGACGTACCTCGGCGTCCGCGGCGCCGACGCGCTCGTCGCGGCCTGCCGACGCTGTTTCGCCTCGCTCTTCACCGATCGTGCGATCGTCTACCGAATCCAGCATGGATTCGACCACCTGGCGGTCCGCCTCTCGATCGGCGTCCAGCACATGGTCCGGGCCGACCTCGGCGCCGCCGGCGTCATGTTCACGCTCGATCCGGAGAGCGGGTCCCGGGACGTGGTGGTGATCAATAGCGCCTACGGCCTGGGCGAGGCCGTCGTCCAGGGACAGCTCGACCCCGACGAATTCTGGATCTTCAAGCCGACCCTCCGATCGGGCCACCAGCCCATTCTCAAGCGAGCGATCGGCCGGAAGGACTGGAAGCTCGGGCTCGGCACCGACGGCACCCCGACGCGGGTGGATGTTCCAGCCGAGGCGCGTACGCGTCCCAGCTTGACGGATCCCGAGGTCGTCGAGCTCGCACGTCTCGGAATGGCGATCGAGAGTCACTACTCGGCGAAGGCGGGACGGCCCACGCCGATGGACGTCGAGTGGGCGCGGGACGGGGCGAACGGTCGCCTGTACATCCTCCAGGCACGCCCAGAGACGGTCCACGGGGCGGAGCGCCGGCCCACGATGCAGGTGTTCTCCCTGGGGCCCACCGTGGGCTTCGAACGGCTGGTCTCCGGCAAGGCGATCGGCCAGCGCGTGGGGGTCGGGCGCGCCCGGCACCTCAGGGATCCACGGGACCTCGCCCAGCTCGCTGCGGGTGACGTCCTCGTGGCACCGATGACCGATCCCGATTGGGAGCCGATCATGAAACGCGCGGCGGCGATCGTCACCGACCGCGGCGGCCGCACCTGCCATGCCGCCATCGTGAGTCGGGAGCTGGGCGTGCCATGCGTCGTCGGCACCGGACGAGGCTCGGAACTCATCCCAGAGGGCGAGACGGTCACCGTGAGCTGCGCCGAGGGCGAGCTCGCCTCCGTTTACCGGGGGGCCGTGCCTTTCGAGCGGCGCACCGTCGATCTCACGAGCGTGTCCCCTCGAGCCACCAAGGTCATGTTGAACGTCGGGAATCCGAGCGAGGCGTTTCGTCTGGGCGTCCTGCCCACGGACGGCGTGGGATTGGCTCGGATCGAGTTCATCATCGCGAGCGTGGTCCGGGTGCACCCCCTCGCCCTCTTGCATCCGGAGAGAGTCTCCGAGCCGGCAGCTCGTGCGGCGATCGAGACGCTCACGCGCGGGTACGCCGATCTCGCGGAGTACTTCGTCGATCGACTGGCGGAGGGTGTGGCCGTCATTGCCGCCGCATTCTATCCGCGGGATGTGATCGTCCGTCTCTCCGACTTCAAGTCGAACGAGTACGCGGGGCTGATCGGCGGCAAAGCGTTCGAGCCCGTGGAAGCGAACCCGATGCTGGGCTTTCGGGGCGCGTACCGCTACGCACATCCGCACTACCGGGAGGGTTTCGCCCTCGAGTGCCGGGCGATGCGCCGGGTGCGCCACGACATGGGGCTGACCAACGTCAAGCTCATGGTCCCGTTCTGCCGGACTCCCGAGGAGGGCGAGCGGGTCGTGGCCCTGATGGCCGAGCACGGACTCCGGCAAGGTGACCGGGGGCTCGAGATCTACGTGATGTGCGAGATTCCATCGAACGTCCTCCAAGCGCGCGAGTTCGCTCGGGTCTTCGATGGCTTCTCGATCGGATCGAACGATCTCACCCAGCTCGTCCTGGGCGTCGATCGAGATTCCGAGCTCGTGGCGCCGATCTTCGACGAGCGGAATCCCGCCGTGCTGTCCATGGTCGGATCGGTGATCGAGGCCGCGCGAGCGGCCGGCCGGAAGATCGGCATCTGCGGCCAAGCCCCCAGCGATTACCCGGAATTTACCCGCTTTCTGGTCGAGCGCGGGATCACGAGCATCTCACTGAACCCGGACGCGCTGCTCCGGGGACTCGAGGCAATCGCCGAAGCCGAGCGCGGTACTGCCGCCCCCGGCGGGGGTCTCCCGCCACCTTCCATGGCGCCGCCCCCGGCGACCGGGCTCACCGCCCCGGCTGGGAGCCAGCAGAGCTGATGGGCGCGCCCATCGAAATCCGCTGTGGCCGCTGCGGGGCCGTGAACCGCGTCCCGCCGGACAAGAGTCACCTCCGCGCTCGCTGCGGGCGATGTCGCGCGCCTCTTCATAGTGAGCCGGCCGAACCGCGCGTCGTGACCGAGGCCTCCTTCGAGGAGGATGTCCTCCGGTCACCGGTACCCGTCCTGCTCGACTGCTGGGCTCCCTGGTGCGGACCCTGCCGGACGCTAGGGCCCGTGATCGATGCGCTGGCCCGCACCTACGTCGGACGGGCCCGAGTGGCGAAGCTGAACGTCGACGAGAACCCAGGCGTGGCGGCCCGATATGGCATCCAGGGGATTCCGACGCTGCTCCTCTTCGATGGCGGGCGCCTGCAGGATCGTGTCGTCGGCGCGCAATCGCGCGCCACTCTGGAGGCATGGCTGGAGTCATTGTTGGCTCGAACCGCTCGCTGACCCTCATCCCGCGATGGGCGCCACGCCGGGGCTGTCCCACGGGGAGCCTGAACACTTCCGGTGGGACGCCGCCGCCTCACTGGGGTCGGCAAGGGACGGGATTGTCGGATATTCTGGCCTTGATCGGCCATCATCCGGGGCGGAACGGGGCCCTCGCCGATTGCACGGTCCTTGCACCATCTGGTCCTCTTGGCCCTACTGAGTCTGCACACCCAAGAGGAGATCGACGATGATCGGACAGATCTGCAGTAAGCCTCCAGTCACCGCCTCGCTCGACACCACGGTTCAGGAAGCGGCCCATCGGATGTGGAGTCGGAAGGTCGGCGCCATCGTGGTCGTCAACGGGCGCGGCAAGCCGATCGGCGTCGTGACGGATCGAGACATCGCGGTGAAGGTCGTCGCCCAAGGGGCCGACCCAGCGGTGGTTCGGGTGGGCTCGCTGATCACGCGGAAGCCCGCCGTGATTCACGAGCGCGCCGGAATCCTCGACGCCACCAGGCTCCTGAGCCGCCGAGGGGTTCGACGCTTGCCGGTGGTGAGCCAGTCAGGCAAGCTGGTCGGCATCATCTCTCTCGATGACCTCCTGATGCTGATCGGCAGCGAGCTGAGCCATATCGCCTCTACCCTGGCGAGCGAGCTTGGGCGCAGCCGGATCTGACGCCTCCCCGGAGCCCCTGCCGGAGCGAGTGGAGACGGGCAGCAAAGAGTTCTCATGACGGCGGAGGGGATGATCGCCTATTTCTCCATGGAGATCGCCCTGGAGAACCATATCCCCACGTACAGCGGTGGGCTCGGCGTGCTGGCCGGGGATACCCTCCGCGCCGCAGCCGATCTCGAGGTGCCGATGATCGGCGTGACCCTCCTCCACCGCCAGGGGTACTTCACCCAGCGCCTCGAAGCGGATGGCACGCAGCGCGAGGAACTGGCCACCTGGTCCGTGGCCGATCGGCTCGAGCCCAGGGAAGGAGTGTGTTCCGTCGAAGTCGAAGGGCGCGACGTAATGGTGCGAGCGTGGCGCTACCTCATCCGCGGGGTGACGGGAGCCACGGTACCGGTGTTCCTTCTCGACACGGACATTCCCGGCAACCATCCGCAGGACCGGCGCCTGACTGACCGACTCTATGGCGGCGATGCACACTACCGGCTCTGCCAGGAGCTGATCCTGGGGGCGGGCGGGGTCCGGATGTTACGGGCACTCGGTTACTCGCGCGTCTCGAGATACCACATGAACGAGGGCCACGCGGCGCTACTCGCCCTCGAGCTTCTGGCCGAGGAAGAGGCTCACACTGGCGAACCGACCCACGAGGCAATCGAGCGGGTGAAGCAACGGTGCGTGTTCACGACGCACACGCCGGTGCCGGCCGGACATGACCAGTTCGACCTGACCTTGGCACGAGCGGTGCTTGGCGCATCCCGGATTCAGGTCCTCCAGACACTCAAGTGTTGTGACACCGTGCTGAATCTCACGCTGGTCGCCCTCGAGCTCTCTCACTACGTCAACGGGGTGACTAGACGCCATGGCGAGGTATCGCGGTCGATGTTTCCCGGGTATCCGATCGGCTCGATCACAAACGGGGTGCACTCGACTACCTGGACCGCTCCACCCTTCGCCGCCCTATACGATCGCTACATCCCGGATTGGCGGCGTGACAGCTTTGCCTTGCGCTATGCGCTGGGAATCCCCGTGGAAGCCATCCAGAGCGCCCATCGGGCAGCGAAGGAACAGCTGGTCCGGACCGTGAACGAGCGGACATCCGTGCCGTTCGATCTCGAGCCGTTCACGCTGGGGTTCGCTCGCCGAACCACCGCCTACAAGCGGCCCACGCTCTTGCTACGCGACCCCGACCGCCTTCGCCAACTCGCCGCCGCCCGCGGCCCGCTGCAGGTGGTCTTCTCCGGCAAGGCGCATCCGCAGGACGCGGACGGCAAGCGCCTGATCCAGGAAATCGTCAGCCACGGAATCCAGCTCGCCCCCGATATTCGGATCGCATATCTGCCGGACTACGACCTCGAGCTTGCCCGGCAAATCACCGCGGGCGTCGATCTCTGGCTGAACACGCCGAGACCTCCTTTGGAGGCATCGGGAACCAGCGGCATGAAGGCTGCCCACAACGGCGTCCCGAGTCTCAGTGTCCTCGACGGTTGGTGGCTCGACGGCCATGTCGAAGGGGTCACCGGGTGGTCCATCGGGCGCCGGGACGGGGGAACCTCCGAGGCCGCCGACGACGCCGACGCGCGCCATCTCTACGAGACGCTCGAGCAGACGATCCTGCCGCTCCACGCGGACCGGCCCGCGGGCTGGGCCGAGGTGATGCGCCTGACCATCGCGCTCAACGCTTCGTTCTTCAACGTTCACCGGATGCTCCAGGAGTACGTCATCCACGCCTACCAGGACCCGGATCACGCGGGGTTCGCCCCGTGAAGACACTTCGCGATCGCCTGCCCGATGGCGCCGAATCCCGCGCTCGCGGTCAAGCACCTTTGCCCGAGAGGACGGAGATGCCGGTCCCAACTTGCGAGTAACTCCGGGTCGTCATCCACCTGCATCGCCGGCACCATGTCTCGAAGCGGTTCCCCACAAGAGCCATCGCGGCGTGCACTCAGACCCAGCCACCCGGCCGTCAGAGGACGTTCATGGCGACGACAATCGGTCCGGTGGTCACCCGGTCGGGGCGATCGAACAGCCTCGGACGAATCATCGGGCCGCACCGGGTGTGCCGGCGAACCTTGACGGCATCTCGGGCCACGCCAGAGAATAGCGGATCATGCCTACCGATAGGCCCAAAACCCGGGGAGGCCCCAGGCCGCCCGGGTCGCGGCGGCGTGGGAGCACGCGGACCCCGAGGGCAGGGCCGCAGATGCTGCCGGGCAGGAGTCATCTCGGGGCCATTCTCGAGAGCGCCCCTCTCGGGATCGTGATGGTCGACCGCGAGGGACGGATCGTGCAGACCAATGTTCGATTCGAGCAGATCTTCGGGTACGAGCCGGAAGAGCTCCGCGGTCAGGCCCTCGAGACCCTCCTCCCCGAGCGGCTCCGAACCACCCACACGAGACACCGGGACAGCTTCACCGCCGAGCCTCGGGTGCGCCCCATGGGACTCGGTCTCGAGCTCATGGCTCGACGCAAGGACGGGAGCGAGTTCCCCGTCGAGATCAGCTTGAGTCATATGGGAAGTAGCGAGACGTTCCTCGCGCTGGCCTTCGTCAGCGATATCACGCCGCGCCGGAACGTGGAGCGGCGACTCCAGGCGGAATTCGCGGTGACAAGCGTGTTCGCGGAGGCCAGCGCGGCGGAGGAACTCGGTCCGCACCTGCTCCGCGCCCTGTGCGTGAGCCTGGACTGGGACCTCGGTGAAATCTGGCGCGTGGACGACGGCCTCCTCCGGTATGAGGCGGGATGGCATCGGCCAGACCTGAACACTAGGGAGTTCGACGCCGCCAGCCGGGAGATCGTCCTCCCGCGCGGTACGGGATTGGCGGGCCGGACCTGGCAAGCCGAGCGCCCGCTCTGGATGGAGGAGGAGTTGCTCGTCAGTCCCCGCGCGCGGGCGGTGGCCAGGCTCGGGCTGCGGTCCGGCTGCGCGTTCCCGATCTACAGAGAGCGGGCGCTGATCGCCGTCACGGTGCTCCTGAGCCGTGACGCCCGTGCGCCGGACGAGACGCTCCTCGCCATGCTCACCGACATCGGCAAGCGGATCGGCCAGCACTACGATCATCGCCGCGTCGAGATGGAGCTCCGGCACCAGCGTGAGATGCTCTACCAGAACGAGAAGCTCAGCGCCCTCGGCCGGCTCGTGGCCGGAGTGGCCCACGAGATGAACAATCCCTTGGGCATCATCTCCTCGCGGATCGAGCTGATGCTGGGCGAAGCCGACGGCCACACCTACCCAGACCAGCACATCGAAGATCTCAAGGTCATTCACCGCAACGTGCTGCGCGTGGCGGGCGTCGCGCAGGCCCTCCGGTCGTTCGCCCGCCAGTCCACGGGAGAGCGGCGCACGGTCGACCTGAATGCGGTGGTCTCGGAGACGCTCCTCCTCGTGGGAAAGCCCATGAGCATGGACAACATCTCCATCGCGACGGTGCTGGACCAGACCCTCCCGTCGATCCTCGGCGACGCCAACGCGCTCCAGCAGGTCCTGCTGAACCTTCTCACGAACGCGCGCGAGGCCATGACGGGCGAGGGCGAGATTCGCATCCAGTCGGAGCGCGACCCGGCGCGGAGCGGGCGGGTCCGTCTGGTCGTCACGGACACCGGACCCGGGATCCCGGCAGAGCATCTCCCCCACCTGTTCGAGCCGTTCTACACGACGAAGCCCTCGGGAACGGGGCTAGGGCTCGCGGTGAGCTACGGGATCGTCCAGGACCACCTCGGCACCATCGACGTCCATTCCATCCCGGGCGAGGGTGCGACGTTCACCCTGAGTTTCCCAACGCTGGAGGATACCGCGGGGTCCGCGTGACATGTCTCCTCCGCCCCGGCGAAGCGGCCGTGGAGATCAGCGGATCAACCGGGGATCGAGGCGGGGCCCGGCTCCGCCGGCTCGGTGGGTCCGGGCGGTGCCAAGAGCAACGAGAGCACGCCCGACTCCAGCTGCCGGTCCACGATCGTCGCGACGCGCCGGATCAGCTTCAGCATCCGAATGTTGTCACCCAGGACATAGGCCCGGAGACGGTCGATGGCCCTTCCCCTCGCATAGTCGACCAGCTCCCCGAGCAGCTGGGTGCCGAGACCCCGGCTCTGCCACCGATCCTCGATGACGATGGCGATCTCGGCCTCCCGGGTCCGCTCGTCGTAGATGTAGCGGGCGACCCCAATCAGCTCGCCTCCCGGGCCGATGGCGACGATCGCCATCCGTCGGTCGTAGTCGACGTTGGCCAGGATGTGCGCCCAGTCCGGCGGCAGCCGGCGCATTACCGTGAAGAATCGTTGGTACGCCGTCTGCGGACTCAACCGCTCGTAGAGGGCCGTCAGCGCGGGCTCGTCCCCGGGGCGGATCGGCCGAAGGGCGACCGCGGTGCCGTCCGTCAGCGTGACGGGCTTCATGGGGCAGGCGCGCCCCACGGGTCCCGTCAATGCCCCACCCTCGGCCTCAGATCCCGCGCATATCCCACGATCCGGCAGGCTTTTCTCTTCTGGCATTGCAGTTGCTCCGTTTCTCGATCGACCGATTAGAACATCAAAACACGAGGAGCAGGCATGCGCGCGCTCACACCGTGGACGGGGCTGTCCACGATGCCAACGGCCACCTCGGCGAAGGGCAACATCATTCGATCAAGGCCGAGCAGGCGGGGCCAGCGGCGATTCCCCGGATGGAGGGGCAGGCCGCCGCGGTGGGCCCAGGCCCGTCGTCGTTATGTGCGTCCGGACTCACAGTACGAGCAAATGAATGGCACCCGTCACCTGCCAGCCGATAGGGCCCCAGGGTGGCCCACACCATGACGCTTGTCGAGCACATCGCACGCTTGTCGAAGCTGGAACCGACCGGGACACCGGTGGTGAGCGCTTATCTGAATACGCGATGGACGGACGAGCACCAGCGCGAGCGGACGCGGATCTTCATCAAGGGTGAGGTTCACCGCGCGCGGGCGAGAGGTCTGACGGGTCTCGCGAGCGCCCTCGACTGGATCGAGGCGCAAGTGGAGGCCGTCATCAGCCAGGCGAGCCACGCCAACGCCCACGGCGTGGCGCTGTTCGTCTGCCCCGGCATTGGCCTCCGGGAGGTGATCTCGGTTCGGGCTCCCCTCGAGAACAGGATCGTCGTGAACGACCGGCCGTTCCTCGGCCCTCTCGCCGCTGCGCTGGCGGAAGATCCTCCCCTGCTGGTGGTGTTCGTCGACGAGGAGAGTGCGCGGCTGATCCCCGTTCTCGATGCCGGGCCCGGCGAGGAGATTGACCTGAACAGCGAGGTGCCCGGTCATCACCGACGTGGCGGCTGGGCGCAGCTCGCCCTGGGCCACTACCAGCGCCACATCGAGGAGCGCCGAGGCCGGCACCTCGAGGCGGTGGCGGAAGCGCTCGGCCGAGTTGTGGAGGAGCACGGTATTGAGCGGATCGTGATCGGCGGGACCAGTGGCAGCACCGCGGCACTTCGCCGAGCGCTGTCCGCGCCGGTCGCCGCGAGGGTCGCGGGGATCGTATCTGGGAGCCGACATGAGCCGGCGAGCGAGCTCGTCGCCCGGGCCACTGCGCTGATCGGCCACGTCAGTACCCAGGAGGTTGCGGCGGCCGTCGATGGGCTCTTGACCGACGCGGCCAAGGGTGGCCATGCGGCAGCGAGTCTCGAGGGCGTGCTGGAAGCGGTGCAGCGCGGGGCCGTCGATCGACTCTATCTCCTGAGGACTTTCCGGGAGCGCGGCCGAGCGTGCACCACGTGCTTCGCGCTCCAGCCGGGAGACGTGGCGACGTGCCGGATATGCGGTCAGGACGCGATCGCGGTCGATCTCGGCGAGGCGATGGTCAGCCGCACGATCGCGGCGGGCGGAGGCACCACGATGGTCGACGCCCATGCAGCGCTGGGGGCGGTCGGCGGCGTCGCCGCTCGACTGCGCTTCGTCTCGTAGCGGTGGCCAGTGCAGTCTCCGGTTCGCGTGCTGATTCTGGGAGCCGCGGGTCGAGACTATCCGGCCCGTACAGCGACATCCGCCACGAGCAGGTCCTGCACCGCGCGAGCCGCGCGCTGGCGGCTGGTGCCGACTTCGCGCCTCCTCGGGCCTCGGGAGGGCCTGCGCCTCGGCTCGGTCAGGCTTTGATGCCGTGCTTGGTCAGCAAGCGATGAAGCGTCTTCCGATCGATGCCGGCAGACTTCGCGGCCTGTGAGATGTTCCCCCCGTGTCGTCGAAGCAGATCGGTGAGATACCCCTGAGCGAAGGCATGAAGCCAGGCCTCGCGAGCCTGGGCGAGCGGCAGGTCCTTGCCCGGAATCGCCGGGGCCGGACGACCTCGTCCGCGAACGTGATCTGGGAGATCCCGGACCCGGATCATCGGGCCGTCCGTGAGCACGCAGGCGCGCTCGATCACATTCTGGAGCTCGCGGACATTGCCCGGCCAAGCGTGGGCCTCGAGGCGCGCGAGCGCCTCCGCCTCGATTCCCTCGAGCGGCTGCTCGCGGTTCCGCCCGTAGCGGCGCAAGAAATGGTGCGCCAGGAGGCCCACGTCACCCGCCCGCTCGCGCAGGGGTGGCAAGATGATCGTGATCACATTGACCCGGTAGAAGAGATCGTCCCGGAACTCGCCCTTCCGGACGAGCTCCGCCGTGTCGCGGTTGGTCGCGGACACGAGCCGAATGTCCACATTCACGAACTTGGTCCCGCCAACACGACGGATCTGCCGCTCCTGCAG
>CAYXBJ010000173.1:0-4624 GCA_964463175.1 uncultured bacterium
GCCGGGAGCAGCAGCCGCGCCGACATCAGCACCACGTTTCTCCAGCCCTTCGTGGCCTACAACACGTCGAACGCGTGGACCTTCACGTTGCAGACGGAGACCAGCTACGACTGGGAGCACGAGCAGTGGAACGTCCCGATCGGCCTGTTCGTCGCCAAGGTGGTGAAGATCGGCGGCCAACTGGTGCAGTTCCAGGCCGGCCCGCGGTACTACGCGGAAAGCCCGGACTCCGGGGCGAAGGGCTGGGGGTTCCGGTTCAACATCGTCCTGCTCTTTCCGAAGTAGGCAGCGTCAACGACCAGGGAGGAGAGTCGCATCGTGAACGTGAGGTCTTCCGTCCTTACCCCGTTGCTAGGTTCGGCTCTAGGCTTTGTGGCGGCGCTGCTCCTCGCGCCGGCCTCCGTCATGGCCCAGGGCGCGGCGCCGACCCCCGAGCAGGCGAGAACCATCGCCCGCGATGCCTACGTGTTCGCGTACCCGCTGGTCATGAACTATCGGACCATGTACATGCAGGCCATCAAGGGGGACGGCCGATTTGGCAAGTGGCTGCATCTCGGGCTCGCGTCGCCCGCCGACACCGACATCGTCACCCCCAACAACGACACGCCGTACTCCTACGCCTGGCTGGACCTGCGCGCCGAGCCGTGGGTGCTGACCATGCCCCAGATCGAGCCGAAGCGCTTCTACACCAGTCAGTGGGACGACTACTGGGGTTACGTGCTCGACAATCCCGGCTCGGTGATCGACGGCAACGACGGGCACAGCTACCTGCTCGCCGCGCCTGGCTGGAAGGGACAGACGCCCCCCGGGATCAAGCGGGTGGTGCGCGGCGAAAGCGACCTGCTCGGGACGCTCACCCGCACCCAGGTGATCGGCGGCGAGAAGGACCTACCGCGCGTGAGGGCGATCCAGCAGAGCTACAAGCTCCAGCCGCTGAGCCGGTTCCTCAAGAAGCCACCTCCGCCAGCGGCCCCCGCCGTCTCGTGGCCGAAGTGGACGGACGGCGACGAGACCCGGGAAGCCTACTGGAGCTATGTCGCCTTCCTCCTCCCGTTCATCACGCCCCGTCCGGACGACGCGCCGATGTACGAGAAGCTGGCGGCGATCGGCCTCAAGCGAGGCGCCGCGTGGCAGCCGGACAAGCTCGCTCCCGCGGTGCGGACGGCGCTCCAGCAAGGCAGCGAGGACGCCCGGGCCGAGATGAAGAGGCGGAGCGAAGCGGGCGTCGACGCGGCCAACTTCTTCGGCCCGCGCGAGCACGTCGGCACGAACTACATGGACCGCGCGATGGGCGTCTACATGGGGATCTTCGGCAACGTGCCACAGGTGTCCGTCTATCTGTCGATGCCGGCGGACGCAGCCGGTGCGCCCCTCGACGGCGCCAAGTCGGGCTACACCCTCACCTTCGCGAAGGGCCAGCTGCCGCCGGTCAAGTACTTCTGGTCGATCACGATGTACAGCATCCCCCAGCGCTTCCTGGTTGAGAACCCGATCAAGCGTTACTCGATCGGCAGCAGCTCGCCGGGATTGAAGACGAGCGCCGACGGCTCGCTCGTCATCTACGTGTCCGTGAAGTCCCCCGGCAAGGACAAGGAGAGCAACTGGCTGCCAGCACCGAGCGGGCCGTTCTGGACCGTGCTGCGCAACTACGGGCCGGCCAAGGAGATCGTCGATGGCTCGTACAAGCAGCCCGACTACGTGGCGCAGACGCTCAAATAGGCCAGCTGCCGGAGGGGAATGAGAATGAAGCGGAGCCTGGTTGTTCTCTGCGGCCTGTGGCTTGCCGCCTGCGCCCCAGCGGCGTCACCGCCGCCGACCACGACTACGGGCACTGCCAGCCGCGCCGCCCTCGCCGCTGGACAGGTGGCCCTTCCCAGGAGCCCGGCCGACGTGACCGCGCCGGCGACCGACGTCGTCATGCATCCGGAGTACGCCAAGGCTACCGCCCGTCTCGCGTATGTCTGGGGCTGGCCGATGGTCAACATGCTGAACCGCAGCGCGGCCATCACCCAGGCCCCTCAGCCCGGGCGGCTCAACGGCGTCCTGCCGGTCGCGCCGCGCGGTCAGGTCGCCATGCTCGCCGACTACATCGATCCCGGCCAGACCTTCGTCACCTGCCCGAACCAGGATGTCGTGTACGGCCTCGGCTTCTTCTCGCTGGACGAGGAGCCGGTGGTCGTGCAGGTGCCCGACTTCGGCGACCGCTTCTGGGTGTACGCGCTCTACGACGCGCGCACCGACCAGTTCGCCGAGCTCGGCAAGCCCTACAAGACGAAGCCCGGGTTCTACCTGCTCGTCGGCCCGACGTGGCAGGGCGACAAGCCGGCCGGTATCGAGACGGTCATCCGGAGCTCCACCCCGCTGGCCAACGCCATCCCCCGCGTCTTCATGGACGACACGCCCGAGGACCGCAAGGTCATCCAGTCCGTGATCAACCAGATCGTGTTCTACCCGCTCAAGGATTTCGACGGGAAGATGAAGACGCAAAACTGGGTGCAGGCGCCCGCCATCCCCGGGCCGGCGTCCGAAGGCGGCGGCGAGACGAAGTGGGTCGTGCCCGAGAAGTTCTTCGACCAGCTCGGCGCGGTCCTCGGCACGGTGGCGCCCCTGCCCGGCGAGGAGGCCCTCTACGCCCAGTTCCGCGCGCTGCTCGACGCGGCCGCCAAGGACCCCGCGGTCAAGGACGCCCTCGTCCAGGCGGCGGTCGAGACCGAGCGCGAGGTCCTCGAGCCGTTCTTCGAATGGAAGCGGAACGGTCGCCCCGCTGGCAACGGCTGGAATCGCTCGAGCAACAACGCGCGCTTCGGCTACGACTACTACAACCGGACCGGCACGGCGAAGTCGAACATGTTCGACAACAAGCCGACCGAGACCCAGTACTTTTACACGGACGACGACTCGGACGGCGGGCGTCTCGACGGCAACCAGACCTACGAGGTGACCTTCGCGCCGGGCCAGGAGCCGCCGGTCAGCGGCTTCTGGTCGATGACCCTCTACAACAACGAGCACTTCTTCCACCCGAACGCCCAGAAGCGCTACTCGCTCGGCACGAAGAACAAGAATCTCCGGAAGAACCCCGACGGCTCCTTGACACTGTACGTCGGGGCGAGCTCGCCGGGCACCGACAAGGAGTCGAACTGGCTGCCCGCGCCGAGCGGCCACTTCTCGCTCTACATCCGCGCCTACTGGGGCCAGACAGGCATTCTCGACGGCTCGTGGAAGCCGCCGGTCATTCGGGAAGTCAAGTGATCGCGCGCCGACTCGTCGGAACGTTCCAACGATCGACAATTGCCAGCTGACAACCGTCCGAAGGGGAACCGTCCGGCCGGGTCAGCGTGCGTGAGCACGTGCACCTGGTCGGTGGAGCGCCCGAGATTCGGCGGTTCGTTTGGCCCCCTGTCACTTCTGACAGTTTCGGCGTCAGCCGAGAGATCGTAACGTCCACGGAATGCAGCGCCCCCGCATCGTGCTCGCCGACGACCACCGGGCGGTTCTCGAGACGATGACGGGCCTCCTGTCTCCCCACTTCGACGTGGTCGGCATCGCCGGCGACGGGCTGGAAGCGCTACGTCTGACCTCGGCGCTCAGGCCCGACGCCGTCGTGCTCGACCTGGGGATGCCCGGACTCGACGGCCTGGCCGTCGCCGAGCGTATTCAGCGAGCGGGCGTGAGGGCCGCCATCCTCATCCTGACCGTGAGCGAGGATCCCGCCATCGCCGAGGCCGCGCTGGCCGCGGGCGCCCTCGGCTACGTGACCAAGGCGCACGCCGCGACCGATCTGGTGCCAGCAGTGGAGGCCGCCCTCAGCGGTCATTGCTTTGTCTCCCGTTCGGCGAGGCGATCGTCATGAGCCCCGGGTCAGTGCGTCCGCGACCGGTTTCGCCAATGGCTCCTGTCAGTTCTGACAGTAGCGCGGCCGCGTCCCCCCGGACTACGTTCGGGCAATGGACTCGACGGCCCTGACTCTTTCCACCCTTGTCGGGAGCAGCATGATAGCCGCGAGGCCGAGCTCTGCCGCGGCAGTCCACGAGATGCGTTTCTTGGAGTCTGCTGTTCTTGCCTTCCAAGAACGACTTCGTAGCGAGCGCCTTGATTCAAAGGCTGAAGGACATCGGTCGATAGCAGCGGACACTTCAGCAGCGGACACTTCGCCCGGAATCAGCAGGATGTCGAACAAGTGCGGACGCCTCTGGCTCGGGCCCCTGTCGGTGCCCGCCTCGAGCGGGGCGTTCCATAGGGTAATGTAGCGATGCTGGTCGTCCGTCACTCGGAGCTCCGAACCCTCGCGTCACGAATCACGCTCGTCGGACTTCTGACAGGACTGCTCCTCGGGACCCTACCGACCGCCGCGAGTGGGCAGGACTGCGCTGACGGGCTTCAGCTCCGGAAGAGGGCCGACCAGGCGAGGCTCCTGCAAACCCTCCGAAACGGACGAGGCCAGCTCGCGCTCCCTTCCGGCCGAAGCTTGCTGGAGACCACGAGCCAACCTTGCGTCATCGACCCAAAGCAGCAGTCACCCCAGCGGCCACCAACGACCAGACCCGGGCCTAGCGGCGGCGACCTCAGCGGTGGCGGTGGGCTCAGCAGCAGCGGCGGCGGCGGGCTCGGCAGCGGCGGTGGCGGT
>CAYXBJ010000174.1:0-19153 GCA_964463175.1 uncultured bacterium
CCCGGCCGCGCTCGACCGCGCGGGCCCACGCGGCCGTGAGCAGGACCTCGGGCGACTCGAGCTCGTAGAGGGCGTTGTAGCGCGGCGCGCCCTGGGGATCCATCGTCTTGCGCTCCCCACCGATCATCATCGTGAGATCGCGAAGCTTGAAGCGCGACGCCGACACGACGCCGGGCACCTCGAGGAGCGCCGGGATGTGCTCCTTGTCGTAGACCTCGTGGAAGAGGGCATCCCGGCTCGGATCCACGTCCATGGCGGCGGAGAAGAGGTAGCGGGTGTGAAGCGGCATGAGACCTCCTCGTGTCGAGCGATCGGTGTCGGGTTGTCGGGGAATCCGGTGATTGGGCCTCGCGGTCAGCGGGACCCGGCGGGCGGCCCGTAGTCCCGGCGCCAGAGGGCGACGTACGACGTCGCGTTGCGCCGGATCTCGGCGAGCTCCTCGGGGGCCATCTGGCGGACGGGCTTGGCCGGCACCCCCATCACCAGCCAGCCGGCGGGCACGACCTTGCCCGGCGGGACGACGGCGCCCGCGCCCACCTGGGCGTTCTCCTCGACGACGGCGCCGGTCAAGACCACCGCGCCGATCCCGATGCGGGCGTTGTCCTTGATGGTGCAGGCGTGGACGACGGCCCGGTGGCCGATCGTCACACCGTCGCCCACGATGCACGGGAACTCGGGCGTCACGTGCAGCACGGACCCGTCCTGGACGTTCGAGTTCTTGCCCAGGCGCACGTAGTTGTCCTCGTCGCCGCGGAGGACCGCGCCCGGCCACACGCTCGCGCCCTGCTCGATCGTGACGTCGCCGATCACCTCGGCCGAGGGATCGATCCAGGTGTCGGGATGGATGCGCGGCGCGCGGCCCGGGACCTCGCGGATCATCGCGTAGCCGGCGCCCCGGTGACGCCGATCTGCCGCTGGATCGCCCGGCTGAGCGGCGTCCGGGGGTCTTCGAGCTCCATGACGATCGAGAAGTGGTCGTGGCCCGCCATGTCCATGACCTCCACGTCGAGGCCCCGCCGCCGCCACCCGGCGGCGAGCGATTCGCTCTGGCGATGGTACTCGTCGCCTTCCTTCGCTCCGAGGGGGAGCAGGAGGCGTCCCGCGGTGGCCGGGACGCAGTGGACCGGGCTGTTGCGGCGCGCCGTCTCCATGCTGAGCCCGAGCGTCTGGTTGAGGTACGAGAGGCGGATCGGCTCGAGATCGTAGAGGCCGCTGATGCCGCAGCCGGCCTTGATCACGTCGCCGGGGACCCCGGCGAAGCGCCCCCAGTCGGTCGACATCAGCATCGCGACCAGGTGGCCGCCGGCCGAGTGCCCCGAGACGGTGAGCCGCGCGGGGTCGCCGCCGAGGGCCGCGACGTTCCGGTGGAGCCAGGCCACCGAGGCCCGCACCTGGCGCACCAGCTCGTCCATGTCGACGCTCGGGACGAGCGCGTAGTTGATCACCGCGACCAGCACGCCGGCGGGCTGGAGCCCGCGCGCGACGAAGCTGAAGTCCTGCTTGTCGAGCGACCGCCAGTACCCGCCGTGGACGAAGACGTGGACCGGCCAGGGTCCGCGGCCCTCGGGGAGGAACAGGTCGAGCGTCTCGCCGGGATTCGGGCCGTACCGGAGATCGAGCCGGGTGGGCAGCTGGTCGCGGGTGCGGGCGCTCTCGGCCGGGTACCACGCGATGAGCTCCGCCGCGTTCGGGACCTTCCCGCTGTTGTTGTACTCCCGGTCGAGCGCGGCCTGGTCGTAGCCGAGGAAGACGGTCTCGCCCATGTCGTCCCGCGGCATTCTACACCGGGCGGCGTCGGGCGATCGGGAGGGGGGCCGGCAGTCCGCGGCCCGCGCCACTCGCTGAACGGCAGCGGCCGGCGTCGGGTTCGAGCTCCCGACCGCCAGCCGGGCGCGCGAGCCCGCCCTACGCGATCTCGAACAGCGCGGCGGCGCCCATGCCGCCGCCGATGCACATGGTCACGACCACGCGCTTGGCGCGACGGCGCTTGCCCTCGATGAGCGCGTGGCCGGTCATCCGCGCGCCGCTCATCCCGTAGGGATGCCCGATGGCGATGGAGCCGCCGTCGACGTTCAGCTTCTCCATCGGGATGCCGAGCCGGTCGCGGCAGTAGACGACCTGGACCGCGAACGCCTCGTTGAGCTCCCAGAGGTCGATGTCGTTCACCGTCAAGCCGTGGCGCTCGAGGAGGCGCGGCACCGCGAAGACCGGCCCGATCCCCATCTCGTCGGGCTCGCAGCCGGCGACGGCCAGACCCCGGAAGATGCCGAGCGGGTGGAGGCCGCGGCGCTCGGCGAGCTTCGCGTCCATCACGACGCAGGCCGACGCGCCGTCGGAAAGCTGGCTCGCGTTGCCGGCGGTGATGGTGCCGTCGGCGCTGACCACCGGCTTGAGGCCGGCGAGCCCCTCCGCGGTCGTGTCGGTGCGATTGCCCTCGTCCTGGGTGAGGGTCACCGACTCCTCCCGGGTCTCGTTGGTCGCCTTGTCGGTGACGACCTTCACGCTCTTCAGCGGCACGATCTCCGCGTCGAGCCGACCCTCGCGCTGCGCGGCCGCGATCCGACGCTGGCTCTCGAGGGCGTACTTGTCCTGCATCTCGCGCGTGACGTGGTACCGCTTGGCGACGACCTCGGCGGTGTTGAGCATCGACATGTACACCTCCGGCTTGTGCTCGAGGAGCCAGTCCTCGGTCAGCCGGTAGCGGTTCTGATGCTCGTTCTGCACGAGGCTGATCGACTCCACGCCGCCCGCCACGGCGACGGGCACGCGGTCCACGATCACCCGCTGGGCGGCGATCGCGATCGCCTGGAGCCCGGAGGAGCAGAAGCGGTTGACGGTCGTGGCGGCGACGGTGACGGGGAGACCGGCCCGGAGCGCCGCCTGGCGCGCGATGTTGTGGCCGGTCGCCCCCTCGGGCATCGCGCAGCCGATGATCACGTCCTCGACCTCGGCCGGATCGAGCCGCGCCCGCTGGACGGCGTGCTCGATGACGTGGCCGGTGAGGGTGGCGCCGTGCGTGTTGTTGAACGCGCCACGGTAGGCCTTGCCGATGGGCGTCCGCGCGGTCGAGACGATCACTGCCTCCGCCATGATGCGTCCTCCTCTTGGACTCCTCGCCCGGCCGGACCGGGCGTGCTGGCTCGTGCCTCCGGCGACCCCGGGGCCGGCTTCACCCTATCATAGGGCTCCGGGACTCGCCGCGGCCCGCCGCCGCGCTCGGGACGGCCGCGCGCGAGGCCGAGCGCGGGCCGGTCCCCTTGGCGAACCGCCCGGAGCGCCGGTACAATCGAGGCCGTGCGTCGCGCCGGGCGCGCGGCGCCGTTCCCACGTCCAGGCCTCATAGGGAGATGCGATGAAAGAGCTCGCGCGGCACATCATGGTCGACTTCCTGCCGATGAAGGAGTTCGCCGAGAACCCCCTGATCCTGACCGAGGGGCACGGCATCTACGTGACCGACGTCGACGGCCGGCGCTTCATCGACGGGCTGTCGGGGACGTTCTGCGTCAACCTCGGCCACGGGAACAAGCGCCTCGCCGAGGCCGCCTCCCGGCAGATCGAGCGGCTGGCCCTCGCGGCGCCGACCCTCGGCACCAGCGACCGCGCGCTCGAGCTCGTCAAGCGCCTGCTCGACATCACGCCGCCCCAGTACACGACGGTCAAGCTCCTGTCCGGCGGCTCGGAGGTGACCGAGGCGGCCATCAAGATGGCCCGCCAGTACCACAAGCAGGCCGGCCGCGCGACGAAGTACAAGATCCTTTCGCACTACCGCGCCTATCACGGGGGCACCGGGCACGCGCTCGCCGCGGGCGGCTGGCCGGGCTGGCGGGCGCCGTACGAGCCGCTTCCCGGCGGATTCATCCATCTCCACACGCCCGACCCGTATCGGCCGCCGTTCCCGGCTGGCTCCGAGCCGGTGGGCCTCACCTACGCGCGCCTGCTGGAGGAGGTCATCCAGCTGGAGGGCCCCGAGACCATCGCCGGCTTCATCGCGGAGCCGATCATGACGTCCGCGGGCGTGGTCGTGCCGCCGCGCGAGTACCTCCCGCGCGTGCGCGAGCTGTGCGACCGCTATGACATCGTGCTCATTTACGACGAGATCATCACCGGCTTCGGCCGGACCGGGAAGCTCTTCGCGGCCGAGCACTGGAACGCGTGGCCTGACATCTTCTGCCTGGGGAAGGGGATCAGCGGCGGTTATGCGCCCCTGTCGGCGAACCTGCTGACCACGAAGCTCGGGCAGGTCTTCTACGGCAGCGCCGTGGACCAGGTCCAGTTCCACGCCGGTCACACCTTTGGCGGGAACCCGGTCGCGTCGGCGGTCGGTCTCGCCGCGATCAAGCAGATCTTCGACGACGGGATCGTCGAGAACTCGCGCGCCCGCGGCGAGCAGGCGAGGGCGCGCCTCCGGGAGATGCAGGGCCGCCTCCCGGTGATCGGCGACGTCCGGGGCGAGGGGCTCCTGATCGGCGTCGAGTTCGTCCGCGATCCGGTCACCCACGAGCGCTACCCGGCCGACGTGAACTTCGGGATCCGCGTGCGGGAGGCGGCGCGCCGGCGCGGCCTTCTGCTGCGGGCGAGCCACTGGATGCTCGCGCTCGCGCCGCCGCTCACGATCACCGCGGCCGAGGTGGACGACCTGCTCGACATCATCGAGGCGTCGCTGAAGGACGTCCTCGGGACCGGCACGCCCGACCGGACGCTCGTGGCCGGACGGACCTCGGCATGACCGCAGCTTCCGCGCCGTCCCACCGCTGGACGTGGGACGGCGCGCTCTGCGGGGTCGTCCCGCCGGCGATCTCGCCGCTCGACGCGGCCCGGGAGGTCGATGAGGGCGCGATCGACCTCCTGGTCGAGCACCTCCTCCGGGGCGGCTCCAGCGGGCTCTTCGTCCTGGGAGGCTGCGGGGAGGGCGCCTGGCTCACCTCGCGCCAGCGCGGGGCGGTCATCCGCGCGTTCGTGCGGGCGGCCGCCGGCCGGGTGCCGGTGCTGGCCGGGGTGATGCTGCCGGCCACCGGGCCCGCGGGGGAGGCGGCGCGCCAGGCGGCTGCCGAGGGGGCCGACGCGATCGTCGTCGGCTCGCCCTACTACTTCGGGGTCGACGCCGCGACCCAGCGCCGGCACATCGAGACGGTCATCGAGGCCGGCGGCCGGCCGGCACTGCTCTACAACATCCCGCAGTGCACGCACAGCCTGCTCACGCCGGCGACCGCGGACGAGCTATCGCGCGACAGCCGGGTTCTCGGGATCAAGGACTCGGCAGGCGACTTCGTCGCGTTCCAGGCGTTCCTCGCCCTCAAGGCGCGCCGCGCCGACTTCCGCGTCCTCCAGGGCCACGAGCGGCTGTCCGCGGCGAGCCTCCGCATGGGCGGCGATGGACTCGTCCCGGGGATCGCCAACGTCGCGCCGGCCCTGATGGCCCAGCTCCAGGACGCGGCCAGCCGCGGCGACGCCGTCGCGTCCACGCGGCTCCAGGCGGCCGTCGGGGATCTCTGCGCGATCTACGACGTCGTCCACTTCCTGCCCGCCCTGAAGGCGGCGTGTCAGATGCTCGGGATCGGCAGCGGCGTGCCCAGCCTGCCCCTCGTGCCGGCGACCGACGCGGAGCGGCGCGGGGTGGCCGCGGTCCTCGCGCGGCACGGGATCGGGCCGGCGATGGCGGGCCGCGTCGCGACGCGCGCTCCGGCGGGCATCGGCGCCTGAGCGGCGAGGCCGTGCCGACGCCCGCCGAGCCGCGCTGGAACGCCCCGTTCGTCGGCATCCCGTCGTTCCTCCGCTCGCTCATCGCCACGGACCTCGACCGGCTCGACGCCGACATCGCCGTGATGGGCGTGCCGACGGACGAGGGATCGCCCTTCATGCCGGGCTCCCGGTTCGGACCGCGCGGCATCCGGGAGCACTCGATGCGATTCGGCGGGCGCGGCCACGGGTACTACGACCCGTCGCTCCGCCGGGAGTTCCTCGGCCACGAGATCTCGAACGGCCGCATCGTCGACGCCGGGGATGCCGACGTGCTTCCGACCAACGTGGCGGGGACGTTCGACAACACGACGGCGATGGTGCGGAAGCTCCTGGACCGGGGGGCGCTCCCCATCGTCCTCGGCGGCGACCACGGCGTCACGTATCCGGTGGTGCGGGCCTACTCGGAGCCGCTCCACGTGGTCCACTTCGACGCGCACCTCGACTACCTGCCGTTCGTGCACGGGCTCGAGCTGACCAACAGTCATCCGTTCCGGCACGTCGCGCGGATGGCTCACGTGCGGAGCCTCACCCAGGTGGGGATCCGGAGCCTCCGGAACTCCCGGGTGATGATGGACGACTCCCTCGGGGACGGGAACCGCGTGGTGACGATGGAGGAGTTCCGCGACGGGAGGCCGCACGGCCTCGTCGATCGCATCCCGCGCGACGCCGCCTGCTACGTGAGCGTCGACATCGACGTGCTGGACATGCCGCTCGTGCCGGGCTGCGTGTCCGCGGAGCCGAACGGGTTCTTCTACGCGGAGCTACGCGACACGCTCCGGGCGCTGGCCGAGCATACGCGGATCGTCGGCTTCGACCTGGTCGAGGTGAACCCGATGCTCGACATCGGCACCGGGATCACGTCGTACCTGGCGGCGCACACGATCGTGGAGTTCCTGGGCTGGCTCTGCGCCCAGCCGTGGTGGATCGCCGGTCGGGACGCGCGCGGCGCCGCCCGAGCGGGCGACGGCGCACGCCACTGACGACGGAGCCGCGAGTCTCCGACGTCGGGGAGGCGCCCGCATTGTTACGGGTTAAACCCGCATGCCACCGTGCTAGACTGCTGGCCCATCGAGGTCGCCTGAGCCCGCTCTGTCCTGACCACGACCGTCAACGAGGAGGGCCGTGATGCCGAAGAAGCGAAATGGTGTGAGCCGGCGCGAGTTCATGCGGAACGCGGCGCTCCTGTCCGGGAGCATCGCGGCCGTTGGATTGCCGGGGACCGTCCGCGCTCAGGGAGGCGCCGGCCAGCCGCCGAAGCTCGGCGCCCAGCTCATCGGGAAGCTCGAGGGCCCGGAGCTGATCCTCGACTCCGCCAAGTGGCCCACGAAGTTCAGCGAGGCCCCGATGCTCGCGGACCTCGTGAAGCAGGGCAAGCTGCCGCCGGTCGCGGAGCGCATCCCCAAGGAGCCGCTCGTCATCAAGCCCGTGCACGAGATCGGGCGATACGGCGGGACCTGGCGGCGGGGCTTCACCGGCCCCGGCGACGCCGAGAACGGCAACCGCATCGTGTCGGCCGACAAGCTCCTGTTCTGGGAGTACACCGGCACCAAGGTCATGCCGAGCATCGCGCGCCAGTGGCTCCTGAGCGACGACGGCAAGTCGGTGACGCTCTACCTCCGCAAGGGACACAAGTGGTCGGACGGGAAGCCGTTCACCGCCGACGACTTCGTCTTCTGGTACGAGGACGTCTACCTGAACAAGGACATCACCCCGGTCCCGCACCCGGACTTCATGATCAACGGCAAGTCCGGGGTCATCAAGAAGATCGACGAGACCACCGTGCTGTTCGAGTTCCCTGAGCCGAACTACCTGTTCCTCGACATCCTCGCCGGCTCGACGGCGATGGGCGGAGGCCAGGCGCTCTGGCAGATGCAGGGGCGCGCGATGGGCGCCTACATGCCGGCCCACTACATCAAGCAGTTTCACCCGAAGTACGCCGGGCTGGACGCGATGAACGCGAAGGCGAAGGCGGCGAACTTCGACGGCTGGCTGTCCTACCTCAAGGGCCGCTGGGACTGGCGGCTCAACCCGGAGCTGCCCGTCCTGACGCCCTGGAAGGTCACCACGCCCATCAACAACCCGACCTGGGTGATGGAGCGGAACCCGTTCTTCTACGAGGTCGACACCGCGGGCAACCAGCTCCCGTACATCGACCGCATCCAGATGACGCTCGCCGAGAACCTCGAGGTGCTGAACCTCCGGGCCATCGCCGGGCAGTACGACCTCCAGGAGCGCCACACCGCCATGACCAAGCTCCCGGTGTTCCTCGAGAACCGGGACAAGGTCGGCTACGACGTACGGCTCGACCCCGCGCTGAACGGCTCGGACGCCACGCTCCAGATCAACCACGCGTACGACGCCGATCCGGAGATCGCCAAGTGGCTCCTGACGGCGGACTTCCGCCGGGCGCTCTCGATGGGCATCGACCGCGATCAGCTGAACGAGACGTTCTGGCTCGGGATCGGCATTCCGGGCTCCGTCGCGCCGGCGGAGTCCACGCCGTACAGCCCGGGCCCGGAGTGGCGGAAGAAGTGGTCGACCCTCGACGTCAAGCAGGCCAACGCGCTGCTCGACAAGATCGGGCTCACCAAGAAGGACGGGGAGGGGTACCGGCTCCGGCTCGACGGCAAGGGCCGGCTGCGGATCGAGATCCTGACGGCGGCCGGCTCGTTCATGCCGCACACGCAGATCGCCGAGATGATCCAGCAGCAGTGGAAGAAGATCGGCGTGCAGGGGGACGTCAAGGAGGTGGAGCGCAGCCTCTTCGAGACGCGCATGCGGAGCAACGAGCAGCAGATCAGCATCTGGGCGAACGACGGCACCGAGTTCCTGTACCTCTTCCCCCGCCACGGGCTCCCCGTGGATCCGGCCGAGGCCAAGATGGGGCATCCGATCGCGGACTGGTACGCCTCGAGCGGCAAGGCCGGGAAGGCGCCGCGGGATCCCGAGCTGATCAAGGCGCTCGAGCTGTTCCGGAGCGCGAACGGGAAGAAGCTGCCGGAGCGCATCAAGATCGCCCAGGAGATCTTCCGGATGATGATCGACGGCCAGTACTCGATCGGGACCGTCGGCCAGTCGCCGGCCACGATGGGCGTCCGCATCTCCAGCAAGAAGATGGGGAACATGGCGTCGCGGCAGATCAACGCCCAGCACTGCCGGACCCCCGGGACCTCCCAGCCCTCGACGTACTACTTCAAGGCGTAGGGACTCCCGCGTCCATCCGGTCCAGCCTCCCGGGCGGCCGTCGGGGCCGTCCGGGAGGCGCGCCGGACCGGGGTAGACTAGGCTTCCGTGGTCGCCTATCTCGTCCACCGGCTGTTCCTGGCCATCCTGACCATCTGGGCGATCTCCATTCTGTCCTTCGTCATCATCCAGCTCCCGCCGGGCGACTACATCACGTCGTACATCGCCCAGATGTCGGCGTCGGGCGGAGCGGTGTCGGAGCAGGAGGCGGAGGCCCTCCGGCAGCAATACGGGCTCGACCAGCCGATGTGGGTCCAGTACGTCCGGTGGATGAAGCAGGTCCTGCAGGGTCGGTTCGGCATGGCGCTCGAGTGGGGACGCCCGGTCTCGGAAGTCATCGGGGACCGTCTGTGGCTCACCATGGTCGTCTCGGTCGCCGCGATCCTCCTGACGTGGCTCCTGGCGCTGCCGATCGGGATCTACTCGGCGGTTCGCCAGTACTCGCCCGGGGACTACCTGGCGACGTTCATCGGCTTCATCGGCCTGGCGGTCCCGAGCTTCATGCTCGCCCTCGTCCTCATGTACGTGGGATTCAAGTACTTCGGAACGAGCATCGGCGGCCTGTTCTCCGACGAGTTCATCGAAGCCCCGTGGAGCCTGGCCAAGGCGTGGGACCTGACGAAGCACCTGCCGCTGCCGGCGCTGATCCTCGGGCTCGGCGGCACGGCGCAGCTGATCCGGATCATGCGCGCGAACCTGCTCGACGAGCTCCGGAAGCCGTACGTGATGACGGCGCGAGCCCGCGGCGTCCCGGAGCGGACCGTGATCCTCAAGTACCCGGTGCGGGTGGCCCTCAACCCGTTCGCGAGCACGATCGGGTACCTGCTCCCGTACGTGGTGTCCGGCAGCATCATCGTGTCGCTGGTGCTGAGCCTTCCGACGGTGGGGCCGCTCCTGCTGAAGGCGCTGGTCGCCCAGGACATGTTCCTGGCGGGGACCATCGTGCTGCTGCTCGGGGTGCTGACGGTGGTGGGGACCTTCCTGTCCGACCTGCTGCTCCTGTGGATTGATCCCCGCATCCGGATGGAGGGCAGGCGATAGGCGAGCTGCCGCCCTCCCACGCCCGCCGTGCGGCGCCGCCGGTCGCCGAGCCCGCGACGGGACCCGGGGTCGAGGAATCGGTCGCCGCCGGGCTCGATCTCGCGGTCGGCGAGGTCGCGGAAGAGCGGATCTCCGTCGCGAGCCAGTGGCAGCTCATGTGGTGGCGCTTCCGCCGCCACCGGCTTGCGATGGTGGCAACGGCGATCGTGGTGCTCTTCTACCTCGGGGTGATCTTCGCGGAGTTCCTGGCCTACGCGCCGCCTACCGCGTCGGAGGCGCAGCGGTCGCTGCTGCCGCCGCAACGGATCCACTGGTTCGAGGATGGCCGGTTCGCGCCCCACGTGTTCGGGCTCAGCGGCGTGCGCGACCCGCTGACGCTGAAGCGGGTCTACACCGCGGATCCGGAGAAGCGGATCCGCGTGCGGTTCTTCGCCCCGGGGTTCGAATACTATCTCTTCGGGTTCATCCCGGCGAACCGCCACCTCCTCGGCGTCGAGGACGCCCAGCCGGAGGAGACCCTGTTTCTCCTCGGCACCGATGATCAGGGGCGGGATCTCTGGTCGCGTCTCATGTTCGCGTCGCGGACGTCGCTCACGATCGGGCTCGCCGGGGTCGCGCTGGCGCTCGTGCTGGGGGTGATCCTGGGCGGCATCTCCGGCTACTACGGCGGCGTTATCGACACGGTGATCCAGCGGGTGATCGAGATTCTCCGGTCGATCCCGACGATCCCCCTGTGGATGGGGCTGGCGGCCGCGCTTCCGAACGACTGGTCCGTCGTCCAGGTCTATCTGGCGATCACCGTGATCATTTCCCTGATCGGCTGGACCGAGCTCGCCCGCGTCGTCCGGGGGCGCTTCCTGTCGCTCCGCGAGGAGGAGTTCGTGATGGCCGCCGAGCTCTCCGGATGCAGCCGGACGCGGATCATTCTCAGCCACATGGTGCCGTCGTTTCTCTCTCACATCATCGCCGCCACCACGCTCGCGATTCCGGCGATGATCATCAGCGAGACATCGCTGTCGTTCCTGGGACTCGGGCTGCGGCCGCCGGCGATCAGCTGGGGGGTGCTCCTCCAGCAGGCGCAGAACATCCAGGCGCTGGCCATCTCGCCCTGGCTCCTGGCCTCGGCGGTTCCGGTGATCGTGGTCATCGTCGCGTTCAACTTCATGGGCGACGGCCTCCGCGACGCGGCCGACCCCTACGGCCACTAGCGGACCCAGGTCTTGGCCCCAGCCTCCCGACACTCCGACGACCCCGGCCTCGCGCCGGCAGCCGGACGTCACCCCCTGGGTCCCACCCCCATCCTCGAGGTCCGGGACCTCCGGACGCACTTCTTCGCCGAGGAAGGCATCGTGAAGGCGGTCGACGGCGCGAGCTTCGAGCTCCGCGGCGGGCGGACCCTCGGGATCGTGGGCGAGAGCGGGTGCGGCAAGAGCGTCACCGCGCGGTCGATCCTCCGCATCGTGGAACGGCCCGGCCGGATCGTGAGCGGGGAGATCCGCCTCCGCCGGCCCTCCGTGAACGGCCGACCGGAAGAGACGGTCGACCTCGCGCGCGTCGATCCCGAGAGCCGGGAGATGCGCCAGATCCGGGGCGGCGAGATCGGGCTCGTCTTCCAGGAGCCCATGACCTCGTTCAGCCCCGTGCACACGGTCGGGAACCAGATGGTGGAGACGATCCGGCTCCACCTCGGTCTCGACGCGCGCCAGGCGCGCCAGCGCGCGATCGATCTTCTCCACCAGGTCGGCGTGCCGCAGCCGGAGCGCCGCGTGGACGAGTACGCGTTCCAGCTGAGCGGCGGCCTCCGCCAGCGGGCGATGATCGCCACCGCGCTCTCGTGCGGGCCGCGCATCCTCATCGCCGACGAGCCGACCACCGCGCTCGACGTGACGACCCAGGCCCAGATCCTCGACCTGCTCCGTCACCTCCAGGAGCGGGAGGGGATGGCCATCATGCTCATCACCCACAACCTCGGCGTGGTCGCGGAGATGTGCGACGAGGTCGTGGTGATGTACCTGGGCCGGGTGGTGGAGCGCGGCCCGGTGGACGCGATCTTCCATGCGCCCCAGCACCCGTACACGCGCGCGCTGCTGCGCTCGATCCCGTCGATCCAGGCGCGGGTCCGGACCAAGCTGCCGACGATCGCCGGCTCCATCCCGCATCCGCACAACCGGCCGTCCGGCTGCCCGTTCCACTCGCGCTGCAGCGAGTGGATCCGTGGCACGTGCGAGCGCTACGAGCCGGAGCTCCTGCCGGTGGGCGACGACCGCGCCGTCGCGGTGAGCTGCTTTCTCCATCATGCGCCGCGGGACTCCGCGGCGGTTCCGGCCGGCGCATGAGCCGACGCCGTCACGGTGGCGCGGTGGACCCGTGACCGGACCCGGACTGCGGTCGGACGGGCGGATGCCGGGCGCCGGCCGCGGGGACGGCGCCGACGGCCTCCTGCTCGACGTCCGCGGGCTCCGGAAGTACTTCCCGATTCGCCGAGGACTCCTCCGGAAGCTGGCGGGACAGGTCCGGGCCGTCGACGACGTGAGCTTCCAGCTCCGCCGGGGCGAGACGCTGTCGCTCGTCGGGGAGAGCGGATGCGGGAAGACCACGACCTCGCGCTGCATCCTGCGGGCGATCACGCCGACCGCCGGGGAAATCCTCTTCCACGGCGCGGACGGGCAGACCGTCGACGTCGCGACCCTGCCCAAGCGGCGGATCCGGCCCCTCCGGCGCGAGATGCAGATGATCTTCCAGGACCCCTTCTCGTCGCTGAACCCCCGGAAGACGCTCCACGACATCGTCGGCGAGCCGCTGCTCGTGAACCACGTCGGCACCCGTCGGGAGCGGAGCGACCGCGTGGCCGAGCTCCTGCGGCTGGTCGGGCTCCGGCCCGAGTACATGCGGCGCTTTCCCCACGCGTTCAGCGGCGGTCAGCGGCAGCGCATCGGCATCGCGCGGGCGCTGGCGCTCAACCCGAGCCTCGTGGTCGCGGACGAGCCGGTCTCGGCGCTGGACGTGTCGGTCCAGGCCCAGATCCTGAACCTCATGCTCGACCTCCAGAACGAGCTCGGGCTGACCTATCTCTTCGTGGCGCACGATCTGTCCGTCGTGAAGCACGTGAGCGATCGCGTGGCGGTGATGTACGTGGGCCGGATCGTCGAGGTGGCCGACACCGAGCGCTTGTTCACCACGCCGCGCCATCCGTATACCGAGGCGCTCCTGTCGTCGGTGCCGAAGCCCGATCCCCGGCTGAGGACGCAGCGCATCGTGCTGGAGGGGGACGTGGCCGATCCCGCGAACCCGCCGCCCGGCTGTTACTTCCACCCGCGGTGCGCGTACGCGGTGGCGGCCTGCCGGGTCGAGACGCCGCGGCTCGAGACGATCGCGCCTGGCCACGTCGTCGCCTGCCACCGTGCTCGAGAGCTGACGCTCCGGGGCGTCGCGGTCTAGTGCGGGCCCCGCGGGCTCGGGTCGGCGCGCGCCGGTCGTCAGGTGCGCTCGAGACGGGGCGGCACGTCTTCATCCGGACACCCGTTCGCGGCGACGCGCCGGCGCTGGCCGAGCTCGGGCGCGCGAGCCTTCGGCTTCATCGCCCCTGGGTCTATCCGCCGACCACGGCGCGGGCGGTGGCGCGCTGGCTCCGGACGACGGGACCGAACCGCCGTCGCCTCCTGGTCTGCCGGCGCGGAGACGGCGCGATCGCGGGCGTGGTCAACGTGAGCGAGATCGTCCGGGCCGCCTTCCAGAGCGCGTACCTCGGCTACTACGCCTTTGCCCCGCATGCGGGGCAGGGGTACATGACGGAGGGCCTGGCCCTCGTCCTGCGCCACGCCTTCCGGGGCCTCGGGCTTCACCGTCTGGAGGCGAACATCCAGCCGGGGAACCACCCGTCGCGCGCGCTGGTGCGCGGGCTGGGCTTCCGCAAGGAGGGCTTCTCGCCGCGCTATCTGAAGATCGGCGGGCGCTGGCGGGACCACGAGCGCTGGGCGATCGTGCGAGAGGGATGGACCCGGACCGCGTCGCGCGCTCGGCGTGGCGGCGCGGGCGCCCGGGCCGGCGCCGCGGCGTCCGCAGGGACGCGCCGCGCCCGCGCGTAGTCGTGGCCGGGGCGGCCTCCACGTTCGTCGCGCTGCGCCACCGGAACTTCCGTCTCCTGTGGCTCGGCCAGCTCGTCTCGATGTCGGGGACGATGATGCAGCAGGCGGCGATCCTGTGGCACATCGCGCTCCTGGCGCCGCCGAACTGGAAGGCCCTGTCCCTCGGCCTGGTCGGACTCGCGCGTTTGGGTCCCATCCTCGTGTTCGGGCTCTGGAGCGGGGTGGTGGCGGACGCCGTCGACCGGCGGAAGCTCATGCTGGCGGCCCAGATCGTGATGATGCTGGCGGCCACGACCCTCGCGCTGGTGACCGTCACCGGCCACGCGAACCCCTGGATCATCCTGTTGATCGCGGGCATCGGCGCCGCGGCCGGCGCGACCGACGGCCCGGCCCGGCAGTCGCTCCTCCCGAGCCTGGTGCCGATCGAGGATCTGCCGAACGCGATCGGGCTCAACTCGATCCTCTACCAGACGGCCTCGGTGCTGGGACCGACGCTCGCCGGGATCGCGCTCGCGACGCAGGGCGTGGCGACGGTGTACGCGCTGAACGCGGTTTCGTTCGTCGCGACCATCAGCGCCATCCTCCTGATGCGCAATCTGCCGCCCCGGCGGCCCGCGGGGCGGGGCGCCATCAGCCTCCGTGCCCTCGGCGAGGGGCTCCGCTTCGTCTTCGGCGCGCCGCTCCTCCGGTCCACGCTGATCCTCGACGGCCTGGCGACGTTCTTCTGCTCGGCCACCGCGCTCCTGCCGCTATTCGCGCAGGACGTGATCCAGGTGGGGCCCCGCGGCTACGGGTGGCTGTTCGCGGCCCCCTCGATCGGCGCGGTCCTGGCGAGCGCGGTGATGGTTCGCCTCGTCGGGCAAATCCGCCGGCGGGGCGTGGTGCTCCTGTGGGCCGTGGTGATCTACGGCCTGGCGACCATCGCCTTCGGGCTGTCCCGGACCTTCTGGCCCATGTTTTTAGCCCTGGCGGCGACCGGCTCCGCCGACACGATCAGCGCCGTGTTGCGCAACGTCGTCCGTCAGCTCGAGACGCCCGACCACCTCCGCGGCCGGATGGTCGGGATCAGCATGCTGTTCTTCATGGGAGGGCCCCAGCTCGGCGAGTTCGAGTCCGGGATGGCCGCGCAGTGGCTCGGCGCGGGCCTCGCGGTCGTGGTCGGCGGCGTCGCGAGCCTCGTCACGACGGCGTGGATCGCCTGGCGGTCCCCGGCGCTCCGCGCCTATCGTCGCGTCGGCTGAAGGGCGCGCGTGGCGCGGTCGCTTCGCGTATCATGAGCCAGCGGCGGACACCCGACTCGACCAGCCCCGCTCCCGCGGGCGCGTCCAGGGAGTCCCAAAGGAGCGAGAGATGACCGGAAAGCCCACCGAGACTGCCACGCTCGAGACTCTCGACAAGGAGCGCGTCCTCCACCCGTCGACGTCGATCGCCGATCACCTCCGGACGGGACCGCGGATCATGTCCGAAGGCTCGGGGGTCATGCTCACCGACGTGAGCGGCCGGCGGTATCTCGACGCGTTCGCCGGTCTCTGGTGCGTGAACATCGGGTACGGTCGGGCGGAGGTCGCCGACGCGATCGCCGCGCAGTCGCGGCGGCTGGGCTTCTACCACACGTTCTCGTCGATGTCGAACGAGCCGCAGATCCGGCTGGCCGACCGACTGCTCGGGATGGTTCCCGGCCGGATGAGCAAGGTGTTCTTCGCGAACTCCGGCTCCGAGGCGAACGACACCCAGGTCAAGCTCGTGTGGTACTACAACAACCTGCGGGGCAAGCCCCACAAGAAGAAGATCATCTCGCGGCTCGGCGCCTATCACGGGAGCACGATCGCCGCGGCGAGCCTGACCGGCCTCCCGACGTTCCACCGGGCCTTCGACCTGCCGCTGCCCGGCATTCTCCACACGAAGGCGCCGGACTACTATCGCGACGCCGCGCCGGGCACGACGGAAGAGGCCTACGCCGCGTCGGTGGTGGCGGAGCTCGAGGCCCTCATCGAGCGTGAGGGGCCCGACACCGTCGGCGCCTTCATCGCCGAGCCGATCATGGGCACCGGCGGGGTCCTGGTGCCGCCGCGGACGTACTTCGACCGCGTGCAGTCGGTGCTCCGGAAGCACGACGTCCTCCTGATCGCCGACGAGGTGATCTGCGGGTTCGGACGGCTCGGGCAACCGTTCGGCTCCCACGTGTACCGGATCGAGCCCGACCTGATGACGGTCGCCAAGGGGCTGACCAGCGGCTACTTCCCGCTCTCGGGCGTGCTCGTGTCGGAGCGCGTGTGGTCGGTGCTCCAGGCCGGGTCACCCGAGGTGGGCGCCTTCGCCCACGGCTTCACGTACAGCGGGCACCCGGTCGGGGCCGCGGCGGCGCTGGCGAACCTCGACATCCTCGTGGGCGAGGACCTCATCGGCAACGCGGCCCGCACCGGCGCCTACATGCAGACCGCGCTCCGGGATCGGATCGGTAGCCTGCCGCTGGTGGGCGACGTCCGCGGCGTCGGGCTCATGGCGGGCATCCAGCTCATGGCCGACCGGGCAACCCGGCGTCCGTTCGAGGCGACGCAGAAGGTGAGCCAGGCGGTCGCCGCCCGGTGTCTCGAGGACGGTGTGATCGTGCGGGCCCTGCCCGTCGGCCACGTCGTCGCGCTGGCGCCGCCGCTCTGCATCACGCGGGAGCAGGTGGACCGCGTCGTGGACTGCCTCGACCGGGGGATCCGCGCGGTCGCCGACGACCTGTCGCGGCAGGGCGTGTGGAAGGCCGCATAGCGTCGCCCGAGGTCCGCGCCGCGGGCGGGGCGGTTCTCCGGGCCGGCCCCGGCCGGCAGCTGGAGGTCCTTCTCGTCCATCGCCCCGGTCACCGGGACTGGACCCTTCCCAAGGGCAAGGTCGAGCCCGGCGAGACGGAGGAGGACTGCGCGCTCCGCGAGGTCACCGAGGAGACCGGGCTCGACTGCTTGCTCGGGCCCGAGCTCGGCGCCAGCCGCTACCGAGACCGGCGAGGCCGTGACAAGGGCGTGCGCTACTGGGCGATGACCGTCCGCGACGGCGGCTTCGTGGCCAACGACGAGGTGGACGAGGTCCGCTGGATGTCCGTGCCGGCGGCGGGTCGCCAGCTGTCGTATCCCGGCGACCGGGGGATCCTCGACACGATCGAGCCGGCGCTCGCCTCCCTCGTGCTCCTCGTGCGGCACGCCAAGGCGGGCGATCGCGAGCGCTGGACCGCCGACGACCGGCTTCGCCCGCTCGACGAGCGCGGGCGCCGCCAGGCGCGCGCGATGGTGGCGCCGCTGGCGGGCTACGGGGTCACGCGGCTCGTGTCGAGCCCGTACGTCCGGTGTGTCCAGACGCTGGAGCCCCTGTCCGCGCACCTCGGCATGCCCGTCGACCACGACGCGGCGATCGGCGAAGGCATGCCGGTGGAGAAGGCGCGGACCCTCATCGCGCGGCTCGGCCCGGGCCCGGTGGTCCTCTGCACCCACGGCGACGTCGTGGAAGCGCTGGTGGGCGAGGGGGAGCCGAAGAAGAAGGGCTCGACCTGGCTGCTCGCCCGCCGGGAGAAGGGGATCCAGCCCATCCGGTACTGGCCGCCGCTCGGCTGAGGGATTCGGGCCGATCGGGTCCGCTCGCCCCTCCACGCGATCGTGATCCGGCCAGCCTCGCTCGCGCGAGGCGCCGCTACCGGCGGAGCGCCTCGATGACCGCGGCGAAGCGCTCGATGCCGCGGGCGCCGGGCGGATCGACGACGTTGACCGTCAGGTGGTCGATCCCGATCGCCTCGAACCCCCGAAGGTGAGCGGCGAGCTCCTCCACTGAGCCGAGCCGGGCGGGGAATCGCACCCCGGCGAGATCGAACTGCGCGATCCCGTCCTTCGCGGGACCGACCTGGAAGCCCGACGCGCCCCCGGGACCGGCCAGCGCCACGCGGGTGGCCGCCATGCGGCCGAGCGTGGCGGGATCGCGCCCGACGTCCCGGCACGCGGCCTCCAGGTCGTTCAGGCGCTCGAGGACCGGGGCCGGCCCCGTCTGGTAGTCGGCGTCGAAGCTGTCGGCGTAGCGCGCGACGAGGCGGAGCATCCGGGGCCGCTGGGCCCCGATGAAGATGGGGAGGCCGCTCGGCCGCGGCCCGCGAGGCAAGAGCTCGCACTCGCGCGCCTGATAGTACTGCCCCTGGAAGTCCACGCGGCCCTGGCGCAGGAGCGGCACGATGATCTGGAGGGCCTCCTCGAAGCGGCTCACCCGGTGGTCGAAGGGGTAGCCGAACGCCTCGTATTCCGGCTGGTGCCAGCCGGCGCCCAGGCCGAGGAGCACGCGCCCCCCGCTGATCTCGTCCAGCGTCTCCGCCATCTTGGCGAGAAGCGCGGGGTTGCGGAACCCGGTGCAGGCCACCAGCGTGCCCAGGTGGATGCGCCGGGTCGCCTCGGCCACCGCGCTCAGGACCGACCACACCTCCCAGATGCCTCGGCTCTTGCCGGGAGGCATGTCGATGGCCGGCTCGTTCCCCGGCGGCGACCGGCGGAAGATCAGGTGGTCCGGCGCCATGATCGTGTCGAACCCGACCTCCTCGCCCTGCTTGGCGATCTCGCGCAGTGCCGTCCACGGGACCGGCTTGCCGTCACCCAGCGCGCCAACCCCGATCGGGAGGGTCATTCCAAGCTTCATCCGGCTCTTCGGCGTCATGTCCTGGCCTCTCTCTCGACCACGCTCGTGTGGATCGGCCGCCCGCGCGTCAGCGGACCCCGCCGGGATGTCTCAGGAACTCCGCGTCCTCGAGGATCCGCTCGATCGACCGGTGAGGCTGTTCGCCTCCGTTGACGCCGCGCGGACAGGGAGCCGGCTGCCGGCGATCCAGCGACGCCACCTAGGACGCCGTCGTCCCGTCGAGCTGGAAGCGCCGGTGGCCGACGTTGTGGGCAAAGTGGCTGAGACGGCTCCGCAGGCCCCCCTCGTGCCGGGCCAGGACCTCCGGCGTGCTCCCGTCGGCCACCGCCGCGGCGACGCCCTCCCATTCGTCGATGACGAACCACCGGGGATCGTGCGACGCGGCGACGGGG
>CAYXBJ010000175.1:0-7304 GCA_964463175.1 uncultured bacterium
CCCCCGGTGTTGGTCCGCTTGGTCGAGCCGGTCCCGAGCCCCGGGTTCATCCGCACCGACACCTCGTGCCCTGGCGCGACCCGGCCGAAGCTGTCGAGCTGATGAAGCGAGCAGGCGTTGAACAGGACGCCCCGGCGCACGTGCTCGGCCAGCCGCCGCGACGGCATCTGCGAGGTGAGCTGGATCTCGCCCGGCGCGAATCCCGCCTGGATCGCCCGCTCGACCTCGAAATCGCTCGAGGCGTCGATGTGGAGGCCCAGCTCGCGGAAGAGGCGGAGGATCCCGCGCGAGGGATTCGCCTTCATCGCGTAGCGCAGGGTGAAGCCGAACGGCGCTGGGAACGCGAGGGCCGCCCGGGCGGCCGCCTCGAGAGCGACGCGGTCGTACACGTAGCACGGCGTGCCGAAGCGCTCGCGCACCTCGGCGGCGAGCTCCGGGGTGAGGAACGGGGCCGGGTCGGCGATCGAGTGCTCCATGGGCGCTCATCCTACCTCAGGACGGTCGTGCGCGCGCGCCCCGACGCGACCGCCGCGGGCCGTCACCCCCTTGTCCGGGTCCCGTCCCTCCGCTAGAGTTGACCCCTCGAGGCCGCTTCCGGTCCCGAACCGTCTCTGACATCCAGGAGGCTCGGTGAAGGCGCGCGAGATCTTCGAATACAACAAGCTCACCTGGCCCGAGATGAACGACGCGATCGAGCTCGGGAAGGTGGTCATCCTCCCCACCGGCTCCACCGAGCAGCACGGCGCTCACCTGCCCCTCGACACCGACCTCTTCCTGGTCGAGTCGGTGTGCCGCGAGCTCGGCCGCCGCGCGCCGGACAAGGTGCTGGTGCTCCCCGGGATCCCCTACGGGCTCAACATGCATCACTTCGACTTCCCGGGGACGATCCACATCGAGCCGCAGCACTTCATCGACTTCTGCGTCGACGTCCTGAAGAGCGTCGCGTATCACGGGTTCCGTCGGATGGCGGTGGTCAACGGCCACGGGTCGAACATGCCGATGGCCGACCTGATCGCGCGCCGAGTGGTGCTCGAGACGCCCGCCATCTGCTGCGCGTTCGGCTACTACAACATGGGACGGGACGAGGGTCTCAAGGGGCTCGAGAGCGGCGTCTACGCGCACGCCGACGAGTGGGAGACCTCGCTGTACCTCCACTACGCGGCCGAGCGCGTTCAGATGGACAAGGCGGTCCAGGACACCGACCGCGTCGGCCAGACGATGACCTCCGACAGCACGACCAACGTCCGGTTCAACGACTTCTGGGGGCGCTGGACCAAGACGGGCGTCCACGGCGATCCCACGAAGGCCAGCCGCGAGAAGGGGCGCCGGATCAACGACGCCCTGATGAAAGAGATGCTCGTCTGGCTGGACGAGTTCCGCAGCTGGCCGATCGAGGCGCGTCAGGACCAGCACCGGCTACCGGTGCAGCGGGAGATCCGCTGGTGACCGGCAAGGAGGGGACGGCGATGCGGTCGAAGCGGTCGACTCGGACGGCAGGACAGGTGCTCCGTCACATGGGCAGCCGGCTCGCGGTGGCCGTCGCGCTGCTGCTCGGTGCAACCCTGGCCGTCGCGCCCGCCGCCCGGGCCCAGGGCACGCTCAAGGTCGCGCTTCAGGGCGACACGTCCAACGTCGATCTCCACCTCACGACCCACTACGTGAGCCGCGTCGCGCTGCTCAACGTGTACGAGATGCTCTACACGCTCGGCGAGGACCTCTCCATCCAGCCGATGCTCGCCGAGAAGCACAGCATCAGCCCCGACGGGCTCACGTACACCATCACGGTGCGGAAGGGCGTGAAGTTCCACAACGGCAAGGTGATGGACGCCAAGGACGTGGCGTACACGCTCAACCGGATGCGGAACCAGGGCTGCCGCTCGGCGGAGTTCAAGGCGCTGGTCAAGGACGTCGCGGCCACCGACGCCTCGACGGTCCGCATCACCCTCAACCAGCCGTCCGGCGTGTTCCTCGCCAACCTCGCCAACGTCATCTGCCCGGTCGTCATCTACCCGGACGGCGAGGTCGAGCGGCAAGGCGGCGCCATCACCAAGCCCGTCGGCACCGGTCCCTACGAGTTCGTGGAGTGGAAGAAGGACGCCTACCTCCGGGTGAAGAAGTTCAAGGACTACGTGGCCGACACCCGGCCGGCCTCGGGGCTCGCCGGGAAGAAGGTCGCCATCATGGAGACGGTGGACTTCATCCCGATCACCGACGGCTCGGTGCGGGCGGCGGCCATCGAGAAGGGCGACGTCGACATCGCGATCGAGCTCAACGTCGAGGACGTCGGCCGGCTGAAGGGCAAGCCCGGGCTGGTTGTCGCCTCCAAGCCCGGTATCGCCTTCGACGACCTCCGTTTCGGCTTCAAGCGGGGCCCGTTCTCGAACGCGAAGCTCCGGCAGGCGGTCGGCTACGCGATCGACAAGAACGAGCTGTCCCAGGCCAACACCGGTGGCCAGGGCAAGCCGGTGTCGGCGGGATTCCCGGCCGACATGCCGTTCCACGGCGCGATCCACGACCAGGACCCCTTCGCCAAGGCGAACCTCGCGAAGGCCAAGCAGCTCCTCCAGGAGGCCGGCTACAAGGGTGAGAAGGTCGTCCTCACCGCCCACCTCGTGCCGGACCGGATCGCTCAGGGCGCGGTGGTGATCCAGGCCCAGCTTCAGGCAGCCGGCATGAACGTCGAGGTGAAGACGCTCGAGTCGGCCGCGCTCCAGGAGGTCTGGAACAAGGGCGAGTTCGATCTCTTCTACTCGGGCCTCACGCCCCGGCCGGACGCCGACGTGTACTACTGCCAGACCAACGAGTCGTCGTCGAGCAACGCGGGGTTCAACAACGCCGAGTACGACCGCCTCTGCCAGGAAGGGCGGAAGGCGCAGAAGGCAGAGGATCGCGCGAAGATCTACGCTCAGCTCGAGCAGCTCCGGCGGGCCGAGCTCCCGTACTACCCGACGATCTACGTCCCGCAGGTCGCCGCGTGGCGCGAGAACGTCAAGGGCTGGAACCACTGGGCCGCGGGCTACGCCCGCGTCTGGGGCGTGTCCAAGTAGTCGCCGGGACCGGCGGCGGCGCGCCCCGATCCGAAAACTCCGACACGACCGCGAGAAGAGGATGCCCGAGTCCATTCCGGCTTCGCTCGTCATCGACACGCTGAAGGACACCTTCCGCGAGGCGAGGGCGGCCCTCGCCTCCGAGGTCGCCGAGCCACCAGTCCACACGCATCTCGGCTGGATCCTCAGCGTGCCGGACACCCACCAGAAGACCGTGCTGGCCGCGCTCGACAAGGAGGAGTCGATCCGGGTCGTCACCTGCGCGACCGAGGACGAGGCGGCCTGCATCGCGGCGGGGCTCCACGTCGGCGGGGAGCCGGTCGTGCTCATGATCCAGCACGCGGGGCTCTACGCGTCGGTCAACACGCTCCGCGGCGTCGCGATGGACGGCCGGGTGCCCGTCTTCTACATGATCGGCCTTCTCAATCGCGAGAAGGACAAGGACCCGCGCGAGTCGCGCCACTCGATGGTGCGCTACTGCGAGCCGCTGCTCGACACCTTCGGCGTGCCCCACGCGCGGCTCGAGGGACCGGATGACGTGCACCTCATTCCCGAGTACTACCGGCTCAGCCGGGCCCGCCGCGGGCCGACGGCGGTCCTGGTCGGGCTCGAGACGAGCTGAGGCGCTCCGGACATGCTGATGAAGCCGGAGGACGTCCTCCGCGCGATCGCCGCCCGGCGCGGCGAGGCGATCGTCGTGCCCACGATGACGACGGCGCCCGCCTGGCGCCGCATCGCGCCCGACGACCTGTCGGTGACCTGCGTCGGCTTCATGGGCGGCGCGTCCTCCCTCGGGCTCGGGCTCGCGCTCGCCCGGCCGGATCGCCGGGTCCTCGTCCTGGACGGCGACGGCTCGCTCCTCATGCAGCTCGGGTCGCTCGCGACCGTCGCGGGCGCCGCGCCGCGGAATCTCGTCCACTTCCTCTTCAAAAACGGCGTCTACCACACCTCGGGCGCCCAGGGGATTCCGGGCGGGCTCTCCGTCGACTTCGTGATGATGGCCCGCGGTGCCGGGTACCGGCTCGCCCTGGCCATCGACGACCTCGGCGACCTCGAGCGGCGGCTTCCCGAGCTCCTCATCGCGGAGGGACCGGCCTTCGTCGAGCTCCGCACCGGACTGGCCGCGGAGACCCCGATGACCGTCAGGGAGCGCACGCCGTTCCACCAGCAGCTCCACGATGCTCGAGCCAAGCTCCTGCGCCCCCGCGCGAGCGCAGCCCGCGCCTGACCCCTAGAGCCCCCGGAGGGCCGTCATGCCGCTCGATCCCCAGGCCCAGCGCGTCATCGAAGCCGTCAGCCAGCTGAACCTCAAGCCCGTGGAGTCCTCGACGCCGGAAGAGGCGCGGGAGTCCTTGCGCGCCCGCACCGAGGCGCTCGGCCCGTTCGAGAGCGTGGCGGCGGTGGCTGATCACCGGGTGCCCGTGAAGGGCGGGGCGATCATCGTGCGCGTCTACTCGCCGGGCGGCCCGGGCCCGCATCCCGCGCTGGTCTACTATCACGGCGGCGGCTGGGTGATCGGCGACCTCTACACGCACGACGGCTTCTGCCGGTCGCTCACCAACGCGGCCCGCTGCGTGGTGGTGAGCGTCGATTACCGCCTCGCCCCCGAGTTCAAGTACCCGGTGGCCGTCGAGGATTCCTACGCCGCGCTCGTGTGGACGGTGGCCAGTGCTGCCCGGCTGGGCGTCGACCCCCGCCGCGTCGCCGTCGGGGGCGACAGTGCGGGCGGCAACCTCGCCACGGTGGTCGCGCTGGTCGCGAGCGAGCGCGGCGGCCCGGCGCTGGTCCACCAGGTCCTGATCTACCCGGTCACCGACTGCGATTTCGGCACACCGTCCTACCTCGAGAACGCGACGGGCTACCTCCTCACGCGCGAGGGCATGCGCTGGTTCTGGAATCACTACCTCGCGCGCGAGGCCCAGGGGCTCGAGCGCTACGCCTCCCCGCTCCGCGCGCCGAGCCTGGCCGGCCTGCCGTCGGCGCTCGTGATCACCGCGGAGTACGATCCGCTCCGCGACGAGGGCGAGGCCTATGCCGCGCGTCTCCGCGACGCGGGCGTCGCGGTCACGTTGACCCAGTACCCCGGGATGATCCACGGGTTCATTCGCATGACGCGCATCCTCGACAAGGCGCGCACGGCGCTCGGCGAGATCGCGGGATCGCTCCAGAAGGCCTTCGCGGCCGGGTCGTGACCCGCGGCCGGGAAGACCTGCGGTCCCGCCAAACGGACCGACCCGGGCTCCCGGGGTGAGCGCGGCGCCCCGCTGACGATGCACCCGCTGGTCAAGCTGGTTCTGCTGCGCCTTCTGGCGCTCGCGCCGATGCTGCTGGCGCTCACGATGGTGTCGTTCGCGCTGGTGCACGTGATCCCTGGCGATCCGGCCCTCGTGATGATGGGCGGCGAGGGCACGCCCCAGGCGGTCGCGGAGCTCCGGCACCAGCTGGGGCTGGACCGGCCGCTCCACGTCCGGTACCTCGAGTGGCTCGGCCAGATCCTCCGGGGCGACCTCGGCCAGTCGCTCTACAACAAGACGCGGGTATCCGAGGAGCTCGTCTGGCGCATGCCGACGACGCTCTCCCTGGTGACGCTCGCGCTCCTGTTCGCGGTCGGCATCGGCGTCCCCGCCGGGCTCCTGTCCGCTGCGTTCCGGAACTCGTGGATCGACCACGCCGCGCGCCTGCTGACGCTGGTGAGCCTGTCCCTCCCCAGCTTCTGGCTGGGGCTCATGCTCATCATCCTGTTCTCGCTCCGGCTCGATCTCCTGCCGATCATCGGATACGAGCCGATCACCCAGGGGTTCCGGAAGGCCATCCCGTTCCTGATCCTGCCGAGCCTCGCGCTCGGAACGAATCTCGCGGCGCTGCTCACCCGCCTGACGCGCTCCAGCATGCTGGAGGTCCTGAACCAGGACTACGTGCGCACCGCCCAGGCCAAGGGCCTCCGGGGCAGCGCGGTCCTGATGCGCCACGCGCTGCGCAACGCCCTGATCCCGATCGTCACCGCAATCGGGATCCACCTCGGCATCTTGCTCGGCGGCAGCGCGGTGATCGAGACGGTCTTCGTGCTGCCGGGCGTCGGCCAGCTCGTCGTGCGGTCCCTCTACAACCGCGACCTGCCGGTCATCCAGGGCCTCATCCTGTACGTCGCGGTCGTGTACGTCCTCGTGAACCTGCTCGTCGACGTGCTGTACACGTACCTGGACCCGCGGCTGCGCCCGAGCTGACGCCATGGCCCCGGCCCCCGCCGGCACCCTGGAGAGCGAGGCCGACCGCGCGGTCGCGGGCCCCGCCGCGGCGCTGCCGCCCCGGCGATCGCGATGGACGCGCATGCGGCACTGGATCCGTCGAAATCCCCTGTCGCTGGTCGGCGCGCTGATCGTGCTGGGGCTCGTCGTGATGACGGTCGCCGCGCCCTATCTGCCGCTCCGGAATCCCGTCCGGATGAACGTGCCCAAACGCTTCTCCCCGCCCGGCGCCGAGTTCTGGTTCGGGACGGACCACCTCGGGCGGGACGTGTTCAGCCGCGTCGTCAACGGCGCCGGCTTCAGCCTCGTGGTCGGCGCCATGACGATCCTGCTCGCCGGGGTGCCGGGCGTGCTGGTCGGGATCGTCGGCGCCGCGGCACCGCCGCGCGTCGCCGGCCTCGTCATGCGCGCGCTCGACGTGCTGATGTCCTTCCCGGCGCTGCTCCTCGCGGTGGCGGTCGGGGCCGCGCTCGGGACCGGCGGCCGGAGCATCGTCATCGCGCTGAGCGTCGTCTACTTCCCCCGCATCGCGCGGATGACGCGCGGCATCGCGCTGTCGGTGCTGGCGCAGGAGTACGTCGCCGCGTCCCGCGCGCTCGGCGCCTCGCTCGGCCGGCTCGTGCTGCGGACGATCGTGCCGAACTGCCTCTCGGTGGTCATCGTGCAGTGCAGCCTCTACTTCGCGGAGGTGCTGCTCGCCGAGGCCGCGCTCTCGTTCCTGGGGCTGGGCGAGCCGCCGCCCCGCCCGACGTGGGGCAACATGCTCTACGAGGCGCAGCGGAACATGCGGAACGCGCCGTGGCTCGCGATCTTCCCGGGGGCCGCCATCGCGGTGTCGGTCTTCGGGCTGAACCTCTTCGGCGATGCGGTCCGGGACGCGATGGACCCGCGTCTCCGCACCTAAACTCGAAACTCCGGGGTCAGGCCTTAACTTTGATGAGCGCGCGGCGCCGGCGGCCGCTGACCGGATCGATCACCCCAGCTTCACTCCAACGTCAGGGGCAGGCCTGAA
>CAYXBJ010000176.1:0-14163 GCA_964463175.1 uncultured bacterium
AAGAGCCCGTCCGGCCGGAGCGCCAGCACCTCGTCGGCCGAGGCGAACGCCGGCACCACGGTGACCCGGCAGCCCTGCGCCGTCAGGTGGCGGAGGATGTTGCGCTTGATCCCCGAGTCGTACGCGACCACGTGGAAGCGCGCGGGCGGCGGCGGCGCGTACCCCTGCCCCAGATGCCACACCGACTCGCGCCACTCGTAGGCAGCCGGGCAGGTCACTTCCTTCACCAGATCGCGCCCGAGGAGAGCGGGTACCGCCTGGGCCTTGGCGACGACCGCCTGGGGGTCGACGTCGCCGGTCGCGATCACGCCCTCCTGGGCGCCGTGGTCCCGGATGTGGCGGGTGAGGGCGCGCGTGTCGATTCCCTGGATCGCCACGATCCGGTGCTGGCGGAGATAGGCGTCGAGCGTCGTCGTCGCCCGCCACGACGACGCGATCGGCGAGGCCTCGCGCACCACGAAGCCCTCCGCCCACGGCCGGCCGGACTCGGGGTCTTCGTCGTTCACCCCGGTGTTGCCGATGTGGGGGTATGTCATGCAGACGATCTGCCCCTTGTACGAGGGATCCGTCAGCACTTCCTGGTAGCCGCTCATGGCGGTGTTGAACACGACCTCGCCCGCCACTTCTCCGCGGGCCCCGAGCGGCTCGCCCTCGAAGACCCGGCCGTCGGCCAGCGCCAGGACCGCCCGCTCGCGTCCGCTCATGGCTCCCGGTCCTCCACGACGACGCCGTCCTGCATCACCACCCGGCCGCCCACGACGGTCATCCAGGGCGCGCCGGTGCAGGCCCAGCCGCCGAACGGCGTGTTCCTGGCCCGCGAGCGGAAACGCGTCGGCTCGATCACGTGCTCCCGCGCCAAATCGAGCACGGTCACGTCGCCCGGCGCGCCCGCCGCGAGGCTCCCGCCCGGAAGCCCCAGCACTCGCGCCGGCCCCACGGTCAGCCGCGCGATCAGGGTCGGCAGGTCCAGCACCCGCTCCCGGACGAGGTGCGTCAGGCAGAGCGCGACCGCCGTCTCGAGGCCGACGATGCCGTTGGCCGCGTGGTCGAGCTCAACCTCCTTGTCGGTGAGCGCGTGCGGCGCGTGATCGGTCGCGATCGCGTCGAGGGTGCCGTCGGCGAGCGCCTCCCGACAGGCCTCGACGTCGCGCTTGGAGCGGAGCGGCGGCGCCATCTTCGCGTTGGTGTCGTAGGCCCGGAGCGCCTCGTCGGTCAGGACGAGATGGTGCGGGGTGACCTCGCCGGTGGCCGGGACCCCGCGAGCCTTCGCGTCACGCAGGAGCCGCACCGCCGCCGCCGTCGACACGTGGGCGATGTGGACCGGCGTCCCGGTCAGCTCGGCGAGCGCGAGGTCGCGCGCGACCATGACCTCCTCGGCCGCCGCCGGGATCCCCCGGAGCCCGAGGTCCGTCGACACGAAGCCCTCGTGCATCACGCCGCCCTCGCTGAGCGCGGCATCCTCGGCGTGCGAAATGATCGGCCGGCCGAACGCCTGCGCGTACTCGAGCGCCCGGCGCAGGAGCGCGGAGTTCATCACCGGCTTGCCGTCGTCGGAGTAGGCCACGCATCCCGCCTCGGCGAGCTCGCCGAGCTCGGCTAGCTCCCGCCCGCCGAGACCGCGCGTCACCGCGCCGATCGGATACACGCGCACCCGGCCCCGGGCGCGGGCCTCGGCGAGGATGTAGTCCGTCACCGCCCGCGTGTCGTTGACCGGCTGCGTGTTGGCCATGCACGCGACCGCGGTGAACCCGCCGGCGGCCGCCGCCCGCGTACCGCTCGCGATCGTCTCCTTGTACTCCTGGCCGGGCTCCCGGAGGTGCACGTGGATGTCGATCAGCCCCGGCGCCACGACCCGCCCACCGGCGTCGACGGTCTTCGTGCCCGCGGGCGCCTCGAGCCGCGCTCCGACCCGAGCCACGCGGCCCGCCTGGATCAGCACGTCGCCCGCCGCGTCGACACCGTTGGCGGGATCCACCACGCGGCCGTTCCGGATCAGGAGGTCCATCGCTCAGGCCTCCCCGCCCTTGGCGCCGATCAGGAGGTAGAGGATCGCCATGCGCACCGCGACGCCGTTCGCGACCTGCTCGAGGATGACCGAGTAGGGCCCGTCGGCCACCTCGGGAGCCATCTCGATGCCGCGATTGACGGGGCCGGGGTGCATGATCAGCACGTCGTCCCGCGCGCCGCGCAGCTTCTCGAGCGAGAGCCCGTAGAGGCGCGAGTACTCCCGGAGAGACGGGATGTAGTTGGCGGTCATGCGCTCCTGCTGGAGCCGGAGCATCATGATCACGTCGACGTCCCGCACCGCGTCCTCGAGGCGCCGGGCCACCTTGACGCCGAGCTCCTCGACTCCGGGCGGGATCAAGGTCGGTGGCCCGGCCACGGTCACGCTCATCCCCATCTTCCGCATCCCCGCGATGTTGGAGCGCGCCACGCGGCTGTGAGCGATGTCGCCCACGATCGCGACCGAGAGCCCATCCAGGTGGCCGCGCTTCTCGCGGATCGTCATGAGGTCGAGCAGCGCCTGGGTCGGATGCTCGTGCATCCCGTCCCCGGCGTTCACGATCGAGCACCGGAGGGCTCGGGCGAGCATGTGGGCGGCGCCGGACGACGCGTGACGGATCACCACGCAGTCGGGGCTCATCGCCTCGATGTTGCGGGCGGTGTCGATGAGGGTCTCTCCCTTGACCACGCTGGAGGACGATCCCGAGACGTTGATGACGTCGGCCGAGAGCCACTTGCCGGCGATCTCGAACGAGGTCCGGGTGCGCGTCGACGGCTCGAGGAACAGGTTCACCACCGTCTTCCCGCGGAGGACGGGCACCTTCTTGATCTCCCGGGAGGCGATCTCCTTCATGGAGGTGGCGGTGTCGAGGATCGTCTGGATCTCGGCGGCCTCGAGGCTCCGGATCTCCAGCAGGTCCTTCCGCGTCAGCCCCATCACGTCCTCCTCAGGCCTTGGCTTCAGGCGTCGGGTTCGTGGATCACGACGCGGTCCTGGCCGTCGTGCTCGTGGAGCAGGACCTGGACGGCCTCGCGGCGCGCCGTCGGGAGGTTCTTCCCCACGTAATCCGCGCGGATGGGGAGCTCCCGGTGCCCCCGATCCACCAGGACGGCCAGCTGGATCATCCGTGGGCGTCCGAGATCGATGATCGCGTCGAGCGCCGCCCGGATCGTCCGGCCCGTGTAGAGCACGTCATCGACCAGCACGATCGTCCGGTCGGACACCGAAAAGGGGATCTCGGTGGCCCGCAGGACCGGGGCCTCCCCCTTGAGGGCGAGATCGTCCCGGTAGAGCGTGATGTCGAGGGCGCCGACTGGCACCGGCTGGCCGCCGATCGTCTGGAGGCGGGTCGCGATCCGGCGGGCGAGCGACACGCCGCGCGTCCGGATGCCGACCAGCGCGAGACCGTCGGTCCCGCCCGCCCGCTCGACGATCTCGTGGGCGATCCGGGTGAGGGCCCGGTCGATCCCCGGCTCGTCCAGCACCTGAGCCTTCTCACGCTGGCTCATGGTGGGCCCGACCGCGAAATCACGCGGCCATCGGCGAGCCCGGAGACAGAAATGCCCTCCCCGTTCTCCGGGAAGGGCCTCATGATCGCGACCGTCGTCATCGCCTCTCCTTGTGGACCTCGCGGGGCCCACTTAAAGGAGCTACCGACTGGTGACTTTACGTGGCGCCGCCCTCGCTGTCAAGCGCGAGGACGCCGATGTCGCCGAGCGCGCCCGCAAACGCGAGGCGTCCCCCGGCCACGACGAGGTCGACGGCGTCCGCGTGACTCACCGGCCGACGATCCGCGCCGATCAGTCGAGGATCGCGATGGCGCGCGCCGGCGCGCCGTCCCCGCCGTCGAGCTTGAGCGGCAGCGCGACGAAGCGCACGCGGTCGCGCCCGAGACGGTCCAGGTTCACCAGGTACTCGATGACCCCGATCCCCGCCGGGAAGAAGGTGTGGTGCGTCGCCCACTCCTCCGGCGCGATCGAACGCCGGCGGCCAAGGACGAGGTCACGGACCGGCTCGTCGGGCGGGTAGTCGTAGCCGACGGCCTTCACGCCCCGCGCGACGAGCCACCGGCACGCGGCGGCGCTCGTCCACGGCGCCTCGGTCCAGAACTCGACCGTTTCCCACGACCGCCGGAGCGGCCAGTCGGTCCGGAGGAGCGCGATGTCGCCACGGCGCACGTGCTGACCTCGCGCCTCGAGGTCAGCCGCCTCCACCGCGGTGTTCGCGCCGACGTGCGTCAGATCGACGACCGCCGCCTCGCCGATCCAGGTGTCGAGCGGCATCCGGTCGACGGTCGTCCCGCCGGGGACGAAGTGGTTGAAGCCATCGCAGTGGGTGAAGCCGTGCCCGGGCATCGCGAGCCGGCTCGAGCGAAACGGGTGCGATGGGTCCTCGAAGTTCGACTGGACCGTCACCTCCGTCTTCCAGCGGACGTGCGGACGGATCGGCAGCGACAGGTCGACGATCGTCACCCGCCGACTCCGAGGCCCGCGGCGAGATGGCGCGCCACCTCGGCGGCCGACAGGCGCTCCACCGGATCGTCCGCGGCGAGCGCGCCGGGGACGAGGACGCGCGCGTACACGCGGCTCCATCCCGGGTGCCGCTTCTCGGACACGCGCGAGTACGCTCCGTCGAGGAACGCCCCCCGGATGCTCCGGCACGGGCTCGTGAAGCGGGTGATCTGGACGACCACCTCGCCGCCGAGCCGGAAGAAGTCGTCCGGCTGGACCCGGGCCCAGTCGAGCCCGGCGACGGTCAGGTTCTCGCCGAGCGCCCCCGGCTCGACCGCGTGGCCTTCCGCCCGGAGGGCCTCGATCTGCTCGATCGAGAAGAGACAGAGCGCGCGATCGGGCCCGCCGTGGTGCTCGGCGTTCCGATGCGCGTCGCCCTCGACCCCCGAGCGCAGCACGCGGGCCCGGGGCACCGGGCGCTTCGGCACGCCGCCCGCCGAAACGTTGATCTGGACCAGGCGTCCAGTCATCCCGGCTCAGTCGAAGACGAAGACGCCCTTGCCGGTAGTCTGCGTGTCGAAGAGGCGGTAGGCGTCTGGGGCCTGGGGAAGCTGGAAGCGATGGGTGAGGAGGCGCGTGAGGGGCACGCGGCGCTTGACGATGAACCGGGCGCATTCCTCCTGGATCAGCGTGCTGAAGGTCCACGAGGCATGGAGCGTCAGCTGGCGCCGGAGGAGATCGGGGCTGACGTCGAAGGTGACCTGGTTCCCCTCGCCCACGAAGCCGACCCGCCCCCAGGTCCGGGTGGCCCGGACCGCCGCCAGGCGCGCATCCGGGCTGCCCGAGCAGTCGAGCGCCGCGTCCACGCCCTCGCCGTCGGTGAGGGCCTTGAGCGCCGCCACCACGTCGGTCGCGCCCGGATCGACGACGGCGTCGGCGCCGAACGTCCGGCCCAGCTCGCGCCGCTCCCGGCCGACGTCGATGCCGAGGACGCGCGCGCCCATCGCCGCGCCGAGCATCGTGGCAGACAGCCCGACCGGGCCCTGGCCGAAGACGGCGAGCGTGTCCCGGCCCGAGACGTCCAGTCGTCGCAGCGCTTGATACGCGGTGCCGGTGCCGCAAGAGATCGCGGCGCCCTCCTCGAAGGACAGCTCCTCGGGAAGCGGCACCAGCGTGGAGGCCGGAACGACCATGTACGGCGCGTGGCCCCCATGCCCCGTCATGCCGTAGACGACGATCCCGCGGGGGCAGAGCTGCGCCCAGCCGGCGCGGCAGTGCTTGCAGTGCCCGCAGCCCTTGTAGTGATGGTTCATGACGCGCGCGCCGGTGGGCGCGTCGGCCTCGGGGACACCGGCGCCTCGCTCGAGCACGACGCCGCAGGGCTCGTGGCCCGCGATGTGGGGACCGCCCGAGCCGCCGAGCCCGAGGCTCTGGGCCGCGCCGCCGCGCCGGGAGGCCCGGTAGGGGTGGAGGTCACTTCCGCACATGCCGGATGCCTTCATGGCGAGGACGACCTCGCCCGGGCCCGGGCGCGGATCCGGAAAGTCCCGGAGCTCCAGCTCGCGCTCCCCGAGAAAGACGACCCCTCGCATGATGGCGGTCCGCTCCCCTCAGCCTCGTCGCTTGCGCGGCGGCCGCCCGCCATTCTCGGCAGGGCCGACCACGCTCGCCTGGACCACGACGCCGACGATGGCGAGCCCCAGGAACACCCACGGGTGCACGGCGGACGAGACGGGCACCAGCGGGTCGAGCAGCGCCGCCCCGACCAGCGCCGACAGGACGATCAGGACCGGGTCCCACAGCCACAGCACGAGGGCCGCCACCACGATGCCCGCCACCAAGGTCACCGCCCAGGCCCAGCGGTCGGCGAGCCCCAGCGCCGCCGCCGCCGCGAGTCCGCCCTCGACGCCGGCCGCGAACCCCGCGATGCCGACCGCCAGCCACTGGAAGACGACCGCCAGCACGGCCCCGATGATCCCGAGCCCCAAGGCGACCACGATCATGAGCCACTCCGGGCCCTGGAACAGCGTCGGGGCCAGGTGGAGCCCGACGAAGAAGCCCGCCGCGCCGACGAAGAGCCAGAAGAGACGCCGCCCGAACAGGAGCACCGCGAGCCCGACGATCAGGGTCACCCACCAGCTAGCCATGGGCGCGAGGGTACTACGAGGCCCGCGCGCGCGTCACCACGGATCGCGCCAGTGGCGTCAGAGGACGATCCGGGTGCCGGCGCGCCCGTCGAGCGCGGCGCGCAGCGCGGGGAGCGAGGTGATGATCGCCTCGCGCCCGCCGGCGTCGACGAACTCCGCGGCCGCCTCGATCTTGGGGCCGATCGAGCCGGACGGAAACTCGCGGGCTTTCACCAGCGCCAGCGCCTCGATGCGCGAGAGATGCTCCACCCGGATCGCGCGGTCCGTGCGGTGGCCCACCTCGACATGGTCGACGCCGGTCAGGAAGACCAGGCGATCCGCGGCGACCGCCGTGGCGAGGAGTCCCGCGGTCGCATCCTCCTCGAGCATGACGTCGACCCCCCGGTAGCCCTCGGGAGTCGCGACGACCGGCACGCCGCCCCCGCCGGCCGCGATGGTGATCGTCGCCCCGTCGGCCAGCCGGCGAATCACATCGGCCTCGAGGATTCGGCGCGGGCGCGGGGACGGCACCACGCGCCGCCGCGCCGTGGCCCTCCCGAGGAAGGTCCATCCGCGCTCGCGCGCGAGCCGCCGGGCCTGGGCCGCGGAGTAGGACGGCCCGACGGGGCGCGCCGGTCGGGCGAAGGCCGGATCGTCGGGATCCACTTCCACGCGCGTCACGACCACGGCGGCGGCGAGGTCGATGCCCCCCGCGCGAGCCAGATTGCCGAGCGCTTGCTGGACCGCATAGCCCACGGCGCCCTGAACCTCGGCCGCCCGACGGTCGAGCGCGAGCGGCGGGCCGGCGGCGCGGGGCGACCCGGCGCGCCGGTCGGCCGCGTCCGGCGGGCCGGACCCGTGGACGAGCACGATCCGGAATCCCGCCATCGCGACATCGATCAGCGGCGAGAGGCTTCGCTCGAGCGCCCCGATCCACGCCTCGCGCTCCCCGGATCGGCCTCCGCCGTGGAGCGCCCGGCCTCCCAGCGCCACGACCAGCAGGCGCGGATCGCGCGCGGGGCTCACGCCACCCCGCGGGCGCGCGCCAGCGCCTCGAGCGCCGCGGTGAAGCAGCCGAGCGGCGCCCGCACGGTCCCCGCGCCGACCTGGCCGGTCCCCGCGCGACGACCGGCGATGCCGGTGTTGATCACGGGCGTGATCCCGGTCTCCACCACGCGCCGCACGTCGATGCCGACGGGCACGCCGCGGTCGCCGTCGGTCGCAACCCGGAAGTGCGGGTGCTCCCCGTGCGAGATCTCGCGCATGTCGGCGGTGATGGCGAGCGCCGCGTCGAGCCCGCCAGCGCCCACGAAGCGCGCGGCCGCCGGCGAGGCGGCCATGGCCATCCCGCCGAGCCCGATCGTCTCGACGATGGCCGAGTCTCCCATGTCCGGGTTCGCGTCCTCGGGGCCGAAGCCGGGGAAGAACAGTCCGACGGGCGTCTCGACCGGCGCCGTGAACCAGCGCGCGACGCATCCGGCCACGCGGATCCCGAACTCGGTGCCGTTGCGGGCCATCGCGGTCACGATCGACGAGCCGGGCACGTCCCCGGCCGGATCCGTCGCGGCCTTCGCCGCCGCCATGGCGAGGTTCAGGAAGAACTGATCGTTCCCGCAGGCGAACGCGGCGGCCCGCGCGAGCCCAGGCCCGCCGGCCGTCTCGCAGAGCCGCGGGAGAAGCGCCCGGACGAAGAGCGACGACGCCGCGACGTTCCGCTGGTGCATCTCGTCGCCCATGAGAAGCGCCTGCGCCATGAGGGGCCGGAGCGGCACGCCGTCGCCGGCCCGGAGCGCCCGTCCGAACAGCGGGCCCGCCTCGTCACGGAGCCACGCCAGACGCTCCAGCACGGACGCGTCGTGGGCCCCGAAGCGGAGGACGCGACCCAGCCCCTCGTTGATGGCCACGTGCGCGCGGTTCCCGAACGCCCGGTTCTCGACCACGAAGACCGGCATCGACCGTGTCACCAGCCCGGTCATCGGGCCGACGGCCCGGTGACCATGGCAGGGCTCGAAGCGCACGCCGCCCTCCGCGGCGAGCCGCTCCGCCCCCTCGTCCGTCGCCGCCCAGCCTTCATACCGGATCGCGCCGACGACTGCGCCCCGGAGCGGCGGACACATCCCCGCCCACGCGATCGGAGGCCCGGCGTGCAGGATGAGGCGGTCGGGAAGACGGAGCGCGTCTCCGGCCGGGACACAGTCGACCAGGACGGGGTCGGCGGCGACCAGGCGGGCGAAGGCGTCGCGGTTCGCCGCCGCGATCCCGGGTCGTGACGAGCTCACAGTCGGCATGATCCCGTCCGGCGGGCGTGGACGTCAATCGGAACGATGACCGGGAGACCGCAGCCGGTGGCGCTCAGAGCGTGAGTGGGCCCAGCCCCGGCAGCAGCGGGTCCAGGAGGGTGGCGAAGCGCGCCACGAAGTGCTCGCGCCCGAAGAGCTCCGCGCGTCCGCGCGCCGCGTCTGCCATGCGAGCGCGCAGAGCCTCGTCCTTCATGAGGAGCAGCGTGTAGTCGCGCAGCTCGTCGAGCGTGCGCCATCGGAACCCGCTCTCGCCGTGCTGGACGATCTCACGCTGTCCCCCCCCGTCGAACACCAGCGGCACGCACCCCGCGGCCATGGCCTCCACCGTCGCGATCCCGAAGTGCTCGGCGCGCTCCGGGTAGCGCTCCAGGTCCTCACCGAGGCCCATCCCGTGCCAGAAGATCGCGGCCTGCCCCTGGATGCGTCGGAGCGTGGCCCGGTCCACGCCGATCTGGAGATCGACGGTCGCGCCTGCCGCGAGGGCGCGGAGTTGCCCCAGGTAGTCCTGGCTCATCGCGACCGACGAGACATTGCCCACGCACGTGTACCGCCACCCGTGCGCGCCGTTCGACGCGATCGCCTGAAACACCCCGAGCATCTCCCGCTGTTTCTTGCTCGGAAAGAAGCGCCCCACGCTCAGGATCAGCGGGGCCCGGGAGGCGCCGTCGACGTCGCGACGCGCATCGACGGGGGAATGCAGGACCTGGCTCTCGACCCCCCACCGGCGGCGGGTCCACTCCTGAGTGAACCGCGAGTTCGCGATGATCAGCTGATAGGTTCGCGGCCATCGGCGCCACCGTGCGTGCTCGATGGCGCGCCGGACGGCGAGGAGCCGGCGCCGCCCGCGAGCCCCGGTGATCCTGCGCTCCTGCGGGAACAGCACGCGCAGGACGTTCACGGTCGCACGGCCGGGGACGGGGGTCACGTGCGTCATGTTGACGAACAGGTCGTACGCCCCGCTGAGCTGGGCCGGGTGCCAGCGCGCCCAGCCCCGCTCCACGTACCGCAGCGTCACGCCGTCGAGGGTCATCCCCGAAAAGACCTCCAGCCGTGGGATGGACAGCCCGTTGGCCCCCTCAGAGTGATGCACGATCTCCACGGAGTGCCGCTGCGCCAGCGCGCGCGCCAGAACCGCGATCGTGTAGGTCCCTCCGCCCATGGCCTGGCCGGACGGGTTGTTGTAGATGCCGACGTTCATGCGTCGCGCCGTCCCGCCCACCACGCGCGGGCATCGCCCCGGTCGAGATCGACCACCAGCATCTCCGAGAGCAAGGGGCCGAGGTCCGGCTCGCCACCCGACACGCCTCCGGCGCGAAGCGCCGCCACCACGCCGGGATCGACGTCCACGCCGACCACGTCGTGTCCGGCGCGGGCCAGGCAGGCGGCGGTGACCGTCCCGACCTTGCCCAGGCCGAAGACACTAACCCGCACGCGTCAACCACCCGCATGATGGGGCCCGTCGGTGTCGCCGCGGCATTTCGACGATTCTCCACACTTGCTTGCGCCACTTCAAGGCGCGTGCTTCCCGTCACGCCGCGTGGGCCGCGTCTCGTGCCGGGAATCCGCGAGGCCGCCTCGGAGACATTGGCGAGTCGCCGCCACGCCGCCAGCGGGTGTAGCCTCCGGAAAGGCGACGCGAATGCCCATCCCCGCCGCTCCCGACTCGCTCGAGGCGTTGGCCGACGTGCTGGAGGCGCTCCGCGCGACGCGCTCCCGTCTCGAGAAGCGTCGGCTGCTGGTCGCCTATCTCCAGGCGCTCCCGGACGACGCGATGCCGCTCGCGATCACCTATCTCGGCGGGCGTCCCTTCCCTCGCGGAGACGGCCGCACCCTGTCGGTGGGCGGTGCGACGCTCGATGCGGCGCTCCGCGCCGCGCACCCCGAGCTGACCGACGAAGCCGTCACGGCCGCTTGGCGCCGTCACGCTGACGCGGGCGACGCCGCCGCCGAGCTATGGGCCGGCGTGGCGATCACCGGCGCCGGTCCGGTCCGCCTCGCCGACGTGGCCGCGAGCTTCGAGGCCCTTCACGCTGCGCGGGGCCCGCGCGCGAAGACCGCGCTGCTCGCGGACGCATTCCGTCGCCTGGGTGAGCGCGCGATCCGGGCGTTCGTGAAGGCCATGCTGGGGGAGGCGCGGATCGGCGTGCAGGAGCAGACGCTGGAGGACGCGGTGGCCCACGCGACCGGCCAGCCGATCGGGGCCGTGCGCGCTGCGAACCGCCATCGGGCAGACCTCGGCACGGTCGCGCTGGATGCTCGCCGGGGCCGTCTCGAGCCCGCGCGATTCGCGTATTTCACGCCCGTCGATCCCATGCTCGCGCAGCCGGCGGCGGACGCGGCGGACGCCGTCGGGCGGCTCGGGACCCCGCTCTGGGTCGAGGACAAGTACGACGGCGTCCGGTGCCAGCTCCACAAGGTCGCCGCGACGGTGCGCCTCTACTCGCGCGACCGGCGCGAGCTCACCCTCCAGTTTCCCGAGGTGGTCGCCGCGTTCGCGACCGGGCCCGGGCGCTACGTCCTCGACGGCGAGGTCCTCGCGATGGAGGACGGTCGCGCGCTCCCCTTCCTTCGGCTCCAGCAGCGGCTCGGACGGATCGAGCCGACCCCGGACGTCCTGGCGGCGCATCCAGTGGCCCTGGTGGCGTTCGACTGCCTCGCGCGCGAGGACGAGACGCTCCTGGACCTGCCGCTCCGCGCCCGGCGGGCGGCGCTCGAGGCGCTGTCGCTCCCGGCGGGTCAGCCGCTCGCGCCCGTGTGGACCGCGACGACCGCCGAGGAGCTGGACGTGCTCTTCGTTGCGGCCCAGGGCCGGGGGAACGAGGGGCTCATGGTGAAGCAGCCGGACTCGCCCTACGCGTCAGGCCGGCGCGGCGCCCAGTGGCTCAAGGTCAAGCGGCCGCTGGAGACCCTCGACGTCGTGGTGGTGGGCGCCGAGTGGGGCCACGGCAAGCGGCGGGCTGTCCTCTCGGACCTCACGTTCGCCGTGCGGGACGAGGCGGCCGGGCGCCTGGTGACGATCGGCAAGGCGTACAACGGCCTCACCGACGCCGAGATTCGCGAGATGACCGAGCGACTGCTCATGATCACCATCGAGGACCACGGCCACTACCGGACGGTGCGGCCCGAGATCGTCCTCGAGGTCGCCTTCAACCATCTCCAGCGTTCGGCCCGCCACACCTCCGGCTACGCGCTCCGCTTCCCCCGCATCGTGCGCGTCCGCGCGGACCGGTCGCCCGAGTCCGCGAGCACGCTTGCCGACGTCGCCCGCCTCGCGGCCACGCTCGAGGCAGGAGGCGACGCCGTCGACGCGTGAGGAACTGGCGACCTCGTCAGGTCCGAGCCGCCACTACGCGTGCTCGCCCCCCGCCGGGCCGTAGAAGACGACCCAGGTCGCGAAGTCGTCGGAGAAGCCCTCGAAGCGGTGCTCGATCTTCGCGCCGACGAACAGCACGTCGCCGGGCCCGAAGGGAACCCGCTGGCCACCCACGAAGAACGTGCCCCGCCCGCTCGCGATCACGTAGAGCTCGTCCTGATCGTGCGGCGTCTGCGGATCCGTGCCGCGGGGGGCGTAATAGCGGAGCTTCATGCTGCCGTGCTCCATGAGGAGCGACGAGCGCATGCCCGGCGGAATCGGCGCAACCCGGGCGTCCTCGAGCGTGGCGCGAACCGGATGGCTCATGGGAGTTCCTCCTGTGAAGGGTGCATGGGGCACCGTCTCAGCAGCCGAGCGCCGGCCCGTCCGCGCGGGGATCGCCCCCGCCGACGAGAAGCCCTCCCGGCTGACATTGCACGGCCTGGGCGTGGCCGGTCGTGTCGCTCCATGGGGCGAGGACGCGCACATCGTGGCCGCGGCGGCCGAGGTCGGCGGCGACCGTGTCGCCGAAGCGGCTCTCGATCGACAGCGCGCGCGTCGGCGCTCCCCAGGTCCGCCCGTACACCCAGCGCGGCGCCTCCACCGCCGACTGGACGTCGAGGCCGAGGTCGACGACGCGCGTGGCGATCGCGACGAGGGTCTGGGGCTGGCCCTCACCGCCCATCGTCCCCGCGACGAGGGCCGGCTTCCCGTCGCGGAGATACATGAACGGCGTGAGGGTGTGGAACGGCCGCTTGCCAGGTGCGAGCGCGTTCGGGTGCGCGGCGTCGAGCGTGAACCCCGCGCCCCGGTTCTGGAGGACGACGCCCGTCTCCCCTGCTACGACGCCCGAGCCCCACTCGTGATAGAGGCTCTGGATCAGCGACACGCAATTGCCCGCCGCATCCGCCGTGATGCACGCGATCGTGTCGCCGCGCTCGATGCCGGACGACACCGGCGCGGCGGCGGCGCGATCCATCGCGATGCGCCGGCCCCGGTCCCGGAGATAGGCGGGATCCAGGATGCGCTCGACCGGCACCGGCGAGCGCTCCGGATCGGCGAGCCAGCGGTCGCGGTCGCCGAACGCGAGCTTCGTCGCCTCGACGGCGAGGTGAACGTAGTCGGCGGGCTCGCGGGCGCACGCCCGGACATCGGTGCCTGCGAGCATCCCGAGGACCGCGAGCGCCACCAGTCCCTGGCACGGCGGCGGGACCGAGGCGGCCAGTCCGCCGCGGTACGGCACGGTCACCGGCGCCGTGACCCGCGAGCGATGGGCCGCGAGGTCCGTGGCGCGGAGCGGGCTCCCGACCGCCTCGCACGCGCGCCCGATCTCCGCGGCGACGGCGCCCTCGTAGAACGTCCGGCCGCCCTCGCGGGCGAGGCGCTCGAGCGTGCGGGCCAGCCCGGGCTGCGTGAGCCGCCGGCCCACCGCCGGCGCCTGGTCGCCGTCGAGGTAGGTCGCGCGAAACGGCGCGAACGCGGGCTCGCGGGCCTGGAGCAGGTCAGCCGCGCCCGCCGTGACGCGCGCCTGGCAGGGCGACACCGGGATCCCGTCGGCCGCGTATCGGATCGCGCTCTGGAGCAGGTCGCCCCACGGCATCGTGGAGCCGAGCCGCTCGTGGCTCAGGCGATGGGCGGTCCAGAGTCCGTCGACCGCGCCCGGCACCGTGAGCGCCGCCAGCGGGCCGCGCGCCGGGATCGCGGCCAGTCCGTGTCGGCGATAGAGCTCGGGCGTCGCCTGCGCCGCCGCGCCGCCCGCGGCCTGGAGTGCGTCGAGCCGCGCCCCTCGCGCGTCCCAGCAGAGCCAGAAGCTGTCGCCGCCGAGCCCGGTCATGTGGGGATAGACGACCGCGATCGCGGCGCCGACCGCCACCGCCGCGTCGACGGCCGTGCCGCCGCGCTGCAGCACGTCGAGCCCGGCGAGAGTGGC
>CAYXBJ010000177.1:0-2156 GCA_964463175.1 uncultured bacterium
CGGAACGAGGGACGGCGGGCCTCGCCCGACGCTACGCCGAGCGGCGGAGCCCCACCGGGCGGCCGGTGATCGAGTGTCGTCGGCCGTTCACGCGACGGAACGGGAAGCGGACGACCTTGGCGGACGGCGCCGACTCCCGTCGCTGCGCATCACGCCAGCGGGCGAGCCCGCTGCGGATGTACGACGGCTCGAGCCCGAGCGCCTGGCAGATGTTCTCGAAGCCGAACGGCCACTCACCGGGCTCGGACGCGAACCAGTCCTCGGCCTCCGAGAACAGCCGCTGGCCCCGGCGCCCGGTCGCCGTCACGTGCTTCTGGAACGTGCCGACGGCGTCCTCGAGGACGGCCAGCATGAGCCGCTTCTCGGGCTGCAACGACGCATCGATCTGGACCCGGTCGAAGAACTGCGACGGGAGAATCGTCTCCGGCTCGAGCCCGGGGCCACCGGCCGGCTCGTCCAACTTTCGCGCGGCTTGGGTCTCCATCGTGTCCTCCTCCCTTGAGCACGGCGGACAGCAGGTTGCGTGCCACGGGCCGCGCCCAGTCCGCGACGACGCCGGGCCTGCGCTTTGGCACCGACCGGCGCGATCGGCGTGAAACAGCGGTGACGAAACGTGACCCGTCGCGCGTGACGAAGCGAGACACCGGCCCCTGGTCCGCGCCGCGGCCCCCCGGCTATGTACGCCGCATGCAATACGAGCAGATCACGTGCAGTCGGGATCATGCGGTGGCCACGATCACCCTCAACCGTCCGGAGAAGCTGAACGCCTTCACGTTCCGGATGCTCGCCGAGATCAACGCCGCGCTCGACGGCGTCGCGGACGCCGACCTCCGGGCCCTCGTCATCACCGGAACGGGACGGGCCTTCTCGGCCGGAGACGACCTCCTCGGGATGGGGGGCATCGACCCGGCGGAAGACATCCGCCAGGGACATCACCGGATGATCCGGCGCCTCCGCGCGCTGCGCGTGCCAGTCGTGGCGGCGCTGAACGGCTTCACCCTGGGGGCGGGCCTCGACCTGGCGCTCGCGTGCGACTTCCGGATCGCCGCGGACGACGCCGCGCTCGGCGACGTCCGGGCCACGCGCGCGATGTGCTCAATGAGCGGCGCAGCCTACTGGCTCCCACGCATGGTCGGCGTGGCGCGGGCGACGGAGATCCTGCTCCTCGGCGAGCGCATCCCGGCGTCGCGCGCGCTCGAGCTCGGCCTCGTGAATCAGGTCGTTCCGCGTGCGGATCTCGCCACCGCCGTCGAGGCCTTCGCCGGGCGGCTCCTCCGTCTGCCGACCGGGGCGCTCGGAGCGCAGAAGGCATGCCTCGAGTTCGGGCTCCGCCACGATCTCGCGGAGGCGCTCGAGAACGAGATGCAGGAGCTGATCCAGGGCTTCGCGCGCGAGGACTGGCACGAGGCGATCCGCGCCTTCGCCGAGAAGCGCGAGGCCCGTTTCCTCGGGCGGTGACTACGCCCGGGGCACGGCGGTCGGTGGCGGCGGGATCGCGTCGAGCTGTCGCTTGATCAACCTGGACGTCCGGCGAAGCGCGCGGGCCAGCCGAGGCGCCTGGGCGGCCGGGAGATCGTCGGCCAGCAGACGCGCGAGGGCGCGATTCAGCCGCCGTGACGCCGCGAGCACCTCGGCCACGGCGGGACGGTCCAGCCGGACGCCCGTCTTCTCCTCGCGGAACCGGCGGACCGAGAGGAGACTGACCTGCAGCCGCCGCCAGAGCGCGAGGGCGGCCTCCGGATCCTCCTGCCGCGCGACGCCCATCAGGATCTCACGCGAGACCGACGCCCCGTCCCGTTGGAGATCCGTCTTGACGGCTCCCGGGAGGCGCGTGAGCGCCAGCGTGTTCGACACGTAGGGGCGGCTCTTGCCGAGCAGCTCGGCGACCTCGCGGTGGCTGTAGCCGTGGCGTGCGATGAGTGCCGCCAGCGCCTCGGCCTCCTCCAGCGGGGAGAGGTCCTCGCGCTGGAGGTTCTCGATGAGGGCGAGCTCGAGCGGGTCCTCCACCTCCCGCACGAGGGCAGGAAGGCGGTCGATCCCGGCGAGCTCGGCCGCACGCAGCCGCCGCTCGCCGGCGACCAGCTCGAAGCCCTCGGCCGCGCGCCGGACGACGATCGGTTGGAGGAGCCCGTGCGCCTTGATCGACGCCGCGAGCT
>CAYXBJ010000178.1:0-187833 GCA_964463175.1 uncultured bacterium
GGCTCGGCTGCCTCGTACTCGAAGGTGATCCAGCCGCCGTAGCCGGCGCGGCGGAGCTGCGCGAGAAGGGCCGGGTAGTCCATCGTCGGCTCTTCCCCGCCCGGTCCCACCTTCCAGAACTTGGCGTGAACGTGCACGGCGCGCGGCGCGGCCTGCACGACCGATGGCCAGCCCGCCGGATAGTTCCCGGTGTCGAGCAGGAGCCCGAGCGCCGGCGATCCCACCTCGTCGAGGATGCGAACGTGCTCGGCGACCGACGGCGTGAACCCCGCCTCGTTCTCGAGCGCGAGCCGCACGCCGGCGGACTGCGCGAACGCCGCCGCCTCCTTGAGGTTCAGGATCATGTCGTCCCAGCGCTCGGCCGCGGGGCCTTCCGGCCACCCGGCGAAGACGCGCACCATCGGCGCGCCGAGGCGCTCGGCCACCTCCACCCACTGCTTCACCTTCACCACCTCGCTCTGGCGCAGGCATTCGTCGCGGCGGCCGAAGTCGTTGTGGATCCCGATGCCGATGATGCCGAGGCCTCGGTCCGTCGCGGCGCGACGCAGCCGATCGATGTATCCGGGGCGCGTCTCCGGGAAATGGATGTCCTGGAACTCGACGCCGGCGACATGAAGGACGTCGGCGCAGTGGGCGACGAAGCGGAGTTGGTCCATCGACCCCGCCGCGAACGCGCGGTTGAACGAGCCACAGATGCAGCCGAGTTTCATGCGGGGATCCCTCCGGGCGGGGTGACGCCCTCGAGCACGCGGAGCACCTCCGCGTGCAGGCGCGGGTTGGCGCTGCACACCACGGTGTGGAGCGCGTTGATATCGGGACGGAACACGAGCGGAGCGCCGTCCCAGCCACTGACGATGCAGCCGGCGGCCAGGGCGATACCCACGGTGGAGAAGACCTCGGTCAGCGCCTCGCGCCACGCGAGGTAGACGTCGATACGCCCGCAGGCGACGTCGACGAATCCGCCGGGCCCGCCGTTCGGCAGCACGAAACGGGCGCGCCCGAGGAGCGGGCGAAGCGCCTCGGCCGTCGGATACAGAAACGCCGGCTTCATCATGTAGGCCTCGAGAAAGGCGGACTCGATGTCACCGGTCGCCGCGGGCCGGGGGCGCTCGGGCCGCGCGCGCGGGCTCGCCCAGCGGCGGACCTCCGCCCCGTCCGAGAGGACCAGCTCCCCCGTGACGTGGTCGACGAGGCCGGCCGCGCGCGGGGCGCCGTCGAGCGCCCAGAGCCCGATCCCCGTGTACCACATCGCGCGGATGCCGCGGCGGTAGAGCATGCTGCCGTCGAACGGATCCATGACGACGTAGACGGGCTCCGGCGCGGCGGCGGTCCGGCGTCGCGCGAGCGGCCGCTCGCCGGCCTCCTCGGAGAGGAGCGTGCCGTGGACGCCCGCGCCGCGGAGCGCGCCGATGGCCGCCTCCTCCGCCGCCGTATCGACGCCGATCACCTCCGGGTCGAAGGGGCGGTAACCCTCCGCTCGACCCGCGACCACGCGCTGGCCGCGTCGAGGATCCGTGCGGCGCACGGCGGCCGCCGCGGCACGGAGCGCAGCTTCGACCGCCGACGCCCAGCGCGTGCGACGCGAACGCCCTACCATTCGCGTCCGGTCCGGGCGACGCGGTCCAGCATGGCGGCGAACTCGGTGACGACGTGGTCGACCGCGCGCCGCCCGAGCTCCAGGGAGACCCGGGTCGCGTCCCCTCGGACCGCCAAGGGAAATTCCATCTCGGGATGAGCCGCGACGCGGAACACGGACAGGCGCGGACGCTCGCGGACGTCGGGGATGCGGTCGAGCCGGACGGCGCCCGGATCCAGCGCGAGCACCGTCGAGGTCTCGAGGGACGCCGCGTGGCCGTCCCGCCCCGTGAGCCCGGCGCTCTCCCGCACGGCGTCGAGGAACGCGTAGGGCCCGATCACCAGCGCCACGAGGGTGGGATCCGCGTCGACGATCGGGATCACGGCTTCGCGCAGCGCCTCGAGCTGGGCCGGCTCGGCGTGCCCCGAGTAGAGCGCGAGCCGGCGGGCTCCGTGGCGGACGTACTCCCGAACGACCTCGCCCACGGCTGCGGTCAAGGTCCCGGCCGACAGGGAGACGGTGCCCGGGAAGTTCCGCATCGTGCGACAGACACCGTAGGGAAAGGCAGGCGCGACGAGCCCACCGACCCGCTCGGCCACCAGGCGGCAGACGTGCGCCGCATCGATGAGGTCGGCGCCGAGCGCAACGTGCGGCCCGTGCCCTTCGATCGTTCCGAACGGCAGGAGCAGCCAGCGCCCCGCGCCGAGCGCGCTCGCCAGCTCCTCCATCGTCAGGCTCGAGACCCGGATCGCGGGAACGGTCGCCATGGAGTGCTCCTCCGACCCCTACGGCCCCTCGGCGATGGCGCGCACCCGGCCCGGGGGCAGTCGGAGCCGGAGCGCAGCGCCCGGACCCAGCCGCGGGCCGTCGCCTCGCTGGACGCGGAGAGCGAGACCGCCCTGGAGGCGGAGCCGGTAGTCCATGCGGTCCCCGAGATACGTGGCGGCTTCCACCGTCGCGCGCAGCGCATCCGGGCTCTCCGGCGCGTCGGCCGGCAGCAGCTCGACCTCGTTCGGCCGGACGAAGAGGAGCGCGCGCTGTCCCGGCGTGCTGCCCGGCAGCGCCGGCACGGTGACCGCCCCGCCTCCCACCGAGACCCGCATGCCGTCGGTGGACACTGCCTCGACGACACCCTCGAGAAAGGTCGACAGCCCGACGAACTCCGCGACGAACCGGGACGCAGGCCGGGCGTAAATGTCCTCGGGAGTCCCGAGCTGCTCGATCCGGCCGCGGTTCATGATCGCGATCCGATCGGAGAGCGCCAGCGCCTCTTCCTGGTCGTGGGTGACGTAGACGGCGGTGATCCCGAGGCGCGTCACCACGTCGCGGATCTCGAAGCGCATCTCCTCGCGCAGCTTGGCGTCGAGATTCGAAAGCGGCTCGTCGAGAAGCAGGACCTTCGGCCGGTAGACGAGCGCGCGGGCCAATCCGACCCGCTGCTGCTGCCCGCCGGACAGCTGGCGCGGGTGCTTCTCGGCGTGACCCTCCAGCCGGACGAGCCGGAGCGCCTCCGATACGCGCGTTGCCCGGCCCGCGGCGGCGATCCCGCGGATCATGAGCGGGAAGCCCACGTTGTCCTGGACCGTCATGTGCGGGAAGAGCGCGAAGTTCTGGAACACCATGCCGAGCTCGCGCCGATGGGTCGGGAGATCGGTCACGTCGCGCCCGTCGATCAGGACGCGCCCGTCGTCGGGCCGCACGTGGCCGGTCAGCGTGCGGAGTGCCGTCGTCTTCCCGCAGCCCGAGGGACCGAGGAGCGTCAGCAGCTCACCTCGACGCACCACCAGCTCCAGTCGATCGTTGGCGAGCACCGACCCGTACCGCGTCGTCACCTGTCGAAACTCGATCATCGCATCGATCGCGGCAGGCACGTCACGCGCCCTTGAACCCGCCCACCAGCCGCTCGGGGCGCGCCCGCCGCTGGATCAGGGCAAGGATGAGCAGCGACGGCGCGACCATGAGGACCGCCATCGCGCTGGTGATCTCCCAGTAGCCGTCGCCCACCGCCAGGTAGGTTCGCACCGGCAGCGTGACGGTGTGCGGCCCGTACGTGAGCAGCGTCAGGGTGAACTCGTTGTACGAGTGGGTGAACGTGAAGATGGCGGACGCGAGGATGCCCGGCATCACGAGCGGCAGGACCACATGGAAGAACCGCCGCGCCGGCCCGGCCCCGCACACGCTCGCGGCCTCGAGCACCCGCTCATCCAGGCCCTCGAAGGTCGCCGCCAGCACCATGATGGCGTACGGCGCGCACACCGCGACGTGGGCCAGCGCGACGCCGACGTGCGTGTCCACCAGGCCCAGCGCGTAGAAGATGCGGGCCACTCCGAGCGCGTAGGTGATCGACGGGATCATGAGCGGCAGGAGGAACAGGGCGAGGAGCAGCTCCTTCCCCGGCAGTCGCCGGCGCCCGAACGCCCAGCCCGCGAAGAGCCCGATCGTCGTGCTGATCGCCACGGCGATGACGCCGATGATCACCGTGTTCCGCAGCACCTCCGGGATGTTGCCCACCTCGATCGCCCAGCGATACCAGTCGAGCGTGAGCTGGGGCGGGAGCCAGAGCTTCCCGAACCAGCTCTTGCCCACCGAGCGGAGCGCGATCATCAGGAACGGCGTCACGATGAACAGAGTGAGGCTCAGGAGGATCGTGTAGCCGAGGACAGCCCGCGCGTCCCAGAGTCCCCGGCCGTACGCGCGGGCGAGCGATCTCACCGACGCCCCCCGAGCCGGCGGGCCGAACGCATGTAGAGCGCGAGGAAGCTCACCTGCACCGTCCCCATGATCACCGCGATCGCGCTCGCGCCCGACCAGTGGGGCGGGATCGGAACCGAGATCTGCTTGTAGATCTCGACCGCGAGCGGCCGGTAGTTGCCCCCCGCCACGAGGGGCACGCTGAAGGCGCCGAACGCCGCCATGAAGGTGAGGACGGAGCCCGCCAGGATCCCCGGCGTCGCGAGCGGCAACAGCACGTGACGCAGGATCTGCCAGCGGCTCGCTCCCACGACCTCGCCCGCCTCCTCGATCGCCGGATCGAGGCCCTCGAGCGCCGCGAGGGTGGTCACGCACGTGTACGGAAAGTAGAGCCACAGGTAGAAGAGAACGAGACCCGGCAGCGTGTAGGTGAGGACGAGCGGCCGGAGGAACAGCACCTGGGTCAGGAAGAGGTTGAACCAGCCGCGGGGTCCCCAGAAGATCAGGAGGCCGAGCGCCCCGATGAGTCCAGGCACGACGAGCGGGATCAGCACCACGACCCGGAATGCACGGTGCCCCGGCAGCTTCCGGCGCAGCGCCAGGGCCACCGGGACGCTCACCAGCACGGAGAGGATGGTCGCGGCGAGGGCGAGGCCGAACGTGAGCAACACGACCGCGCGCCCGTCGGGGTCGGCCAGGAAGGCGGGGTAGTGGGACAGGGTCCACCCGGTGGTCGCGCCCTCGGGCCGGAGGCTCAGGAACAGCGTGAGGAGCATCGGATAGCAGAACAGCCCGAGGAAGGCGGCCGCCGCCGGGAGCAGCAACGCTCCGGTGACGGCCGCCTCCGGGGTCAGGCTCTGACTCCTAGGCAAGTCGGATGTTTCCGTGGTCAGAGATCGCCTTCCGGACAGTCCGTCGGAGCCGGTCTCTCACCGGTGTGTCCAACAACACGGTCCGGCCTCATCCGCTACGGGATGAGGTCCTTCGCGTTGGCCTTGATGTAGTCGATGATGTCCTTCCGGATGCGCTCCCGCGGGATCGCCGTCCGCATCAGGACGTCGAGCTTCGGCACGATCTCCCACACGATCGGAGGCGCCTGCTCCGTGATGTCCGTACCCGGGTACTGCCACATCGTGGTCAGGAGCCGGATCTGCTGGTCGTCGGAGAGGAGGTAGTTCACGACCTTGAGGGCCGCGGCCTTCTGGTCGGCCGGGATGCCAGCCGGCACCGCGAGATAGGCCGTCCCGATCTCGTCGGCCCCTTCCTCCGGATAGATGGCCTTGATCGTCGGCGGCATCGTCCCCTGCCGCGCCGACCAGAGCGCGTAATCCTGGGCATAGAGGGCGATCCAGGTGTCGCCCGCGTTGAAGTCCTCGAAGAGGTTCGGCGGCTCGGCGGGCATCGGGAGCTTCGCGTAGGTCGAGAAGTCCTTCAGCTTCGCCCACGCGTCCTTGAAGGCGGGGTCGTTCTGCAGCTCGGCCATCGGTCGGGTCATCTTGTCCTTCAGGAAGGCGTGGAGGAACACGTATCGCTGGCGCCATCCGGAGCTCGACTTCGCGTCGGGCCGCACCATGCCGATGTGCCCCTTGAACTCGGCGCGCCGGTCGTAGAATTCCCGCCAGGACTTCGGCGGGTTCTTGATCGACGCCGAGTTGTAGATCAGCGCGTAGGAGGTCCGCCAGAAGAGCGCGCCCTTGCCCTGGAGATCGACGCCCTCGTCGGACTTGAGGAACTTCGGATCGATGCGCCCCAGGTTCGGGACCGTCTCGGTCGTCAGCGGCTCGAGCGGCACCCCCGAGGTGACCCACGTCGCGATCGACTTCGGGAAGATGATCTGGATGTCGCCCTTCCCCGCCGGCCACGCCTTGGCCTTCTGGATCTGCTCGGCGTCGCTCGTCACGAGGTACCGCACGTTGATGCCGAGTGACTGCTTGATGGACGGGATGACGTACTTCTGCCAGTACGCCTGGAAGTTCGCGCCGGACTGGCTGTCGGCCAGGACCAGCTCCATGTCGGCGGCGGGCGCCGGCCGGACCGATCCGATCATGCCGAGGAACAGCACCCCGGCCCCGACGACGGCGGTGAGTACGCTGAGAGCTCGGCCTCGCATTCCACTCCTCCTGCCTGCTGCGCAGGCGCGCTTGGAACTTCGCTTCACCTCGGGCTCGAACCTGCCGTGGGGCCGATCACCTCCCTGGCGGGCGCGCCGCGGCCCGTGGAGGCCAGAGCGCCCGGAGCCGGTCGAGCGACTCCCGGATGTCTCGGTCGAGGATCGCCACCGAATGCTCGTCCTTGATTGCGCGGAACGGATCGGGCCCGGGCGCCATGATCTCCACCACCAGGGCCCCGCCGTAGTCGATGCGCGTCAAGGCCTCGAGGACCGGCCCGAGCGCGAGGTGCCCGTGGCCCAGGCCTCGTCGCGTCGTGTCGGCGACCTGCACGTGGAGAAGCCGCGGCCCCGCCGCCCGAACGGACGCGGTGATGTCGGGCTCCTCGATGTTCGCGTGAAACAAGTCGAGCGTCATCCCGACCCAGGGCGAGCCGACAGCGTCGAGATACGCGAGCGCCTCGGTCGCCGACGTCACCAGGTAGGCCTCATAACGGTTGAGTGGCTCGATGGCGATGCGGACGTTGGCGCGCTCGGCCTCGCGCGCGGCGACCTGCATGCCGCCGACGGACCACGCCCACTCCGCGTCACGTGTCGCGATCGGCGCGAGGCGCGGCTCGCCCGACGGGATCATCTGCACGAGCGGCGCGCCGATCTCGGCCGCCAGCCCGACACAGCGGCGGAGGTAGTCGACGGCTACCCCGCGGATCCGAGCGTCGGGATGGGCCAGGTCACGCTCCGTCTCGGGCACCGTGCAGGAGGCGGTCAGGGCCACCGGCGCGAGGCCGTGGTCGCCGAGCCACCGGCGGAGCTCCGCGGCGCGCCAGCGATCCGGTTCGCCCGGCAGCTCGACGCCGTCGTAGCCGGCCGCGGCAATGCGGCGGAGCGTCTCCGGCAGCGGCGCGTCACCGTAGATCCATGCGGACACGCCGAAGCACCCGCGCGCGAGGGGCCGCGCCGTCATCCCGGGATCTCCGCCGGCTCTGCCGGCAGGACGCTCAGCCGATCGGTCGCGAAGGTGAGCCACACTCGCGAGCCCGCGGGCAGGAGCCCTTCTGGCATGAGCGCGTCGCTCACCGCCATCGCGCCCACTTCGGTGTCGACGGTGTATTCCGCGGCCGCGCCAAGATAGGCCGTTTGCCGCACCCGACCGGCGAGCGCGCCGTCGGGGGGCTGCGGCGCGGTCCCGGCCCGAATCTGGATGGCCTCGGGACGCACGACCAGCGTTGCCGGGCCGGCGCTCACCGTCCCGTTCAGGACGGGGAGGGTCACCGAGCCGAGGCGCGCGCGCACCCCGGACGGGACAGCACCCTCGATCTCCACCGGCAGGAGGTTGGCCTCGCCGATGAAGTCGGCCACGAAGCGGCTCGCCGGCCGCCGGTAGATCGCGGCGGGGTCGCCGAGCTGCTCGACGCGCCCGTGAGCCATCACGGCGATCCGGTCCGACACCGCCAGCGCCTCGGCCTGATCGTGCGTGACGTAGAGGGCGGTGATCCCGGCGCGCCGCTGGAGGGCCCGGATCTCGTCCCGCATCCGCTTCCGGAGCTTGGCGTCGAGGTTCGAGAGAGGCTCGTCGAAGAGCAGCACCTTCGGCCGGAGAACGAGGGCCCGCGCGAGCGCGACGCGCTGCTGCTGGCCGCCCGACAGGGCCGCGGGCGAACGGGCGCCGAGGTCCCCAATGCCCGCGAGGACGAGGGCCTCCCCGACGCGCTGTTGCAGCTCGTCGGCCGGGCGTCGGAGGATCCTGAGGCCGTACGCGACATTCTCGAAGACCGACAGGTGCGGGAACAACGCGTAGCTCTGGAACACCATGGTGATGTCGCGAGCGTGCGGCGGCTGGTCCGTCACGTCCTCGTCGTCGATCAGGATCCGCCCCGCGGTCGGCTCCTCGAGCCCCGCGACCATCCGAAGGGTCGTCGTCTTCCCGCACCCCGAGGGCCCGAGCAGCGTGAGGAACTCGCCGGGCTCCACGGTCAGCGAGACGGAGTCGACCGCCACGGTGGCGCCGAAGCGCTTCGAGATCGCGTCGAGCCGGACTCGCGCGCCCCCGCCCTTCATCGCGGTCTCAGCGTCCACGGACCGCCGGTCGGCGGCTATTCAGGAGCGCGACCATCCGGGCGTGGATTCTCCCGTTCGACGCGACGATCGTCGGCTCGTCCACGTGGAACGGCTGACCCGCGCCCCCGGTGACCCGCCCACCGGCCTCGCGAACGAGGAGCGCACCCGCCGCCACGTCCCATGGATGCGCCTGACGCTCCCAGTAGGCGTCGAGCCGGCCGGCGGCCACATACGCCAGGGAGAAGCACGCCCCCACCATGGTGACACTGCGGACCGCTCCGCCGACCCGGGCAATGCGCTCCCGCATGGGACGGTCGCGCCAGAGACCCGGCTCGTGCCAGAGGGACACAACGCACCGGGCCATGTCGATCGTACGCGTCACGCGGATCCGGCGGCCGTTCAGCCACGCACCCCGGCCGCGCTCCGCGACGAACAGCTCGTGGAGGCGCGGGAAAAGGATGACGCCGGCCTCGAGGCGGCCGGCGCGCTCCAGCCCGATCGACACCGCGAACGTCGGCAACCCCGCCACGAACGCGATGGTGCCGTCGAGGGGATCGACGATCCAGCGCCCGTCCGGCCCGGTGGCCACCGTCCCGCTCTCCTCCCCGAGGAATCCGATCCTCGGGAACTGCCGGCCGAGTCGCCGCCGGATCTCGCGCTCGGACGCCCGGTCCGCGCGCGTCACGGGATCGCGAGCGCTCTTGAGCTGGACAGGCCCCACGCGTCCGAACCAGCGGTCCAGGATCCGTCCGGCGGCCCGGGCGGCGGTGATGGCCGCTGCGGTCTCGGCTTGCAGTCTCACCGGCTCATCTCGGCAGCCCGCGACGGTCGACGGCGACGGGCAGAGCGCGACTCATCAGCCGAGCGGCCGCTTGATGGCGTGAAACATCTTGTGGAGGAGCGCAACATCCCCGCGCGCCTCCTCCGGCGTCGTATTCGGACGCCTGCCGGTGCGGACGCACTCGGCGAAGTGGAGCAGCTCCTCCTTGAAGGCCTCCTTCAGCGAGGCGGTCACGCGCTTCTCGACCGCCTTGCCGTCCTCCATCGATTCCACGACGATCCCGGTCGGCATGTTTCGGAAGAAAGGCGACGGGAAGACGAGCCGCACCCGGTCCGCCTTCCCGTAGTACGCGACCGTCTCCTGGTAGTTCGCGAGATCGGGCAGGTAGTGGAGGGCGATGGTGGCGCGCACGCCGGAGGGATAGCGCAGGACGCTGAGCATGCTCTCGCCCTCCGCCCAGACGTCCGTGAACAGCACCTCGGCGGGGTCACCGGACAGCCCGCGGAGGACGTTGACGTCGTGAACCAGCGTCGAGAGGAGGTTGTCGGAGAAGACTCGACGCTCGAGCGGAGTGAAGGGGCCGATGGCTTCCCGAATGAGACGGTCCTGGTCGGCCCGCAGCCGCTCCCGCAGCGGCGCGGGAACGTCGGGGAAGCGGCGGATGTCGTGGTGCCCGATCTGGTTGGCCTCCGACGGATGGAGCACCGTGATCTCGATCGCCTGAAGGTCGCGCATCCCCCGCACGAGCGGCTCGACGTACCGGTACGCGGGGTCATAGCGCTTCATGTAGGTGACCATGCAGATGGTGCCGGCCTCGCGGTGGGCGGCGAGGATCTCGTCGGCCTCGCTCATGGCGAAGCACATCGGCTTCTCGGTCACCACGTGCTTCTTCGCTCGCAGCGAATCGATGATGACCTGGCCGTGCGAGTCGGCGCTCAGGACCATGACCGCGTCGATGTTTTCCTTCAGAAGCTCTCGGTGGTCCGCATGACGCCGGGCGATGCCGTAGTAGTCCCCGACGTACTTCAGGGTGCCGGGCGAGACGTCGCAGAGCGCCACGACCTCGTACAGCTCGTGCAGCTCCTTGAGATGCGGCAGGTGCATCATCTGGCCGATCAACCCACAACCCACGACGCCGATGCGGATCCGGGACATGCGTCCTCCAGTCGACAAGCGTTGACTCGATCATCAGGTGGCGGTCGACGGGTCCGGCCGGGGCCCGCGCCGCCCGAATCGCTCCACGAACAGCACGACGGTGGCGAGGAACACGACGAGCACGGACGCGAGGGCCGCGCCCCGGCCCAGGTGCCCGTACTCCGCCCACGACAGCAGGAGCACGGTCGCGAGGTCGTGACCTGGCGACACGAGGAAGATCACCTGACTCACCGCCGTCACCGCCCGCACGAAGCAGTAGATGAAGCCGGTCAGCAGAGCGGGGAGCACGAGCGGCAACACGACGCGACGCAGTGTGGCAGGGACATCGGCCCGGAGCAAGGCCGACGCTTCCTCCAGGACCGGGTCCACCTGGGCGAGGGCCACCATGCCGCTGCGCACGCCGACCGGCATCCCGCGGAATACGAACGCCGCGACGAGGATCGCCCCGGTGCCGGTGAGCTTGAGCCCGCCGCGGTTGAACGCCAGGATGTAGCCGACACCCATCACCGTGCCCGGCAGCGCGTAGGAGAGAAGAGAGCAGAACTCGAGCACACCACGCCCGAGAAAGCGATGGCGAGTCGTCAGGTAGGCGATCAGGAATCCGAGGAGCGCGGCGGGCACCGCGGCGATCGCCGCCAGACGGGCGGTGTCGAGGAGGACCGGTAGGCCGACGGCAACCATGTCCCGGTAGTGCATGGTCGTGAGCCGGTGGTCGATGCCCCAGACGCGGACGAAGCCGCCGAGGAAAAGCGAGCCGTAGAGAAGCGCGCTCATCGTCGCGTAGACGAGGAACAGGCCGGTCAGCGACCAGTCCACCGCGCTCGGCAGCGGCACGGGACGCCCGCCCGAGGGCCGGCCGGTGACCGTCACCACCGACACGCCGGCGAGCCAGCGTCGCTGCACCAGGAACAGCGTCAGCGCCAGCGCGAGCAGGACCACGCCGTACACCGCGGCCTCGTGTGGATCGAAGCGTCCCTCGATCGCCAGGAACACCTCGGTGGCCAGGAACGGTGTCCCCCCGCCCAGCAGGATCGGGTTCCCGAAGTCGGCGAGGCTCTCGATCATCACCAGGAGCATCGCGTTCGCGAGACCCGGGACGAGCAAGGGGCCGGTCACGGTCCGCAACAGCATCCAGGGCGTCGCCCGGAGGGTCTGGGCGGCTTCCTCGAGCGCGACGTCGAGCGACCGCACCACCCCCGAGAGCACCAGAAACGCGATGGGCGTGAAAGCCATCGCCTGCGCGATGCCGACTCCGAGCGGACCGAAGAAGACGCCGGTGTCGAGGCCGAGGAGCCCGTGCGTGATACTCCCGCGTCGGCCGAAGAGATAGATGAACGCGAGTCCCAGTACGAAGGCGGGCGTGATGATCGGCACCAGGGAGAGCGGGCCGAGCAACCGGCGCGTCCGCAGTCGACTCCGGGCGTCGAGCAGTGCGAAGGCCAGGCCGAGCCCGGTCGTCACCACCCCGACGGCAACGGCCAGGAGCAAGCTGTTGCGAAGCGCTCCGCGCCCGCCAAGGAGCAGCCCGAGCGCCGCGCCGACCACCGCCAGGGTGAACGCCAAGCCGGCCAGGCGCCGGACGGCCAGGCGCCGTGCCACGCCCCAGACGAGGCCGAGCACGCCGCCCACGAGCCCACCACCGAAGGCGACGACCCACGCCGACCTGGGCAGCGTCTCGTGAGTGAGAAGCAGAAACACCGGGGACCGAAGCGTCCGGAGCAGATAGGCCGTCGTGAGCCCGTCACCCGACGCGACGCTCGCATAGAGCATCGCGACCACCGGGTACACGATGAAAAGAACGACGAGGAGCGCCACCCAGAGGATGGCGCCGCCGACGAATCCGCCGCCGCGGACCAGCCGGCCGCGCGCGAGGCCGATCCCGGTCAGGCCGATGAGTGACGCCAGCGTCGCGAGCGCGCCCCATCCCGCTGGCCCTGCGCCACGGGCCAGGCCAACCAGCGCCACCACCGCGCCGGCTCCCGCGACCACGGCGAGCGCGCGTCCTGCCGATCGGCCACGTATCACGGCAATGCCGGTAGCCACCACGAGGGCCACGCCCACCAGGAGAACGAACCCACCTCCGGCCTCGCCCCCGCGCGCGGCGAGGGCGAGGCCCGAGACGGCGGACCCCACCTGTCCGGAGCCCCGGCTCCACGGGCACACCAAGAACCCGAGGAGCCCGATCGCTCCCCAGATGACGCTCGCCTTACGGGACAATTACGGAGTTCAGCGCGGGAGCGGGAAGACCTGCTCCGTCCACCGCTTGATCAGCCCGTCACGAACCGCCGGCGTCCCGTACTTCCCGAAGTCGTATGCGATCAGCTTGACGTCCTCGAATCGCGGCACATCCGGATCGACCGGCGTCCGCGAGTTCGACTGGATGGAGACCTCGCCGTTCTGCGGCCCCAGGACCTGGTTCTGGGGGTCCAGCGCCCAGTCGATCAGTCGAAGTCCGTTCTCGCGGTTCGGGGCGCCCTTCACCAGCGCGAGCGCACCGATCTCGTATCCGATGCCATCCTTGGGCGCCACGAACCGGATCGGGAAGCCTTTGCGGATGCGCTCGACGACGTCGTTGGCGAACGAGACGCCGACGGCGACCTCCCCCCGGCCCGCGAGCAGGCTCGGATCGCCGCCGCTCCGCGTGTACTGGGCGACGTTCTTGTGGATCGCCTTCAGGAGCTCGAACCCGGCGTCCTCGCCGTAGAGCTGGATCACGGTGGTCATCAGGAGGTAGCCGGTACCGGACGTGTTCGGGTTGGGCATCGCGATGAGGCCCTTGTACTTGGGGTCACCGAGGTCCTTCCACGTCTCCGGGACCGGAAGGTTCTTCTCCTTGAGGAGCTTCTCGTTGACGGCGAGGCCGTGGAGCCCCGTGTAGAGCGGGATGTAGTGCCCGTCGACCGCCTTCGTGAGCTGCGGTCGAAGCTCGCCCCACGCCTTCGGATGGAAGAACTCCGTCAGCCCTTCCGCCTGCGCCACCCACTGCGAGTCGCCGCTGCCGCCGAACCAGACGTCGAACGTGGGCGCGTCCTTCTCCGCGCGCAGACGGGCGAGGCCGGCACCGGAGCTCAGCCGCACGAACTCCGTCTGGATGCCGGTCGCCTTCCCGAATGATGCCTTGACCGCTTCGCACCACGCCGGATCCGGGCTGCAGAGGATCGTCACCCGCCCCTGCGCGCCCGCCGGCCCGGGCCACAGCGTCACGAGACCGATCGCGAGAACGCCGAGCGCGCCGCCTAACATTCGCCCCGGCATGCGAAGCATTCGTCTCATCGTCGACACCTCCTGGTTGACGTTCGCCCGTTCAGCCAATCGGCCACTCGACGCGTCGCGCCGGCGGCCCGTCATCGTAACAGAAACGTAACACTTCCGTCGTGGCTCTCCCGTCCGCCTTCCACCATGTGACTCGTTCGGCCTAGAGAGACGTGACCGGGGTCGCGGAAGGGCCGCCGCTACAAACGCAGCGGCCCCTCGCGGGCCCCCGAGCCGTCACGAGCCCGTCGCGGGCTCGCGAGCGCGCGCCAGCGCCGACACGATCGCCGGCGTGTCCAGCACGAACTCCATCGGTCCGATCTCGCGCTCGTACACCTCGCTCGGAATCGCCTGCTTCACAGTCTCCTCGAGCACGTGATACACAGGGAGTCCCAACGGGACTCCGGCCAATGGCCCCGCGTAGCTCGGATCGCCTTCGGTCAGCGTGAGGGCCACCATCACGGTGCTGCCCGCGGTCGGCGTGCCCAGGAGCACGACCATCCGCTCCCGCTCGCCACCCTCCACCAGCCGCTGAATCGATCCCTGCTCCTCGAGGTCCATGGCGCCCGCCGAGGTTCAGACGAAGCACTGTGTCACTTCGTAAATGACCCGGCCCCCGGCACTCTCGATGCACGCCCGGAGCGCCGGAGCTGGAATGCCATCCCGCTCGCCGAGCGCGAGCACCAGCTTGTCCTTGAGATCCACCATCCACCCCACCCCCTTCGTTCCATCCTCGCGTTAAGCGTCGCACGGCCCAAGCCTCGGCCCTAGGCCCCCCCGTTGCGCTCGAGCACCACGCTCGCGCCGTCGCCCATCGTCGTCATGCGCCCGAGGAACAGGCTCCCCTTGGCGACGAGCTGGACACGCCGTAGTCCGCCCGACGTCAGGCCCACCAGCGCGTGCGGCAGGTACGGCACCGCCGAGGCGATGTGGCCCTGCGTGGGCGAGAAACCCGGCAGGCCATGCGCGCGGATGAATGCCGCCATCTCGTCGCGGCCGATCTCCCCGGTCTGCGTGGCGAGGGCCGCGATGATCCGGTAGTTGTTCGCCGGCACGTCGCCCGATCCGGCCGGCTCCGTGATGTCCGGATTGTGGAGCTCCACCGCAAAGCGGTCCACGTCGGACAGGCGCACGCCGCATCGGCGGAGCGGAGCCAGGGTGAGGGCCGACGCCACCTGGTGCGGCGCGTCGCCGTCGCCGAGCCGGAGGGTCGTCGCGGTGTCGAGCCGGAGCCACGGGCTCACGCCGTCATCGGCGGCCACCTCGATGGCGACCCCGGCAATCACGTCCTCGAGCACCGGGAATCCGGCGCTCAGGTGCCCCAGGAACTTCATGCCGACCTTGGCCAGGGACCCGCCCGCGACGACGATCACGCGGCGGTAGAGCCCGCTCTGGATCAGGGCCCCCGCCATGATCAGGGCATGGACCGGGCCGGCGCAGAACGCCTTCACATCCGCGCCGCCCGCGCCGCGCACGTCGGCAAGCTCCCCGATCGCCCGAGCGAGATTGCCCCCACCGCGCTGGTACCGGTCTCCGACCGCCTCCTCGCCCGATCCGAGCAAGAAGTCGACGGGCTCGGGGCCGCTCCGATCGAGAAGACGCCGAAGCGCGAGCGCGCCGGTCACCTTCGCCGCCGCGTTCTCGAGGAGCACCGCACCGGTGAGCGACTCGTCCCCGTCGTGGCCCGGGGCCACCACACCAACGAGGCGATCGACGTCCGCGTACAGCGGCTCGCCCCCGGCGGCGACCGTCGCCTCCAGCGCGGACGGCGACGCGGTCCGCACGGCGGATCCGCGCAGCCCGGGCGCGAGCCCGGCCGCGAACGCCTCCGCGAACGTCACCAGCCGGGCGGCGTCGGCGCGGGCCAGCCAGGCCCAGAACGTCGCCTGATCGATCAGGCAGCCGCCCGGTCCCTCGGCCGACGCGCCCGTGACCGGCGCCGCGTGCCAGGGCCGGGGGCGCTCCCACAAGGATTCGGGCGGCAGGTTGCCGATCATCACCTGGTGCGGCGCGTAGGCGACCGCCGCCTCGAACGGCCGGAGATGGTCGCCGATCTTCCGGCGGAGCCCCGGTCCCTCCCGCAGCAGCTCGCGCCGAGGCTTCGAGCCCGCGGTCACGAGGTCGGGCACGTGGGCCAGCACGAATTGAGCGGCCCGGACGACCGGCCGCGCGCCGGACGGAGGCGCGGCGCTGCTAGTACTCACGGTAGGACTGGCGGCCGAGGCCGTAGTTGTCGAAGTGGCCGAAGATGGGCGAGTAGGCGCCGGAGAGCGCCTCGAGGTCCAGCGGACCCGCGGCCGGCGTCCTCGTCTCGGGCCGTTCCTGATCGAACACGAGCTCGCGCCCTCCCACGACCCGCGCCATGGCGGGCAGCGGGTCAGCAGGCGCGAGCGTTCCGGTGCTGACGATCGCGTTCGCCTCCGGGACGCTGAAGAGGAGCGGCGGCTCGTCGGTGCCCGTCTCGGCGAGCGCCGGCACGAGCCGGACGACCTTGATGTCCGATTCGATCGTCAGGAAGACCGTCTTGATGCCCGCGCGCTCGAGCTCCTGGATCGTCAGCATGACCTCGATGAGATCGTTCCCACCGTGGTTCCAGGTCACCAGCGCGCCCCGGGCGCCGAGCATCGTCGCGAGCTTGGCCGTCTGGTAGGCGCTCCGCTGCTTCTCGGCGAGCCCGCCCCAGCGGGTCCGCGAGATGATCGAGCCGACCCACGCCACGTCCACGCCGTGGCGGGCGTACAGAGACCCGAGGACCGGATTGTTCACGTGGAGCCACGTGCACTTGCCAGGATAGCCGACCACCGCGTCGCCGGCGATGGCGCCATCGAGGATCTCGTTCGGATGGAGCAGCACCGGCAGGGCATGCGGGGTGTAACCGTAGATGCCGGTGCCGATCCCGGGGACCATGGACGCGTTCAGCGTATGGACGTGGACGACCCGAGGAAGGGCGCCGTCCGCGGGGTCGAGCGCGAAGCGTCGCGTCTCGGGCGGCTCGAGGCCGACGAGGTGACCCGCGAGATCGTCGGCGACGCGATGGAGCGCTCCGCGCAGCGTCTCGTTCCATTCGGTCACCTCGAGGCCCGATTCGGTGGTGATCGTGAGAACCAGGTAGCGGAGCGTGCTGTAGACGGTCACCGCACCGGGGCCCGACATGTCGATGAGGCTGTCGGTGGCGGCGCTCACCGCCCGGCGGACGTGCGGCAGGGCCTCCGAGCAGAGCATGACGCCGAATCCGGCATAGCGCCGCGTTTCGCCGTCTCCGACGGTGTCCGTCGGATGTCCGGCGATCCCAGGATACACGTGCCCCCGCCCGCGCACCTTGACCCGCGGCTCGACGATGTCGCGCATCTGGACGATGCGCGTCGCTTCGCCCGGCTCCACGAGATCCACGTCCACGGTCCGGATCCGCGGGTCGTCCAGCACCAGGGCCCGCACTAGCGCAGGGTCAATGGTGAGTCGACCCGCCGCCCACCCGGCCGGCGCGCCGAATCCCACCGCGTCGACCGGAAAGGTCCCGATCCGAAGATCCATCGTCAGGCGCTCCCGACGGGATGAAAGAGGGTCGGCCCACTCACCGGTGTCTGGAGCACCTCCAGGCTCCGCTCGATCAGCCGCCGCCGGAGGCGGTGGTCCAGCTCCGGAGTCTGCGCGGGATCGCCACAGACGTGCTCGATCTTGACTCCCTGGACCACCCGGTTGGCTCCCGCCTGCATCGCCAGCGGCGGAAGCGCGCTGATCACCGCCACCGGGATCCCCTTCCGCTCGATCTCCTTGCTGATCGTTGCCCCGCAACGATTGCAGGACCCTCAGGTGCAGACGAGCAGCACGCCATCGGCGCGCTCGGTGACGAGCGCGGCGGCGATCTCCGCCCCGTTGCGCCGGCAGTCCAGCAGCCGCTGGTCGTTGCCGGTCGTCGAGCAGTAGAAGTCGACCAGGCGGCCGAACGCGCCCTCCCGCTCGAGCTCGCGGACCACGTCGAGCGGCAGGACCAGGTTCGGGTTGTCCGACGCCATCTGGTTGTAGAAGCCGCCATGCACGCACTCGAACGCGTCGGAAGACAAGGCGTCGAGGCCCTTCAGCGAGTAGCGGGCCCACTTCGTGTCGCTGCACCGCTTGAACCGATCCGGGTTGCCACGCGGCACGATCGCGCCGCTCGTCACCAGCGCGATGGTCGCACCTCGGAGGTCGCGGACCGGCGGCGCCGGCGGCACGGCATCGTAGGCGTCGACCGGGATCTCGGTCTGGAAGGGTCGCCCGGCCAGCTTGTCGACCAGCATGGCCACGGCCCGGTCGGCGCCCGTGCCCTCCCGCATGGCGGGGCGCCGAACGCCGCGGGGCAGATAGCCCTCCGCGCTCGCCGGACCGAGGGCGTGGCCCGTCCCGAGCTTCCGCAGGATGGGGAGCATGGCGGTCAGCGCCCGCCCCATCTCGGCCGCCGAGTTGCCGGTGGGGACCACGTATGCCTTCGGATAGAGGAGGAGGCCGGGGTTCTCCGGATGCATCCCGGTCACCGCCGGGACACCGGCCTCGGTGGCCAGCCGGCACACCTGGGCGCAGGCGCTCCCGTATCGGCCGGCCGCGAAGGCCGGCCCGGCCACGACGACGTCGGGCCGCGCCGTCTCGAGCCACTCCCGGACTGCCGCGTGGGCCTGCTCGGTCCGCTCGTTGAAGAAGTTGTCGCCACAGACCAGGGTGGCGACGACCCGGCCCTCGTCCTTGAGGAGCGCCTGGAGCGCTCGACCCGGGCCGACCGCCCCGTCGCGTTGCTCGGGCGCGTGATTCGCGTGCTCCTCCGCCCCCACCCCCGCGAAGAACTGGTTCAGGTAGTGCCCTACTCGCAGCATGCGTCTAGCCCCGCCTCCTTGCTCGCACCAGGTCCGACACCGCGTTCAGCGCCAGCACGGTCAATGCTATCAGGCCCCCCGGCACCATGCCGTACCAAGGGGCGGCATACATGTAGTTCCGGCTCTCGCTGACCATGAGCCCCCAGGACGGCGCCGGGGGCTGCGTGCCGAGGCCGAGGAACGACAGGCTCGCCTCGAGCAGAATCGCGCGGGAGGCGGCCACCGGCACCTGGACGATGATCGGCGAGAGGATGTTCGGCAGGATCCCGCGGAAGAGGATTCGCCGGTCGGTCGCGCCCAGCGCGATCGCCGCCTCCGCGTACTCCATGCTCTTCTGCCCCAGCGTGCCGGCGCGGGCGAGCTTCGCGAACTGCGGCAAGCTCACCACGCCCACCGCGATCCCCGCGTTGAGCGAGCCGGGCCCCGTCATGGCGACCAGCCCCATCGCGAGGAGCACCGGCGGGATCGCCAGGAGCGTGTCCACTCCCCGCATGGTGATGCCGTCGACCACCCCGCCCTGCCATCCCGCCCAGAGCCCGATCGGCACCCCCACCATCGCCGCGGCGAGCGTCGCGCCGAGTCCGATGGCGAGCGCGACGCGCGCCCCGTACAGCAGCCGGCTCAGGATGTCCCGCCCGAACTGGTCGGTGCCGAGCGGATTCGACCAGGAGGGCAGCGCGAGCGTCGCAGCCTTGTTCATCTCGGTCGGGTCGTGCGGCGCCAGGATCGGCGCCGCAGCCGCCGCCACGACGAGCAGGGCCACGAAGCCCAGGCTGGGACGTCGGACGAGCCTCACGAATCTCTCGCCACCCCCCTCCCATAGCGAATTCGCGGGTCGAGCACGGCGTACGCGGTATCGGTCAGGAGGCTGATCAGCACGAAGCCGACGATGCTGACCAGGATGATCGACTGCGTGACGAGATAGTCTCGGGTCAGGATCGAGCGCCACAGCGCGCTGCCGACGCCGGGGATGGCGAAGACGGCTTCGGTGATCACCGCCCCTCCGATGAAGAATCCGGCCTGGATGCCGAAGACCGTGATGATGGGCACGAGGGCGTTGCGGAGCGCGTGCCGGAGCACGACCCCTCGGGGCGTGAGCCCCTTCGCCCGTGCGGTCCTCACGTAGTCGCGAGACAGCACGTCCTCCAGCGACGCCTGGACGAAGCGCGCCATGATCGACCCCACCCCCACCCCGAGGGTGGTCGCCGGGAGAATCAGGCTCCGCGCCCACCCCGCCGGGCTTTCGGTGAACGGCACGAAGCCCGACGGAGGCACCCATCGCACCCGAACGCCGAAGAACCACGCCAGAACGATGCCGAGCCAGAAGACCGGCACGGCGAGGGCCAGCCCGTGGTACCAGGCGAGGAAGCGCGCGAGCGTCGAGTGGGGATGGGTGCCCGCGTAGATGCCCATGGGGAGCGCGATCAGGAGGACCACGCCGAGGGCCCACGCCGCCAGCTGAAGCGTCACCGGCAGCGTCCGGGCCAGGGTCTCCCGGACCGGGATCCCGCTCAGCATCGAGTACCCCAGATCCCCCGATGCGACCCGTGCGAGCCACCGCGCGTATTGCACCGGAATGGGCGCGTCGAGGCCGAGGTAGTGCCGCAAGCTCTGGAGCTGATCGGGCGTGCCCCGGTCTCCCAAGATGATCTGCGCGGGATCGCCGGGAAGCGCCGCGACCATGGCAAACACCAGGACGGACGCGACGAGGATGGTGAGACCGGCCTCGAGGCCGCGCCGGACCAGGTACCCTGCCATCCCCGCCCCGTCCTTGCCCGATGACCCTCGTGGCTACCGCTCGACCCAGGTCGCCTTGAGGGTGAGCAGCATCTGAGGGTCGACGCCGAAGCCGCGGACCGGCTTCGCGACCCCATAGGTCGGCAGCCGCAGATTGGTCGGGAGCGCCCAGGCCTGATCCAGCAGATACCGCACGGCGGCCCGGAGATGGGTCCATCGCTCGCGGCGGTCGGTGGTCGCGTTGAGCTTCTGGATCGCCTCGATGTACTCCTTGGGCGGCCCCGTCTCGAGCCATGCCGGATTCGTGGCATTCAACCGATAGGCCGAGCTGATCGTGAAGTCGGTCGGGTCGATCGTGGCCAGGGTGAGGAACAGGAACGAGATGTCGAAGTTTCCCGCGAAGTAGATCGGGAAGTACCGCGACGGCTCGACGATGTTCAGGTTGACGTCGATGCCAGCCTTCTTCAGGTCCCCCTGGATGATCTGGGCGATCTCCGGGCTTTCCTGCGTGCTCGTGGACACGAGCCCCGACACCTTGAAGGTCTTCCCGGCCACGCCCGCCTCGGCGAGGAGCGCCTGCGCCTTGGCGGGATTGAACGCGAACTCCTCGTCGAGCTTCGGATCGTAGGCCGGGGTCCCGGGCGCCGCCACCTGCACCTGGGCCTTGCCGATCCCGCCGAGGATCGTCTTCGCGATGGTCTCGCGGTCGAGGAGGTACCGCATCGCCTGCCGCACCTTGAGGTCGTCGAACGGCGGCTTCTTCGTGTTGAGGATGACGACGTAGTACTCGTTCGGAACCGGCGCGGGCTGGACGATCAGTCCCTCCCCGCGGAGTCGCTGGACGTCCTTGTTGGGAATCGTGTGGGCGACATCGATCTGGCCGGCCCGGAACGCGTTCTCCATCGCGCCGGCATCGCTCAGGACGCGGAACACGACGCGGTCCAGGTACGGCAGACCCGACTGCCAGTAGCTGTCGTTGCGGACGAACGTCAGATGATCGCCCGGCACCCACTCGCCGAGCTTGAACGGGCCGGTGCCCCCGCCCTTCTGCTTGACGCTCGCGAACGCCGCCGGATCGATCATCCCCCAGCGCGACACCATGGCCAGGAAGTCCGGGCGGGGGCGCGCGAAGCGAAAGCGCACCGTGCGCCCATCGAGCTTCTCGGCCGCGGTGAAGTCCTCCAGCCGGCTGAACAGCCCGCCGCCCGTCGTCTTGTCCTTCACCCGCTGGAAGTTCGCCAGCAGGGCGTCGGCGTCGAACGAACCCCCCGAGTGCGTCCGGACGTTCTCGCGGAGCTTGAACGTCGCGGCCGTCCCGTCCTTCGCGAGCTCCCACGACTCGGCCAGGCTGGGCTGCGCCTCCAGGTTGGCGGGCGAGAACGTCACCAGGTAGTCGTAGAGCTGGAAGAACATGGGCACGTTCGCGAACACGATGTCGTTCGGGTCGAGCGAGACGATGTCCGTGTTGATCCCGATGGTCAGGGTGCCGCCCTTCTTGGGCGCCTGCCCCCACGCCACCGGCTCGTGGCTCAGCTCGAGAAGCGGGACCCCGGCGCCGGCGATCGCGGCGAGCCGGAGGAAGCTCCGTCGGTCGAGGCGCAGTGGATCGACGGTCAGGCCTGGGAACCGGTCGTTCATGAAAGGCCTCCAGCCGGGGTCGACGCGCGTCCCGGGGTGTCCAGGGTGCACTCGCTCATTCGGTCGTATCGCTTCCACCGCCTCGGGAGCGGCCCCGCGCCCGGAGCGCGCGGACGGCATCCCTCAGGCGCGCGGCCCGCTCCTCGAGCCATGGCAGGCGAACGCTCCCCGTCGAGTACAGCATCCATGTGCGGCTCACGGGCTCGGCGGTGGGATGCACGAGCGGGTTCGACGGCTCGCCCGGCATGACCATCTCTCTCAGCAGGGCGAGCGCTTCCGTCTTGAGGGCCTCTTCTGCCGACAACGGCACGACCGTCAAAGTCCCGAACGCGACGGGCTGGTTGGCCTCCAGGACGGTCACCGTGAGGGTGACGGGCCTGGGCTCCGGCGGCATCGACGCCCTGAACGTGAGGCCCTCGCCGGACACCGGCTCCCACCCCAGGTCACCGTCCCCAGAGCCCGCGGTCAGTCGCCACACGTAGCGACGATCCGTTCCGGGGGGCAGGCCGGCGGCGTCCACGTGAAAGTGCGCGATCTCGCCGGCCACGGCGAGCATGCGACCGTGGCGGACGGGCAAAGGGCCGACGACGGGCACCGCCCGCAGGCGCAGCCGGTCGAGGACGTTCCGCGTGATCCGGTCGACCTCGGCGTTGCGCCCGACGAGGCACGGCCAGTCGGTCGTCGCCCCGTTGAAGACGATTCCCCCGCGGGCGCTCGTGTAGCAGCCCATGGTCGCCGCGGCGTGCGGACTCGATCGGACCCAGCCCTCGCCCAGCTCCGCGATCCCCAGGATGAAGAAGTTGGGTGGTGTCCCCTGGTCGCCGGTGACCACCGCCAGCCCACGCTTCCGGATGAAGGTCGCGCCGTCCGCCTCGTAGCCGACCAGTGGAAACGCGGGATCTGCGCCGAACACGTCCCCGTCCTTCAGGCCGGTGCCTTCGTAGGCCCAGTGGGCGGCGTGCTGCACCGTGTAGCCGACGGCGTCGCGCCGGCCGTCCCACCACCCGCCGGCCTGGCGGATGCTCGTCCCGGTGACGCCGTTCTCGGGGCGTACGTCCGACCAGTGGTCCACCTCCCAGACGCCGCGGTCCTTGCCCGAAGGCCGCACCTTGGCGCAGGTGAACGCGCTGTTCCCGTCGGTGAAGTGGATGCGGTAGCCGCAGATGTTCCCGCTGAAGAAGGCCACGTTGCCGCCGCGCGCGATGAACGTCTCGATGCGGGCGCGCATCTCGTCGCTCCAGTACTCGTCGTGGCCGACGCTCAGCATGAGGGCATACGGCGCCAGGAGGTCGGGCTCCACCTGGAGGTCCCAGTCGGTCGCGTAGTCGACCCGGTAGCCGTTCGTCTCGAGCCACTGGACGAAGGGCGCCTCCCAGTGCGTGAACGTCTGGCGGCGGCTCGTCGGATCGTAGTAGTCGGGTGAGTCGCCGTACATCACGACGCCGCCGGTCCCGCCCCCGGGCCGCCGGGTGGTCACCGTGAAGCCCGGAGCGCCCTCGCCGCCCGTCCACACCGCCTCCGCGTACAGGCTCCCGTACCCGGTGCCGTTGTACGCGTGATACGTCGCCCACGCGAGCTTGAACAGGACGGAGCTCGTGCCGCCGGGCGTCGCCGTTCGGACGACGAACAGCGCCTTGGCCTCGCTGCCGTCGGGCGTGGTCAGGTCGGGCGGGTGCGCGCGGCCCGCTGCGTCGATCCCGACCAGCATCGCGACGTAGACCCCCGAGAGCCAGCCGGCCGGGATGGGAAGCGCATACGCGGGCCAGCCCCAGTCCCGGTCCGGAGGGCCCGACGGCACGGCGTGCCCCGGAAGGCGCTCCGGGCCGAGCCGTCCCACGGGCTCGAGGCGCGCCCCTTGCCGGTAGGCCTCGACCCGGAAGTACGGGTAGTCAGTGGAGACGTGAAGAGTGAGCGTCTCACCGGGCCGCACGCTCGGGTGACGCGGATATCCCTGGATCACCCGCGGCGCCTCAGCGCTCGAGGAGACCGCGCATGTAGGCGACCGCCCGCGGCACCGCGCTCTCCGGCGGCTCTTCGCCCTCGTACTCGACGGAGAGGCACCCGTCATACCCCACGTGACGCAGCTCGGCGACCACCGCCGCGTGGTCGACGAGGCGATCTCGACCGTCGGGACCCACCTGCCGGAACTTCGCGTGGACGTGCCGGGCCAGCCGGGCCGTCCGTCGGATCGACGCCAGGCCGTCGAGATAATTCCCGGTATCGAGCAGGAGCGCGAGCGCGGGGCTCCCCACCGCGTCGAAGATTGCCAGCACGTCGTCGGCGGTCTGCACGAAGCCGCCGTGGTTGTGGTTCTCCATGACGAGCTGCACCCGGGCGCGCTCGGCCTCGGCGGTGACGACGCGCATGGCCTCTAGCATGGCCGGCCAACGCGCCTGGCGCTCGCCCTCCGGCCATCCCGCGAACGTCCGGAGGAAGCGGCTCTTGAGCTGGTGCGATGCGGTCATCCAGTGAGCGGTGCGCGCCTCCTCGGCCCGGCGCTTGTCGTCATCGGCCACCCCGAAGTTGTTCATGAGCGCGATGTCGACGATCTCGAGGCCGTGCCGATCGGCGGCCGCCCGGAGCTCCGCGAGCCGGGCCGGAGTCGGTTCCCCGATGTGTCCGTCCTCCAGCTCCACCGCCCGGAGACCGAGCTTCTCGCCGCATGTGTGGATGAAGTCGACGAGCGTGAGCCGACCGGCGCCGAGCGCCTGGCTGTACGACTCCGAGCTACACCCGAGGTACATTCATGGCTCCTTCCATGGCGTGGATCGCGTGTCTCAGGTCCACGGATCGATGACGACCTTCATCGAGTCCGGGGCAATCGCCTTGTTGACCGCCGTCTCGACGGCGTCCAGACCGTACCGGTGAGAGACGAACTCCCGCACCGGATAGTGCCGCATGTACCGCGCGAGCTGGCGGAGACTCGGCCCGTAGGCCGCCGGCTCCTCGCCGCCGACTCCCAGGATGCGAACGCCCTTCGAGCAGAGGTGGCGGTGGGGATTGATGGCGACGTCGCCCAGGTCCGAGAAGTTGCCGGCCTCCACGAGCATGCCGCCCACCCGGAGGAGCTCGAGCGCCTCCGGGATCACCTGGGGCACGCCCGCGCACTCCACGACCACGTCGGCACCCCGGCCGTGGGTGAGCCCGCGGACGAACTCCAGCCGCTCCTTGAACGACGTCTCGCGCGCATTCACCACGTGATCGGCCCCGAGACGCTTGGCCATCTCGAGCCGATACGGGGACAGGTCGATGGCGACGATGGTGCCCGCGCCCAGCATCCGCGCCTTCATCAGAAAGCACATCCCGAGGGGGCCGACCCCCAGCACCACCACGGTGTCGTCGAACAGAAAGGCCTCGCTGGGTACGGCCGAGAACTGCTTCGCCCGGTCGAGGCCGACCGACACCGCCATCACCTCGGTGAAGACCGCGATCTCGGTAGGCAGCTCGTCCGGCACCTTCACGAGAAAGCTGCCGGGAACGATGTAGATGTACTCCGCCCATCCCCCGAACAGGTGCGGCGGCGTCGCCGCACTGAGATTGTTCCCGTAGTCGGTCATGTTCTCGCACGCGAAGTACGGGAAGTCGCGCCGACAGTAGTAGCACTCACCGCAGACCACGTTGGCGCCGACGACCACTCGATCGCCGATCTGGAGCGGCTGGCCGTCGAAGTCCGTGTACGGTCGCCCGCCGCGCGTGGGACCGATCGCCGCCACCGTGCCGACGTTCTCGTGACCCTGGATGATCGGGAACGGAATCTCCTTCGCCGCCTCGGTCCCCGCGTACTGCGTCGTGTAGCCCTGGTAGGTGTGCTTGTCCGTCCCGCAGATGCCGGAGAGGGCCATCCGCACCAGGACGCAGCCCGGCGCGGGATCGGGCACGGGGTAGTCGCGGATCTCGTAGCGGCCGGGCGCCACCAGCGTGGCGGCGCGCACGCGGTTCTTGCCAGGGGAGCTCGCCATCACGCTCATCCGAAGATCCAGTCCTGGAGCTCGACGCCGAGCCCCGGCTCCTGTGGCACCTGTACCATGCCGTCCTTCACGATCACCGGCGTCTTCAGTGTCGACTGGTAGGCGTGGGTGGGAAACGCGGGCGGGTCGTGCGGAAACTCGAAGTACGACGTGTTGGCGATGGCGGCGGCCAGGTGGAGGTTCGCGACGGTGCCGACCGGATCGCCCCACGAGTGAGGGTTCACCAGGACCCCTCGGCGGTGGGCGCTCGTGGCCAGTCCTCGAAGCGCGAGCAGCCCCTCGCAGAGCGTCAGGTCCGGCTGGAGGATGTGGTAGCAGCCGTCGAACAAGAGCCGCTCGAGGTCGTGAAGCTGCTGGTTGTTCTCGCCGCCGGCGATGGGGATCGGGGAGTCGGCGGTCAGCCGTCGCAGATCGTCGTAGCTGTGCCGCGGCAAGGGCTCCTCGAGCCAGGCAACGGCGTACTCGGCCAGGGCGTGGGCGGTCTCCCGCGCGCGGTGGTAGCTCCAGCGCGGACCCGGCAGCGGGGCGTCACTGACGTCGGCCTGGTTGGCGTCGACCATGATCGCCATCGCGTCGCCGACCGCCTTCCGGACCGCCTTCACCTGGGCCAGGTCCTCCGCGAGCGTGTCGTTGTGGATGCGCAGCTTGACCGCGCGGTACCCCTCGTCCTGGAGCCGGCGGCAATCGTCGGCGCGCTGGGCGGGCGTCCGGTTCTGCCCGGTCGACGCGTAGGCCGGCACCTCGTCTCGCGCGGCGCCGAGCAGCCGGTACACCGGTAGACCCGCCGCCTTCCCCAGGAGGTCCCACAGCGCCAGCTCCACGAACCAGACCGCGGCGCCGAAGTAGGGCCAGAGGGACCGGAGAGTCCCGGCGTGCTTCTCGATCCGGAGCGGATCGTCATCGACGAGGTGGCGAGCGATACGCTGGACCGCCTGCTCCTCGGCGCCGAAGAACTCATGGCCCGCAATCCCGTACAGGCCGGCGTCCGTGTCGATCCGAACATAGCAGAAGCGAAGCTGGCGCACAGTGGCGCCGGGCGCCCACGCGGGGTGGAACGGCTCCGGCAGCTCGACGTCGACCTGTCGCGTGCGAATCTCCGTGATGCGCATGCTCTCCCTTGTCGGTCACGGTCGGAACCCCTCGAGGGATCCCGGCCGCTCACTTCAAACCGTCACGTCGTCCCACGATGGGACGCTGGGCTCCATCCGGGCGGGGCGTTTCGCGGCGCGCAACCCCGCCCGGCGTTTCAGCTGCCCACGACTACCCGCCGACCGGATCGGGCCGCCTCCAGGATGGCGTCGCACACCACCGCGCTGCGGTAGCCGTCCTCGAATGTCGCGCCGAGCGGCCCCACGGAACGGCGCTCCTTGATGGCGCCGAGGAGGTGGCCCAGCTCGTGGACGAGCGAGGCGTCCCAGCCGATCGAATGGCCCGGCGGCCACCAGGTACCGCCGTACGGATGGTCCGCATCCGTCACGTGGATCTCGCGCAGCCCACCCCCCGTCGGGCGCTCCCCCAGGAGATGCACCCAGAGGCTGTTGAGGTGCTCGAGATCGAACACGATCGTGCCCCCCGCGCCGTTGAGCTCGAACGTCATGTGCGCCCGCCGGCCCGCCGCCATGTTGGTGCCGGCGAGGCTGCCGAGGGCGCCGCCCGCGAACTCGACGGTCGCTTCGAAGGCGTCCTCGGTCTCGACGCGCCGGCGCCGGCCGGTCTGGGGGTCCGGCCGGTCAGGGGTGAACGTGGCCATCGCGCCGGTGACGGCCTGCGGCTCGCCCACCAGAAAGCGCGCGAGGTCGATGAGGTGACTCCCCAGGTCGAGGAGAGCATTCGAGCCGGCCGCCTCCGCGTCCTGGTGCCATGTGAACGGCGCGTCGGGGTCGAGGAATGACGCATCCGCGAAGCGCGCACGAAAGTGATGGATCCGGCCCAGCCGGCCCTCGGCGATCAGCCGGTGCGCGAGCTGAATGGCGGGCAGGAACCGGTAGTTGAAGCCGACCATGTGGACGATTCCCGCTCGCGCGGCCGCGTCGCGCAGCTCGCGGGCCTCCGCCGCTGACCGCCCGAGCGGCTTCTCGCAGAAGACGTGCTTGCCGCTGGCGATCGCCGCCAAGCACGGCTCGCGATGCAGGTGGTTCGGCGCGCAGTTGTCGACCAGCTGGATCTCGGGATCCGACACCAGATCCTGCCAGCGGTCGCCGGCGTGCTCGAACCCGTAGCGGGCGCGGGTGACCTCGGCTCTCGCAGTCTGGCGCCCGCAGACGCGGACCAGGCGCGGCGTCGCGGTGGCGGGCCAGAGCACGCGCGGGATGAGAGTGTATGCATGCGCGTGCGCCTGACCGATGCCCGCCGGCCCCAGCAGTCCCACGCCGACTCGGGTCTCGCGATCCTGCGTCATCGCCACCACTCCGAGCCCGGTGTCATCCGACGGTCCACCAACGCGTCACGCGGCTGGAGAGTCCGCATAGAAGAGGATGGCTCCCTGCCTCGTCAGGACGTTTTGCACTTCAGTAACCGCGACCTCGCGGAGGGCGCGCCTCTCCAGACAGGCAAGCCCGGCGAGCACGCCCGCGGCATGTCCTGTCGCCATGCAGACCGCCTGCCCGCGGGCAGAGCCGCCGGCCTCGTGGGTGGCCGAGATCGCCCGGCCGGCCACGACCACGCCGTCCAGGCCGGCCGGAATCAAGCAGCGCAGCGGGACGCCATACGCACGCTCGATACGGCGCAGGGTGACGCCTCCGCCCCCGACGCGGTGCCCGAGCTCCTCGGCACCCGCTTTCACGTCGTGGAGATCGACCGGATACGCACCGCGCGCGACCGTGTCCGGGAAGTCCCGCCCCGCCAGCACGTCCTCGAGCGTCAGGACGTAGTCACCGACGATGTGGCGTGTCTCGCGCACCCCGAGCTGGTAGGTCGAGCCGAGGAGTCGCGCATTGCAAAAGCCGGGGATGCGGCGCCGAAGGAACCGGAAGATCTCGAACATCTGACGCTGGGTCTCCACCTCGGCCCGGCTCAGGGCGTCCGGATCGGTCCCGTCGACCCCGTGGACGCGGGTCGCGTTGATGGTGACGATACCGGGAACCGGACTGGTTTCGATGCCGAGGCGGTCACGGTCCACGGTGAGCTCTCCGGAGGCTCGTCCTTCGGACACCAGTGTGGGAAACGCGTCCATCACCACCGACGCATGCTCCAGATCCTTGCCCGCGTAGTCCGTCCCGCCCTGCCAACGCTCGGGCAGGCTCATCTCTTCGGGGTGTGCGCGTAAGAAGCTAAACATGGCGTCCACGTCGACGTCGCCGACGCGGAAGATCCTGGTCGCCGGCTGCATGAGGCGGTCGCCCTGACGACCCATGACGAACTGCGCGCCGGCGCGCGCGGCGACATCCCCGTCACCCGTAGTGTCCACGAACACGCGGCCGAGCACGCTCTGGAGGCCGCCCTTGTTGGCGACCACCACGCCGCGCACGCGCCCCATCTCCACGAGCGCGTCCACGCAAAACGAGTGCAGCAGGAACTCGACCCGGCTCTCGGTGAGCATGGTCAGGAGCACCTGCTGGAGGGCGAACGGGTCGGCGGCCGTCACCGAGCTCACCTGCTCGTCGAAGCGGTCCTCGAAGGCCGCGCCGATCTCGACGAGCCGCTCGAACAGCTCGGCGCCGATGCCGCCCAACGCCCGCCGGCCTCCCGCGTCGCTCACGCCGAGGAACGACATGCCGGTCGAGGCCATGCCGCCCACGGTGCCGTACTGGTCGATGAGCAGCGTGCGGGCCCCGCTCCTCGCGGCGGCGATCGCGGCGATGGCGCCGGCCGTTCCGGCCCCACAAACCACCACGTCGAGATCCTGCCGGACGCGCATGCTCGTCCTCAGTCCAGGCGCTCCGGCGATGCGCCGAGCTTCTGCAGGAGCTCAAGGTCCACCCCAAGCCGCCGCAGACCCCCCTGGACCTTGGAGACGTCCACCGCCCGGGGCGGCACGCCGTCAGCGACCGCCACCGCAGCCGCGACGCCTGCCGCCTCCCCGGTGGCCATGCACGATCCCTGATTGCGCGTGTACACGTCCGCGTGGTGATCCACTGAGATGCACCGGCCCGCCACCAGGAGCCCATCCACCTTCTCCGGCAACAGGGACCGGTAGGGAATCTCGTAGACGAACATCCGCGCCACCAGGATCCGCGCCTCGATGTCCTGCGGCCCGCCCTCCTTTCCGTCCGGCGGGTGGCCTCCCTGCTGACGCGGATTCTGCTGGTTCGCGTCCACCGCGACCACGTCGTCGTAGTGTCGCCCGGCGAGGATGTCCTCCTCGGTCATGACGTAGGAGGCTCGAATGCGACGCGTCTCGCGCACGCCGATCGTGCTGGCCGAATCCAGGATGAACGAGTGCTCGAAGCCCGGGATGTACTTCCGGGCGAAGGCGCCGAGCTGGAGCATCTGGTGCCGGGTCTCGATCTCGGCCCGGGACAGGTCCTCGGCGTTGGTTCCGTCCACGTCGTACACGCGCGTAGCGTTGACCGTGAGCACCCCCCGGCTGGGCAGGACGCACTCGACACGGAAGTAGTAGCAGTCAGGCCACAGCTCCCCGCGGGCCTTGGCCTCCTCGACGAGCTTGAAGAAGCCGAAGATCCTGACCATCTGACCTTCCACGTCGAGCATGCACTGGAGGGGGTCCGGGGAGACGTCCTCCGGATGCGCTCGCACGTACTCGACCAGGCGAGGGATGTCGACACCCCCGATCCGGAAGATGAGCGTCATGGGACGCATCTTGCCGTCGGCTTCCCGGCCCTTCACGTACGGCGCCCCGGCCCGGGCCGCGATGTCGGCGTCACCGCTGGCATCGACGATCGCGCGGGCCAGGATCGCCTGGCGGCCGGACTTGTTCTCCACGATGATGCCGCGGACCACTCCATCCTCCACGATCACGTCGCTCACGAGGGTGTGGAGCAGCACCTGCACGCCGGCCTCGGCCAGCATCTCCAGCGCCGTGACCTTGTACATCTCGGCGTCATAGACAACGAACTCTCCGGGGATGGCACCGCCCCGCGCGATCAGGCGGTCGAACAGCTCACGCACCAGGCCCCGCGACGCGGCGTACGGGACATAGAAGAGGCTCATCATCGCCGCGGTGCCCGTCCCGCCCAAAGAGCCGAAGCGCTCCACGAGGAGCGTCCGGGCGCCGCTCCGCCCGGCGGCCAGCGCGGCCATGATTCCCGCGATCCCGCCACCCACCACCAGCACCTCGGGAGTGTGCGCGACGGGGAGCACTCGCTCCGGCTCCCGCACCACCGGTACCGTCGGTCCTTGCGTCATTCCAGGCTCCCTCTCTGTCGTTATGTCTTGAGCGCGCCCGCACGGGCACTCGCTCAGCCTTTGACCGCGCCGGCCGTGAAGCCCCGAACGAGCGCCGCCCGGAAGGCGAGCACGAACAGGATCACCGGAATCGTCATCACCACGCCCAGCACGGCGAGCGGACCCCACGGAAGCTGCTTGTAACCCCCGGTGAAGCTGTTGATCGCCACGGACCCCGTCTTCGCGTTGAAGCTCGTCAGGATCAGGGGGAAGAGAAATTCGTTCCAGTTGAAGATGAAGGCCAGGATGAACGCGGCGAGCAGCCCGGGGCCGGCGAGCGGCAGCACAACCCTAAGTACGATGACGGGCAGCGAGGCCCCGTCCAGGGCCGCGCTCTCCACGAGTTCGCGGGGCACCTCCGCGAGCGCGGTACGCATCACCCAGATCGCGAGCGGAATCTGGAACGCGGCGAACAGCAGGATCAAGCCGGTGCGCGTATCGATCAGCCCGAGCGTCTTCATGCCCAGCTGGATGGGAATCAACGTCGTCACCGGCGGGAACATCCGGGGCAGCAGCATCAACAAGAAGAGCGCCGCCTTCCCTCGAAAGTCGAGAAAGCTGAAGGTGACGGCGGCCACGCTGGCCAGGGCCAGCGTCAGGAGCGCGCCGGCCGTCGATGTCAGCAGACTGTTCCAGATCGGCAGTCCTAGGTGGGTGATGACCAGGTCGCGGTACCGGTCGAACGTGGGCCAGAACACCAGGGCCGAACGGACGGCGATGAGGCCCTCGGGCTTAACGGACAGCACCGCCAGGTACAGGAATGGCGGCAGCGTCCATGCGAGGACGAGCGCCGTGCCCAAAACGTGGCCGATCGGAAGCCGCCGGCGGCCCCGGACGCCGACCGATGCACCATCGCGGTGCCCCCGCCGGGAGTCGATGTGGGCGGCGACGGTATTCATCTTGCGGCCGCGTTGACCATGCGGCTGTACCGCCGCAGATAGAACGCGAACACTGCGGTCAGCAGCGCCAGCAGGCCGGTGATCACGGTGGACGCGTAGCCCAGCTCGTAGGCCTGGAACGCTTGCTTGTACACGTAGTAGCTCACGAACTGCGTCGAGGTGCCCGGCCCGCCCCCGGTCATGACGAACACCTTGTCGAGCTCCAGGAACGCGTCCATGAGCCGCAGACCCCCGGCGACGGCCAGCATGCCCATGACCTGCGGCAGGATCACGCGTCGAAAGATATCAAACGCCGATGCGCCGTCTGCACGGGCCGCCTCGTACTGCTCGCGGGGAATCGCCTGCATCGCCGCAAAGAGCAGCAGGGTCGTCAGCGGTGTCCATTCCCACACGTCGGCCACCACCAGGCCCGCGAACGCGGTCAGCGGCTTGCTCAACCACTGGAACTCGGGCATCCCCACCCGCTCGAAGAGGTACATGACGGGCCCCACCGTCGGGTCGAACAGTGCCGACCACACGGTGCCCACCACGACTGGCGCCATGATCATCGGCAACATGAAGATGCCCAGGAGCAGGTTTCGACCGGGCGGATCGCTGTCGAAGAACGCCGCGGCGCCCAGTCCGATGAGGAGCTCGATCGCCGTGGCGCCGATCGCGAACACCACCGACAGGCGGAGCGCCTCGCGCAGTCCGCCGTCCTGGAGCAGACGATGGTAGTTCTCCAGGTGATTCCACTGGGGCCCGGAGTCGTAGATGAGGTTGTACTGCGTGAAGCTCAGCCAGACCGTGTAGAAAGCGGGCGCGATCCGCCAGGCAAACACGTAGAGAACCGCCGGCAGCGTCAGCAGCAGGAAATACAGCCGGCCCCGGCCCAGCGTGGCCCACCTCACGCGCGCTCGTCCCTCCCACTCATCGAGGCGATTTCACCGAGACCGGGCTCTACGGGTATAAGGGCGGTGCGGCCGCGCCCGCTGCGACCGCACCGCCTCGGACCGATCAACCCAGGCGGGCAGCCTACTTGATGTAGCCGGCCCGCTTGAACAGCTCGACGACCTTCGCCTGGGCGTCCTTCATGGCCGCCTCCGGGGTCGCCTGCCCAGCCAGCGCGGCCGACAGCGCCGCTTCCACCATGGACTGGGCCTGCACCTGCTCCTTCAGCGCCGGCGTGAAGACCGTCCACGGCTTGCTGCCGATCTGAGCATTCATCGCCTCAACCATCTTCGGATACGACTGCTTCACCTGCGGATCGTTGAAGACCGACGCGCGCATGGGCACGAGCGCCGGATATTCCTTCATCAACGCCTTGGTCCCGTCGGTGGACAGCACCTTGGCCAGCAGCTTGAACGCCTCCTCCTTGTGCTGGGACAGGGCGTAGATGCCGGGGCCGTTCGCGTCGACCACGCCGGCGTGGGGGCGCGACGGGATCTGGGTCGGCAGCGGCGCGTAGGTGACCCGTCCGACGATCTTCGACAAGTCCGGCACTTCCGCCACCGACAGAATGTTGTCCAGCGCATCGAGAGTCGTGGCGCACCGCTCAGCCGCGAAGAGCCGCTGAGTCCCGCCGCCGGTGTGGCCCTCGGATCCGGGCTGCTGGAACTTGTGCAGCTGGACGAAGTAGGTGGCCGCCGCGATGCTCTCCTTCGAGTCGACGGTCGGCTTCATCGTCTTCTGGTCGTAGACCAGATCCGCGCCAAAGGCCACCAACACCATCTCGTAGCGATGGAAGAGGTACCCACCGGTCTTGCCGGCCATGCAGACTCCGTAGAAGTCCTCCGCCGCGGGGGCACCGCCCACCGGCGTGCCCTTCTTCCGCGTGAAGAATTCCGCGATGTCCATGAATTGCTTGTAGGTTTGCGGGGGCGCCGGCAGGTCGTACTTGTACTTGGCCTTGAAGGCCTGCTTCTCGCCGGCATTGGTCAGCAGGTCCGTCCGGTAGGCCATCATGTATGGCGCCGAGAGCACCGGGAACGCCCACAGCTTGCCGTTGGCCATGAGCCCCTGAGTCGTGTCCTTGATGAAGTCGTCGGGCTTGACCATGGCCTTGTTCTCGGGCTTGGCCATGAACTCATCCAACGGGGTGAAGGCCTTCGTCTCGGCGATCGCCGGAGTCCACGTGTTGTACGCATAGATCAGGTCCCACGTCTTGACGCCCGACTTGAAGTCGAGGAGCGCCTTCTTGAAGACGTCTTCCCAATCCTGGTAATCGGGCTTCACCTCGATGCCCATGTCTTTGCCCATCTCGTTGGCGACCTTGACGAAGGCCTCCCACTCGTCGAACTTGGGCGCGAGGAATGTCAGGGTCGTGGCCGCCGCGGCCTTCGACGGCTGGTAGAAGAGGCCCGTGCCGATCCCCACCAGCGATAGGGCCAACAGCACCGCCACGGTCAGCAGACGCCTCGTGGTTTTGACTCGCAGCATGATCCGCGCCTCCTTGTGCTAGGGGTTACGGTCGCTTCTTGCCGGTGACGGTCAGCGAAGTCCCGGAGGTGAGCGCGCCGCCTGGGCCGGACGGTCCCCGGCGGCCCGGGCGCGTCTCCACGGCACGGCTCCTCGCGGTGTGCATCATGAACCCTCCGCCGGAAGGAGGTGAAGCCCAACCGGATCGACGCCGAGCCACATCTCGGATCGGACCTCGTCGCCGGACCCGAGCGGCTGGTCCACGATGAACCGCAGCTCACCCACCTCCGCGTGATGCCGCCGCACGCTGCCCAGGAAGCTGCTCGACCGGATGGTCGCCCGTACGCGGTGCCCATCCGGCGCCTCCGAGAGCGTCATCGCACCGGGCCGGATGAGCACCGTGATGCGCTGTCCCACTGCATACGTCATTTTCGACGCGTTGGCGAGCGCCCGGAGCGGCCCCAGCGGGGAGTCCAGGTGGATCTCCCCGTTGGCGGCGGCCCGAACGGTGGCCGGCACGAAGTTCGCGATCCCCACGAAGTCGGCGACGAACCGGTCGGCCGGCCGCACGTAGAGATCGATGGGGGAGCCCACCTGGCGGATCCGCCCGGCCTCCATCACGGCCACGCGGTCCGACATGGAGAGGGCTTCCTCCTGGTCGTGCGTCACCAGGATGGTCGTCTTGCCGAGCGACCGCTGGATCTCCTTCAGCTCGGTGCGGACCCGAGTGCGGAGCTTGGCGTCCAGGTTGGACAGCGGCTCGTCCAGCAGCAGCACGTCGGGCTCGACGACGAGGGCGCGGGCGAGGGCGACTCGCTGCTGCTGGCCGCCGGACAAGCGGAGCGGCGAGACCGCGTCCTGCCCGGAGAGCCCCAGGAAGCCGAGCATGTCGTGGACCCGCCGGGTGACCTCGGTGGCCGGCACGCGGCGGCGCCGGAGACCGTACGCGACGTTCTCGAAGACGCTCAAGTGCGGGAACAAGGCGTAGTCCTGGAACACGATGACGGTGCCGCGACGCTGCGGCGGGACGTCGTTGACCCGGGCGCCCTTGATCCGGATCTCGCCCGCGTCGGGTCGCATGAGGCCGGCCACCAGGCGGAGCAGCGTGGTCTTGCCGCAACCGCTCGGGCCGAGGAGCGTCGTGACCTGCCCCTCAGGCACCGCCAGGGACACATCCGTGACGGCCGCCACCGCGCCGAATGTCTTGCTGACTCCCGCCAGCTCGACGTAGGCGTCATGCACCGACGACCCCGGGAATTATCCGCGCGCCCCGCGACGCGCGCCACGCCACCGCCACCACCACCAGCGTCACGACGAGCAGCGCGGTGGTCAGGGCCGACGCGGCCTCCAGCCGATTGTCGCCGATCAGCCCGAGGATGGAGAACGTCGCCACCTGGCTCCCCGGAGTCACCAGGAAGATGGCGATGCTCAGATTCGTGATGCTGCTGATGAACGTGGTGGTCCAGGCCGAGACGCACGCCGGAAACACGAGTCGGAGATGAATGTCCCACAGGACGCGGAATCGGGACGCGCCGAGATCGGCGGCGGCATCCGCCAGGTTCCGGTCGATCTGGGACAGGCCGGCCCGGATCACCTGGTAGCCGAACGGGAGGTTCGCGAACGTGAACGCGATCACCAGGATGGCCGCGGTGCCGGAGAGCGGGATCCCCGGCCGGTTGAAGGCGAGGAGATAGCCGATTCCGAGGAACACGCCCGGCACCGCCGCAGGGAGGACGCAGAGAAAGTCGACGGCCCGCCGTGCCGGCATCGCGCGCTGATCGATCAGGTACGCGGCGATCGTGGCGAGGAGCGTCGCGGCGAGACCGGCGATCGCCGCGTACAGCACGCTGTGCCCCACGTGGTCCGCCTTGGTCGCCGCGACGTGCCACTGGCGGAGCGTCGGCGTCCAGTTCACGCCCCAGGTCTCGGTGAACGCGCCCACGACCACGCCGAAGTAGAGACTCACGATCACCGCCGCCACGAGCGCGCAGGACCCGACCAGGACCCATCGGAGGACTCCCGAGATCGGGGAACGCTCCAGCATGCTGCCACGGCCGGAGATCACGACGTAGCTCCGGCGGCCGACCCAGTAGCGCTCGAGGAGAAAGAAGAAGAGCGCCGGGGGCAGCAATGTGGAGGCCAGCAAGGTCGCGCCTCGGATGTCTCCCCACCCGTCGATCCGGTACCACGCCTCGGTCGCCAGGAGCGGGAAGTCCCCGCCCACGATGAGCGGATTGGCGAAGTCGGCCAGCACGTAGATGGCGACGAGCAGCGCGGCGCCGGCGACGGCGGGGCGCGCCAGCGGCAGCGTGATGGTCCGGAACACCGCGAACCTTCCGGCGCCGAGCGTCTGCGCCGCCGCCTCGAACCGCGCCGGCGTCGCCGTCAGCGCCCGCTCGATGGCGAGCACGGCATAGGGGAAATTGGTCAGGGTCTGGACGACCCAGAGACTCGGCCACCCGAGCACGGTGGTCTCGAGACCTGCGAGGCCGTGGGTAATCAGCCCGAACCGTCCGAACATCAGGAGGTACGAGAACCCGAGCGTGAACGGTGGCGAGAACAGCGGGAGCACTGCGATCAAGCGGAGCGCGCCCCGCGCCGGCACCTCCGGCCGGCACAGCGTGAACGCGTAGATGAAGCCCAGGACGGTGGCGCTGATCGTGGACAGCACGACCATCCGGAGGGTGTTCGTGGTCGCCCGCATCCAGCGACTGTTCTCGCCGAGGTGCAGGTAGTCCGCCAGCGGCGGGTAAGTCAGCACCTGGACGATCGGCAGCACGACGAAGAGCGCGAGCAGAGCGATCACCAGGACGCCCACGAGCCCGGTCACGGGCTCGGCGAGCCTCCACGTCGCGCGCCGACCGTCCTTCGGCACCGTCTCAGGCGGGGCCAGCGGTCACCCCCCGGTTGCGGTCGAAATACCGTGCGAGATCAGCGCTTGGAGCCGATCTCGTCTTCCCACCGCTTCGTCAGCCGAGCCCGATTGTCGATGGCGAACTGCCGGTCGTACTTCACCAGCTTGATGGACGCGAGCGGCGGCACGCTCTTCGGCGGATCGACGTCCCCGCGCACCGGATACGTGTAGCCCATCTCGGTCTTGATGGCCTGGGCCTTCTTGCTCAGGAGGAAGTCGACGAACTTCTTGGCGCCCTCCGGATTCGGGCCCCCCTTGATGATGGACGCGCCGCCGATCTCCGCGCCGGTGTCCGGCGGGAAGATGACCTCGATCGGCTGCTTGTTCAGCATCGCCTCCGTCGCGTCGTCCTGCCAGGTCATGCCCACCACCGCCTCACCGCGCGCGACCAGCGTGATCGGCGCCGGACACGTCGGGGTGTACTGGAGCACGTTCTGGTCGTACTTCTTCAGCCAGTCGAAGCCCTGCTGCTCGCCCCCGTTCCGGAAGATCTGCACCGCGAGGAAGATGTACGCGCCGCCGCAGGTCGCCGGAGCGCCGCTCACAAGCTTCTTGGCGTACGCCGGGTTGAGCAGGTCGTCCCAGGTCTTGGGCTTCGCCACGCCCTGGGGCGCGATCTCTTTCTCGTAGCGCTGGGGGTTGAGGATGATCACCAGCGTCCCCATGAACCAGCCGTGCCAGTAGTTCGACGGACTGACGAACACCGGGTCGATCTTGGCCTCCGCCACCACCGGAGACCGGTACGGCATGACGAGTCCTTCGGTGGCCAGCGGCTCGTGGAACTCCACCGACCCGCCGATGAAGACGTCGGCCTTCGGCGCCGCCTTCTCAGCGCGGATCCGCGTGGCCAGCGTCCCCGCCGCGGGGATGCGGATCACCTCGGTCGTGATCTTCGTCTCCTCGGTGAAGGCCTTCATCAGCGCGTTCGTGGTGCCCTCGTCCTCGGCGGCGTAGATGACGATCTTTCCCTGGGCGGCGGCGGTGCCGGGCCCGCTCACAAGCACGATCCAGAGCGCGACGATCCCGATCGGCACGAGGATCCCGAGGAGTCTCCGCATGGTCCCGTCTCCTTGATGTGAGGTGGTCGTCTCGACGGTGGATTGCTGCGTCGGTTCGCTCTAGAGGAGCGCGGTCGCGACCTTGTCGATCGCGGTCACGATGTCGTCCACGTCCGATTCGGCGAGTAGCGGGTGGATGTTGATGTGGATCGCTCGCCGCAGGATCTCGTCGGTCCGGGGGAACTGGCCCTTCTGGAGGGTCGCCTTGCCGCGGTAGTGCGGACATTCCCACGCGCAGTGCCGCTTGGAGAGGAACCGGCGCTCGATGAGCTGATCGAAGTGGTAGTAGACGTGCTGGCCGCTGGTCCACGGCACCGACGCCTGCACGTTCTCGGCGGTCAGCGCGCGGGCGACGCGCGTGGCGGCGTCCGCCGACGGCACCGAGAAGATGAGGGTCGCCGCGGTCTCGCCCTCCGGGTCCGGCAGGGGGCGGAGCGTCACTCCGGGAATGCCGATGATGCCGCGGACGGCCCGCGCCTTGTGGGCCTGCATCTGGCCGACGATCCAGTCCATCTTCGCGAGCTGGGCGACGCCGACCGCCGCGGTCAGCTCGCCCATCCGGTAGTTGACCCCGATGATCAGCGGGCTTCCTTCGGGGATCATCTCGTCCAGCTCCTCGACCCGCACCGAGCCCTGGTCGTGGTAGCGGACCGCCCGCTCGAAGAGCGCCGTGTCGTCGCTCACGAGCATCCCGCCCTCGCCGGTCGTGATCGTCTTGTGGTACTGGAGGCTGAAGGCCCCGATCTTGCCGAAGGTGCCGAGGCGCCGGCCCCGATAGCGGCCCCCCACGGCCTGGGCGGCGTCCTCGAGCACCGCGACTCCGCGGCGCTCGGCGATCGCCATGATGGGCGCCATGTCCGCCGCGGCGCCGCGCATGTGCACCGGCACGATCGCCACCGTCGCCTCGGTGATCGCCGCCTCCACCGCGCGCGGGTCCATCGTGAGGCTCTCGTCGATGTCGACGAACACGGGCACCGCGCCGAGCGTCACGACCGCGTTGATCGTGGCGACCCACGTGTAGGTCGGGACGATGACTTCGTCGCCCGGGCCGACGCCGAGCGCGGCGAGGCCCACCAGGAGCGCGCCAGTGCCCGAGGTCACGCCGAGCGCATGACGCGAGCCCATCGCCGCGGCGAACTTCTGCTCCAGCTCCGCGACCTTGTGGCGCGGGTGCGGACCGTAGTGGCGGTACAGGCTCTGACTCTCGAGAACGTCGAGGACCTGCGCCTTTTCCTCGGCCCCGATGAGGAGACCGCCGGGCCAGCCCGGCAGGATGGGCTCCTTGCGCACCGGGGTCCCGCCATCGACGGCCAGCCGCGTCCCTCTGCCGCTCATGCACCCTCCCTCGTGAAGATTTCCGTCCGTGACACGTCCGGGGCCGCCAGCGCCCACTTCCCGGCCGGCCCCCCGCATGTGCCGCGAACGACGAGCTCGGTGGGCAAGGAGGGCGCCGGGCGATCAGCCGCCTCCCCTTCGATCAGACCGATCAGCCACTCGGCGGCGAGACGGCCCATCGCATCCTTCGCCACCCGCACCGTCGTCAGCGGGGGATCCGTATAGGCACTCATCTCGATGTCGTCCATGCCGACCATGGCCAGCCCGTCCGGCACCCGTACGCCGCGCTCGCGCGCCGCGCGGAGCGCGCCGATGGCCATGGCATCGGTCACCGCGAAGAGCGCGGTCGGCGGCTCCGGCAGGGCCAGAAGGCTACGGGTGACCTCGGTGGCCGCGTCGACACCGATCTCCGTCCGGCGGACCAGCGTGGCATCCTGCCCGATGCCGCCCGCCGCCAGCGCCTCCCCGTACCCCTCGAGGGTTTGCCAGCCGAAGGGATAGCTCACGGCGGCGCCGAGGAAGGCAATCCGTCGATGGCCGAGCCGGAGGAGATGCTCCGTCGCGAGACGCGCGCCCGCCTGGTAATCGGGAACCACCGCCGGCAGGTCCACGCCCGGGAGGTAGTTGTCCACGAGCACGATCGGGAGCCCCCGGTGCCGGAGCGCCAGCAGAAGCTGCCCGTCCAGGGCACCGACGATGAGCGCGCCGTCAACCGCGCCGTGACCCAGCGCGCGGTTGAGGTCGGCGTCGGTGCCCCCGGCGGGCGGCGGTGTGACGACGAGGCTGTATCCGCGGGCCTGAGTCACCTCGGCCATTCCGCCCAGCACGACCCGATAGAAGGAATCGTTGAACACCGTGGCCACGTTGCGCCCCTGGAGCACCGCGACGCACTCGGCGCGCCGCCGCGCGAGCCGGCGGCCGCTGACGTTCGGGATGTACCGGAGCTTGGTGGCGGCCTGGGCGACTCGCTCCCGCGTGCGGACATCCACGCGACCGCGGCCGTTGAGGGCGTGAGACACGGTCGCTGGTGACACTCCGGCGAGCCGCGCGACGTCCCGGATCGTCACCATCGGGGGACGCCAAATCGATTCAGCGCGCGCCAGCTCACTCTGGAAGCGCTCGCTTGACGCGCTTCGCCAAAACCATTTAGCATGCGCGGGACGTTAGCATTGCGCGCGAGAGCGCGTCAAGACGACACTCGGAACACCGGCGCGGCAAGGCGCCCGCGTGAGGAGGCTTCGAGGATGGGCACCGTGCGGCTGACGATGGCCCAGGCGCTGGTGAGGTTCCTGTGCGCCCAGACGACCGAGGTCGACGGGGGCGAGGCGCCGCTCTTCGCCGGGGTGTGGGCGATCTTCGGCCACGGCAACGTCGCCGGGCTCGGCGAAGCGCTCCATGCCGCCCAGTCGCAGCTCCCGACGCTCCGGGCGCACAACGAGCAAGCGATGGTGCACGCGGCCATCGCGTTCGCCAAGGCGCACGCCCGACGTCGTATGATGGCCTGCACGACGTCGATCGGGCCCGGCGCCACGAACATGGTCACCGCGGCTGCGGTGGCTCACGTCAATCGCCTTCCCGTCCTGCTCCTTCCCGGCGACGTCTTCGCGAATCGCCTCCCGGACCCGGTCCTCCAGCAAGTGGAGGACTTCGGCGATCCCACGATCTCGGCGAACGACTGCTTCCGGCCCGTCTCCCGCTATTGGGACCGGATCACGCGGCCGGAGCAGCTGCTCCAGAGCCTCCCCGCCGCCGTCGCGGTCCTCGCCGACCCGGCGGCCTGCGGCCCGGTGACCCTCGCGCTGCCGCAGGACGTCCAGGCGGAGGCCTACGACTATCCCGAACACTTCTTCGCGCGGCGCGTGTACCGAATCCAGCGGCCCGGAGCTGATTCCGCGCAGGTGTCGGGGGTGGCCGACCGGATCCGGCGAGCGGAGCGGCCCCTCCTCGTCGCCGGAGGCGGGGTCCACTACTCCTTCGCCGAGGGCACCCTTCGGACGTTCGCCGAGCGGCACGGCATCCCGGTCTCGGAGACGCAGGCCGGCAGGGGCGCTCTGCCGTGGGATCATCCCGCGTCGGTGGGCGCGATCGGCGTGTGCGGGTCGAGCGCCGCCAACGCGCTGGCCGCCGACGCCGATCTCGTGCTCGCGGTCGGGACTCGTCTGGCCGACTTCCCCACTGGCTCCCGCGCCCTCTTCCAGAGCCCGGGTTTCAGCCTGGTGGCGCTGAACGTCGCCCCACACGATGCCGGCAAGCACGGCGCCGTGCCGCTGGTGTCAGACGCGCGCCGTGGCCTCGAGGAGCTGTCGATCGCGCTCGGCGCCTGGCGGGCGCCGGCGGCCCGCATGGAGACCGCGCGCCGGTTGACGGCGGAATGGACGCGCCTCGTGGATGCCGCGACCGCCCTGGGCGCCGACGTCCCGGCCACCGAGGGTCAGGTGATCGGGGCGGTGAGCCGCGCCGCCGGACCGCGCGACGTGGTCGTCTGCGCCGCGGGGGGACTGCCGGGAGAGCTGAGCCGCCTCTGGCGCACCCGGGATCCGCGCGGCTACCACCTCGAGTACGGCTACTCCTGCATGGGCTACGAGATCGCCGGCGGGCTCGGGGTGAAGCTCGCACTGCCCGACCGCGAGGTCTTCGTGATGGTGGGCGACGGCAGCTACCTCATGATGAACTCGGAGATCGCCACGTCGGTCGCGATGCAGCGGAAGCTCGTGATCGTCGTGCTCGACAATCGCGGCTTCGGCTGCATCAACCGCCTCCAGCAGGCGTGCGGCGGCGCGTCCTTCAACAACCTGCTGGGGCCGGAGGCGCCGGCGGTCGATTTCGCGGCGCACGCGCGGAGCCTCGGGGCCCACGCGGAGCAGGTCAAGACCATCGCCGACCTCGAGGGCGCGCTCGAGCGAGCTCGCCGGGCCGACCGCACGTCGGTCGTCGTCATCGAGACCGACCCCGCGAGGCCGTTCACCGGCGGCGGGGCGTGGTGGGACGTCCCCGTGCCCGAGGTCTCGGCCCGGCCCGAGGTCCGCGCCGCGCGGCAGTCATACGATCAGGCGCGGCGGCGCCAGCGAGCCGGAGGCTAACCGTGACCGTGCGAATCGGCGTCAACCCCATCGGCTGGACCAACGACGACCTGGAGACGCTCGGCGATGACACCTCGCTCGACACCTGCCTCGACGAGGCGCGGCGGGCGGGATACGGAGGGATCGAGCTGGGACGCAAGTTCCCGCGCCGGCCCGCGGAGCTTCGCGACGTTCTCCAGCGGCACCAGCTGGACCTGGTGTCGGGGTGGTACGACGCGCACCTCGTTCGCCACGGACCGAAGGAGGAGATCGCCGCGATGCAGGACCATGCGGGGCTCCTGGCCGCGCTGGGCGCCACCGCCGTGGTGTTCGCGGAGGGCACCGGGAGCGTTCACGGACGACTCGGGGTGCCGCTCTCGTCCCGGCCGCGGCTCGCCGATGACGGCTGGACGGGCTACGGCGCGGCGCTGACCGAGGTGGCCGAGCACCTCGCCGCGCGGGGCATGCGGCTCGCGTATCACCACCACATGGGGACCGTCGTCGAGACGGAGGCCGAAATCGACCGCCTGATGCACGCGACGGGGCCCGCGGTGGGGCTGCTGCTCGACACGGGACATCTGACCTACGCGGGCGGCGACGTGCTCGGCGTGGCGAAACGCTACGCGCATCGGATCGTTCACGTCCACTGCAAGGACGTGCGGCCGGCCGTGCTGGGGGAGGCGCGCCGCCGGGACCAGAGCTTCCTCGACGCGGTGGTCGACGGGGTGTTCACGGTGCCGGGCGACGGGAGCATCGACTACCGGGCGCTCCTCGAGGTGCTGCGCGATGCCGGCTACGACGGGTGGCTGGTCGTCGAGGCGGAGCAGGATCCCCTGAAGGCCCATCCCCTCACCTACGCGCGGATGGGCTTCGCCCACCTGAGCCGCTTGCTCGCCGACCTCCGGATGTAGACCGCCCGTCGAGGGCGGTCGGCGTCGCGAGCCGCGCCGTCGGATCAGACGGCGCCGGCGCGGCGCAGGCTGGCGATCTCGTCGTCCCGATAGCCGAGCTCGCGGAGGATCTCCTCCGTGTGCTCTCCGCGCTCCGGAGCGGCGGACCGCATGGCGGGCGGGGTGCGCTCGAGGTTCACGCCGTGCCCGACCAGCCGGATGGGCCCGAGCGCCTTGCTGACCACCGGCCGCTCGACGGGGAGCGTTCGCACCTGGGCGTCCTCGAAGGCTTGCTTCACGTCGAGGATCGCGCCGGCGGGCACGCCGGCCTCGTCGAACCGTCCCTGCCACTCGGCGCGGTCCCGGGCCGCGAGCCGGCGCTCGAGCTCCTCGGTCATCTCCTCGCGGTGCCCGCGCCGCAGGTCGCTCGTGGCGAACCGCGGGTCGTCGATCAGCTCCGGCGCGTCGAGCGCCCGGCACAGCCGCTGGTAGAGGCGATTGTTGGCCGCCTGGATGATGAGGCTCCCGTCCCGGCAGCGGAACACGCCGGTCGGCACCCCGACCGGATGGTAGTTGCCGGCCTGACCCGGCACCTCGCCGCCGATCAACCAGCGCGCCGCCTGGAGATCCATCAGCCGCATCATCGCCTGGAGCAAGGACGTGTGGACCCACTGGCCGCGACCCGATCGCTCGCGCTCCAGGAGCGCGACCACGACGCCGTGCGCCGCCATCAGCCCCGCAGTGAGGTCCGCGATCGGCAGGCCCGCGCGGAGCGGCCCCTGACCCGGGAAGCCGTTGACGGTCATGAATCCGGAGAGCCCCTGGGCGATCTGGTCCAGCCCCGCCCGATCGGCGTAGGGTCCGACTTGACCGAAACCCGAGATGCTCACGTAGACGAGGCGCGGGTTGATCGCCGACAGCGTCTCGTAGTCGATCCCGAGCCGGTGCTTCACGCCCGGACGGAAGTTCTCGGCGAACACGTCGGCCTGGCGCACCAGCCGGTACAGCACCTCGCGCCCGGCGTCCGACTTCAGGTTGAGCGTGAGGCCCCGCTTGTTCGGGTGGAGGTTCTGGAAGTCGAATCCGTGGCGCCCGCCGACGTCGTCGTCCTGCTCTTCGGGCAGCTCGACCTTGATGACCTGCGCGCCGAACTCGGAGAGCTGCCGGATGCAGGTCGGGCCGGTGCGGGCCCGGCAGAGGTCGACGACGCGGATGTTCGACAGCGGCATGCTCCCCTCCTGCGGGATCACGGCACCACCGTCACCCCGTGGTCCTCGAAGGCCACCCACACCGGCGTCCCCGCGGGCGCGGGGCGGGACACGGAGCGATCGACGACGAAGAGCTCCCCGACCGGCGTCGACACAGTGTACTCCATGTGCGTGCCGAGGTACGCGGCCTTGGCGATGTGCCCCTCGAGCGCCGGCCCGGGCGGCGCCGCGGTCGAGAGCCGGAGGGACTCGGGGCGCACCGCGACCTTCACCGGCCCCGGCGTCGCCCCGCGATGCGGGAGGTGGAGCTCGATGCTGCCGACGCGGACGTGGCCCGCCACCCCGTTCCGCGCCGTCAGCTCGCCGTCGACCAGGTTCGAGTCGCCGACGAAATCGGCCACGAACAGGCTGGCCGGCGCCTCGTACAGCTCCCGCGGGGTCCCGCTCTGGGCGATGGCCGCATGGTCCATGACGATGATGCGGTCGGACACCGCAAGCGCCTCCTGCTGGTCGTGTGTCACGTAAGCCACGGTCAGCCCGAGTCGCTGCTGGAGCTCGCGGATGTCCTCCCGCACGCGGCGCCGGAGCTTGGCGTCGAGATTCGACAGGGGCTCGTCGAAGCACAGTACCTCGGGCTCGAGGACGAGGGCTCGCGCGACGGCGACCCGCTGCTGCTGCCCGCCGGAGAGCTCGGAGGGTAGCCGCGCGTCGAGACCCTGGAGGCCGACGAGGGCGAGCTTCTCGCGCGCCTGCTCGTAGGCGCGCGCGCGCGGCGCGCCGGTCACTCGCGGCCCGTAGGCGACGTTCTCGAGCACGCTCAGGTGCGGGAACAGCGCGTAGGACTGGAACACCATGCTCACGTTCCGGTCGGTGGCCGGTCGGCGCGTGACGTCCCGCCCGCCGATCCAGACCTCGCCCTGGGTCGCCAGCTCGAGGCCTGCGATGAGGCGGAGCGTCGTCGTCTTCCCGCAGCCCGAGGGCCCCAGGAGGGTCACGAGCGTCGCGCGCTCGATCGTGAACGACACCTGATTCACGGCGACGACCTCGCCGTACCGCTTGGTCACGCCGCGGAACTCGACGGCCGCGGCGCCGTCGGTCGCGTCTCTCGCCATGGCGCTTCGCCTATCCGCCCACCGTCTGGAGTCCGAGGTCAGCCGGCGCCCGCCGCCCGAGCCGGCGCTCGCCGACCAGCCATTGGATGAGGAGGATGGCGGCCAGCATCACGACGACCAGGACCGCGGAGTACGCGATGGCCAGGCCGAACTCGCCCGCTTCGACGCGGCCGACGATGTACGCGGTGGCGAGGTTGTAGCGGGCGCTGACCAGGAAGATCACCGCGCTGACCGCGGTCATCGCCCGCACGAAGCTGTACACCAGGGCGGCCGCGATCGCCGGCCGGAGCAGCGGCACCACGACCCGCCGCATCGTCGTGCCCGTCCGGGCCCCGAGCGTGAGTGACGCCTCGTCGAGGCTCCGGTCGATCTGGGACAAGGTCGCGATCCCCGCGCGGACGCCGACTGGCATGTTGCGGAACACGAAGCACAGCACGAGGATCGCCCCGGTCCCGGTCAGCTCGACGGGCGGCACGTTGAACGCGAGGATGTAGCTGACGCCGATCACCGTCCCCGGGATCGCGAAGGAGAGGAGCGTCCCGAACTCGAACAGGCCCTTGCCGGTGAACCGCTGCCGCGCGAGCACGTATGCGGTGAGCACGCCGATCGCGGCGGTGATCGGTGCGGCGATGGCCGAGATCTGGATCGTCGTCCAGAAGGAGTCCCAGGCGGAGCCCGTGAACAGGAAGCCGCCCGCGGCCTTGCGCTCGACGCTGAAGGCCGTGAGGAAGTGCTGGAGGGTGGGCGTGTAGTCGCGGCCCATGGCCTGCACGAACCCGCCCACGATGATGACGACGTAGATCACGACGGCGAGGACGGTCCAGGGCAGCGCGACCAGGTAGCACCCCCAGCGGACGGCGCCCGGGAGGGGCACCGGCAGGCCCGCGTCGCCCTTTCCGGTGACCGTGGTGTACGACGCCCGGCCGAGCCACCGCTGCTGGGCGTAGAACGCCCCGAGGGTGAAGACGAGGAGAACCATCGCCAGCACGGCGGCGCGGCCCTGATCGTGCGCCGCGCCCACCACCGCGAAGAAGATCTGGATCGACAGCACCTCGTAGTTGCCCGAGAGGACCAGCGGGTTGCCGAAGTCCGCCATGCTCTCCACGAAGCCCAGCAGGAACGCGTTCGCGATCCCCGGGCGGAGGAGCGGCCACGTCACGGTCCGGAAGGTCGTCCAGCGGCTGGCGCGGAGCGTCTGGGCCGCCTCCTCCAGCGAGGGGCTGATCCCCTCCACCACCCCGATCAAGACCAGGAACGCGATCGGCGCGAAGGCCAGGAGCTGCGCGATCAGAACCCCGGGCAGCCCGTAGAGCCACCGCGTCCGCGGGATCCCGAACCAGTTCGAGAGGAGGGTCGTGGCCGCGCCGGCGCGCCCGAAGAGGAGGATCAGCGCGAGCCCGATGACGAAGGGCGGCGTGATGATCGGCAGCACGGACAGGGCGCGGAGCAGCGGCTTCGCCGGAAACCCGGTCCGGGTGGCGATCAGCGCGAAGCTCAGACCAAGGATCGTCGTGCCGGCGCCCACCAGGATCGCGAGGAACAGGGTGTTCCAGGCGATGCCGCACCGGAGCGGGCCGACGAGGCAGTCGAGCCCCCAGATGGAGCGGTTCAGGAGTTTCGCGAGAAAGACGCCCGGCGCGAGCGCGCCGGTGTCGTCGCGGACGGCGCTCGACAGAACGATGAGCACCGGCCAGAAGACGAAGACGACGACGAGGCCAACGACGACGCCGATCGTGCTCGCGAGGAACGCGTCCCCCTTCATGACACCGCGGGCCGCCAGGCCGTGGCACAGGAGGACGAGGCACGCGAGACAGAGCAGGCACGCTCCCGCGCCGAATCCGGCCTGGCGGGGCCCCGGCGTGCCGAGGAGGCTCGCGAGCCAGGCCACGGTCCAGCCTCGATGGTCGATCGCCAGACCCTGGAGGGCCGTCCACGCGAGACCGCCCGTTCCCGCGAGGAGGAGCGTGGTCGAGACTCGCGGGTCCTCCTTCGGGCGCCGCCACGCGAGGAGCGGCAAGAGGAGCGGGAGCGCGGGAGGCAAGAGCCAGAGCCGCCCGTGCAGCAGACCCAGGAGGAGCGCCGGCGCCGTGGCCGCGTCGGGGTAGTGCCGGAGCCACCCGGGATCGAGCCACCCGTCGCCCGGGAGCGCGTACCAGGGCAGGACGGCGAAGGCCAACCAGGCGATTCCCAGCCAGCCGGTCGCCGCGCGGGTCATGCGGAGCCGCGCTCGCCGAGGCTCGGGGAGACCGGGACTCCCGCTCGCCGCGCCGGACCGCGACGGGCGCGCGGGAGTCCCGCGCGCCTCACTTCGGCAGCGCCTTCACCTCCGTGTCCCACCGCTGGAGCAGGCGCTTCCGCTCGGCCGAGGAGCCGAACTTCGCGAAGTCGTAGTTGATGAGCTTGATCTGCGTGAACTTGGGCGCCTGGGCGGGGACCGGCGTGTTCTTGTTCGAGGGTACCTGATAGGACTTGGCCTGGGCGCCGATCGCCTGGGCCTCGGGGGTGAGCGCCCAGTCGTACCATTTCTTCGCGTTCGCCAGGTTCGGCCCGCCCTTGATGATGCTCTGCGAGCCGATCTCGTAGCCCGTTCCCTCGCACGGCGCCACCACCTTCACCGGCCGTCCCTGGACGGCGAACGTCACGATGTCGTGCATGAACGAGATGCCGATCATCGTCTCGCCCTGGCTCATCGCTTGCGCGGGCGCCGCGCCGGACTTCGTGTACTGGTTCACGTTCTTGTGGAGCTTCTTCAGGTAGTCGAACGCCTTGTCTTCGCCCAGGAGCTGCACCATCGTGGCGAGGAGCGTGTAGGCGGTGCCGGAGGAGTTCGGGTCCGCCACCTGAACCTCGTCCTTGAAGCGGGGGTCCACGAGATCGGCCCAGCACTTCGGCTCGGGCAGCCCCCGCTTGGCAAGCAGCTCCGTGTTGAAGCCGAAGCCGAGCGCGCCGGCGTAGACGCCGACCGTCCGGTACTTCGCTTGCTCGGCCTGGCGGACGGCCCACTCCTGGAGCTCGACCAGCTTCGGCGACTTGTACTCGAGGGTGAGCCCCTCCTCGGCGGCCTGCAGGTGCGGATCGCCGGTCCCTCCCCACCAGATGTCGCCCTTCGGGTTCGCGGCCTCCGCCTTGATCTGGGCGTAGTTCTCGCCCGAGCTCTTGCGGGTCATGCTCACCTTGATGCCGGTGGCCCGCTCGAACGCCGTGACCATCGCGCGGCACCACTCCTCCTGCACGGTGCAGTAGACCACCAGCTGGCCCTGAGCCCGGGCTGCCGCGGGCGCGAGACAGGCGCCGAGCGCGACCAGCACGGCGACGAACGTTCGAACGAGCGAGCGCATGGTGCGGTCCTCCTCGATGTGAGGGCCTGGGTGATGGCCGAGCGTGCCCGCGCCGCGGCGGGCGGTCGGATCAGCGTGACGGAATCGTAACGATGGGGTGATGCCTGCGTCAAGCACGGCGCGTCAATTGACGAGTATGGGTGCGGATGCTAGTGTCCCGGGCGGATTGGGGTGGGCCGGCGGTCGCCGCGGCAGGCCCCCCCGGCAGCCCAGGCCGGCGCGCTGGAGGATGGGCGTGGCGACACTCGAGGTGGAGGCGCGGGCGCTGCCCCGCATGAGCAGCGCGACCCGCCAGGCCGCCGCGCCAGTGATGCTGGCGGCGGCGCTGCTGGCGCCGACGCTGCTGTTCCTGCTGGTCTTCACCTACTGGCCCCTCGTGGTGTCCGTGGTCGGCTCGTTCCAGCGCTTCGGCCGGATCGGCACCCCGCCGACGTGGGTCGGGCTGCGAAACTACCAGGACCTCTGGCGGGACGCACTCTTCCGTCAGGTCTTGGTGAACACCGCCGAGTACGCCCTGGTGGCCGGCCCGCTGGCGGTCGCGTTCGGGCTGGCGGCCGCGGTGGCGGTCGACGGGCACCGCCGGCTCCGGCTCGCCGCGCGAACGCTCATCTTCCATCCCGTCCTGCTCCCGACCGTCGCGATCGCCGCGACCTGGCTCTTCCTCTTGAACCCCGTGTCCGGCCCGGTCGCCACGCTGATCATCCGGCTCACCGGCCGCGCCCAGGGGTTGCTGGAGGATCCGGGGACCGCCCTGATCACGGTCGCCCTCGTCGCGGTCTACAAGAACTGCGGCCTCTACATGCTGTTCTTTCTGGCGGGCCTCCAGGCCATCCCCCGGGACCTCCAGGCCGCCGCCCGCCTCGAGGGCGCGTCGGAGTGGCGGGTCTTCCGTCATGTCACGTGGCCGCTGCTGGGCCCCATCACCTTCTACGTCACGGTGACCGCGGCGCTCGACGCTCTCCGGAACGTTGATCACATCTTCGTGCTGACCCGGGGAGGCCCGGCGAACGCGAGCAACGTGCTGCTCTACGAGACGTATCTGAAGGCGTTCGAGTTCCGGGACATCGGGCACGCCTCGGCGCTCACCGTCCTCATGGTGGCGCTGCTGTTGACCCTCGCTCTTCTCGTCATGCCGCGGCTCGAGCGCGGGGTGCACTATGAGGCGTGACTGGCCGGCGGTCGCGCTGTGCCTGCCGTTCCTCGGCCCGGTCGCGTTCCTCGTCCTGGCGGCGCTCACGCCGTCGCGGGAGTTCAGCCAGGGCCGCTACTGGAGCTTCCCGCCGACCCTCGAGAACTTCTCGCTGGCCTGGCAGTCGGCGACGTTCGTCCTCTACTACCGAAACACGATCCTCTATACAGTCGGGCTCCTCGCCGTCCAGCTCGTGACCGTCACTCTCGCCGGCTACGCCCTCGCGCGTCTCCGGTTCCCGGGCCGCCAGGGCACCTTCTACGTCGTGCTGCTGCAGCTCTTCCTCCCGCCGGTCGTCCTGATCCTCCCCAACTTCCTGACCCTGCGCGCGATCGGTCTCGGCGACACGCTGGTGGGCCTTGCGATGCCCTACGTGGCGAGCGCCTACGGGATCTTTCTCGTCCGCCAGGGCTTCCGGAGCATCCCGCCGGAGTACGACGAGGCCGCCATGCTGGACGGCGCCGGGCGGGTGCGCGTCCTCTGGCACGTGCTCGTGCCCATGGTCCGGCCGCACCTGGCGGCCTTCTCGGTGGTGAGCCTGATCTATCACTGGAACGAGTTCCTCTGGCCCCTGGTCGCGACCTCGAGCAACTCCAACCGCGTCCTGGCCGTCGGCCTCCAGTCCTTCACCCGTGCCTCGGAGTCGGGGGCGGAGTGGGGGCTGATCTGCGCCGGCACGCTCATCGTCATCGCGCCGTTGATCCTGCTGTTCGTTCTGTTCCAGCGGCTGTTCATCGAGTCCTTCACCCAGTCGGGCCTCAAGGGATGAGCCCCGGGCCCGCAACCAGGGAGGCGTTCATGAAGCATCGCGCACTGCTCGCCGCCGTCGTCCTCGCGCTCGTCGGAGGCTTCGCCCCGATGGCGCAGGCGCAGATGAAGCTTCAGTTCTACTATCCGGTCGGGGTCGCTGGGCCGCTCGCCCGCTTCATCGACGGATACGTCCAGGAGTGGAACAAGGCCCACCCGCAGGTCCAGGTCGAGCCGGTGTTCGCCGGCGGGTACACCGAGGCCTACGCGAAGACGCTCGCCGCCATCCAGGCGGGCACCCCCCCGGACGTGGCGGTGATGCTGTCTCAGAACCTCAACGACATCATCGCCCAGGACATCGTGATCCCGCTGGACGAGCTCATCAAGGCGGACGCCGCCCAGATGAAGATGGACGACTTCTTCCCCGCCTTCATGCTGAACTCGACGAGCGGCGGGAAGGTGTGGTCCATCCCCTTCCAGCGCTCCACGCCGGTCATGTACTACAACAAGGAGGCCTTCAAGGAGGTCGGGCTCGACCCGAACAAGCCGCCGCAGACCTGGACGGAGATGGTGGCAGCGGCGCGGAAGCTCACCAAGCAGGAGGGCGGCCGCACCACCCGCTGGGGCCTCGCCATCCCGTCCAGCGGCGGCGTCGACACGTGGCTCTTCGAGGCACTCACCAGCGCGGCGGGAGGCCTCCTCTACGACCCGAACAATTCGTGCTGTCGGGTGACGCTCACGACCAAGCCGGCGGAGATGGCCGCCCAGTTCCTCCGCGACCTCGGCGAGAAGGAGAAGGTCAGCCCTCCGGGGGCGATCAACTGGGGCACCACCTCGAACGACTTCGTCGCCGGCAACGTGGCGATGATCTATCACTCCACGGGGTCGCTCGGCTTCATCCGCACCAACGCGAAGTTCGAGTTCGGAACGGCCTTCCTCCCGAAGGAAGTGCGCTTCGGGGCCCCGACCGGCGGGGGCAACTTCTATCTCTTCAAGGCCACCCCGCCCGACCGCCAGAAGGCGGCCTGGGAGTTCGTGAAGTGGATGACCTCGCCGGAGATGCTTGCCCGGTGGTCGATCGACTCGGGCTACGTCGCTCCGCGCAAGTCGTCGTGGGACACGCCGCTCATGAAGGACTACGTCGGGAAGTACCCCCAGGCGATCACCGCGCGTGACCAGCTCCAGTACGCGCACGCCGAGCTGCCGGTGAAGAACATCATCGAGGTCAAGCGGGCCATCGTCACGTCGCTCCAGACGGTGGTCACCACCAGCCAGCCCGTCGCGCCGATCCTGGCCGACGCGCAGAAGCGGGTGGACGAGATCCTGAAGTAGCCCGCGCCACGCGAGCCGACCGCCCGGCCGGCGGCGGCCCGGGGCCCTCGCCCCCGGCTGCCGCCGGCCCGGACGGCCTGGACGTTTGCACCACCGGGGCGCGCGACACTCGGCCCTGCCTTCGAAACGACCCCGGCGACGACCTCGATCGACTCGTGGCGCTTGGACCGGAGCCCCGGCGGTGCGGATCGCCTCCCTTCTCGGGCCACGGTGGCGGGACCCGGGGCGACGACGGCTCAGTGCGGGAGGATTCGGTCAGCCGCTCCCCTTCCGGAAGTACTGGATCGTGCCGGCGAACCGATAGAACAGCGGGGCCACGAAGCTGCGCACCAACCCGCCAGGCCCCGTCGCGACGACCGGGAACATCGGCCGCATGACGGGCGACAGGCCCGCCTCACGCCCGAGGCGCCGGAGCGCCCCGTGCGTGAAGCAGTTGATGTGCTCCAGCGGATGGAACGCGTCCTTCCTGGCGCGCCAGGCCGGCGAGCCGAGCCGCTTCACCCCCCAGCCGGCGTCCGGCACGGCGACTCGCATCACGCCCCCCGCCTTCAGCGCCGCCGCGAGCTTCTTCATGCTCTGGCCCGGATTCGGGATGTGCTCGAACGATTGCTCGCTGTTCACAAAGTCGAAATGCGCGCCGGGGAGCGCGTCGATGCTAACGATCTCCGCGCCGAACGTGCGAGCGTACTCCTGACGCTCCTCCGACAGCTCGGTACCGTAGGCGCGGAATCCGAAGGCGGTGGCCATCCGACACCAGTAGCCCCAGCCCATGCCGTGGTCCAGCACTGCAATCTCGCGTGGACGCTTCCGCGCGAAGGCGGCGATGTGCCCCATCTCCCTGGCGTAGCCCGAGTACAGGCCGTGGTCGCTGCCGAGCCGCTTCTCCCGCGACTCGCCCGACACGATCCATTCCGAATACAGCCGCCCCAGATCACGGTCCCTCAAGATCGCGGTTTGCCACATGAAACCGCAGCCGTTGCATCGCGCAATCTCGTAGTCCGCGCCGCTCAGCACCTCCGGATCGATCCGGCCCGCGTAGTATTCGGTTAGAAAGCCGTACACCACGGGATCGAGGAACGCCTTGGAAAGAAGAATGGTCTTCTCGGGCCGGCTGCACACTTCACACGCGAGGCGAAGGCGAAAGTGCGGATGATCATCCTGCATGCGCGCCTCCCGCGACCCTATGAGTCGAGCCGGCCCCGCACGACGAGATCTCCGTCGGTCAGGACGAACCGCTCAATGACCTCGCGAACGCCCTCTTCCTCCGCGGTGCCGCACACGACGTCCGCCCTGGCCCGGACGCCCTCCGGCGCGTGCCCCATGGCCACGCCCAGGCCCGCCGCCTCAATCATCTCGACGTCGTTCCAGTTGTCGCCGATGGCAATGGTCTCGGCGGCGGTGAGCGTGAGCGCCTCCAGCATGGCCTGGAGCGCCTCGCCCTTGGACACACCGGGCGGGAGGATCTCGAGGTACACGGGCTCCGACTGGACCGCGTGCACCGGCAGCGCCGCGTCACGGACCGCTTGCTGGAGACTGCCGACCCGCCCTTCGGAGCCGATGATCAGGAGCTTGTAGGGATCGGCCGCGGAGAGAAACGGCTCGAACGACGGCACGACCTCTGCGGTCAGCCCGTCGTCCGCGGCGTAGGCCTCGGTGAGCGGATGCGGCCGCTCGACGAGGACGCGGTCGTCCGCGTAGAGATGGGGCTGGACGTCGGGGTCGAGCCGCACGATCGCGAGCGCGGCCCGAGCGGTCGCGGCGGGCAAGCGGCGCTCGTACAGAGTCCGCTTCGTCTCGAACTCGAGGATCTGGCCACCGTTGTAGAGGATCGCAGGAGGGTCGACGCCGAGAGCGCGAACCCACGGCTCGGCCGAGCGCCACATCCGTCCAGTGGCCACGCAGACGCGGACGCCCCGCGCTTGCGCCGATGCGATGGCATCGCGCACCCCGGGCGTGATGCCGAGCCGCCGTGACCGTGCCGTCCCGTCCAGGTCGATGACGACGAGGCGATAGCCGGCGGTCCTCTCCGCTGATCGGCGCTCTCGGCCGCTCACAAGGACAGCGCGAGGCTCGGCCCGCTCAGGGACGGCGCGGCAGGGCGGTGAGGGGGCAGGAGCCGTCCAACCGAGCTCAGCACGCCGGCACGCGGTAGTACGCGCGATACCACTCCACGAAGCGGGCGACACCGTCCTCGATCGTCGTCCGGGGACGATAGCCGAAGTCACGGACGAGGTCGTCGATGTCGGCCCGGGTGGCGGGCACGTCGCCGGGCTGGAGGGGCAGGAAGTTCTTCTTGGCGGTGCGACCCAGGCACTTCTCGAGCACCTCGATGTACCGGAGAAGCTCGACGGGTCGGTCGTTCCCGATGTTGTAGATGCGGTAGGGCCCTCGGCTGGTCCCCGGATCGGGCCGGTCGCCAGACCAGGCGGGATCCGCCGCCGGTGGCTCGGCAAGGACCCGCACGATCCCCTCGACGACATCGTCGACGTAGGTGAAGTCTCGTTGCATCCGGCCCTCGTTGAAGACATCGATCGGCCGGTCCTCGAGGATCGCTCGGGTAAACAGGAAGAGCGCCATGTCCGGTCGCCCCCACGGGCCGTACACCGTGAAGAACCGGAGACCCGTGCACGGTAAGCCGTACAGGTGCGCGTAGCTGTGCGCCATCAGCTCGTTGGCCTTCTTCGTCGCGGCGTAGAGGCTCAACGGATGGTCGACGTTGTCGTGCACGGAAAAGGGCAGCCGCGTGTTGGCGCCGTAGACGGAGCTGGATGACGCGAACACGAGGTGCTCGACCCGCTGGTGCCGGGAACCCTCGAGCACGTTGAGGAATCCGACCAGGTTCGCGTCGACATAGGCGTGGGGGTGCGAGAGCGAGTGGCGCACCCCCGCCTGCGCGGCCAAGTGGACGATGCGGGCGGGCCGGAGACGCCCGAAGAGATCGGCCATCGCCTCGCGGTCGCTCACATCCGCCAGCTCGAAGCCGAACCCGGCCTGCGCCGCCAGCCGGTCGAGTCGCGCCTGCTTCAGAGCGGGGTCGTAGTAGTCGCTCAGGTTGTCGATGCCCACGACGCGGTGGCCGTCGGTGAGGAGACGCTGGGCGACGTGATAGCCGATGAACCCAGCGGCGCCGGTGACGAGGACGGTCACGCCTTGATGACCTTCTCGCGGCCCGCCCGGACGTCGCGGGTGGCGTTGCGCGTGTCCACCACCACCACCGCATGCCGCACGACTTCCTCGTAGTCGATCGCCGAGTGGTCCGTCACGATGAGCACCGCGTCGGCGGCGCCCAGGGACTCGGCAGTCAGCGGGGTAGACTCGAGGTCGAACTGGTAGTGGCGGCCCCGTCCGAGCCGCGGGACGTGCGGATCGTGGTAAGCGATCTGCGCGCCACGCCTGGCCAGGATCGAGAGGATGCGCAACGCCGGCGACTCGCGGATATCACCGGTGTCCCGCTTGTATGCGACTCCCAGCACCAGGACCCGCGCGCCGCGCAAAGTGGTTCCCCGGAGGTCCAGCGCGTCTCGGAGTCGGCTCACGACGTACTCCGGCATGGCGCTGTTGACCTCGCCGGCCAGCTCAATGAACCGCGTGTGAAAGTCGTAGGCACGGGCCTTCCACGTCAGATAGAAGGGATCGATGGGGATACAGTGGCCGCCGAGGCCCGGCCCCGGGTAGAAGGGCGTGAACCCGAACGGTTTCGTCGCCGCGGCCCCGATGACCTCCCACACGTCGATCCCCATCCGGTCGAAGCACATCTTCAGCTCGTTGACGAGCGCGATGTTGACCGCCCGGTAGATGTTCTCGAGGAGCTTGGACGCCTCGGCGACTCGAGTGCTGGACACCGCCACGACCTTGGCCACGACCGGCTCGTACAGCAGGGCGGTCAGGTCGCGGCAGACCTCCGTGCATCCCGACACGAGCTTGGGCGTGTTCCCGAGGGCGTAACGCGAGTTCCCCGGGTCCTCGCGCTCGGGCGAGTAGCCCAGTGCGATGTCGCGGCCAACGGCGAGACCGCGTGCCTCGAGGATCGGGCGGACGAGCTCCTCGGTGGTGCCCGGGTACGTCGTGCTCACGAGCACGACGAGCTGTCCCGGCCTGAGGTGGGGCGCGATGGTCGAAGCCGTTCCCGACACCGCCGAGAGGTCGGGCTCCCCGTGCTCGTCGAGCGGCGTCGGCACGCAGATGATCAGCACGTCGCACTCGCCCGCCCGGCCGAAGTCGTTGGTCGCGGCCAGGCGCCCCGACGACACGAGGGCGGCCACGCGGTTCGAGGGGATGTCCATGAGGTAGGAGCGCCCCGCGGCGAGCGCCTCCGGCTTCTTGGGGTCGATGTCGAAGCCGAGGACCCGGTAGCCAGCGTCGGCGAACGCCAGCGCCTGCGGCAGGCCCACGTAACCGAGGCCGACGACTCCGACGACGCCGGTGCGATCCCGGAGACGACCACGCAACCCTTCCAGCACGCTCCTCACCTCCGTTCTTCCTCACGGCCCCAATGCAGGGCTCCGGCGCGTCCAGAAAACCCGGGTGACGCTCCGAGCATCAAGGACCTTCGTCGGCCCTTCGAAAGGTACACCGATGTCATCGCGCGTGTCGCGCACGACGAACACCGCGTGTCGTCGATGCGGACAGGCTCACCGGCCACGACGAGCGGCGCATCTTGGGCACCGTGTTCATGCACCCTGGGGGGCCCGCTCATGCGCGCGCATGAACGTCAACGCTTCCGTCCCGTGGCGGCCGTCGGTTCGCATCGGATCTCGCCCACGTGTCCTCAGTGGCCCGCGGATCGACGCTTGAACAGGAGGATGGCCATGTTGGCATATCCCTTCTGTTCGACAAGGTCGTGGTCGGGCAGAGCCTCCAGTAGGCTCCGGATGCGTCCTGCGTCTCCCCGCGTTTCGCCCACGATCCACTCGATCTCTCGAACTCGCGCCGATCCCTTGAAGATCGTGGTTTCGGATCCCTCGATGTCGAACTTCAGCAACTGCGGCGGCGAGGGCATTCTGCCTATGGCCACATCGAGGGGAGTCCCCTGCACCTGAACCGCCACGAAGTCGGCGTGATGAGAACTCGGCAGCACGAGCGAGCCCCGGGTGCTACGCAGGCGGTGCTCGAAGAATGCGACCGGTTTCTCTTCAGTCGACACCGCTTCCCGAAAGCAGCGAACACCATCAAGAGTGCCTACGTTCTTTACGAGAAGGTCGAAGTTCCCCGATAGCGGCTCATATACATGAAGACAGCGCGGCCGGAAATGGCACCAGAGGGACAGCACCGAGAATCCGATGTGGCCTCCAAGATCCAGGATGCTCGAGATGGAATCGATGGGTACACTGAACTGCACATAGGTCTGCTCCCACACGACCTCTTTGAGGATCATGACGTCGGCGGGTCGCATGGTCCACGGGAACTCGGATCCTCCGACCCTGAGAGACACGCTCATCGAGCGCTTCACGGCGCCCGACATCTTGGCAAACGGAAGGGCAAGAGCGAGCTTCAGCCCTCCGAATCCAGGGCTGAGCTGCCGACCCATGCGCGCGCAGGTCGCAAGCGTCCGGAGATTCGACATCACGCCGTCATTTCACGAGGAAGACGTAGAAGCCGCTCACCTGTTTCGTACTCGCCCTTCCGCCGATGCGGTCCATCCCACCGCGCGACGCTCAGCCCGAATGGACTGAGCTCAAACCACGTCTCGATCGCCCCGCGAATGGCCACGCACTCCATTCGCCCGAAGGGCTTGAAGAGCATTGGCGATGCCGTCCCCCAGTGTATCGCCGGAAGTCTTGAGCGCCCACGGCGCGTCTAGGACTGGGATCCGCTGGCGCTTCGTCACAGCTCATCCGTCCCGCGAGCCGGCTCGAGCGCGAATCGGCTTGGATTCCTGGGCGCGGCGGCGGCGCCACAGGTCCTCGTAGAGCGCGAGCACGGCATCCGAAGCCCGTCCGGCAGCGTATTCCGACACGGCGATGCGCCGGGATTCCTCACCGAACTGCCTCCGTCGCGGCTCGTCCGTCAGCAATTCGGTGATCGCCGAGGCGAGGCCGGTCGCGTCCCTCGGCCGGACCAGGAGCCCGTTGACGCCCGGCCGGACGATCTCGCGACAGCCGGCAATGTCGGTCGCGACCAGCGGCCGGCCCATCGCGGCAGCCTCCAGGAGCACCCGGGACATGCCCTCTCGATAGGAAGGCAGGGCGACGATCGCCGCCAGCGCGAGGAGGCGCTGAACGTCGTGACGCTCACCGAGATACGTCACGGCACCAGCCCGCTCCCACCTCTGGACCTCATCCAGCCGGATGGCCGTGGGATTGCCGGTATCGATCGGCCCGACGAGCAGGAATCGCGCCTCGCGGACCTGCGCGCACACGCGGGGCGCGGCCTGGGCGAACTCACGGACGCCCTTGTCCCCGAGGATCCGGCAGATCATGACCACCGGCAGAGTGTCGTCGCTCAGATTCAGAGCACGGCGGAGGGCGCCGACGTCGTCGGGGCTCACGGCTCCCGGTGAGAACTCCTCGACGTCAACGCCCTCCCCAGCCTGGATGACGCGCACCTTGGGATGGCCCGAGACTCCCAGAGCGCGCGGATCCTCCGTGTTGAGGAAGAGCATCGCGTCGCTCAGCCGGAGCGCCGCTCGCTGCAGCGACAGCACGATCCGTCGCGTCACCGGTCGCTCGCCCGTGAACGCGTAGCCAAGGCCGGTCAGCTGTGACACGACCACCGGACGCGGCCGCAGGCTCCGGGCCGCGATCGAGCCGTAGGCCGCCGGCTTGGCCGTGAACTGGTGGACGAGATCCGGTCGGATCTCACGGTACAGCCGGACGAGGCGCCAGAGAGCCGAGAGCTCCCTCACCGCGCTCGTCGAGCTCCGGCGAAGCCTCCAGTCCCGGACGCGGGCGCCGATCCGCTCGAAGGGATCGCCGTCCAGATCACGCGGGGCGATGATCCACACGTCCGTCCCGGCCGCCAGCAGCCGCTCCACGAGCGGCCGGCGGAAGCGCCAGGTATCCTTCAGCGAGTTGGCGACGAGAGCCACCCGCCGGAGGGCCGTCACGCCGCGCGCCTCGCGACCGACTCGTACACCGCCAGCGTCTCCTGGGCCATGCGATCCACCGTGAACATCGTACGCACTCGCTCCAGCCCTCGCTCTCCCATCCGGCGAGCCAGCGCCGGGTCGCGCAGGAGCGAGACGATCGCCCGAGCAAACTCCTCCGGGCAATCCGAGCGGACCAGCATGCCGGTCTCCCCATCGGCCACGATCTCGGAGATCGGTGCGATCGCGCTCGCCACCACGGGCCGCCCCGCCGCCATCGCCTCGACCACCACCTGGCCGAACCCCTCGGCGCGGCTCGCGAAGGCAAAGACGACGAGCTCCTGCAGGAACCCGGGAACGTCATCGCGGTATCCGACGAGCTTGACGTGCTCCTCGACCCCCGCGGCGCGCACCATTTCCTCCAATTCCCGCCCGTACCCCAGCGGATCGTTCCCCGCGATGAGCAGGGAGGCCGCCGGGACGGCCTGGACAACAGCGGGCATCGCCCGGATCAGGACGTCATGACCCTTCCGGGGCTCGAGTCGGCCAATCGATCCGATCACCGGATCGGCCCCGCGCCCGTCACCGCCGGCTGATATCCGCGTGCCCTCGAACGGGTCGACCTCGATCCCGTAGTGGACCACGCGGATGCGCGACGGGTCGATGCCCACCGTGGTGACGAGCCAGTCACTCACGCGGTGAGAGATGGCGATCAGCGCGTCGGCACGCCGCCACACCGCGCGGAAGACCCGGGCGTGCCACGACGTCGTCCAGTGAATGTCGTACACGTCATGAATCGAGGCCACGAGAGGCGTCGAGGGATGGAGGGTTCGGCCCACGGCGCCTACCAGATCCGTCCGCAGTAAATGCGTGTGCAGGACGGTCGGGCGCTCGCTAGCCAGAAGCCGCCGGAGCCGGAGCATGGCGACCGGATCGAAGAGGCCGCGCATGCGAAGGTCGACGACCCGGACCCCCGCCCGCTCGAAATCCGGAACGAGCGAACGGGTCCCCCACCCCGCGGTTTCCTCGAGATGCGCGACGACGATCTCGACGCCGAGGCGCCGGAGCGCCCGACAGAGGTGCAGCAGGTGCACCTCGGCGCCTCCCACGAGGAGGGTTTTGACGAGGTGGAGAACCTTCACGGCCGGCGGTCCGCGGCCGAGGCCGGCGCCGACGGTCGGCGCGCAGGACCCGCTGCGCCGATACAACCCCATCCGCGCTCGGTGGCCTGACCGACCGTCATCGGCACGAATCCCGGCGCATCAGATACGCAGCCACATCCACAGAGCGGTGAAGACGGCCACGCTCGTCCACCACAGCGCGAAGGCGAGCTTGTATCGCTGCCACCCGCCGGCCTCCATGCCCCACGCCGACAGAAGGAACATCAGGCCCAGCATCGCCGTACGCTGCCGGTAGGGATCGCTTCCGATGGCGACGCCCATGCTGGTCAGGGCAAAGACGGCAAACGCGATCACCGAGCAGATCAGCGCGACCCCGTTACGACGCGACAGCCAGCCACCGATCAGCGCGAACGGCATCAGCACGTACCAGACCGCGGCGTTCATGGCCTCGAGCAGCGTGTCGATCCCGGTGTCGAACAGGAACCTGAGCGGGGACGGCGACAAGAGGCCTCTGACGAAGAGCACTCCCAGGTTCGCCGGGGACAGCGCGTTACCGGGCGTTATGAAGCGCATCACGGTGGCGGTGGACTCGCCGAATCGCTGCATGAAGTACTGCTCTTGCGTCAGCCGGCTCATCACCATGTCCGCCACCGGACCCACGAACAGTGGCGAGACGACCGCGACCCCCAACGCCCCGGCCATGCCGAGGCGAACCCATGATCGGCCACGAATCATGTCGCGAAGGCTCGGCTGATCCCCGAACACGAGATAGAGGAGGAGGCCTAGCGCCCCGATGACTGCCCAGGTCGCACCCCGGAGCCAGTACAGAACGACGACAGGGACCGTCGCGCCGATGATCCGGCGGGGAAGCGAACGGCCGGGTCTCGCCAGAAACCACGGAACGAGCGTCAGCAGAACGGCCGTCGGCACCTCCTTGAGCACGAGCGTCGAGAACACGACGAGAGGAGGCAGATACGCCGTGAACCGGAATGCGCGCCGAGCCACAGCTTCATCGCGGAACAGCCACCGTCCCAAGTCCCACACGAGGAACGGCAACAGCGCACCGAGCATGACGTTCAGCATCTTGGGGACGAGAATGTTCGGCGCGAGTCCGACGTACAGCAACGTCACGATCTGGTAGTAGCCGATCCCAGGTGCCAACGAGAAGAGTCCGTACGCCTGCGTCAGCCCGGCCGCGTGAAATCCCAGTTCATCGTCGTACAAGAACAATGATGTCAGGATCACGGCCACCACAACTCGGAGTACGAACACACGCGTGAACAGGATGATCCGGTTGGGCATGGCGCTGCTCCGGACCACCAGCATGAGTCCCATCAGGTAGAAGATCACGGCGGCCGCGATCGCCGGAAGCACGGGAGCCTCGCCGAGTGCCACGACCCGCTCCGGCTGCATCATCCCGGCGACGCGGTACACGGCGAGACCCACGAGTGCGGCGACCACGAGGAGGACGGCCAGCATGGGCAACCCCACTCCCCGTCCTCCGCGCGATGCGCCGCCGGCCGGTCTCACGCGAGCGCGCACATCAGGCCTCATCGGCCCGTCGGGGCGTGCTGACGGCAGCAGTCCCATGCCCCCTCCACCACCATTCCGTCACGCTGCCTGGTCATCGAGACAGTCCAAGAGCCGTCGGGCTCTGCGATTCCACGTGTATCCCTCCACGGCCGTCCGAGCATTCCGAGAGAGGCGCCCGCCCAGCTCCGCATCCCGCAGAACGTCGGTGATGCCTCGCGCCAGCGCGCCGGCATCCCCCGGCTCGACCAGGAACGCCGTCTCCCCGTGGCGGAGCACCTCCCTCATCGCCGGCAGGTCGCTGGCCACGATGGGTGTCCCGCTGGCCATGTACTCGAACAGCTTCATCGGCGAGGTGAAATACGCCGAGAATTCGGTCCACGGCCACGGAATCGTCACGACGTCGAACGCCCGGGTCCACGACGGCACGATCGTGTTGGGAACGCGATCGACGAAGCGAAATCGGTGCTCGGGCACGCCAGCCCGCCGCGCCACATCGACATACCCGGGAACCGCATCCATCGGGCCGCCAACACAGACCAGGAGCGGCTCGCGCCCGCCGAGTACGTCGAGCTGTCCGACCGCCGCAAGCAGCTCGCGTATGCCCTTTTCCATGTCCATCGTCTGGAACCGGCCGACGTATCCGATCAGCACCCGATCCAGCGGCAGCCCGAGGCGCCGTCGGCACTCCTCCCGCGAAGGAAGGTCCTGGAAGGGCCCGAGGTCGACGGCATCGGGCAGGATCAGCACCCGGTCGGCCGGCGCCCCCTGCCCAATCAAACGCTGAGCGATGAACGACGTCAACGGCGCGATCAGGCGAAGCCCCCGCCGTCGCCGGAACGTCCGGCGCAGCAGCACGCCCTGCCCGCCTCCCGGAACCGTGTGGGCCTCGTACACCGTGGGCTGGCCCAGCCTCGTCAGCCAGTACGCCGTCACCGCCTCCCGCGTGTAGTAGAGGTCTGCCCGGTCGGCGCGCGCTCGAATCGCGGCGTGCAGTCCCCAGGCCACGGAATGCGCGAAGAAGAGCCCACGCATGGCCGGGCGGGGCAACACCGTCTCGAGCCTCATCACGTCCAGGTTGGGCGCGGCGGCCACCTCGAAGATCTGGCGCACGCCGTAGTACTCGAACACCGACTGCCGGCGAAGGCGAGCGTCTACCTGGTGACGAGCCGGGTGGATGAGCCGCACATCCACGCCGGCCAGCGACAGGGCCTCGCACATCTTGCAGATCTGGTAACCGTGTGCCTTCTCGGTCGGGAGGCGCGCGTTCGCGACGTAGACCAGCCGCTTGACGGTCATCGGGGCACCAGACGACGGCTCACGCGGTCAAGCCGCCGGTACCAGGTCTCCGCCGGCGAGACCTTCGCCAGAAACTCGCGGGGACCGCAGTCACGATCGACCCACACCCGAGGGAGCTGGAGCCAGTCGGGACTCGGTCCGACGAGTGCAGGCTCGGTCGTGACCGCCCACCGGAATCCTGCCTCGCCGACCATGGACACGATGCGCTCGTCCAGGCGCCCCTTCGGGTACGCGAAGGACACGACTTCAGTGCCCAGGGCATCTTCCAGCGCCCGCTTCGAGTCCCTGATCTCCACGGTAGCCACCTCCGGGGAGACCTGCGGCAGCTTCACGTGGCTTACTGTGTGGGCGCCGATCTCGTGCCCGAGCCGGGCAACCTCACGGACCTGACTCCACGTCATCATGGGACACCGGCCGGCCGACGCCGGGAACAGTCCGCCGACGAACCCGGTCGTCACGAAAAAGGTCGCCTTCAGGCCGAGGCGCTCCAGGATCGGCAAGGCCACCTCGTGGTTGTCCCGCATCCCGTCGTCGAACGTCACGACGGCCACGTTCGCCGGTCCCGCGCTCGACATGGCCGCCGCAAGATCGCGGAGCCGGACGATCTGGAACCGCTCCGCGAGCAAGCTCATCTGGTGAGCGAAGACATCTCGGTCGATGCTATTTTCGAGAGACTGCCCTACCGAGTGGTAGAGGGGAATCACCCGCACGCCACGGCCGGGACCGGTCGCAGTCCGCAACGCGCGGTACACGGCGCGTCGAGCGCGGTTACGCCAGGACATCGGCAGCTCGGGCGCACACGACGTATCCGACGGGGCATCGCGGCCACGAAAAGCGCCTCTCGGACCACGCATCCAGGTGCATGCAGGCCCAGTAGGCCACGGTCGGCACGATCGGTCGCGGTCGGAGGAACGGCTCGAGCAGGTACGCAGCCGAGCACCACCGGCCGCCGAGGGCCTCGATCCGGGCGTCGACGAAACCCGCCCCGTCGAGGAGACGCGCGAGGCCCTGCTCAGTGAACCGCCAGTAGTCGGTCGGCTCCGGGTCGTACGGATAGACGAGGTTGGTCATCAGGAGCAGCGTGCCTCGGCGCTTCAGCACCCGCCGCACCTCGCCGAGGAACGTCGTCGGATCCCCGATGATGTTGAGGAATCCGCTGACGATCACGACGTCCGCCACGCCGCTTCGGAACGGGACGCCGCGGCTCAGGTCCGCCACGACGTTCGGCGAATACCCGGGATCGTAGTCGACACGGATCCTGACGACCGACGAGTCATCGTTCAATCCGAGCACGCGCGCGTACCCCGGGCGCAACCCGCTGGCCAGGTCGAGCACCACGCCGTGTATCTCGCCGCGCCAGGAGCCGAGCGCCCGATAACTGAGCATGCGCGCGATGCCCTTCCCTTCTCGGACGGCTCGCCATACCTCCCGGAACTGGATCATCGCCGCCTCAGCGATTCCAGGAGCGCGACGAGCCGGTCGAGGAGCCGGTCGAGACTGTGATGCTCGACCACGCGCCGGCGCAGAGCCTCCCCCATCGCTTCCCGATCGGCCTGACCCAGCGTCAGCAGCGGGTCGAGCCGGTCCGCCAGATCCGCGGCGTCGCCGTGGCGGAACAGGAGTCGGTCGGCCCAGTCGCCGAAGGTCTCGGCGAACCCCTCGTTTGCGGCGACGCTCGGCGTCGCGCAGGCCATCGCCTCCAATACCGCCTTGTCGAGGGCGCCCGTCGGGCAGAGGTTCACGTGGACGGCGCCGCGCCGCATCCACCCCGGGACCAGCTCGCTCGAGGCCCGGCCGACCAGTCGCACCCGGTCCTCGAGACCGCGGCTCGCGATCCGATCCCGGACCTCCTCCCGGTACGGAACGTCCCGGTCCGGCGCGTCACCGACGATGGCGCACTGCGCCTCGCGCCCCCGCTTCGTCAGGATCTCCACGGCATCCACGAGGGTCAGCAGGTCCTTGATGGGCGAGACGCGCCCAACCGACACCACGAGGCCTGGATCCCGATCCGCCGGGCGGCCGGGGGAGAACAGGCGCGTGTCGATGCCGTGGCCCAGCAGGACCGCCTTGTCGTGACGGTACGGGTAGGACGTGGCGCCGGCGGAGACGACGCGATCGGACAAGTGATGCGCAGCCTTCAGCGTCGGCGTGAGCTGCCGGTGAGCGTACCAGGTGACGAGCGGAATCCGGCGGGGACGCAGCAGCGGAGCGGCCAGCACCGTGAACTCCGGAATCATGTGGGAGAAGCACGCGTCCACGCCGCCCTCCCGGACCGCGCGCCAGAGGTACCGGTAAAAGCGCCACGCGCGCCGCGGCTCGCTGAATCCGAGCTCCTTGCCAACCGACCAGACGCGAACGTTCGCGGGCAGATCGACCCGGCCCCTTCGCATGGTGATCACGCGCACCGTCTCGGCCCGCTCCGCAAGGCCCGCCACCCAGCGCGCCGCGAAGGCGAGATCGCTGTCGAGGTCCATCGCCAGGTTGAAGACGAGCAGCTTCACCGCGCTACCAACCTCAGCGGGCGGCGGCTGCGCGCTGCGAACGGCGCGCCGTGCGCTCCCACATGCCGAGAAGTCGCTGGAGATACTCGTCCTCGGACAAGAGGTAGCCGTCGACGTGCGCGCGGCCTCGGGCGCCCATCGCGCGGGCTCGCGCCGGCTCCGCGAGCAGGTCGGCCATTCGCTCGCCCAGCCAGGCCACGTCCGTGAAGCTCGGCGCCACGAAACCCGTCTCGCCGTCGACCACCAGCTCGCGGGCACTCACAAACGGTCCGGCGAGGACCGGGGTGCCCATCAGATACGACTCGAGCGCGGTCCGCGGGAGCCCCTCGTAGAGAGAAGGCAGGGTTGTCACTGCCGCCGCGCCGTACCAGCCGCGAAGCGCGGTCGGCGGCACGCTTCCGAGCCACACCACTCGCCGCTCGATGCCAAGCGTCCGCGCGAGGTCTTGTAGCTGCCCACGCAACGGACCATCGCCGGCCAGGACGAGGGCAGCGTGCGGGACGCGGCACCCCGCGTGTTGAAAAGCACGCAGCAGCACCCCAAGATTCTTTTGGGCGACGAAGCGACCAGTGAACACCGCGAGCGGCGCCGCTCCCAGGCCGCGCGCGTCGAGCTCTCGGGCGACGGTCAGCAGCTCTTCCTCTCGGACGGGCTCCTCGAAGACCCGGACGTTGGTCGGTGAGTGGAGCCACACCATGCGGCCCGCGAGCCTCGGAAACCGGCGCTCGAGCCGCTCGATCTCGCTTCGGGAGACGACGCGGATGGTATCGGCCCCGTGGACGACCCAGGTGCCGATCCGGCTCATCGCCCGATACAGCAGTGGCCGCTCGGCGATCCATTCGCGGCAATTCAGGAAGGTCGCGTGCAGCTGCACGTTCAGGGGGATTCCGTGCCGTCGCTTGAGCCAGACGCCCAAGAGCCCGTCGTCGAAGGGGGTTTGGGTGCTGACGAGATCGAAGGCCGTCCCGAGAGACCGGACCACCGGTAGCGCGCGGCGGGTAAAGCTGAAACGACTGCTCGGAACGGGATGGATTCTCAGGCCCGCCGCCAGGTCGACCGAGCGCGCGGGCCAGGACCGTGGCACGCGTACCACGACATCGATCTGCCCATCGGGATAGCGCTCCCGCAGAGCCTGCGTGTAGCGAATGTGCCTAGCCGGCGTGTCCCCCACTTCCGGTCCCGGCCGGGCCAGTGTCTCATCGAAGCCGATCAGCAACAGTCTCACCGACGAAGTCCCTCCGCGGAGCTCACCGCCCCGAACCCATTCGCGTGCAACACGGACCTTCGAAGCGCGGGGCGGCGCGTCGGGGCGAAATGCCCGGCCAGGGCATGCGCCAGCTCGATGGTCCCGGTATTCCAGCCGATCGCGGGAGCACCACACCGGAACAGGGTCGGAATGCGAGGCATAGCCCGTCTGAATCTCTCAGCTCGAGCTAGACGCGAGCCGTTCTCGCAGCATCGAGCCACCGAGTATCCGGCGAAGCATGAGACTGCAGTACACCGTGAGGCCCACGGTCTGGGCGAGCAATGCGAGGGCGATCCCGATATTCCCAAGTCGTGGCACCACCAATACCCACGCAAGAATCAGACCAGCGCTGGTGATTCCGGTGGCGAGCACGTACGCGCCAATCCGGTCGACCGCCATGTAGGCCGGGCGAAGCCAGAAGAACACGACTTGCCAGCCGGCTGCGAGCAGGAGGATCCGGGTAACTGGAATCGCCGGAAGATACGCCGCCCCCACCAGCAGGACGAGGAACTCGCCCACAAGCACGGCGGCGCCGGCGGTCAGGAGGGCCAGCGGCATGCCGACGAGGAGAACCAGGCGCCACACGTGTCGCCGGAACGCTTGCACGTCGCCTAACGCCCAGATGCGAATAAGCGCGGGGTAGGTGACCGTTTGGAGTGGACCGACCAGCAGCGCCAGCAGCGCGGCCACGCTCTTCGCGATCTTGTAATAGCCGACGTCGGTGGCCCCTCGGAAGAATCCCAGAATGGCCACGTCGAGCTGCTTCGACACCATGCCCACGGTAGCGTAGGCGCTGTTGAAGGCGAGAAAGCCCAGGACCTCGCGACGACGTCCGGCCAGCGTGGCACCGGATCCGTCGCTCAGCACGCCACCCCATTGGCGACGGGAGACGAGCGCCGACGCCAGACCGTAGAGGAGGCCATTTATCACCATCGAGATCGCATTGCCCCACACCACCCCGGCGACCTGCCATCCCGCCAATAGGAACCAGAGAACCAGGCCACACCGGACGACATTGGTTGCGGCTTCGATCACGGCGATCGTCCCGAACCGCTGGAACGTAACGAGCACAGCAGTCGAGGTTCCAGCGACGGATCTCGGCACAAGCGCCAGCGTGTACGCGAAAATCAGCCACGCTAGCTCCGGCTGGTGGACGATCCGCACCGCGGCCCAGCCCGCCGTGAACGCCACGAGCACGGACGCCCCCAGAGCCACGCACAGATCGACGAGATACCCGAGCCGGCACATGGCCAGGGCGCGCCCGCGGTCTCCCCGGGCCTGGAACTCGCCCAGGTACTTGACCGAGGCCTCGGAGGAGCGCGCGTCCAGGATGTTGTACAGCAAGCCCGGGTAGGTCATCACCAGCGCGCTGACCCCGAACAGCGACGGTCCAAGCCACCGGGCGACCAGCACGCCCAGGAGGACGTTCAGCCCCGCCCCGGCGACGTTCGAGATGGTGAGGATCCCGACGTGTCGGACGAACGGTCGGCGGAGCCAGGCGGTGCCGATCGCGCGCCGGGCCGCTCCCCATACCCCCGGCCGGAAGCTCTCCTCGGGGTCGAGGGGCTCCGTCGGCGACTCGAACGTCTTCACCGGCTCGCCGCCGCCGCGCGCAGCGCCTGTTCGGTCTCCGCCAGCATGCTGGGCCCGGCGGACCTGGTGGACGCGCGATCAACCTTGCAGCGCCCCCCGGAGCGAATGCGGGCCACGATCGTCGTCAGCGCGGCTTGCAGCGCGGCTGGGTCCCGCGGGTCGACAAGCGCGATCTCCGGGTATCTCTCCGCCACCTCCGGCGTCCCGCAGACGGCGGTCGCCACCGCGGGAAGCCCGAGCTCTGCCGCTTCGACCAGGACGTGCGGGTAGCCTTCGTAGGTCGAGTTCAGCACGAATGCGTCACAACCGGCCACCAGCGACAGCGTCTCTTCCACGCTCCGTCGCCCCGCGAAATGCACCCGAGCCGCCACGCCCCGCTCGGCGGCGCGACGCTCCAGCGCCGCGCGCTCGGGGCCATCTCCCACGATGACGAGGCCGACACCCTCCAGTCCGGCCAGCGCGTCGATGATGCCCGCGTGCCGCTTGGCTCGGATGAGCCGGCCGGCCGTGACGAGATTGACGTCAGTCGCGAGCGGCGGGGGCATCGGCAGGATCGACGGGGGCAGTGCCACCTCGTTGGGGATCACCGTGATCCTCGAGGCTGGCACCCCCTGCGCAGAGACCCATCGGGCGAGATAGCGGCTCGGAACGATCACATGGTCGGTCCGGGACAGCCACCAGCGTCGAACCCGCTTGAGCCACTCGACCTTCCAGCCGTACCGGCGTGTCTGGAACGGCTCGAAATCGTCGTCGGTCCATCCCCGGGCCGTCGCCCACTCCCACGCGAAGTCTCCGACGACCTTCTGCACCTCCGGACGCCGGATGACGAGGGAACAAAAAATGGCTTCGATGGCGGGCCCGGTGACGAAGCAGACGTCGGCGTTCCGGGCGAGGCGCACGGCCGTCGCCGCGAACCCGAGCCATCGCAGCGGCCGGAACGCTGCCCGGGGCCTCCGGATCACCCGAAACGAGTACTCGCGGTCGTCGAGATCGGTCCGCTCGCTGAGGGTGAGGACGGTCACGGTGGAGCCGCGCGCCCCGAGGCCAGTGGCCACCAGCGGCACGTAGGTCGCCGGTCCGCCGATGTCGGGCGGGAAGATGGGTGTCATGATCAGGACTCTCACGTCCCGGATCCTATCGAGTTTGGCCCGCGCGCCGCTTCGCGTCGGCGATCACGGGCAGATAGGCCCTCATCGGCCCCGCCGGGGGGAACAGACCCACTCGCTGGCTGTAGAGCCACACGTATCCGTCGCTCAATTCTAGCGCGTACTCGAGGGATCGCTGAAGCTCCGCCGGCGTGAAGTAGTCAGGGCGGTCCTGGTAGTCGAGCATCAGGCCGAATCCCGTGCGAACGTGCTGCCGGTAGCGCTCGGGCACGGCACTCAGCGACATCGCGTCCTGGAGGACGCGCTGGCGGCCGGCCACGAAGTGCCACCGCCGCTTGAAGCCGTACGAAAATTCGTAGCCGTCGTGGAGCACCGCGCCGGGCGGAAGCACGTCGAGCAGACCATCGAGAAAAGCGGGCAGCAGCGCATATTCCGTCAGCTCGAGACGGCGCCCGTCCCGAATCAGGGACAGCGGCAGCGTGTACGCGAGCAGCGAGAGGATCACGGGGTCCCGGAGCCAGCTGGCCACCGCCGACATGACCTGGCGCCCCCGTCGACGCGCCGCCTCCGCCATCTCCGGAAAGGGCACGTCGGCGCTCTTCCGCTGGTCCTGGTAGCTGAAGAGCCGGTAGCCGTAGTGCTCGGGGTCCAGGAGGATGCCGCGCGTGCCGGTCACGGCAGCGATTCGCGCCAGCACGGACGCATTCCCGGCGATCACCTGCCATCGCGCGTCGTCCATCCAGCTCAGGCCTTCGGCGGAGAGACCCGGCGACAGGATCCACGGCAGGAAGTTGTGCTGGAACCGCCGCCAGGACGGCGCCCGCAGGTCGTCCACCGCGGCGTCGAATTCCTCGAAACGGAACGCGCGGCGGCCCATCACCTGCCAGCCGAGCTGGTTCTCCGTGCTCCTCGCGCCCTGCGTCCACGCATCGCGCTGGATGGCGATCAAGATGCCGATCCCGTCCAGGGGCAGGTCTTCCATCTCAGCCCAGCCGTTCCGCACCTGCTGGGTGTCCGGGCTGCTCCAGCCGTAGTACAGGACCTTGGCGGCCGAGCTCGCCGGGGCCGGCCGCCCGCCAAGCAGGAGGCACGCGGCGGCTCCGGTCAAAATGGTGCGCCTATCGAGCTTCATGACGTGATTGCACGCGAGCGCCGCGACGGCGCTCTAGGTGCGCCGTGGAGCCTAACGCCCTGACGGCATCCCTGCCACGAAGGCGGTTCGCAGAAGGATGGCCAGGTCGAGAAGGAAGCCCTGGTTCTTGATGTAGTAGAGGTCGTACTCGAACTTCTCTCGGGAGTCCTCGAGAGACGCCGCGTAGCGGAAGTTCACCTGCGCCCACCCGGTGACACCGGGCTTCACGAGGAGCCGCGTGGAGTAGAGACTGATCGTCTCCCGGAAGCCGTCGACGAAGTACGTGCCATCAGGGTCCGTCTTTCGCTTGCCCGACCGCATGATCGGAATGCGCTGGAGGAATCCCGCCACGAAGACTTCCCGCTCCGGCCGCGGACCGACGAGGCTCATCTCGCCCTGCAGCACATTGATCAGCTGGGGCAACTCGTCCAGGCGCCACTTGCGCAGGAAGCGCCCGATGGAGGTGGTGCGCGGATCGTCCTCGGAGGCCCAGACCGGGCCGGTTCCGGCCTCGGCGTCCGGCACCATCGTGCGGAACTTCACGACCTTGAACACCCGGCCGTGCTGACCCAGCCGCTCCTGACGGTAGAACACCGGACCCTTTGATCCCATCTTCACGAGAGCCGCGACGCACAGCATGAGAGGTGCGGTCAGGACGAACAGCAGGGACCCCAGCGTCAGGTCCACCAGGCGCTTCACGCGCGGATTCATGAGCCGGATCTGGTTGAGGCTCAGGAAGAGTCCCCAGTGGTCCTGGTTGAAGGCGAGCGGCACCCGGCCGGTGAGCGTCTCGTACACGTGCAGGCCGTCGAGGATCTCGACCCCGCGCACGCGACAGCGAATCAGCTCCATGACGAGATCCTCGTCACGGCGGTAGGGGGGAGCCAGGACGATGCACGTGGCATTCGCTTCCGCGGCCACCTGGCTCAGCGTTGCCGCCCCGACATATACCGGAAGGTCGACCCGGCCGCCCTCGTTCTTCCCGTCGGAGCCCAGCACGAACCCGACCGGCTGGATCGAGCCGGCCGACGAGTTGAGCAAGAGCTCCGCGATGGCTTGACCCGCGTCGCCCGTCCCCAGGATCAGGGCGCGCCGCGGCGCCACGAAGTGCGCGGCGAACTGGTGCCCCACGAGACGCCAGACCCCGGACACCACCAGATTGATGAGCCCGAAGAGAATGAGAATGCCTCGACCGATCCGGTCGAGGCCCTGGAAGTAGACCAGCGACAGCGCGACCAGCCACGCGATCGCGTTGGCCGACACGTGGGTGACCAGCACCAGCGCGACGTCCCGGCGAATCCGCGAGATCTGGCTGCCGACCGCGTACAGGACCACGCCGTACACCAGCGAGACCACGGCAATCTGGGGCGCCTGCCTGAAGAGGTAGACAGGCGCTCCCGCGACGCCCAGCCGGAGGACGACCGCCAGCGCCAGGGACAGAAGCGCCCACAGCCCCTCGATCAGGAGCAGGCGGACGTCGGTTGTCCGGACGCCCTCGAATCGCCGCCAGCGGCCCACTGCGCTTCTCTCCTACCGGCGCAGTCGCGCGAGCGTCTCTCGGATCGTGTCGATCACGTACTCGACCGACTCCGCCGGCATGTCCGGATAGATGGGCAGCGAGATGGCTCCCGCGAACTGCCGCTCGGCCGACGGGAACATCCCCGGCTGGTACCCGAAGCTCCGCTGGTAGGCGGGGTGCAGGTTCAGCGGCATGAAGTGGACGCTTGTGCCGATCCCCCGCGCCGCGAGCTCCCGCATCACGTCGTCGCGCCCCTTCGACAGGGCGTCCAGGTTCAGGCTGAGGACGTACAGGTGCCATGCGTGCACGTCACCCGACGGCTCGCTCGGAATGCGGCAGGTGTCCAGGCCGTGGAGGCCCTCGCTGTAGCGCAAGGCGATCTCCCGACGCTGTTTTTGGAAGGCCTCGGCCTTGCGGAGCTGATGGAGGCCGATGGCCGCCGCGATGTCCGACAGGTTGTACTTGAACCCGTGGTCCTCGACCTCGTAATACCAGTTCCCCCGGTCACCGTAGCGATTCCAGGCGTCGGCGTTCAGACCGAACAGGCGCATGCGGCGAATCCGATCGGCCAGGTCATCGCGGTTGGTGGTGACCATGCCGCCCTCGCCGGTCGTGATCGTCTTCGTCGCGTAGAAGCTGAACCCCGCCACGTCGCCGAGGGTCCCGACCATCCGGCCCCGATTGGTCGCGGGAAACGCGTGCGCCGCATCCTCGATGACCGCGATGCCGTGCTGGCGCGCGAGTGCCATGATCGGATCCATGTCGCAGGCCCGTCCGGCAAAGTGCACGACGATGATCGCCTTGGTCCGATCGGTCACGTGGGACGCGAGGGTTCCGGCATCCACGTTCGGGTTCTCGAGACTGGAGTCGGCCAGCACCGGGCGCGCGCCGAGGTGAATCGCCGTGGCGGCCGTCGCGGTGAAGGTGTAGGCCGGGACGATGACCTCGTCGCCAGCGCCGACACCGACCGCCTCGAGGCCCAAGTGCAGAGCGCCGGTGCACGAGCTCACCGCGATGGCATGCTGGGCGCCGGTGAATACGGCGAACTCGCGCTCGAACCGCCGGGCCCGGGGGCCGGTCGTTAGCCAGCCAGATCTCAAGGTGTCCACGACCTCTCCGATCTCCTCTTCGCCGATCGAAGGAACGTGGTAGGGAACCTTCTTGATGGGCCGCGGCTCAATGCTGTCCATTTGTTCGCTCCGCGTTTTCGCTCGCCAGCGGTAATCTGATTTCCAGGAGCGCCCCTCCTTGCTCGCAGGACATCAGCGAGGTCGTGCCCCCGTGTGCATTGACCACACTCCGAACGACCGACAGGCCGAGCCCCAGGTGCGGCCGGCTCTTCGTCGACACCAGCGGCGCGAAGACATCGTCTCGCGCGGCAAGCCCCAGTCCGCTGTCCTGCACGGAAATCAAGGCATGTCCGTTCTCGCGAGCCGTCCGCACGCGGATCTCTCCGCCTTCCGGCATGGCCTCGACGGCGTTCTCGATCGCATGGGCGAGAGCGGCCACGAAGTCAGGCATGGTGCGAGCCAGCAGAGGCTCGCTCATCAGCTCGAGACTGAGCCGGACCGGCGCGCGGCTCAGGTCGGTTCCCGCCTCCAGGCTGGCCCGGGCCATACTCATGACTCGCCGAACCACCTTGTTGAGGTCGGCCTCCCCGGTCCCGCCGGAGGTCTCGGACTCGTCCCCGCGAAGCGCACCGAGCACCGAACTGACCTCGCGCGTCACGGCCCCGGCCAGCGTGCTTGCTTCCAGCGAGCTCATTGGGGTGGACCCGTTCTCCCTCGTCAGGAGCTCCTGGATCCGGACTGGGAGGAGCGCCTCCACGAGTCGGTCGATCCCCTTGAGCGCCTCGCGCAGGGCAACGCGCTGGCTGGACGACAGCGTCTCGTAGGCTGCACGCCCGACGCATGCCCGCTCGTGCACGTGGTCCTCCAGCGTCGAGACCATCGCCAGCGCGTGGGTCGCAATCTCGGCCCGGTGCCGGAACGCCTCCAGCTCCCAATCGCTGAGCTGTAGCTCGTCCTCCACGTACAGGCAGATGAGCCCCAGCAGTCGCCCCGCGCTCATGAGCGGCAGGGTGATCCGGGTCCACCGCCCGCTGTCCGGTATCGCCGCCCACAGGGGGTCCAGCGGATCGTCCGCGACGCTCGCGACTCCGATCGGCCACTCGGACTGCGTCCGGCCCCGGGCCAGCGCCAGCATCATCTGGGCCGCGTCCACGGAGGTCACCGGCTCGGGGAATCGGTAGCGCGCAGCGACCGCGATGTCCCCCGCCGGAGTCACACGGAACAGGAGACCGCGCACTGACATCCCGAGCCACCCGCTCGCCTCCGAGGCGCACATGGCCAGGACGTCTTCGATGGTCCGGGCGTCGAACGTCTCGCGCACCATCCGGAGGAGAGACGCCATGGCCCGGACCTGCTGGCGCAGCCGCCCCGCCTCCCAGGCCTGAGCGGAGCTGGCGATGAACTCGTCGAGGATCGCGCGGCATCGCTCGCGCTTCTCGGCGCTCAAGGGCTCCCGCGCTGCGGAACGCATCTCGCCCAGCCCCAGAACGCCGACCGTCTCGTCGCCGTGCCGGATGGGCAGGAGGTAGATGGCGCGCAGGTCCGGAACCATCGACTGGGCCGCCTCGTCCTGGATGGCGACCTGATCGGCCGCTTCGAGATCGACGAACACCTCTTCGTGGCCCTGGAACGCCGCCCGGTGCGAGGGCGCCGTCGCGAGCGCCACCCGCGACCACAACGGGAGCGGCACGTCGAGGGGTCGCGCCGTCCCGACCGCCTTGACCGTGAGGCAGAAGGTCGGACGGTCCCACAGGGCGACGCTGGCAATGGTGACCGGCAGGCTGTCGGCGAGCTTCTGGGCAAGCTGCTGAGCCGCGGTCTCGAGGCCGAGCATGGTTCCGTTTCCGTTCATCGGAGTTGGCCCGTCACGATCCCGTGCCGGCCCCGACGGTGGCCAGGCCACGCAGGGCCGCAGCGTTGTCGGGCTGGCGCCGGAGCACGGTGCGATACTGCTGGATCGCCCGGTCGGCAAGTCCCGCCCGCGCGTACAGGTCGCCGAGCTCCGCGCCAAGGTCGCCGTCCGCCGGGCGGAGCCGCTGCGCCACTTCGTAGCTCGCGATCGCTTCCCGCAGGTAGCCGGCGCCCCGAAGGGCCTGCGCCGCCGCCCGGTGGAGGCGCCAATCGTCGCCGCCGACCGCGGCCGCCGTCCGGTACTCCTGGAACGCCTCGGCGGCCTGCCCCCGCTGCTCGAGCAGCCGGCCGAGCTCGAGATGGACCCAGCCATCGTTCGGCTTGTCGCGAAGGATCTGGCGCCACAGCGTCACCGCCCGCTCCCACTGGCCGCGCTGGACAAACAGGGCGGCGAGCTCTCCCTGGACACGGTGGCGCCGGCTGGCCGGGCCAGGACCGGACTCGGCCAGAGTCGCAGCGGTGGCGAGCGCGATGTCCGCCTCCATCCCCTGGTTCGTCTGGGCGTAAACCATGGCGAGGACGGCGAAGACCTCCGCCTCTCCCGGCGCCAGCACCAGAGTGCGGCGGGCCTGTTCGAGCGCGGCCAGCGGGTCTTTCCGATTGATCAGCACCCGCGCGTACGCGAGTCGCGCCTCCACCTCGGTGGCGGGCTCCTGCGCGAGCGCGATCGCCTGCTCGAACGCGGCGGTGGCGCCCTGCGTTCGCCCGCGGCGCTCCAGATACGATCCGAGCCCGAGGAGCAGGTCGAACTTCTGCGGCACGGTCGCCAGGATGAGCTGGTCGTCCACCTGCCGGGCCAGCAAGTCCTCGACAACGCCGTCGAGGAAGCCGGGGTTCAAGGCCACGGCCCGGCCGAACGCCGCGCTCGCCACCTCGTAGCGGTCCGGTTGACCGACGGCATTCAGCGCGAACGACCCCATGCGCCGGTGTCGATTCGCGTTCTGGGGGTCCCAGCGGACGGCGTCCTGGAAGTGCGCCAGGGCTTCGGGGAACACGCTCCGCTCCGACCCGACGGTCCCCGCGAGCCGCGGGTCAATCGGGGTCTGGATCGGGCTCTTCTGGACGACCTGGCGAACATTCTCCAGGGTTCCGAGGAACCAGCCGAACCGCTCGTGCGTGTCGGCCGCCCGCGGCCGGAGCTGGAGGCTCGTCCGATACGCCTCGTACGCGTCCGCGAGCAGGGGCTGCGCCGCCTCGAACTTCGCTGCGACGGACAGGTCGGACAGGCGCGCGCCGCTCGCGGTGATCCCGAGCGTCCAGGCGCGGCGCCCGAGCTCGGCGGAGACGTCGGCGAAGTCCGACCAGGCGGCCGGGTTCGAGCGATCCCAGGCAACGGCCGTCCGGAGGCCGGCGCGCGCCCGGATCAGATCCCCCTGCGGCGTCCCATCCCTTCGCCAGACACTGGTCACCGTGGAGGCGGCACTCGCTCGTTGCCATCCGGCGACGCTCGGGGGCGCCAGCAGCACCGTGGCGGCGACCACCGCCACCAGGGCGACGAAGACACTCACCGTGCTCCATCCCGGATTCAGGCGCCAGCCCCACCGCTCCAGGCCAACACGCTCCCCTTCACCATCCCGGTGGAGGGTCGCCGCCAGCGGCAGCAGCCCGGCAATCAGCGCCAGCATCACCGCATTGCCTGGCATGTGGAGCCCGAAGTCCACGACACTGTGAACCGTGACCGCGACGATCGCGCCAGTGCCTCCCAGCAGGAGCCCGCGGACGAACGGATCGCGGCGACCGCGCCACGCCTGCACCAGGGATGTCAGCAGCGCCACCAGTGCCCATCCGGCGATCAGCAGGCCCACCACTCCCGTCTCGGCCAGCAGCTGCAGGAAGTCGTTGTGCGCGTAGTCCACGAACTTGTCGGCCGGAACCTCGACTGGTTGATAGGGCGCGAAGCCATCCCGGAACGCGCCGAGCCCGATCCCGGCGACCGGCGCATCACCGACGACTCGCAGCGTCGTCGCCCAGATTCTCGAGCGCAGATCCGACGCGGGCTCCCGCAGCACCTCGGAGAATCGGTCGGTCACCGCCCCGAGTCCGACCCAGCCGGCGTAGGTGACAACGCCGAGCGCGAGCGCCAGGATGGCCAGCGTGACGTGGTTCCCGGATCGAGCCGTGCGCGCCATGGCGAGCATGGCCAGCACGCCGACCACGGTACTCACCACACCGCCGCGGGAGAGCGTGAGGGCGAGCGCGAGCGCCAGGACAAGCACGCCACCGACCAGGAACACTCGCACCGTCAGACCCTCGAGGGCCCCCGCGGGAGGCGCCGACTCGGACCGCCCCGCGTGTCCGCGGCGCGAATGGGCGGAGGGACGCAAGAGCAGTCCCAGGGCCATGAACAGGGCGATGGAGAAGTAGAGGGCCTGGTGGTTCGGGTTGACGAAGGTGCTCGTCAGGCGGCCCGACGGGCTGGCCGCGAGCCCGCTCCAACCGATCTTGAGCTGTCCAGCAAACCCCACCCCGGCCAGGACGACCGCCCAGCCAACCAGCGCGAGCGTCAGCCGGGTGAGGCGCGCGCGGGTCATCGGGAGGCCGGTGACCACGAGGAACAGACCGAAGTAGGCGAAGTAAAGCCGCGCGCTCTCCCAGGTTGCGTACCGGTTGATCGAGCCGCCGGGCGAGAAGACCTGCCAGCCGACGAGGACGGCCATCGCCACCGCCGGTCCCAGCAGTGGAGTCCGGCGAATCTCGAGCTCTCCGGACACCGCCATCCGAACGATCCACAGGGCGAGCAGCAGCGCCACGCCGCCCTCGATGCCCGCCTGGGCCCAGGGCACGACGGCACCGAGGGGCAGCGGCGCGAACATCAGGAGCGCCACCACTCCGACCTCGATGACGGCGTCGATAACCCGGGCGAGTCCAGTCACTTGGAGCGTGCCTCTCCCGACGAGCGGCCCTTGACCGGGTCATAAGCGCTTCGCGTGTAATACCCGTCGTACGTGTCGTAGTACCGCTTGGAGTAGCCGTGCGCCGCGGCATCGAACCGGTTGAGCACGGCGCCGATGATCCGTCCCCTCACCGCCTCGATGCGCTCCTTTGCGCGCCGCAGCGCCACCTCTGGTGTCTGCCCGCTGTCCACGACCAGCAGCACGCCGTCGACGTGCGGCGCGAGCGCGCACGCATCGCTCGTTGCGAGCGCCGGCGGGGAATCGAGGATCACGACGTCGAAGCGCTCCGCCACCGTGTTCAGGAACTCGTGCATCCGTCGGGAGCCCAGGAGCTCGGCGGGGTTCGGAGGCGTCGGACCACTCACCACCAGGGAGAGATTCGGGACGGCGCTCTTGAGGAGCACCGCGGCCAGGAGCGAGTCGCCGACGAGGTACGACGACAGCCCCGGCGTGGTGGGCTGCCGGAACAGACTGTGGACGCTGGGGCGCCGGAGGTCCGCCTCGACCAGGAGGACCGAGCGTTCCCCCTGCGCCATGCTGATCGCCAGATTGGCCGCGGTCGTCGACTTGCCCTCACCGGGGCCGGCGCTCGTCACCAGGATGCGCCGGAGCGGGACGTCGGGATTCGCGTAATGGAGGTTGTTCCGGAGCACCCGGAATGCCTCGGCGGCGAACGACTGAGGGTCATTCAGCGTCACGAGGCTCGAGGGCGAGGACGAGCTCTTCAACGGGGTCATCTCCTCTCTCCGACCTAGCTACGCGCTCGGGGGAGCATGGGAATCAGGGAGAACACGGGTACACCGAGCGCATGCTCCACCTGCTCGGGCGTGCGAACGCTGTCGTCCATGTATTCGAGGAAGAAGGCAGCGCCGAGGCCCACGATCAGCCCCATGAGCGCGCCGAGCGCCAGGTTCAGCGTCTTTCGCGGCTTGATGGGGGACGTGGGGACGATGGCCGCCTCCACGATCCGGATGTTGTTCGAGTCCAGACCCTGGCTGAGGCTCGTCTCCTTGAGGCGCTTCAGCAGCACGTCATACAGCTGCTGGTTCGAATCCGCCTCTCGCTTCAGGATCCCGTACTGGATCTCCTTCTTCCCGAGAGCCTGGGCCTCGTCGCGGTACTGGTTCACGGCCTGGAGCATCGCGTTCTCGCGCGCCTTGAGCGCGTTGTACTCGCTCTCCATGCTGAGCGAGAGCCGGCCCACCTCTTCGCGGATCTTCAGCTGGATCTCGTCGATCTGGGACTGGATCTTGACGACCTCGGGGTGCTTCTCGCGGTATGTCTTGAGGAGCTTGGAGCGCTGAACCTCGAGCTCGACGAGCTGGCCCTTCAGCTTCTGGATCAACGGATTGTTGATCACCATCGGCGAGGACTCCAGCAGCTCGGGCTGCGTCGAGGCGCGCTTGAGCTCGCCCAGGCGCGTCTCCATCTCGAGCCGCTTGGCCTTCGCCTCGATGTACCCGCTGTTGAATTCGGCGAGCTTACGGACCCCCAGGCTTTGCTTCTCCTCGACCTGGACCAGCCCCGCCTGCTCGCGGTAACGCTGAAGCGCCAGCTCCGACTCGTTCACCTTGTTCTTGAGGTCGGAGACCTGCGCGGTGAGCCAGCTGAGGGCATCGCGCGCGGACGACAGCTTCAGCTCGAGATTCTGATGGACGTACGTGGTCGCCAGGGTATTGGCGATCTCCGCCGCGAGCTTGGGGTCCTCGTCCTCGACACGGATCTCGATCAGGCGCGTGTTCCGGATCGGCTCGACCGAGATCGCGCCGAGGAACGACGACGCCGGATCGGCCGCCAGGGCCAGCCCCGGCTTCTTCGTCTTGAGCTCGAGGGTATCGATCACCCGCTCGGCCACGGGCCGGCTCTTGACGATCTGGACCTGCGTCTCGAAGAACTCCGTGGATTCGGGCGCGATGCCCGCGGCGTCCTGGAAGTTCACCACCCGCGGCCCCTCACGCTCGAGGAGCGCCTTGGTCGCCGCCCGGTAGACCGGACGCTGGAGATAGGTGCCGAGAGCCACCGTCGCGACGATCACGACGAAGCACGCGACGACCAGCCAGGCGTGCTTCCGCAGCACACGGATGTACTCACGCAGATGGACCTGTTCCATGAAACCCTCACTCGACACGGTGTGTCCCGGCGGCATTGCGGCCCCCTAGCCTAGAAGTAGCTCTCCGGCACGACGACCACGTCGTTGGCCGTGAGCGGAATGTCCCTGTCCTTGCGGCCCCGCTTGATGACCTCGTTGAGATCCACGACGATCGTTTCCTGGCGACCGTCGCGATAAGTCCGGATGATCTTCGTCCGGTTCGGGGCAGCCTTGTCGGTGAAGCCTCCCGCGAGCGCGACGCCCTCGATGGCGGTCCCCGCCTGCTCGAGCTGGTAGGCGCCGGGCTTCTTCACCTCGCCCATGACGTAGAAGGTGTTCCCGGCCGGCACGAGGACCGTGTCCCCCTCCGCCAGCAGAAAGTCGCGGGCGCGTGGGTCGGCGCCGCTCAGATCGATCGGGATCGTCTCCTGGCTGCCGTCCGGCTGCTTCCTGAGCACCTTGGAGACCGACGAGGCGGCCCGCTCCGAGAAGCCGCCGGCCAGCGTGATGGCCTCGAGTGCCGAGGTCTCCTTCTCCAGCACGAAGGCGCCGGGCTTCTTCACCTCGCCCATGACGTAGAAGCTCGTCTGCTTCGCGATGTAGACGGTGTCACCGTTCTCGAGGGGAAGGTTCTCCGAGCTGTCGCCGTCGAGGAGCTTCCGGAGACTCACGCGAATCGTCGTGCTACCCGCCGCGCCCGGAGTCACGGGACCATCGGCCTTCGGGAGGCGAACGACCACCGCCTGGCGGCCCGCGAACTTGCTGGGGCCCCCCGCCTGGGACAGCACGTCCAGCAGCGTCGAGCGCCCGGTGAGGAAGTAGGTGCCGGGCTTGTCGGCCTCGCCCAGGACGAAGACCCGTTGCGACCGGTACTCCTGGACCGACACGGTCACCTGGGGATCGACGAGGTAGTCCTTCCCGAGCTGCTGCTGGAGGCGGGTCTCCAACTCGGTCGGGGTCAGGCCTCCCGCCGCCACGTCTCCGATCAGAGGAAAGGGCATGCGTCCGTCCCCCGCAATGACCGACGTGCGGGCGAGGTCCTCATGTCCGTAGACCGTGATCTTCAGAATGTCCCCGGGTCCGATCCGGTAGTCCTGGCCCTTGGGGCTGGAGGCCTGAGCGCGTGCGGCGCCCGCCCCGAGTAGGAGCAGACCCAAGGCCAGCAGGAGGAGGCCGTAGAGGGGGAGCCTCGATCGGTGGGCGAGCTTCATCATCATCTGGAGTTGTTCCTATGCTTTCAGACGCCGGCAGGAGCAGCCGTCCGAGGTCGCGATAAGGCAGAAGTCCCTGTTGGGCACGATTTAGGTACTACGAGCAACTCTCGTGCCTAGAGTCAGGGAGGAGCAGGCGGGCTAGGCTAGAAGTAGCTCTCCGGGACGACGACGACGTCGTTGGCGGCCAGCGGTAAGTCCTTGTCTTTCCTACCGCGCTTGATCACCTCGTTGAGGTCCACGACGAATGTCTCCTGGCGGCCATCAGGCAGCGTACGGATCACTTTGGTGCGATTTGGCGCTGCCTTGTCCGTGAATCCGCCCGCCATGGCGATCGCTTGGATCGCGGTCGTGGTCTGATCAAGCTGATAGGCTCCTGGCTTCTTCACTTCGCCCATCACGTAGAAGGTGTTCCCGACGGGCACCAGGAGAATATCTCCATCCTTGAGGAGGAATTCCCTTGCCTTTGGATCCGCCCCGGAGAGATCCAGGATATGGATCTCCTCCGTCCCGGAGGCAAGTCGGCGCGTGAGCTTCACCTGGGTATGGAGGGCCTTCTCGGTGAACCCCCCGGCGAGCGTCAGCGCCCCCACCGCCGTCGTGGCCGGATCGAGCGGGTAAGCGCCCGGCTTCCGCACCTCACCCAGGACGTAGAACGCGTTGCCGGACGGGACCAGGAGCGTGTCGCCGTCGCGGAGTGGATAGTCGCGGCCGGCACGATCCGACCCCGAGAGGTCCAGGACGACGGTCTGCTCCTCCCCGGAGGCTCCCCGGCGAATCAGCTTGACCTGGCTCTGACCCGCCTTCTCGGTGAACCCCCCGGCGATCGTCACCGCCCCGAAGGCGGTCGTCGACTTCTCGAGGGGATAGGCTCCGGGCTTCCGCACCTCGCCCGACACGAAGAACGTGTTGCCGCGCGGGATGAGCAGGGTGTCACCCTCGGCGATTTGCACGTCCCGGGCGCGCGGATCAGCCAGGTCGACATCGAGGCTCTCCTGACTGCCGTCCGCCCGCTTTCGCAGGATCTTGGCCCCGCTCGGCGCGGCCCGATCGGTGAAGCCGCCGGCGAGCGTCACCGCCTCGAGGGCGTTCGTCTCCTTGTCCATTGCGTAGGCGCCCTGGCGCAGAACCTCCCCCAGGACGAAGAACGAGGTCAGCTTCGGGACATAGACGGTGTCGCCGTTCTGGAGGAGGATGTTCTCGCCCGGCACGCCATCCAGCAGGCGTTTGAGATCGGCGCGGAACGCGACGCTGCCCGCCGCGCCCGGGGTCACAGGGCCATCGGACTGAGCCCCGCGAACGACCACGACTTGGCGCCCGGCGTTCTTGCCAGGCCCTCCGGCCTGGGACAGGACGTCTAGCAGCATTGTCTGGCCGGTCAGCGCGTAGGTCCCGGCCTTGTCCACCTCGCCCAGCACGAAGACGCGCTGGGAACGATACTCCGCCACGGTGACGGAGACCTGCGGGTTGACGAGATAGTCCTTCCCGAGGAGGTCCCGGAGGAGCGTCTCGATAGCACCCGGCGTGAGGCCGCCCACGCGAACATCGCCGATCAGCGGGAACTGGAACGAGCCGTCCCCCGAGACGACGACCTGCTTTGTCAGGTCGTCGTGCCCCCAGACGGTGATCTTCAGGACGTCCTTCGCCCCGACCTTGTACTCCGTCGGACCGCCGCTACCCGCAGCCTGGGCGGCAGCGGGACCCGCGGGAACGAGCAGGAGGGCAACGAGTAGGAGGGCGGTCATGGCCGCCGGAAACCATCGCACACTTACACCCATGGCGTGACCCTGGACAGCGCGAAACACCGGCAGACGTCGTGCGCGGCTCAGTAGGTCAGTATCACGCTCGCCTTGATGCGGTTGTCCGTGTAGCTGAACTCGTTGAAGTTCGAGTTCAGGTCCAGGTAGTTGTAGCCGATCTCGAACGCCAGCCACTTCTTCATCTGGTACTTGAGGCTCACCCCGGCCTCGAAGAACACGTCCTCGCGCTGGGCGGTCTTCGTCCCGACGGTGCTGTCCTCCGGATAGTCGTTGACGCCGCCGAGCCCTCTCACCCGGAGGACCAGCCGCTCGCTGAGGAAGTGCCGGACTTCGACACCAGCGTAGTTCGAGACGTAGTAGAGCTGTCCCTCGAACGTCGACTCGACGTTCGCTCGGCCACCGAAGACCCGGACCTCCGACGGCTCGCGGTACTTCCAGATGATGTTCCCCTCGACGATCAAGCCGTCCCAGTCCTTCACCAGCGGATTGTCGTAATTCTTCCACTCCCAGCCCGCCTTGACGAGAAGCGTCGTCTTCGCGGTGACATCGCCCTTGAGACCGAGCCAGAACCGCCAGCCCTCGGAGTCGCGGACGGCGGCGGACGCGGCGTCATCGTAGCGAACCACCACGTAGTCGAGCTCGCCAAGGACCGACGTCTTCGGCAAGAAGCGATAGAAGAACGTTCCGGTCCCGGTGTAGTCTTGGCGGTTGAGATTCTCTTCGGGGGCATCGTAGTCGACGAGGAACCAGCGGAAGTTCGCGTCGAACGAATAGCGCTCCCGGAGGGTGTAGTTCGCTCCGGCGTCGAGCGTGTTCTCGGTCCGCTCGACAAGCTGCGTCAGCTCCGGCACCGGGAACCCGGCGAAGTCGTCGGTGATGATGAACCGATCGCTGAGCCGCAGCGAAAGATTCCAGGGAAAGTTGTACTGCCCATCGACCAGGGCGTTGTGGTGGACGGTGTTGAGATCGGTGTTGTCGGTGTACTCGAGGATGTCGGCGCGGTAGCCGATGCGCGCGGTGTAGTGGTTGCCCGGAAGCTCGATGAGGATACCCGGGCTGATGACCCAGATGAAATCCTGGATCTTGTCGGTGTTTGTGAGCAGGATGTTGTCGTCGTACTCGCCCGACAGCTCGAGCGACGTGAGTATCCGGAAGGGGCCGAGCTGGATGTTACCCTGGGCAGCCGCGGGCCCCGCCAGCCCCATGATCAGCAGCAGGGCGATTCCAACCGAGATCCCCGCAGCGCGCCCTCTCAACATACCCCTCCCGGTGACAAAGCAGCGCCACCGTCGGGCAACAGACCCGGTACGGTGGCGGCGCTGGTTAGGTTCGCTCTGAACGACCTGGCCGACGGCCTACTCGTTCCCGGTCGGGCTCGTCTGCTGCGAGATCCACCCCGGCAGGTTCGTCTGGAAATTCTCGGGCGGCAGGCCCCCGTAGGTCTCCACGAACTTGAGGATGGTGAACGTCCCCAGGGTCTGGAGGAACGGCACCGACCCGCCCGACTGCGCGATCGGACCCGTCCCCGACATGCGGATGGTGATGTTGCCCGGATCGTCCCCGAGGGTGCGACCGACGATCTCGGCCTTGTTGGGCTCCACCACGATCACCCGGCCATTCGGCAAGAGGATCTCGACGCGTCCCTCGCTGCTCTCCACGAGGATGAGGTTCTTGGCCGAGGTGACCACTCGCGCCTCGCCGACGAGCGTCTTGACGACCAGCTTGCTCGCGTCCGGCTGGAAGGAGGTCTCGGCCGACGCGCCCTGTCCCAGCACCAACTCGAGACCGCCGAAGGAGGTCTTGCTAGGTCCGTTGATGATGCGCTTCTCGTCTTCCGCGGCCCAGGTGGCCGTGGCAGCAACCACGATCAGTGCGGCGAGCAATGCCGACAATGCCCTACGCGTCATATTCCCCTTCCCCCAATCCTCGGGCCCATCAGGCCCGGCAGGTACAAGAACTCTATTCAAGGAAACGCGGCAACGATACAGCAAGGTGAGTGCCAATGGCAAGAGGCTCGACGATTGCCTTGGATGGCGGCCCTCTCGAAGCAAGGAACCGGCTGAAGGGGCCGCCAGTTCCAGGTCAGTTCTCTTGCGGCCTTCCGGGAAGATCAGTGCCCGTGAAATTGCCTTGACAGTCCCCCGGTCTGCTCCGGATAGTGGAGAGCAGGAGAAATTCCGTAGACTTTTTCCCCTAATGGACCAACCGGTCGTTCTCATAATCCACGAAGACGCGGCTGTCCGGGCCCTGCTCGGGCGGATGCTGCCCTCCTTCGGGTACACGGTCCGGACCGTGACATCCGGGGAAGAGGCTATCGACCAGCTCACCCAGGGGGATGTCACCGTCGCCCTCCTGGACCTGGACCTCCCCGGCATGTCGGGCGCCGACACCCTCCGCGCGATCCGGGCCATGTCCCCTGCTCCCGAAGTCGTGGTCACGTCCGCCCGGGGGACCGTGACGGCTGCCGCGGATGTCGCTCGCCACGGCGCCTTCGACTTCGTCCCGCAGCCCTTCGACCTAAAGGACTTGAACCACGTCCTCCGCACGGCCCACGACCAGGCCGTCCGGCGACGCCAGGCGCTCCACCTCGAGGCCGCGCTCAAGGCCCACGACCCGTTCCCCGAGATCGTCGGCCGGAGCACGGGGATCAAGCGAGTGCTCGCTCTCGTCAACAAAGCCGCGCGGACGCTCTCCCCCGTCCTCATCCAGGGCGAGAGCGGCACGGGCAAGGAGCTGGTGGCCCGGGCGCTGCACGCCAACAGCCCTCGCGCGAACGCGCCCCTCACAATCGTCGATTGCGGCGCCCTCCAGGACACCCTCCTCGAGAGCGAGCTCTTCGGTCACGAGCGCGGTGCGTTCACCGGTGCCCACGGGCTCAAGCACGGGCTCTTCGAGACCGCCAACCAGGGCACTCTCTTCCTGGACGAAATAGGCGAGATGAGCCCGGCGACCCAGGTGAAGGTCCTGCGCGCGCTCCAGTCCGGGGAGTTCCGGCGGATCGGCTCGAACCGCCACATCAAGGCCGATATCCGGGTGATCGCCGCGACGAACAAGGAACTGAAGGACGAAGTCCAGCGCGGCCGCTTCCGGGAAGATCTCTACTACCGGATCGCGGTCATCGAGATCTACATGCCCGCGCTCCGGGAGCGGACGGATGACATCCCGCTCTTGGTCGAGCACTTCCTGCGGATCAACGCCTACGGCGGGCGGGAGCGCCTGCACGTCACGCCGGACGCCATGACGAGCCTGGCGCGGTATGCGTGGCCGGGCAACATCCGCGAGCTGCGGAATGTCATCGAGCGGCTGTCGGTCCTCGCGGACAGCCAGGTGCTCACGGTCGACGCCCTGCCGCCGGCCATCGTGAAGGCGTCCCAGGAGCCCACCGAGTCGGCGGGGCTCCCCCGGCCGGCGGACGCCGGCCGGACCGACGGCGGGGGCGACATGACGCTCGACGATGTGGAGCGGCACCACATCATGCGGACCCTCGAGCGCCACCGCTGGAACAAGAAGCGGGTCGCGGGCATCCTTGGCATCGACACCAAGACGCTGTACAACAAGCTGCGCCGCTACGGGGTCCCCATCGGCTCACGTGGTGACGGCGATGCGGCCGCCAGTTCCTCTGCCTAGACCAGGAGCCTGGAGACAACCATGAGCGATGATGCGGCGAGCCGTCCGCCCCGGACGGCCGCAACAGAGGAACGCGAGCGCATCCTCGTCTGCGACGACGATCCGCGCGTGAGGGAAACGATCGTCGAGGCCATGGCCGTCGAGTCGCTGGACGTGGACACCGCAGACCGCGCCGTGGACGCGATCCAGCGGATCATGCACACGAGCTACCGGGCGCTGATCCTGGACCTGAAGCTCCCCGGTCTGGGCGGGCTCGACGCCATCGCCGTCGTGAAACGGTTCGACGAGGCGCTGCCGATCATCGTGATGACGGGCCACGCCTCCTACCAGGTGGAGCAGGCGGCCCGGGCGGCCGGGATCTTTTACTACCTCGTCAAGCCGTTCAACCTCGACGAGCTGCTGGCCGCGGTCCGCGCCGCGGTCCGGTTCCGGGAGGGTAGTCGGCGGCGCAGCTGACGCCGGGGCGAGCCCGAGGGCTCAGGCCTCGGCGAGCAGTCCCCGCACCACTTCGGTCAGGCGGTCGCGGAGCTCCGGATCATCCGGCTCGTAGACATCGAGGATTCCCAGCACCCGGACCTTGGGTGCGTGCGCGGGCCAGTGCTTCCGGATGTAAGCCTCGTGTTCCGGTTCCATGACGCAGACCACGTTCGCCCACGCGAGATCCCGTGACGTGAGCGGGCGGCCGCCGGGGTCGGGATCGACGCCGGCCGAGCGCGCTTCGTGCTCGCCGCGTCTCGCGACGCTCCAGCTGAGCACCTGAAAGATCTGCTCACCGACCCGGCTCCGGCAGACATTGCCTCGGCAGACGAACAGGACCCGCATGAGTCGAAGGATACCATCGGGGAGCGCCGGCTCTCTTCCGCGGCTCCGTCATGACGGACCGGGCGGCAGCAGCGGGCACGATCTCCTTGCCCGCGAGCACTTCCGGCGCCAGCGGCTCGGGCCGATCACGGCGGCGGCCCGCGGGCAACGTCACGCTCGGCCCCCCTCGCCGAGCTGACCGTCGCTCAACGCCAGGACGCGGTCGGCGGCGCGGGCGAGCTCCGCGCTGTGCGTGACCAGCACCACCGCCGATCGGCCGCTGCGCGCCCGGGCCCGGAGCTCGGCGAGCAGGATGGCGGCGTTCTCCGGGTCCAGGTTCCCGGTGGGCTCGTCCGCCAGGATGACCGCCGGATCGTTGAGCACGGCGCGACAGAACGCGACCCGCTGCTGCTCCCCGCCGGAGAGCGCCGGCGGGTACTGCTCCGCCCGCTCCGACATGCCCAGTCTCTGGAGAAGGCTGAGCGCCTCCGTCTCGGCGGCCGCCCGCGCCCGCCCGACGTAGCGGGCAGCGAGGAGCACGTTCTCGCGCGCGGTCATCTCCGGGATGAGGTTGTACGTCTGGAACACGAAGCCCAGGTGCCGGCCGCGAAAGCCAGCCAATGCTCGACGGCTCGCGCCGGTCAGGCGCTCGTCGCCGAACCAGAGCTCGCCCCCGTCGCTCCGGTCGAGGCACCCCAGGAGGTTCAGGAGCGTGGACTTCCCCGACCCCGAGCGTCCGACGACGGCCAGAAGCTCCCCGCGGGTCAGGGCGAGGTCCACCCCGCGGAGCACCTCGAGCACGCGGCCGTCCGGGGTCCGGAAGCGTTTGGTCAGGCCGATTGCCCGGAGGAGCGGAGCGCCGGAGCCCACGGCGTCAGGCCCCGCGCCGGATCGCCTCGGCCGGCGACACCCGGAGGATTCGGACGGTCGCGTACGCGCCGGCGATCGCTCCGAGCACGAGCGCGAACCCGAGGGCGAACACCACGAGCCGGCCCGAGAACAGGAACAGGTGCTGGCCCACCTGGGCCGCGCGGGTGTCGAACGCCATCCCGCCGAGCACCGCGACGGCCGTCCCGAGCAGGCCCCCGCCAAGACTGACGGCGACGCTCTCTCCCAGGACCTCGCCGAGCAGGCGCAGGTCGGTCGCGCCGAGGGCCTGCTTGATCCCGAAGTCGCGGATCCGCTCGAAGGTCGCGGCCGCGACCGTGTTCGAGAGGGACAGCCCCCCGATGAGGAGCCCGACTCCGGTGACGCCGGCCATGAGCCAGGAAAAGAACGCCGTCGATCCGGCCAGCTGGTTCGCAATCTCGCTCGGGGCGACGACGTTGACGCCGGCCACCTCGTGGCGGATGCGCTCCGCGAGCGCGTCCGGATCGACGCCGTCCGCCCACCCCACTGCCGCCCCCGTGTTGAGATCGCTGGGCGTCAGGAGCCCGGCCGTCATGAACAGCGCGCGGAGCGTGGGATCGAGCCCGAGCCAGAGCTCGCGAGCGTCCTCGATCGGCACGAGGGCGAAGCGGTCGGGCGCGGTGAGCAGGCGCTCGCCGACGCCGACGACCTCGAAGTCGCGCTCGCCGATTCGGAGTCGGCTGCCGGCGTGCAGGCCGTGCCCCGCCGCCAGGTCGGCGCCGACGACAGCGCGGCCCCGATCGGCCACGGTCAGGCTACGCCCTTCCGCGATGGGGAACGTCCGGTAGTTCCGGTTCGGCGACGGGATGCTCAGATCGACGCCCAGGACGAGCTCCTGGGTCACCGAGAAGATCTGGGACGTGGCCGGGTTCAGCGGGACCATGACCTGGGGCTGGACCGCCGCGACGCCGGGAACCCGGCGGATCGCCTCGATGGTCTGCCGGCGCAAGAGGCCGCCGGACGTGAAGCCCGTCCCGGTTCCGATGCCCGCGCCGGCCACCGAGATCTGGCCCAGCACGAAGCGGTGCCCCCCGTCGATGAACCGGCTGATGCGGTCAGAGAGCGCGCCCAGAGCCACGAGCCCCGCGATCCCGACGGCGATGCCGGCGACCGCGAAGCCATAGCCTCGTGGCAGCACGCGCCACCGCCGGCGCATCGCGCCTCGGCCGCTCACCCGTCGGTCACGCGGCCGCCTTTCGACGCGCGTCGAAGGCACGGACCACCAGCGCGACGTGGGTTCCGCCCCGGGCCAGGCCGTGCACCAGCGTCGTCTCCGGCCGGCTCTCCATCGCATGCGTCACGAACCGTAGATCTCGACGGATGGGCTCGGAGAGGGGGAGCGCCGGCACGGCGGAGCCCGCCACCGCGAGCGCCGCGGCGGCCACGCGCAGGCCGCCGAGGCCGGCGTGGTCTCCCGCGAGCGGGGTGAGCGCGGTCAGGCGGGCGGGCGCCGTGCCGAGCGCGTGCGCCACCACGTCCAGCTCGCAGGCGTCGTGCGCCGGATGGCCGCTTCCCGTGAGATACGCGACCTCGACCGCATCCGACGGAACGCCGGCGGCGGCGAGGGCGCGACGGACCGTCGCCGGGTCGCGGTGTCGTGTTGCCGGAAATCCGTGGGCGGGCGCCGGGAGATTGCCCCACGCGGCCCCGGCGAGCTCGCCGTAGACCCGCGCGCCCCGGGTCAGCGCCATCTCCGCCGACTCCAGGACGACGAACGTCGCTCCCTCCCCCAGCACGGTGCCGCTCGCCTGCCGGTCGAAGGGCCGACAGCCCTCGGGACCCGGCTCCGCTCGGGACATCGTTCCGAGCCGGCTCAGCTCTCGGTAAAGGATCGGGCAGATCTCGTCGCACCCGCCGGCGAGGACCATGCTCGCCCGTCCCGCGGCGATCAACGCGGCGCCCCGGGCGACCGCCAGGTCGCCGGCCACGTCGACCGCGTTCAACGTGAGCATGGGGCCGCGCACGCCAACCGCGATCGACACCTGCGCGGCCATGGCGTTCATCACCGTGTTCGGGAAGGTGAGCGGCGAGAGGCCGAAGACCCCTCGCTGGAGAAATCCGAGCGCGAAGGCCTCCGGCGACCGGAAGTCGCCCCAGTGGGAGCCGAGGACGAGCCCGAGACCGGAGAGCTGCTCCGACTGGAGACTCGCGTCGCCCAGGGCCAAGCGGGCGGCCACGACCGCGAGCTGGCTCGCGCGCGCCAGCCGGCGCGCTTCGCTCTCCGGCAGGGACAGGACGCGATCGTCGACCTCCGCGCCCAGCCGGCTCGAGCAGTCGTCGGTCGGAAACGCCCGGATCGGCGCGACCGCGGAGCGGCCGCCGGCGAGGGCCTCGGCGACCGCGGCCCCGTTGCCGGCGCCGAACGCGCTGACGCTTCCGACGCCGGTGACGACGATGCGCGGCCGGCCGCCGCGCCGGCGCTCAGTCGCCGGCATCGAGGCGGCGCGGCGCGGCCACGCGCCGGAGCAGAAGGCTCAAGTTCTGACCGCCGAACCCGAAGGAGTTCGACAAGGCGTACTCGATCGAGGCCCGGCGGGCGACGTTCGGCACGCAGTCGAACGCGACCTCGGGGTCCGGCTCCGCGAGATTGGCGGTGGGCGGAACGAGACCGTGGACGAGCGTCAGCACCGTCGCGATCGCCTCCAGCGCGCCGGCCGCCGCCATCGCGTGTCCGACCAGCGACTTGTTGGCGCTCACCAGCACCGCGTCCGGGTCGAACAGCTTGCGGAGCGCGGCGGCCTCGGTGCGATCGTTCTGGGGCGTGCCGGTCCCGTGCGCGTTGACGTATCCCACGGCGCTCGCCGGGACCCCGGCGCGGTCCAGGGCCTCCGCCATCGCCCGAACGCTCCCCTCGCCGTCGGGATGGGGCGAGGTCAGGTGGTACGCGTCGGTGCTCAGCCCGTAGCTGGAAAGCTCCGCGTAGCCGCGGGCGCCGCGCGCGCGCGCGTGGGCCTCGTCTTCCAGCACGACGAACCCGGCGCCCTCGCCGAGCGACATGCCCCGGCGATCCCGGGCGAACGGCCGGCACGGGTCGGGGTCGAGGAGCTTGAGGGCGTTGAAGCCCATGAAGCAGATGCGGGTCATCGCGTCCACGCCGCCCGCGAGCGCCACCGGCACCTCGCCGGCGGCGATCAGCTCCGCGGCCAGCCCGAGCGCCGCCCCGCCCGAGCTGCAGGCGAGGACCACGGTCTCCTTGGGGCCGGTCGTGCCGTAGCGGCGCGCGACGACGTCGGCATGGCTGAAGGGCAGGATCGTTCGGAGGGCGGTCCGGAGCTGCGGGTCGTCGGTCCCCTCGCGCTCGCGGTGCCAGAACCAGTCCTCGGCCTCCAGCATGCCGCCTCCGATGCCGCCGACCACCACGGCCGCGGGGCGGAGCTCGCGGCGCGACAGGCCGGAGTCGCGGACGGCCTCGTCCACCGCGGCCACCGCGAAGCGGTCGGCTCGAGCCCGACGCGGCGACACGCGGGACAGGACGGTGGCGGCGGGAACCTCGGCGCCGATCCGGGCGCGGAATCCCGTGGTGTCGAAGAGGCCGATGGGGCCGATCGTGCACCGCCCCGCGGTGAGACCATCCCAGAAGGCGTCCCGACCCGCGCCGTACGCGCTGACGACCCCCAGGCCCGTGACCAGAACCCGCTTCACCTGGTGGTCACGCCCCCGGGGCCCGCGCGGCGACGAAGCGCACCAGGGCGCCGAACGTCCCGAAATGCGTCGCCACGTCCTCCCCTTCCTGGATCACGATGCCGAACCGCTCCTCCAGCGCGATCGACAGCTCGATGAAGTCGAGCGAGTCGAGCCCGAGCGTGCCCTCGATGCCCTTGGGGAGCGGCGTCTCGGAGGTCAGCGCGGACAGACGCGCCGGGTCGAACCGGAGTCGCTTGACGATGATGTCGCGCAACTCCCCGATGATCGCTCGCTCGTCCATCCGTCCTCCCGTCCCTGCCTACCGGCCCCAGAGGACCGCCCCGTACTCGCTTCGCCACGTGGCGGTCAAGAGCCACGGCTCCGGCGTCCCCTCGCGTCGCGTCCGGGCCAGCGCGAGGAGCGGACCCATCGCCAGCGCTTCGCCCAGCCGGGGCACCGCCGGGGGTGCGCCGATCTCCTGGAGCATCCGCGCCTCGGCGGCTCCCCGGCCGGCGCCGGCCGCGCCGCTCCACACGAGGCGCGGTGCCTGGCCGTCGAGCGCCTGCCCGAGCACCGCGGCGACCGCACGCCGCGCCCCCGACGGCCCGGCGAGCGCGGACGCCCAGCGGAGACGGCCCGCCCCGCCCGCGTCCAGCAGAAGGCATGCGGCCCCCTCGATGAGCGGGCCGGCGTACAGCCGGCGAGCGCGGCGGAACAGGTCCCAGACCTCGTGGAACGCCTCGACGGCGAGCACGAGCACCCGGTCCGCGCGCCCCTCGGCCAGCCAGCGCGCGGCCCACCAGAGGGCCTGCAGCGTCGCCGGAGCGCCACCCATGAGGTTCACGTAGGCGCCACGGATCCCGAGCTCGATCGTCACCTCCCCCGGCACCGCGCTGGGTGAGGTGTACGGGAAGTGAAGCGTCGTCGAGGTCTCGTCCTCGAGGAACGCCCGGTTGGCGGCCGCGTAGCCCGTCGCGCTCACATACAGGATACCCGTTCGCGGCCCGGCCAGGTCGTCCTCGGCCAGACCGGCGTCGGCGACGGCCGCCTTGGCGGCGGCGACCGCGAACAGGCACTCGCGGGTCGCGCGGCGGAATCGATCGCCGTCCAGGACCGGCGTCGGCGCGGTCACGAGGCCACGACCGTGCTCGCCGGGTCGCGTCGACGCATCGGGGAGCCCGGGAATCCCGTCGCCCCAGCCTGTCACCACTCCGATCCCGAGGATCCGGGGCGTGGGCGGAGTCGCGAGCTCCGGTGGCGCCAGTGCGGCCGCCCTCACGGCGTCTCGTCCCCCACCGCCAGCACCAGACTAGCGTTGCAGCCGCCGAAGCCCAGCGACGTCGACAAGCTCACGCGCGGGCGCCAGGCGCGCGCCGTATTCGGCACGCAGTCCAGGTCGCAGGCGGGATCCGCCTCGCCATAGTTCAGCGTGGGCGGCACCTGGCCGTGACGGCCCGCGAGCAGACACATGATGGCCTCGAGCGTCGCCGCCGCGCCCATGGTGTGGCCAAGGTGCGCCTTGATGGAGTTCACCGGGATCTCGTATGCGCGCCGGCCGAGGACGCGCTTGAGCACCTCGGTCTCCAGGCGGTCGTTCGCCGGCGTCCCGGTTCCGTGCGCGCTCACCATCTCCAGCGCGTCCGGCTCGAGCCCCGCCTCCGCAAGCGCCGCGCGCACGGACAGCTCGAGCCCCCGGCCTTCCGGATCCGGGGCCGTGATGTGGGCGCCGTCCGCCGTGCTCGCGTGGCCGAGAAGGTGTCCGATCGGGGCGCGCCCGCGGCGAGCCGCCGCGTCGACGCGCTCCAGCACCACCAGGCCCGCTCCCTCGCCCAGGAGGAGACCGTTGCGCCGCCGATCGAACGGGCGGACGGGGTCCCGCGTCAACGAGCGCAGCGCGTTGAAGCCGCGCTGGACGAAGCGGCAGAGCGCATCCGCCCCGCCGGCGAGCACGACGTCGGCCTGCCCCGCCCGCAGGAGATCGGCGGCGAGTCCCAGGCTCGTGGCGCCCGACGCGCACGCGGTGGTCACGGTCAGGACCGGCCCCCGGGCCCCCAACCAGCGCGCCAGGTTCCGCGTCGGTCCGTCGTACGCGGAGCTGCTCAAGGCGGCCAGCGGGGCCGTTGCCGCGAGGGCACGACTCGCCTCGTCGATCCCGCCCAGCGCGGTGCCGATCACCACGCCGATCCGGGCGCCCTCGGGCAGCGCGTCTCTCAGCCCCGCCGTCTCGAGAGCCTCGCGGGCCGCGTGAACGAGGAATCGCGTGGTCCGGCAGTACGGGTTGCGTCGGGAGGGCCCGGCGCCACCCGGTGGCGGCGCCGAGACCTCGCGCCGCAGCTTCTTGATCTCGCCCCCTCGCGTGACGCGGAGGTCGTCCACCCGAAAGCCTTCGATCTCGCTGATGCCGGAGGCGCCCGTCACCAGCCCGGCCCAGAACGCGTCGAGGTCCTGCCCGATCGCGGTCACCACGCCGGCGCCCGTGATCGCGACGGGAGACACGCGGGGCGCGAGGGCCCGCGTCACGCGAGGGGCCCCCGGTCATCGTGGGTGCTGAGCGGCCGATCGATCCCCGCGGGAACCGGACGGCCCGCCGACGCGACAGTCACGCCCACGGGACGCTCCCGATCGACGGAGGGCGGAGTCAGCGCGCGCGCCGGCAGCGCGAGCACGCGTCGGAGCGGCGAGAGAGGTCGAGCGGGAAAACCCCGACAGCGCCCGGGGCGCCGGCCGTGAGGGGCCCAACCCACGAGGCTGGATGGGATCCGCCGCGCCCACCCCCGCGGCATACGTACCTCATAGGCCGCTCATTGTGGGCATCGGCCATGGCGTTCGTCAACAACCGCGACGGAGGCAGCCGGGCCCGGCGGAGCGTCCCGCTCAGCGATTCAGGGGCCGGCGGAGGAAGCCGAAAAGACCCTGGGGCAGGAAGATGACCATGAGGATGAACAGAACCCCCACCGGAATGAGGTAGTACTCCGTGAAGTAGCGGGACACGCCCTCCCGGAGCAGCAGGAAGAAGGCCGCCCCCGCGAACGGCCCGACCAGGGTTCCGATGCCTCCCATGACGTTGAAGATGACCACTTCCCCCGAGACCACGAAGAACACGAAGTCCGGCGCGGCGAACTTGTTCTGGAGCGCGTACAGCACGCCGGCCAGGCCGGCGACGAGCCCCGACAGCATCACCGCCACCATCTTGTACCGCTCCACGTGATACCCGATCGCCCGGGTGCGCGGCTCGTTCTCCCGGATCGACTGGAGCACCATCCCGAACGGCGATCGGGTCACGCGGCGGACGGCGAGGTACGAGAGCGTCACCACCGCCAGCACGAACCAGTGGAACGTCGACAGCGTGAAGCGCCAGTCCCCCAGGCCGGGTATCGAGAAGGGCGGCTGTCTGAAGGTCAGGCCGTTCTCCCCGCCGGTCACCTTCGTCCAGGTGAAGATGACGACGTAGAAGATCTGGGAGAACACGAGGGTGGAGATCGCGAAGTAGATGTCGCGCAATCGCGTCGCGAAGAAGGCGACGAAGACGGCGACCGCGCCCGCCCCGACGAGACCGTAGAGCCCCGCCAGCCAGAGGCTCGGCGGCTTGACCGTGAGGAGGGCGGCGGCCGCCCCGTACATGCCGAGCCCGAAGAAGGCCGAATGGCCGAACGACACCATCCCGGCGTACCCGATGAGGATGTCCGAGGACATCGCGAGCAACCCCCAGATCAGGATCTCGGTAACGAAGCGCTGCCAGAACGGCGGCAGGACCAGCGGCGTCGCGGCGAGCGCGGCCAGCACGGCCCCGAAGCCGATCCAGTAGCCCATCGCGCCCCGATCCGATCGCGCGGTGCCCGCCGTCATTTCGGGGTCGGCACGAACAGCCCGGTCGGCCGGACGAGCATGGTGAGGACCAGCACGACGAAGGACACGATCACCGCCTGCGCCGGACTGACCACGATCGCCGCGTAGGCCTCGACCAGGCTGATGAAGATCGCGGCCAGGATCGACCCGCCGAGGTTGCCCATGCCCCCGACCACGACCACGATGAAGGCGCGGAGCGTGAAGTCGAGGCCCATGGTCTGGGTGACCCCGCCGAGCGGCCCGAACAGAACCCCGCTCGCGGCGGCCATCGCCGCGCCGATCGCGAAGACCCCGGTGTGCACTAGGGGCACCGGGATGCCCATCGCCGAGGCCATCACCCGGTCCTGGGTGGTGGCCCGGATCCAGATGCCGAATCGGCCGTGCTTCAGGAAGAGCCACAGGGCGAGGATGATCGCGCCGGACAGCCCCGCGGTCAGGATCCGGTACCACGGGTACTCGAGGTAGAAGAGCGTGAACCGGCCCGTCACCGGCTCCTGGATCTGCCGCGCCGAGGGACCCCACTGCCAGATCGCATACTTCTGGAGGACGAGCGACACGCCGAAGGTCGCGAGGATCGTCGTCAGGGGATCGCGGCCGAGCAAGGGTCGCAGCGTCGTCGCCTGCAGGAGGGCGCCGAAGACGCCGATGATCAGCGCGGCCACCACCAGGGCGAGCCAGAAGCTGCCCGTCGCCGCGATGGTCGCGGCGCCGACGAAGCCTCCGAGCATCACGAGGTCCCCGTGAGCGAAGTTGACGACGTCCATGATCCCGAAGATGAGCGTCAGCCCCGACGCCACGAGGGCCAGGATCATTCCGTTCACGAGCCCGTTGACGGTCTGGATAAGGATCTGGTCCACGGAGTCAGACCCCCAGGTACTGATGGAGCACGGCCGGATCCCGCTGGAGCTCGGCGGCCGGCGCGTGGTGACGCACGACCCCCTTCTCCATGATGTAGACCCGGTCGGACACCGCGAGGGTGAGCGGCACGTTCTGCTCCACGAGCAGGATCGCCACGCCCTCCCGGTGGAGCATGCCGATGATCTCGCGGATCTGTCCCACCATCCGGGGCATCAGCCCTTCGGTGGGCTCGTCGAGCAGGATGATCTTCGGCTCGAGCATCATGGCCCGGGCGATGGCCAGCATCTGCTGCTCGCCGCCCGACAACGTCCCGCCCGCTTGCCGCCGCCGTTCCGCCAGCACCGGAAAGCTCGTGTAGATCTTGTCCAGCAGCTCGGCGCGCCGCGCCTCGGACACGCCGCTTCGATCGAGGCCCGTCCGGAGGTTCTCGAACACCGTGAGGAGGCGGAAGATCCGGCGGTCCTCGGGCACCCAGGCAATCCCCGACCGGGCGAGCTGGTGGGGCGGCAGCCCCGTGATGTCCCGCGTCTCGAGCATCACGCGGCCGCGCGAGGGACGCACGAGCCCGATGACCGCCTTGAGGGTCGTGCTCTTGCCCACGCCGTTCCGGCCGAGGAGCCCCACGACCTCCCCGCGCTCGACACGCAGCGACACGCCGTGGAGCACGTGCGACTTGCCGTAGTGCGCGTGGACGTCGTCGAGGACGAGCATCAGGTCTTGAGGTAGACCTCCTGGACGCGGGCGTTCGCCTGGATCTCGGCGGGCGTGCCCTCGGCCAGGACCTCCCCGTAGTGCAGCACGGTGATCGTGCGGGCGAGCCCCATCACGACCTCCATGTCGTGCTCGACAATGAGGATAGTGTAGTCCGCGGCGATCCGGCGGACGAGCTCCACCGTGGCCCGCGTCTCGACGGCGCTCATGCCGGCAGTCGGCTCGTCCAGGCACAGGACTCGCGGCTCGGTGGCGAGCGCGATGCCGATCTCGAGGTTGCGCTGCTCGCCGTGCGACAGGTTGGCTGCCTGCTCCTCCGCCTTCTCCTCGAGGCCGACCTCCGCCAGCACGCGCCGCGCGCGCTCCACGATGTCGGGATACGCCAGATGGTGTCGCCAGAGATTCCAGGCGTGCCGGCGGGACTGGACGGCGATGCGCACGTTCTCCAGCACGCTGGCGCCCGGGAGGATGTTGGTGATCTGGTAGCTCCGCGCGATCCCCTTGTGGGAGATCGCGTGGGGCGGGAGCCCCGTGACGTCGTCCCCGTCCAGGACGATGCGGCCGGCGGTGGGACGCAGTACCCCCGTCAGGCAGTTGAAGAGCGTGGACTTACCCGCGCCGTTGGGGCCGATGACGGCGCGGACCTCGCCGGGCACCACGGCGATCGAGACCTGGTTCAGGGCGGTCAGCCCGCCGAACTGCACGCTCAGCCCTTCGGTCCGGAGGATCGGCGGAGCGGCTCCCGGCTGGGGTCGGGACACCGCTCCGCCGGCGCGCGCGTCGGTCACGAGGCCGTGCTACGAGAACTGGCAGGCCGGTGGGACGATCGTCTTTTCCTTGGGGATCACGTCGAGGACCTTGTACTTCCCGCCGCGGAGCTCGAACAGGAGCTCCCGCGTGAACGCCTGGTGGTCCTCCTTGCGGAGGATCTTGTCGCCCTGCGGGAAGTCCTCGCCTTCCTTCATCTCCAGTCCTTCCAGGGCCTCGATCAGTTTCATCGTGTCCTTCCGCCCCTGGAAGCCCGACTTCTGCATGCCGATCCGGAGCGCGTTGACTCCCTCGAAGTTGGACTGCACGTAGCGGTCTGGCAGGGGCCCGCTCGGATCGATCTGCTTCAGGCGCGCCGCACCGTCCTCGAGGAACCGCTTGTTGTGCGGCGTGTTGAGCACGCCCTCCATCACCGGAATGTAGCGGTCGATGCCGACGAACCCCTCGCCCTTGCTGCCGATCGCCGGCAGTGCGGTCGTCACGGCGATGGCGCCATCGCCGGCCAGCCGGTACTTCTTGCTGAGCCCCAGGTCGAAGCTCTGGGTGACGAACGCGATGCCCTGAGGTCCGAAGAAGATCCCGAACAACCCGTCGAAGTTCCCGGTGACCTTCGCCAGGAACGGCGTCATGTCCGCCGTCCCCAGGGGGATACCGGTGGTCTCGACGACGGTGCCGCCGTTCTTCGAGATCTGCTCGGTGTAGGCATCGCGGGTCGACTGCCCCCACGCGTAGTCGGCGTACGCGATGTGCCAGCGCTTGCCGATCTTGTTGACCATGTACGGGGCGGCCGCCACCGCCTGGGCCGGCGCGAAATCGAACGGCCGGAAGGTGAAGCGGCTGCACTTGGTCGTGGTGATCGTGGTGTCGAGGCACACCGTGATCATGTTGACGAGCTTGTGCTCCTCGTAGACCGGCATGCAGGCGAGGCACACGTTGGAGAGATAGCCGCCGGCGTGGGCGTCGATCTGATCGTCGACGACGAGCTTCTCGGCCTTGCGCCGGCCGACGTCGGGTTTCGACTCGTAGTCGGCGACGAGAAGCTCGATCGGCCGGCCGTTGACGCCACCCGACTTGTTGATGCGGTCCACCGCCATCTGCACGCCGACGAGCGCGGTCTTACCGCCGGAGGCCGCGGTGCCCGAGAGGGGCTGGAGCGTCCCGATCTTGAAGGGCTTGGCCTGTCCGAACGCCTCCCGCCACGGCGCCGGCACCAGCATCGTCGCCCCGAGGGCGCCGGCCACCCCGGCGGACAGACCGAGGAACCGCCGGCGCGTCGTCTTGCCGCTCCACCACATCTCCCGCGTCCAGGGCTCGTCCTGCCAGCGCTCCGCCATCGTCAGATTCCTCCCTGTCAGGTGTCGGAAGGTCGGCTGAGAGTCGTCCGCTCCGGGTGGCCCCCTCTATACTCCAGCGCGAGGCCCGGGCGCAAGCCTCGCGTGATCGCCGGCTCGACGCGCTGTCGGATCGTCGCGCCGGCACCCTCGCGCGCGAAGCCGAGCGCGCGACTCAGTCCCACTTCCTCCGGTCGTCGATCTTCTTCGCGTTCGGGAGAATGGTCGCGGGCGCCACCACGCGGATGGCGCCCCGGAGCTTCATCACTTCCCGGATCGCCTCCACCATGCCGTCGCTCACCTGCTCCGCGCTCGCACCGGGCGCCAGCTCGACGTGGAACTCGAGCTCGTCCTGGTGGCCCTCGCGCGTCACCACGACCTGCCAGCGCGCCACGGCCGGGAAGCGGGCGGCGATCTCGTCGGCCTGGCGGGGATGCACGAACATGCCGCGGACCTTGGTCACCTCGTCGACGCGCCCGCGCCAGCCGAGCATGCGGGGAGCGGTGCGCCCGCACGGGCACGGTGCCTCGGTGATCACGGACAGATCCCCGGTCCCGAACCGGATCATCGGGTAGGCGCGGTGGTTGACGGTGCAGACGATCTCGCCGGTCTCTCCGGCCGCCAGCGGGGCCCCGGTCTCGGGGTCGCAGATCTCGAGGACCACGTCCTCCATGACGTGCATGCCGTCGGCTTCCCGGCATTCGTAGGCGACGATCCCGAGATCGGCGGTGCCGAAGCCCTGACGCGTCAGGATTCCGTGGTCGGTCTCGATGGCCCGCCGCAGCGAGGGCGGCAGCGCCTCGGCGCCGACCTGGGCGACCTCGAGCGGCAGTCGTCCCAGCCCCTTCTCGTCGGCGTGCTTCAGGATGGCGAGGAGGAACGAGGGCGTGCCGACGTAGCCGGTGACGCCGAGATCCAGGATGGTCCGGACCTGCACCTCCACGTTGCCCGGGCCGGTCGGCACGACCGTGCAGCCGAGCAGGGCGAGCCCGCGGTCGAAGAGGTGCGCGGCCGGCGTCAGGTGGTAGAGGAACGTGTCGATGACGACGTCGCCCGGCCGAAAGCCGCCGGCGTACGCCGCGGTCTCGGTGCGCCACGGGCTCCAGTCGCGCCGCGAGAACGGCTCGTAGATCGGTCCCGGTGACACGAACACCCAGCCCAGGTCCGCGGGCGACACGGCCGAGAAGCCCCCGAACGGCGGCGTCGCGCGCTGTGCATCCGGCATGGTCGCCTTCTTCATGACCGGGAGGCGGGCGAGGTCGGCCGGCGTCCGCACGGAAGCCGGGCGGAGACCCGCGGCCTCCAGACGCCGGCGCACGCCGGGCGCGCGCCGCCAGGCGTGGGCCACCAGCGCCCGCACCCAGGCGCCCTGATAGGCGCTGCGCGCCCGCACGCCCATCGTCTCGCGCTTCCGGTCGTAGTAGCCGCGCAGGCGATCGGCGCGCTTCACGGCATCCACCGTCGGGAACGCGCCGAGCGAGGCGCCTCGGCCGCGCCGTGGCCTCCGCTCATGAGAGCCAGCGCTTGCGGCGCCGGTAGTGCTTGACGTCCCGGTAGCTCTTCCGCTGGCCGACCCCGGAGAGCCCGAGATAGAACTCCTTGACGTCCTCGTTCTCGCTGATGGTGGACGCGTCTCCGTCCAGCACGATCCGCCCGCTCTCCATGACGTACGCGTACCGGGCAAAGCTGAGCGCCATGGCGGCGTTCTGCTCGGCGAGCAGGACGGCGACCTGCTCCTCCCGGTTCAGACGGCTCACGATCTCGAAAATCTCCTGGACCAGCATCGGGGCCAGCCCCATGGACGGCTCGTCGAGGAGCATGAGCCGCGGGCGCGCCATCAGCGCCCGCCCGATCGCCAGCATCTGCTGCTCGCCGCCTGACACGTATCCCGCTCGCACCGTCCGGCGGTCCTTCAGGCGGGGGAAGTATCGATACACGCGCTGGATGTCCTCGTCGATCGCCCGCCGGTCGCGCCGCGTGTACGCACCGGTCAGGAGGTTCTCCTCGACCGTGAGGTGCTCGAAGATGTGCCGTCCCTCCATCACCTGCACGACGCCGCGCCTCACGATGTCAGCAGGATCGCGGGTCTGGATGGGAGACCCCTGGAACTCGATCGCGCCCTTGGTCACCTCGCCCCGCTCCGTGCGAAGCAGCCCCGAGACAGCCTTGAGGGTCGTGCTCTTGCCTGCCCCGTTGGCCCCGAGCAGGGCGACGATGCTTCCCTCGGGCACTTGGAGGGAGACCCCTTTGAGCACGAGGATCACGTGGTCATAGATGACCTCGATGTTGTTGACGGTCAGCAGCGCCTTCCCGTTCTCGCTCATGAGTCTTCGCCGGAGCGCCATCGGCCCGCGAGCCCCGCAGGGCCCGCGGGCCGGTAGCCCACCGCGGCTAGCTCTTCGGGCAGTCCCGCGGCGTGTAGTTGAGCTTCTTGCCCTCCTCGACCGCCGCCTCCTCGATCTTCGGTCGTACCACGTCGCGCATGGGCTCGATCCAGTCGGAGACGATGTTCCACTTCTTTCCGTCCCACTGCTGGACCTGCGCCATGCCGTTGCCCTCGTGGTTCTCGCAGGTGACCTTGAGGGGTCGGATGAGCCCCTTCATGCCGAGCTGCTCGAGGCGCTGATCGGTGATGTTCAGATTCTCGAAGCCCCAGCGGATCTCCTCATTGGTCAGCTGCTTGTTACCGTACTTGGCCATCGCCGTCCGGATGGCCTCGACGTTCAGCATCGCGTTGACGATCATGCGGTTGTACAGCACCTCGCCGATGCCATCGCGCCGGCCGGCACCCTTCCCCTGCTCGTAGAGGTAGTGGTTGATGTCCTGGTGAACCTTGAAGCCGGCGCCCGGGGCGGTGAACGTCATCGCCTTGTAGCCCTTGGCGCCATCGCCGGCGGGGATGACGTCGATCTCGGTACCCGTCCACCAGTTACCGACCACGTGGTCCATCTTCATCCCGTGGGAGGCCGCCTCCTTCACCGCCACCTGGTTCATGACCCCCCAGCCGGAGATGTAGATCCAGTCCGGATTGATCCGGCGAACCTGGAGCCAGGTCGCCCCCTGCTCCTGCCCCGGATGATCGACGGGAAGCAGCGTGAGGTCGAATCCGTACTGCTTGGACAAAAGCTCGAGGGTCGGATTCGCCTCCTTGCCATACGGGCTGTTGTGGAAGATGTGGACCAGCTTCTTGCCCTTCAGCTTGTCCATCCCGCCTTCCTGCTGACCCACGTACTTGACGAAGGCCGACGCCTGGCTCCAGTAGGTCATCGGGAAGTTGAAGACCCACGGAAACCAGCGGCCGTCGGCCGCTGCTGTCATGCCGTAGCCCATCGAGTGGACGACGACCTTGTCGACCGCCGCCTTGGGGATGAGCTGGTAGGTGATGCCCGTGCTGTACGGATTGACGAGCACCGGCCCCTTCCCCTTCAGGCGCTCGTAGCACTCCACACCCTGTTTCGTGTCGTACTGCGTCTCGCACTCCTCGACCACGATCTTGAACCCGTTGATGCCTCCGTCCCGCTCGTTCACCAGCGCGAAGTAATCGAGGGCCGCGTTGGCGATCGGGGTGCCGCTCGGCGCGTACGGGCCGGTGCGGTAGACGAGGAGCGGGATGAAAAACGTCTTGTCCTGGGCGGGCGCCAGCGACCACGCCCCGAGCGCGATGACCGCCGTCAGGACCACGCTCAACATGACACGCAGCTTCATGGTGACCTCCTTGTCGGTGGTGGTGAGCTACGGACGTCCTCCGAATCCTCCATCGCGCCAACGGCCTTCAGTACGGGAAGGGCCACATTCGGAGCTTCTCCTTGGTGACCTGCCACAGGCGCGCCAGCCCGCTCGGCTCGACGATCAGGAAGAAGACGATGAGCCCGCCGAACACCATCAGCTCGATTTCCTTCTGGAGCGCCGTCGGCATCTTGACACCCAGCCAGTGGGGCACGTTCGTGAGCAGGATCGGGATCAGGATGATGAAGGCGGCCCCCAGGAACGAGCCGAGGATCGAGCCCAGTCCTCCGATGATGATCATGAACAGCACGAGGAACGACTGGTTGATGTCGAAGGCCAGCGTCTCCGCGCTACCGAGGAACAGGAACACGAGCTCGGCCCCGGCCACGCCGCAGTAGAACGAGCTGATTCCGAACGCGAGCAGCTTCGTCCGGAGCGGCCGCACGCCGATGATTTCGGCGGCGATGTCGCGGTCGCGGATCGCCATCCACGCCCGGCCGATCCGGCCGCGCACGAGATTCTTGGCGACCAGGGCGAATACCGCGACGAAGGCCAGGCCCACGAGGTAACGCGCCGAGGCCGTCGAGTTGGGGCCGGTCAGCAGCACCCCGAACATGGCCCGGTTCGGAGCGGTGATCGTGCCGGACGACGCGTAGTTCACGAACCACGGCACCTTGTTGAAGAGCCAGAGGAGGAAGAACTGCGCGGCCAGCGTGGCGACCGCCAGGTAGAAGCCTTTGATCCGGAGGCTCGGGAGTCCGAAGATCAGGCCGACCCCGGCCGCGATGACCCCCGCGGCGAGGAAAACGAGGACGATGCTCGCGCGGGGAAACGACGTGGTCAGCTTGAAGGCCGAGTACGCGCCCACCGCCATGAACCCGCCGGTGCCGAGCGACAGCTGCCCGGCGTAGCCGGTGAGGAGGTTCAGCCCGATGGCCGCCAACGCGTAGACCAGGAACGGGATGAGGATCGCCTGGAGCCAGTAGTCGTTCGCGACGAGCGGCGGGACGAGCGCGGCGGCCACCAGGACCAGCCCGGCCACCCATCGATCCTGGACGATCGGGAAGATCGCCTGGTCGCTCGCATAGCTGGTCTTGAACTGGCCGGCCTCGCGGTAGATCACGCGCTCACCGCTCCTTCATGGGGTCCGCGCCCGTCGCGCGACCGAGCTCGGCCCGGGGCCGGTCGCTGGCGCCTCATACCCGCTCGATGATCTTCTCGCCGAAGAGGCCCTGCGGCCGGAACACCAGGAACACCAGCGCGACCACATATGCGAACCAGTTCTCGATCGCTCCGCCGACCAGCGGCCCCCAGTAGACCTCGCCGATCTTCTCCCCCACCCCGATGATGAGGCCGCCCGCGATCGCGCCCGGCACCGACGTGAAGCCGCCCAGGATCAGGACGGGCAGCGCCTTCAGGGCGATGAGCGACAGCGAGAACTGGACTCCGCTCTTGGCGCCCCACATCACACCGGCGGCGATGGCCACGATGCCCGACACCGACCAGACGACCACCCAGATGGTCTTGAGCGGGATGCCGATCGACAGGGCCGCCTCGTGGTCGTCGGCGACCGCCCGGAGGGCGCGGCCGATGCGCGTTCGCTGGAAGAAGATCGCCAGGATGGTGACCAGCACCGCGGCGGTCGCCGCCGCGGTCAGCTCCAGCCGGTTCACCAGCACGCCGTGGACGTTGAACGACGTGTCGGGGATGCCGATGTCGAGCCTCTTCACGTTGGCGCCCCAGACGAGCTCGCCGAACCCCTCGAGGAAGAAGGAGAGGCCGATCGTCGCCATGAAAGGATGATGTATTCCTGGTTGACCAGCGGCCGCAGCACGAACCGCTCGATCGCGAACGCAAGCGCCACCATCACCGCCATGGTCAGCCCGAGCGCGAGCCAGACCGGCGCCCCGCGCTCCAGGAGGCCGACCAGCGTGAGCGCCGCGAACAGGACCATCACGCCCTGGGCGAAGTTGAAGACCCCCGAGGCCTTGAAGATCAGGACGAACCCGAGGGCGACCAGCGAGTACATGAGCCCGGCCGCGATCCCGCCGATGAGCACCTCGACCAGAAAGGCCGGGTTGGCGACCATGTCGGCGAAGGGCGCGACCAGGACGGCGTGGAGGATCTCCACGGCGCTCAGCTCCCGCCCGCTGCCCCGGGCCCCATCGCCTCAGCGGGCCCGCGGTCGGACACAGCGCGTCGTCCCCGCCCCGGGCGCATCACTCGTGGGCAACCCCCAGGTACGCGTGGATCACCGCCGGATCGGCCCGGACCACCGCCGGCGGCCCGTCGGCGATCTTGCGCCCGTAGTCCAGCACCGCCACCCGGTCCGAGATGTCCATGACGACGCTCATGTCGTGCTCGATCAGCATGATGGTCGTGCCGAACTCGTCGTTGACGTCGAGGATGAAGCGGCACATGTCCTCCTTCTCCTCGACGTTCATCCCCGCCATCGGCTCGTCAAGGAGGAGGAGCGTCGGCTCCGCGGCCAGCGCCCGCGCCAGGTCGACGCGCTTCTGCAGCCCGTACGGCAGCCGGCCGGCCGGTGTCTTGCGGACGGCCTGGATCTCCAGGAAATCGATGATCCGCTCGACGAAGGCACGGTGCTCGAGCTCCTGCCGTCGGGCCGGCCCCCAGTAGAGAGCGTCCCACAGGAAGCTCCCTCGCATCTTGAGAAGCCGCCCGGTCATGATGTTGTCGAGCACCGTCATGCCGCGGAACAAAGCGACGTTCTGGAACGTGCGGGCGAGGCCGAGAGCGGCCACGTCGGGGGCCCGGAGACGGGTCCGATCGCGCCCCTGGAAGAGAATGCGTCCCTCCTGAGGATGGTAGAAGCCGCTGATGACGTTGAGGAGCGTGGTCTTCCCCGCCCCGTTCGGCCCGATGATTGCCAGGACCTCGCCCGGCTGCACGTCGAGGCTCACCTGGGTGAGCGCGTGGACGGCGCCGAAGCGAACGCTGATGCTGTCGACCTCGAGGAGGGGCGTCCCGCTGGGCTGGCCGTTCGTCGGCGCCGCTGTGGGCGCGCCCGCGGCGCGAGGCGGCCGGAGCGTCCCCGCGCCCGGCTGGGCGCTCACGCGGTCGCCCCGCCGGCATACACCTCGGCCTCCCGGATCCGCACGTCGGCCCGCACAGTGCCGGTCCGGCCGTCCTCGTAGGTGACCTTCGCCTCGACGGAGACGTGGTCCTGCCCCGAGTAGAGCGCCTCCACGAGCGTGGCGTACTTCTGGGCGATGAACCCCCGACGCACCTTCCGGGTCCGGGTGATCTCCTGGTCGTCGGGGTCGAGTTCCTTGTGGAGCATCAGGAAGCGCCGGACCTGCGCTCCGCGGAGTCGCGGCTCCTCGAGGAGGCTCCGGTTCATGCGCGCGATCTCATCCCGGACCAGATCGTAGACCTCGGGCTTCTGGGAGAGGTCCGTGTAGCTCGTGTAGGCGAGGCCGCAACGCTCGGCCCAGCTCCCCACCGCAGTGATGTCGATGTTGAGGAGGGCGGCGACGTACGGCCGGTCCTGACCGACGCAGACCGCTTCCCGGATGTAGGGCGAGAACTTGAGCTTGTTCTCCAGATACTTCGGGGCGAAGAGCGTGCCGTCGGAGAGATGCCCGACGTCCCGCGCGCGGTCGATGATGCGGAGGTGCCCGTCCTTGTCGATGATGCCCGCGTCCCCGGAATGCACCCAGCCGTCCTCGATCGTCTGCCGGGTTGCATCCGGGTTCTTGTAGTAGCCGACGAAGACGCCGGGGCTCCGGTAGAGCACCTCGCCCGAGTCGTCGATCCGGATCTCGACGTCGGTCAGCGGGGTCCCCACGGTGTCGAGCCGGACCTCCCCGTCCCGCTGGATACAGATGAGCGCGCTCGACTCGGTCATGCCGTACAGCTGCTTCATGTTGACCCCGAGCGCGCGATAGAACTCGAACAGCTCGGGCCCGATCGCCTCGCCCGCGGTGTAAGCGAGCCGGACCTGGCTCATGCCGAGGTTGTCCCGCAAGGGACCGTAGACGAGCACGCGGCCGAGGGCATGGAGCACGCGATCCCCGACCGGAACGGACTCGCCGGCCAACCGTCGCCGCTCGACGCGCCGCGCGACGTCCAGGAAATACCGGATCACGCGGCGCTTGGCCGGCGCCGAGTCGTCGATCCGGATCATGGCCGTCGTCAGGATGCGCTGGTAGATCCCCGGCGGCGCGAAGAAGTACGTCGGACCGATCTCCCGGAGGTCCTGCAGCACGGTCGTCGTGCTCTCCGGGCAGTTGGTCGCGAAGCCGGTCAGGATCGACTGCGCGAACGAGAACATGTGGTCGCCGATCCACGCCATGGGCAGGTACGCGACGACCTCGTCGGTGGCGCGCAGCCCCTCGTACTCGATGGCGTTCCGGCCGGTGATGATGAGGTTCCGGTGGGACAGCATCGTCCCCTTCGGCTGGCCGGTGGTGCCCGACGTGTAGCAGATGATCGCGACGTCGTCCGCGGCACCCTTCGCGATCTCCTGCTCGAAGTAGCCCGGATGCTCGCGATCGAACCGCCGCCCGAGCTCCTGGACCGCCTCCAGGCTGATGAGGCCCGCGTCCTCGTAGTGCCGGAGGCCGCGGGGGTCTCCGTAGATGATGTGCTCGAGTCGCGGGCAGGTCGCCTTGACCTGGAGGAGCTTGTCGACCTGCTCCTGGTCTTCCACGACGGCGAAGCGCACTTCGGCGTGGTCGACGATGAACTCCATCTCCTTCTCGATGGAGTCCTGGTAGAGGGGCACCGGCACGCCGCCGAGCGCCTGGGCGGCCAGCATTCCCCAGTAGAGCTGCGGCCGGTTGTCGCCGACGATCGCCGTCTTGTCCCCGCGGCGGAATCCGAGGGCCGCCAGGCCGAGCGCGATCAGCCGTGCCTGCTCGAGGTACTGGCGCCAGGTATACCTCTGCCAGATTCCGTATTCCTTCTCCCGGATGGCGATCTTGTCGGGGAAGCGCTCGACGTTCCGGCGGAGCAGCTTCGGAAACGTGTCCAGCGCGGGATCCAGGTGGGTCTTGCCGTTCGTTGCGGTCGTCCGGTCCGCCTGCGCCATTAGCTTTTCGCCGTCCTCCCGATGACGGTGCGCGCCGGGTCGATGTGATCCCGGAGGAGCTCGATCTCGCGCGCGCTCGGCGGGGCGAGGCGCTCGATCCGCGCATCCATGCGCGGCTTGGCGCCCATCCCGGCGATGACGTCGTCGACGCCCACGCCGTCGAGCACGCCGAGCAGCGTCAGCTCGCGCGTCGACTCGTCGAAGCCGAAGAGGCCTTTCGAGGTCACCACGCGCCAGGGCCCGGTGCCGGCCGGCAGCCCGGCGCGCTCGCGGGCGTCCGGCGTGCCGTCGAGATAGCCCGGCGAGGTGATGAAGTCCACCCGCGGCACGAACCGCCGAGGCTCGTGCATCATGACGACGATCGTCCGCCAGCAGCAGGACGCGACCTCGTTGGCCCCGCCCGACCCCGGGAAACGGCGCTTGGGATGCCGCCAGTCGTCCCCGAGCATGGTCGAGTTGATGTTGCCGTAGAGATCGATCTGCGTCGCCCCCAGGACCCCGTAATCGATGAGCCCCAGCTGCGACATGGCGAAGACCGTGTTCATGTTCGTCCAGGCGATGGAGCGGTAGCAGTTGGTCGGACCGCCCATCGTGTTCCGGACGAACGGGGTCAGCGGGGTGGGGCCGATCGCCCCGAACTCGAACACCTGGACCAGGTGGGGCGCGTGCATTCGCTGGGCGAGCACCGCCGCGAACTGGGGCATCCCGAAGCCGATGAACGCGGTCTTCTGGTCCTCGAGCAGTCGCGCGCACTGCGCGATCATGAACTCGGCCTCGGTGAAGTCCCGGGGCTCGGTCACGGGCCGTACCCCTCGCGGATCGTGGCGCGACGCCGGAGGGCTTTCAGGCGCCGGAAGCCGACGCGCGTGTCGAGCATGTCCTCGTCGCTGTCGACGGAGTAGATGTACTTCTCCAGGTACTCGCCGAGGCGGCCGAGGCGCTCGAGGTTGTAGTACTCGGCGAAATGCTCGAAGTCGATCTCGTAGGCGCCGGGGAGCCCGCCGGGATACGCTCCGAACGGGGCGTGGACGACCGCGTCGACGAGGAAGTACGGGATGGTGGTCAGCCCGGGCGCCTTCCGGATCTCTTCGTGCTCGATGATCTCGTCGGCGGACACGATCACCTTGCGGGCCGACATGGCCGTCTCGAGCGGCTGGACCGCGGGCCCGAAGCAGCGCGCGTTGCCGTAGATGTCGGCCTGGTGCACGTGGACGAGCCCGACGTCCGGATTCAGCGCGGGCACGAGGGCGATCGGCTTCCCCGTGAACGGATCGCGGATCACCTTGGCGCCCGAGTAGCGGAGCGTGTCGGATCCGAGCAGCGCCCGGGTCGGCAGGAACGGAACGCCCATGGCGCCCGCCTGCTGGCGAAGGGTGAGGGTGCCATTCGTCCACTCGGACACCGTGACGTCGCCCCGCTCGACCGCCCGGTTGAGGGTCTCGCCCAGGCCCATGAACCCGACATCGATCTTCGCGCACGCCCCCGCCGCCACGAGCAGCGTCGATTCCATCAGGGTGAACTTCGCGCAGTACCAAAGATCCCGCCGCCGCTGCCGGATGATCTCCCGGACGAGGACGAGAGGGCCCCGGGTGAAGGAGGAGAAGTCGAATGAGACGTAATCCCCGTCGGCGACGAGACGGCCGACCGCGTCGGCGGCGGTCGTCGTCTTGTCGACCAGATCGCGCCGCTTCCGGTCACGCATCCAGGCCCGGAGGGTATCCGGGTCATGGAGCCGGTATTCACCCTCGCCGGTGGCGAGAAGCTCCGCCTCTGGCATTCGTCAGCCTCGAAGCCGTCATGCGCCGGGGCTATGGGCGGGTCTACCCGTCGGTAGGCACCGACGCCCGAAGTGATCCCGAAAAGGTACGCGGAGTGTAGCGAACCGGTGAAGCGGCTGTCAAGAAGGACGCGGACTTACGTGACACAATGTCCTGAGTGAGACTGGCGACGCGCCCGCCTCTCGGGCCTGCGTGCCTGTCCGCGACGACGCCCCAACCATTCGACTGCGGAGGGACGATCATGCCACCCTCGGGAGCCTCCGACCCCGCCGCGCGGCGGGACGCGCTCGCCAGCCGGCTCCTGGAGGCCACGCTCGGCCTCATGGAAGTGGGAGCGGTCCACCTCGGGGACCGGCTGGGCTTCTACCGGGCGCTCGCGCGCTCGGCCGGGATGACGTCTTCGCAGCTGGCAGCCGAGACGGCGACCCATGAGCGCTACGCGCGGGAGTGGCTCGAGCAGCAGGCGGTGAGCGGCGTCCTCGAGGTGGACGACCCCGGTCGCCCGGCCAGGGCTCGGCGATATTCCCTTCCCGCCGGCCACGCCGAGGTTCTGGCGGATCCCGACAGCCTCGCCACGATGCTGCCCTTCGCGCAGTTCGGGGTTGGCGTGATCCGGGTCATGCCCGCGCTGCTGGAGGCGTTCCGGACAGGTGGCGGGGTCTCGTGGGCCGCGTTCGGCGCGGACCTTCGCGAAGCGCAGGCGGCGCAGAACCGACCGGCGTTCCTCCGGCTCCTCGGTCAGGAATGGCTCCCCGCGATACCGGATCTCCATGCCCGCCTTCAGGCCGATCCTGCCGCGCGGGTGGCCGACGTGGCATGCGGCGCCGGGTGGGCCGCCATCGGGATCGCACGCGCGTATCCCAACGCGCGCGTCGACGGTCTCGACCTCGATGGTCCCTCGATCGAGCTGGCGCGGGCCAACGTCGCCGAGGCCGGCCTCGGTGATCGCGTGACCATGATCGTTCGCGACGCCGCCGACCCGGCACTGGCGGGGCGATACGACCTGGTGACGATCTTCGAAGCCCTCCACGATCTGTCGCAACCGGTCGAGGTCCTCCGCGCGTGTCGCCAGCTGCTGGCGCCGGGCGGCTCGGTCCTCGTCGTCGACGAGCGGGTGGCCGACACGTTTGTGGCCCCGGGCGACCAGGTCGAGCGGCTGATGTACGGTTTCAGCATCCTGTGCTGCCTTCCGGCGGGGATGGCCGACCAGCCCTCGGCCGCGACTGGCACCGTCATGCGAGCGGACACGCTGCGCCGTTACGCCGCGGAGGCGGGGTTCCGGGACACCGAGGTGGCGCCGATCGCGAGCGACTTCTTTCGGTTCTACCGCTTGCGTCCGTAGGCGCCGGACCGCGGCCGCCCGCCGTCGCCCGCCGCCGTGGTCGACGGCAGCCCGTCACCGTCCCAGCGCGGCGAGCATCTCCTCCACGCGAGTGAACTTCACCCGCGGGCGCCCGGCGGCCCGACCGCGCTCGACTTCGAGCGCGTCGAGCCGGAGCCAGTCGGTCCACGACACGCTGTGCGGCTGGCGCTGCTGGACGAGCGCGAGGGCGGCGCCGGACTCCGGCTCGGAGGGCGCGAGCTGCCGATCCTGGCCGACGTCCTCGACCATGCACGCGACAGTCTCGGCGGCGTCGGGCTTGTTGGTGCCGATCACGCCCGTCGGGCCGCGCTTGATCCATCCGGCCACGTACTCCCCCGCCCGCGGCTCGCGGGTGTCCAGCTCGAGCACGCGCCCCTTGTCGTTCAAGATCACGCCCCAGGCGTCGTTGAACGGCACTCCGGGGATCGGCACGCCGCGATACCCGACGGAGCGGAAGACCAGACCCGCGGGCAGGTTCTCGAACCGATCGGTGGGACGGGCCTGCAGCGTCCCGGCCGCCGTCGCCTGGAGCTCGTTCTTCACGAGACGCATGCCGACCACGGCGCCGTTGTCGTCGCCCTGGAGGGCGACCGGGGACACCAGGAAGCGAATGACCAGCTGGCGGGGCTTGCCGCCCGCCGGGCGCCGCGCGAACTCGCGCAAGATCTCCACCTTCTTGAGCGTGCCGCGGTCGCCGCTTCGCTCGAGCTCGGCCCGGGTGAGCGGGTCCGGCTCCGTCTCGTCCGGCCGCGCGATCACGTCGGCGCCCGGCAGCTCGCCGAGCTCGCGGATCTCGGGATTGGTGAAGCTCGCCTGCGCCGGTCCCCGTCGGCCGAGGAGATGCACCTCGCGCACGCGGCTGTCTCGGAGCGCGGCCAGCGCCCGGTCGCTGATGTCGGTCGTGGCCAGCTCCTCGGGAGTACGGCAGAGGATGCGCACCACGTCCACCGCGACGTTGCCGACCCCGACCACCGCCACGTGCTCCTGCGACAGATCGAAGCGGTGGTCCTGGTAGTCGGGGTGCCCGTTGTACCAGGCCACGAAGTCGGTCGCCGGATGGCTGCGCTGGAGGTCCTCGCCGGGGATGCCCATGTGGCGATCGGTCTGGGCGCCCGTGGTGTAGACGATCTGATGATAGTGCGACCGGAGATCCTCGATCGTCACGTCCTTGCCCAGCTCGACGTGGCCGAAGAAGCGGAACCCCGGGTGGGCCGCCGTCTTGTCGAAGGTGGCCGTGACGGTCTTGATCTTCTGGTGGTCCGGAGCGACGCCGAACCGGACCAGCCCGTAGGGCGTCGGCAGCCGGTCATAGAGGTCGACCTCGACCGAGAGGCCCGGCTGCCGGAAGAGATGCTCGGCCGTGTAGAAGCCGGCCGGGCCGGCGCCGATCACGGCGACCCGCAGCGGGTGCCCTTCCGTGCCGGGACGCGTCACGGATCAGGGCTCGACGCCCGCGCGGCGCCGCGGGGCGCCGCGCGCTGGCCGGCTCGACGGAGCGTCAAGGCCGCATCCCGACCTGCATCTGCAGCGTGTCCACCTCGCCGAGGTACTGGTCGAGCTCGGCCTTCACGACGTCGCCGATCGAGACGATGCCGATCAGACGGCCCTCCACGACGACGGGGACGTGCCGGATGCGGCGCTCGGTCATCGTGTGGCGCACCGCCCGGAGGTCGTCGTCGGGCACGCCCACGATCACGTCCCGCGTCATGATCTCGCCCGCGCTCCGTCCGAAGAGCCGCTCGTCGCGCGTGGCCTCGCGGACGATGTCGCGCTCGGACAGCATGCCGACGGGCGCTCCGGCCGCATCCACGACGACCAGCGCCCCGATGTTGTGCTCCGCAAGGAGCCGCAGCGCCTGCCGGATCGACTGGTCCGGACGGCACGTCGTGACCTTGCCACCCTTCCGCGCCAAGATGCTCGCGATGTTCATGTCACTCCACCGCCTTTGCCCGCTCACGCAGGCTCTCCTTCCGGAGTTTCCCGGTCGAGGTCCTCGGCAGCGGTCCGAACCTGACGGCGCCGGACATGCTGACCGGCGCGCCCCCCCTCGCGCGCCCGGCCCGAACGTCACAGGCGTGATGGCCAGCGCCTCCGACGTCGGGGCGACGGAGACGCAGGGCGTCTGATGGTTGACGGCCGAACTCATGCGCCTCGCGCCGCAGCTGGCGGCGGGTAGAAGCGCGCCTCCCGCCGCTCGTCCCAGGCCCGGTTGGCTTCCTCGAGCTCCCAGGCGCGCATGCACTCCATCTGCGCGGCGACGACCTCGTCGATCATCCCGCGGGGATCCTCGTGAAGGGAGGCGAGGAGGAGTCGCTTCGTGTGACGCGTGGCGGTCGGCGCGGCCCCGAGACACTTCTCCACGACACGCCGGAGCTCGTCGTCGAACGCCGCGACCGGAGCCACCCAGTTCACCAGGCCCATCTGCAGACCCTGCTCGGGCGTCAGGTGGTCGTTCAGGAGAGCGAGCTCCTTGGCCCGTCCGAGCCCGACGACGCGGGCCAGCCGCAGAACGGCGCCGTCCGGAATCAGCCCGTGCCGGGTCGCGCCGAGGCCCAGCACCGCGTCGGCCGCGCAGAGCCGCAGGTCGCACGCGAGAGCGAGCTGGAGCCCGCCGCCGAGGCAGTAGCCGCGGATCGCCGCGACGACCAGCTTTCCCATGTCCTCGAGACCGTTGAGCGCGCGAATCCAGTCACGGAAGAACGGCTCGCCGACGGCGCCGGCCGACAGCGCGGTCCGGTCCATCCCGGAGGAAAACGCGCGCCCCTCGCCCGTCACCACGACCACCCAGGCGCCCGGGTCCTCCTCCGCGGTGGCGACGGCCGCGGCGAGCTCGCTTGCCAGCGGTCCGTCGAGGGCGTTCAGCACCTGGGGCCGGGTGAGGGTGATCCATCCCACCCCGTCCACGGACTCGTACCGGACGCGCGCGCCGCCGAGCTTCACCGCGCCTACCCTAGCATGGCCCGCTGGCGCGGTTCCGTAGGCCGGCCCGGCGTGACAAGCGGCGAGCGACGCGGCCCGCCCGGCCGGGTGACGACGGATCTAGGTGGCGCGAGGTCCGAGGACGAGGCGATCGTGAAGGGCCGTGAGGATCTCGTCGATCGCCGCAGACGCCCAGATGCGGAAGAACGGGGAGGCCTGAAGCGCGCCGAACTCCTGATCCACGCGCGCCTTGGTCGCCTCCGGCGTCTCGCCCGCGCGTGGCACCCGGATGTGGCCGTAGACCAGTCGGTCTTTGTCGTAGATCCTCGGGTACTCGATGTAGTGGTACAGGTGTCGGAGATCGGCGGTATAGAAGACGACGACCGGAATCGATTGCCACGTCTGCCCCCTCTTCTCGTTCAGGAACTCCGCCATGAGGTCGGCGTTGCTGTCGGGGGCTTCGACCAGGCTGGGCCGGTGGCTCTGGCTGAATCGCTCCCCGTCGCGGCGGAAGATCCGGAGCTCGAGCCCGCCAGCCTCGGCGAGCCGCTTCAGCATGGGGATGTCGCGCCGGCAGTCGGACGACCATTCCTCCGCGAGGACGAGGATCTTCCGCGGGCCGCCGGGCTGCGCGACGAGCCACCGGATGGCGGCGTTCTGGGCGTCGGACAGACGGAGCGAGTGGTACCAGCTGCGCATCCACCCGCTCCAGTCCCGGCGCGCATCGCCGGCGGGCGAGCCCTGGCGCCGCAGATTCTCGGGCGTGGCGATGTAGTGCAGATACTGATCGAAGGTCATGCCGGAGGCGTAGCGCTCCGGGGTGACCACGCTCGTCGTCCGGTCCATCGAGCCTCCCGGGCTAGCCGGCCTCGAGGAGCGCGCGCGCGATGACCATGCGCTGCACCTCGGAGGTCCCCTCGCCGATCTCGCAGAGCTTGGCATCGCGGTAGAAGCGCTCCACCGGGAACTCCCGTGTGTAGCCGTACCCGCCGTGGACCTGCACCGCCTTGGACGCGCACCGCACCGCGACCTCGGAGGCGAACACCTTCGCCATCGACGCCTCCCGCATGACCGGGCGGCCCTGATCCTTCCCGTACGCGGCGCGGAGCGTCAGGAGCCGCGCCGCCTCGGTCTCGGTGGCGAGGTCCGCCAGCATCGCCCGGATCGCCTGGAATTGCCCGATGGGCTGCCCGAACGCCTGGCGCTCGCGCACGTACCGCACCGCGAGGTCGAGCGCGCCCTGGGCGAGCCCCACCGACATGGCCGCCATGGCGATCCGGCCGCCTTCCAGCACCTTCTTGGTGTCCTGGAAGCCCCGATTCCGCTCGCCCAGGAGGTTCTCCTTCGGCACGCGCACCGCCTCGAGGACGAGCTCCGCCGTGTCGGACGCGTGGAGCCCAAGCTTCTTGTAGCGCTGGCCGGCCCGGAACCCTGACATCCCCCGCTCGAGGATGAACGCCGACACGCCGCGTCCGCCCGCGGCCGGATCCGTCTTGGCCATGACGACGGCCGTCCCGGCAACGCTCCCGTTCGTGATGAACGCCTTCGTGCCATCGAGGACGAACGCGTCGTCCGTCTCGAGGGCGCGAGTCCGCATCGCCGCGGCGTCCGAGCCCGAGCCCGGCTCGGTCAAGCCCCAGGCGCCGAGGATCTCGCCCCGCGCGAGCGCGGGCACGTAGCGCTGGCGCTGCGCCTCGGTGCCGAAGGTGTAGATGTGGTTCGTGCAGAGCGAGTTGTGGGCCCACATGGTGATGCCGATCGAGCCGTCGATCCGGGACAGCTCCTCCACGACGAGCGCGTACGCCACGTAGTCGAGCCCGGCGCCACCGTACTCCGGCGGAAGGAGCGCGCCGAGAAACCCGAGCGCGCCCAGCTTCCGGACCAGCTCCGCCGGGAACTCCTCGGCCTCGTCGAAGCGGCCGATGATCGGCGCGATCTCGCCCTCCGCGAACTCCCGGGCGGTGCGCCGCGCCAGCTGCTGCTCGGCGGTGAGCTCGAAGTCCATCGCGTGCCGCTCCGGGCGACGGCCGGTCGCGCCCTCAGTGATCCCGTCCGACCGAGAAGGCGCGGACCATCATGAGGACGCCGTAGGCGGCGAGCAGCCACGGCCCGACGGCGCCGTCGCCGGCGAGCACCGCCTCCAGGAGATCGGAGGGATGCCGCACGATCTCCGCCGTCGCCGGGTCCGCGTGCAGGAACCCCTGGACGGCGAAGAGGACGAACAGGACGCCGACGGTGAGGCGCCAGATCATGCGGATCGTCCCGGAATCGCGTTCACCGGCTCGAGGGCTCCGTCAGGTACGCGCCGGGCGAACGTGTGCCGTCACGAACGCAATGATGTCACGGGTCGACGTGCCGGGCGTGAAGATCTCCCGGACGCCCTCGGCCTTCAGCCGCGCGACGTCCTCGGGCGGCACGATGCCGCCGCCGAAGACCACCACGTCGTCGACGCCCTTCTCGCGGAGGAGCTCGAGGACCCGGCCGAACAGGTAGTTGTGCGCGCCGGACAGGACCGAGAGCCCGATGGCGTCGACGTCCTCCTGGATGGCGGTCGCGACGATCTCCTCGGGGCTCTGGTGGAGGCCGGTGTACACGACCTCCATGCCCGCGTCCCGGAGCGCGCGCGCCACGATCTTGGCCCCCCGGTCGTGCCCGTCGAGGCCCGGCTTCCCCACGAGGATCCGCAGCTTGCGGCCGGGCGCGCCCTGCTCGGTCATCCGCGCCGCCTCATCCGAGCGCCCGCCGAATCTTCTCGGCCGCCACCTGGATCCGGCCCCGGTCCCCGGCGACCATCGGCCAGTCGAAGCCCTTCCCGTCCCCGGTGAAGCGCGGGACGAGGTGAAAGTGGAGGTGCGGCACCGACTGGAACGCGGCGGCCCCGTTCGCCTGGAGGAGATTGAGGCCGTCGGGGTGGAGGGCCGACCGGATGGCCGTCGCGACGCGCTTGGCGGTAGCGATCGCCGCCCGGAGATCCGCCTCGTCGACCTCGAAGAGCGTCGCCGCGTGGGCGCGCGGGATCACGAGCGCGTGGCCCTCGTTCAGCGGGTTGATGTCCATGAACGCGATCGTGCGCTCGTCCTCGTACACCCGCGTCGACGGGATCTGGCCGTCCCGGATCTTGCAGAACACGCAATCCACGAGTGCCGCTAGCCTTCCTTGGACTGCTGGTCCACCTCGGCCTTGACGTCGCTGAAGGCCTTCTTCGCGGCCTCGATGCGCTCCTTGGAGTCCGGGGACGTGCCTTCGGAGTCGGCCTCGAAGGCTTCCGCCGACATCTGGAGCGCGCGGCCAGCGCGAGTGTACAGGTCCAGAAGGTCCCCAGGCACCTGCAGCGCGCGCCACTTTTCACCGAGCCGCCGGAACGCCGACGCCTTGGCCTGGGCGTCCAGCACCGTCTGGGAGAAGAGTGTCTCCCCTTCCTTCAGGACCTCCGACATCTCCTGGATCGCCGCCGGAGCGTTGTTGGCGGTCGGCACGACGGTGGCGCCGGCCGGCGCCGAGTACATCCGGAGATCCTTCGTCTGACTCGTCCCCTCGATGCGGCTGATGTCGGTCTTCGGGATCCGGATGATGCCGCCCCCGCGCGCGAACTCCACCGCGTCGCCGGTATCGCGCCAGGCGTCGACCTGGATCGTGTTGCCGTTGGTCAGGTAAATGATGTCGGCTCGCACTGCGGGTGCGGCCACGAGCACCGCCGCCAGCGCGACGACTGTGGCGAGTCCTCTACGGCTCATCGCTCCGTCCTCCTCCAGCGGCCCGTTCGCCCGCTCTCAGAAGATGATCGGCTCTCGATAGCGGCCGAGCGTCTCTCGATAGACGTCGGCGATCTCCCCCAGGGAGGCGTACGCCTTGACCGCGTCGACCAGGATCGGCATGAGGTTCTGACCACCTCGACAGGCGTCCGCCACTCGCCGCAGCTGGTGGGCGACCTCGGTCGCGTTCCGCGCCGCTTTCACCGCGCGCAGCCGTTCCACCTGCTCCCGCTCGAGCGCCTCGTCGAGGCGCAGGTAGGCGATCGGCGCCTCGTCGGACTGGACGTAGCGGTTCACCCCAACCACCACTCGCTCCCCGGCATCCTCCTGGAGCTGCGTCCGGTAGCCCGAGTCGGCGATCTCCTGCTGCGGAAACCCGGCGTCCAGCGCCCGGATCATGCCGCCCAGCTCGTCGATCTTCCGGATCAGGCGCCAGGCCTCGGCTTCCATGCGGTCAGTGAGCGCTTCCACGAAATACGACCCGCCGAGCGGGTCCACCGTGCTGGCGACCCCCGTCTCCTCGGCGACGATCTGCTGGGTCCGGAGCGCCAGCGTCACCGCGTCCTCGGTCGGAAGCGCCCACGTCTCGTCGTAGGAGTTCGTGTGGAGCGACTGCGCGCCGCCGAGCACCGCGGCGAGCGCCTGGATGGCGACGCGCGCCACGTTGTTGAGCGGCTGCTGCGCGGTGAGCGAGACGCCGGCGGTCTGGGTGTGCGTCCGGAGGCGCATCGCCCGGGGATCGGTGGCGCCGAACCGCTCCTTCATGATCGTGGCCCACATCCGCCGGGCGGCGCGGAGCTTCGCGATCTCCTCGAAGAAGTCCGAGTGGATGTCGAAGAAGAAGGAGAGCTGCGAGGCGAAGCCGTCCACCGGCAGACCGCGCTGGACGCACGCTTCCACGTAGGCGATCCCGTCAGCGAGCGTGAATGCGAGCTCCTGGATCGCGTTCGCACCTGCCTCCCGGATGTGATAGCCGGAGATCGAGACCGGGTGGAACTTCGGGACTGAGTGCATGCAGAACTCGATCATGTCGACGACGATGCGCACGGCCGGCGTCGGCGGGCAGATCCACTCCTTCTGGGCGCTGAACTCCTTCAGCATGTCGTTCTGGATCGTGCCGCCGACCTCGGTCCACGGCACGCCCTGTCGCTCCGCCACCGCGAGGTACATCGCGAGGATCACCGACGCCGTGCAGTTGATGGTCATCGACGTCGTGACCTGACCCAGCGGGATGCCCTCGAAGAGCCGCTCCATGTCGCCGAGTGTCGAGACCGAGACGCCCTCGCGGCCGACCTCGCCGCGCGCCTTCGGATGGTCAGCGTCGTATCCCATGAGCGACGGCATGTCGAAGGCAGTGGAGAGGCCGGTCTGGCCCTGCTCGAGGAGGAACTTGAAGCGCCGGTTCGTGTCCTCGGGCCGGCCGAACCCGGCGAACATCCGCATAGTCCAGAGGCGCCCGCGGTACATGGTCGGGTAGACGCCCCGCGTGAATGGGTACTGCCCGGGAAGCCCGAGCCGATCCGGATACTTCCAGCCCGGCAGATCGGTGGGCGTGTACACGCGCTCGACGGGCAGGCCGGACATCGTCTCGAAGGCCGGCCGCCGCTCGGGAGCGGCAGGATCCGGAGGACGCTCGTCGCTCACCGGGTCAGTCCTCCCACGCGCGCTCCCGCCATCAGTTGCCCTCCAGCAGCGCCCGGGCGACGACCAGGCGCTGGATCTGGGAGGTGCCCTCGTAGATCTGCGTGATCTTCGCGTCCCGGAAGAACCGCTCGACCGGATAGTCCTTCATGTACCCGTAGCCGCCGTGGACCTGGATCGCATCCGTCGCCACCCGCATGGCGGTCTCGGAAGCGTAGAGCTTGGCCATCGACGCCGCGGGGCCGTACGGCTTTCCCTGGTCCTTCAGCACCGCCGCCCGCCAGGTGAGCAGACGCGCCGCGTCGATCGCCGTCGCCATGTCGGCGAGCATCCACTGGATCATCTGGTGCTGGCCGATCGGCACGCCGAAGGATCGGCGCTCCTTCGCGTAGGCGACGGAGGCCTCCAGCGCGGCGCGCGCGATGCCGACGGCCTGCGCGGCGATGCCGACGCGCCCGCCGTCCAGCGCGCCCATCGCGGCCTTGAACCCCGCGCCCTCGGCGCCGAGCATGTTCGCCGCGGGAACCGGGCAGCCCTCGAAGACGAATTCGGCGGTGTCCGAGGCGCGAAGACCGAGCTTGTCCTCCACCTTGGGGACGAGGAATCCGGGCGTGCCCTTCTCGATCAGGAACGCTGAGATGCCGTGATGCGCCTTCGCGGGATCCGTCTGTGCGAAGACCAGGGCCACCGTCGACTCGCGACCGTTGGTGACGAACACCTTCCGGCCATCGAGCACGTAGTGATCGCCATCTCGGCGGGCCAGCGTCGTCAGGTTCCGCGCGTCCGAGCCGGCCTGCGGCTCGGTGAGCGCGAAGCAGCCGAGCGCGCGGCCCGAGGCCAGGGCCCCGAGGAAACGCTCGTGCTGCGCCGGCGTGCCGTGCTTCACGAGGGGACCGCAGACGAGCGAGTTGTTGACCGACATCACCACGGCGTGGGAGGCGCAGGCGACGGCGACCTCCTCCAGGGCGAGCACGTACGCCAGCATGTCGGCGCCGCCGCCGCCGAGCTTCTCCGGAACCATGATCCCGAGGAGACCCAGCTCCCCCATGCGCTTCACGGTGCCGTGGGGGAACCGCGCCTCGCGGTCGCATTCCGCCGCGATGGGCTTGACCTCTTGCTCGGCGAACTCCCGAGCGAGGCCCTGCACCATCTGCTGCTCGTCGGTCAGCTCGAACTTCATCGTCACCTCGGGGTCAGGCGCGAGCCGTCGCCCGGCACGGAACCAGACCCCACGTCGCTACTTCTTCAGCTTGCGGAATTCCTCCGTCAGGAGCGGGACGACCTCGAAGAGGTCTCCCACGAGGCCGAAGTCGGCGATCTTGAAGATCGGCGCGTCCGCGTCCTTGTTCACGGCACAGATGACCTTGGACGTCCGCATACCGGCCAGATGCTGGATCGCGCCCGAGATTCCGCACCCGATGTAGAGCTTCGGGGAGATCGTCCGGCCGGTCTGGCCGATCTGGAAGCGGTGCGGCTTCCACCCGGCGTCGACGGCGGCGCGCGAGGCGCCCACCGCGGCGCCGATCACGCCCGCCAGCTCCTCGAGGAGGACGAAGTTCTCGGGACCCTTGAGCCCGCGCCCGCCCGAGACGACGATCTCGGCCTCGGTCAGCTCGGGGAGGCCCGTCTGCGCTTCCTCCCGCCGCTCGACGAAGCGGGTCACCGCGGACGCCGCGACGCTCCGCCGCTCCACTGCCGGCGTGCCCCCCGACTCGCCGGTGGCGGCCTTGAAGACGTTCGGACGCAGCGTGGCGATCCACGGGCCCGTCGTCCAGCGGACCCGGGACAGGAGCTTCCCGGCGTACACCGGGCGCGTCGCGACGAGCTGGCCGTTCGCGAGGCTGAACGCCACACAGTCGGCGGCGATCCCCGCACCGAGCCGCGCCGCCAGCCGCGCCATCAGCTCCCGGTGGCGGCTGGTCACGGCGCCCCAGATCGCCCGCGGCTTCTCGTGCCCCGCGAGGTCGGCGATCGCCGGAACCCAGGTCTCCCCGCGATACGGAGCGAGAGCGGTGTCCTCCCACAGCCAGATCCGCGTCGCGCCCCAGGCCGCGAGCTGGCTCAGCCCCTCCGGCGCCGCGCGATCGGTCAGCCAGAGCGCCTCGACCGCGCCGCCGACCTCGGCGGCCCAGCGGTGCGCCTCGCCGAGCAGCTCCGCGGTGACCTTCTTGGGGTGCCCCTGCCGGTCGTCCTCGACCACACACCAGAACGCGCCTGCCATCGCGGTCTCCCGTGCCTCAGATTGCCTTGACGTCTTCGCGGAGCGTGCGCACCAGCTCCCGCGCCATGTCCTTTGGATCGCCGGTGAGGATGCGCCCCGGCGGGCGCGGCGGCAGGGCCTCGAGCGCGACCACCTCGAGCGCGGGCGTGCCGCCCCCGAACCCTCCGGCGTGGAGATCCGCCGCCTTCAGCTCTTTGACCTCTTTCTTCTTGGCGCCCATGATCCCCTTGAGCGTCGGATAGCGCGGCTCGTTCATGCCCTTCTGGGCCGTCACCACGCACGGCAGCGGCACCTCGAAGACCTCGAGGCCGCCCTCCACCTGGCGTCCGACCCGGATGCTCCCCACGTCGGCCGCGACGGTCTCTTCCATGATCCACGACATGCACGGCCAGCCGAGGATCTCCGCCACCTGCGCGCCGGTGGCGCCCATGTCGTCGTCGATCGCCTGGCGGCCGGACAGCACGAGCTGCGGCCCCTCGAGCTTCACCACCGCCGCCAGCGCCCGGGCCGCGGTCAAGGTATCCGTCCCCTCGAACGTCGCGTCGTTCACGTGGATGGCGCGGTCCGCCCCCATGGCCAGGCACGACCGGAGCGCTTCCTTGGCCCGCTCCGGACCGAGGGTCACCGCCACCACCTCGTCGCCGGCCTGGGCACGCTTCTCCTTGATGCGGAGGGCCTCCTCCAGCGCGAACTCGTCGTAGGGCGACACGATCCAGGTGATGCCCGTCGGGTCGATCGTACGGGGGTCGCTCCCGACCTTGACCTGTGTGGCCGTGTCGGGCACCTGCTTCACCAGGACGAGCATCTTCATGCGTCGGGCTCCTTTGAGCGATACGACGGGCGCAATCCCCGGACCCGCTTGGTAACGCGTTGATTTTATTCACGCCTGACCGCCGAAGTCAATGACGTGGGGCCCGAACTCGGGCGGCTTGGGGCGTGGCGAGCGCGTACAATCCGGGATCGAGGCTCGGTCGAGTTCTCCGCGCTGCCACCGATGGCCAACGACACCCTGCCGCATCCGCCAAGCGCCACGAGCGGGTGGTCCGACCCGCGGGCGCTCGAGCTCTGCCTCGACGACTCGGTGGCCCGACGGCTCGATCCCGCAGACCGCGAGACGCTCCGCGCGGCGCTCCGAGGAGCGTCCCGAATTCCCGGCGGGGACCTGATCGTCGCGGCAGGTCAGCCGGTCGGGCGCGTCGAGACCCACGGGACGGTGGTCCTCTATCGCCCGGACCCCGCGGGACGGCTGGAGCACCGCCTGCTCGAGGTGGACCCCGGCGGGGTCGTGACGGCCGCGTTCAACCGTGACTCCGGAGGCACGCTCCGTGGCGCGTGGGTGGCGCTGCTGGACGGCCGCGTGGCCGGGCTCCTCCCCGGCGGCGCGGATCATCCGCTGTGGGGGCCGTCCGACCGTCTCGTCCGGCTGGACGGCGCGGAGTCGACGACCCTGACCCTGGCGCGGGCCGTCCACTGGAGCGCCGTGGACACCATCCCGCCCGTCGCCGAGCCTGCCCGGCTTCCGAGCGGCGCCGGTGCGGCAGTCATGAACGTCCTCGCCGCGCTCGCGCAAGATCAGGGGCGGTCGGCCCTCCGCTATTGCGGCCCGTACCCGACGGAGCACCTCTTCTGGAGCCTCACCGACTCCTTTCGCTGCGCGCCTGGGCCTGATTCCCTCGCGCGATTCCTGGCCGAGGCCGAGGCCACGTTCGCCCGGGGGGTGCTCGCGGAGGTGCCCGTCGACTGGACACCCGCGCCGCACGAGCGGCGCCTCCATCCCGACGGCGTGAGCGTGCAGCTCCGCGACGGCGTCGAGCGCGTCACGTGGCAAGGACGCAGCTACCACCGGACCGAGTCCGACGGACGGCGTCGGCGGGAGCACCGCGTGGTGCGCCTCGTCGAGGACGAGAACGGCGCGCGGCGGTACGTGGCGTCCCTCGAGGCCCTTGGCATCGTGGTGGAGGATCACGTCACGCTCGACGAGCGAGGGCAGCCGATCGAGCGCCACGTGCCCACGCTCGACGCCGCCCGCGAGGAACCCCTGGCCGGGCCGTGGCGGGAGGCCCTCGGCGCCCTGCTGCCCCTCGAGGCCACGCCACTCCTCGCGGGGGCAATCGAGGCCGTGTGGCCGGAGATCCCGGTGACCTGGGGGCCGGTCGCGGCCGACCTGGTGGAGCGGCGCGGGACGGCGCTCCGGGTCTCGCCGAAGCTCGCCCGAGTCTACCGGTCGGCGTGGCGGGACTCCGCGCCGGACGCCCGGCGCGCGCTCGCGCGACGGCTGGTGCGCGACGTCCTGGGGCTGATCGGTCCCGTCGTGCGTGAGGCGGCGGTGGACTGGCTGGGTGGGCTCACCCTGGCGCGCCAGGAACAGGAGCTCGCGGCGGCCGCTCAGCGCGAGCGGGCGGCGCTCGCGGAGATGGCCCTCGCCCCCCTCGGGCGCCTTCTGGACGCCCTCGGAGGGTGCGCGGGCCTTCCCGCCTGACCCGGTCGCGCTACTGGGTCGAGGCCGTCGTCCGGGTGCGCGGAAGCGCCCGGGTGCCGCTCAACTCCACGTACGTGGCGCCGTTGAAGGCCCCGCCTTCCCAGATCCGGACCTGGAGGGACGCCTCGTCCTTCTGGTAGAGCTGCATCGTCCCCTGGCCCGGGAACGACGACGTCCGGACGAGCCGCCAGCCCTGCCCGATGAGCCCGTCCTGGATCGAGAGCACGAGGCTCCCCACCTCGAACTTGCTCGTGTACATGAGGCGGGCGGCCCGCACGGTCTCGGACTCGATCACCGCCGACTGGTCGGGGATGTACTCGAGCCCACCCGGGAGCGGGATGTCCATGAACTCGCTCCGGATCGGAGGCACGCCCTTGGTGGACGAGCAGGCGGCAAGGGAGAACGCGAGCGCGACGGTGGCCATGGCGAGTGTCTTGGTTCTCATGCGCCCACGCTAACAATCGGGAAGGACCCAACCCAAGCTTTTTCCGGCGACGGGGCCGGATCTCTCGAGGCCCGCGCCCTCACGTCGCGCCGGTCAGACGGCCCGGCGGCGGGTCCGTTCCCCGACCACGCCCCATGCGGCGAAGAGCGCCGATCGCGCGCCGCGCGAGCCACACGGTGAGCATGATCGAGAGGGCCACCGTCACGAGCCCGACGCCGAGCGCGACCATTGGGTGCGCCAGGGCCAACCACACCACGCCCGCCACCAGCCCGTTCTCGGTCAGGCTGACGAGGACGTTCGACACCGGCTCGGGGCTCGTGTTCACGGCGAGGCGGGTCGTGGCCTTCGCCGCGTGGGTCGCGAGGGTCGCCCCGCCGAGCAGGAGGAACGCCAGCACCTCGGCGGCCGGGGACAGCTCGCCCAGCGCGCGAGTCGCGAGGAGCGCGCCGCCGACCGGCCGGATGAACGTGTGGACGGCGTCCCACAGGGAGTCGACCACCGGGATCTTGTCGGCCAGGAACTCGACCGCGAACAGGACGCCGGAAACCCCGAGGACGACGGGATCCCCCAGCACCGAGAGCGTCGTCCAGCCCGGCGCCAGGTGAATCCATCCGAGCCGGACGGCGAGCCCGGTCACGAAGACCGCCCCGTACAGCGACAGGCCGGAGGCGACGGCCAGGCCGAGCGCCGCGCCGATAGACCCGGCGGTCTCCGGCACCGACCTACGCCTTCTCTTGGGCGAGCTCGTGCGACAGGCGAACCAGCGCGTCGAGCTTCCCGCGCGCGGCGCCGCTGTCGATGGCGTGGGCGGCCAGCTGGGCGCCCTCCTTGAAGTCGCGCGCCCGCGCGCCGGCCACCAGGGCGGCGCTCGCGTTCACCAGCACGATGTCACGGCGGGGGCCGGACTCGCCGCCGAGGATGCGCCGGATGATCTCGGCGTTCTCTTCGCGGTCCCCGCCCCGGAGGTCCGCAATCGTCGCCCGGGTCACGCCGAAGTCCTCGGGACGGATCGCGCTGGTCCGGACCACGCCCTCGCGGACCTCCGCGGCCCAGCTGTCGCCGGTCGTGGAGATCTCGTCGAGGCCGTCGGCGCCGTGCACCACGAAGGCGCGGATCGTCCCGAGCTCGGCGAGGACCCGCGCCAGCGGCTCGACCAGCGCCCGGCTGTACACGCCGATCACCTGCGCGTTGGCGCCGGCCGGGTTGGTCAAGGGACCGAGGATGTTGAAGACCGTGCGGATCCCCATCTCCCGGCGCGCCGGCATGACGTGTTTCATCGCGGTGTGGAGCAGCGGGGCGTACAGGAAGCCGATGCCCACCTGATCGATGCACTGCGCGACTTTCGCCGGGGTGAGGTCGAGGCCCACGCCGAGGGCCTCGACCACGTCCGCCGACCCGCAGAGGCTCGACACCGAGCGGTTGCCGTGCTTGGCGACCTTGAGTCCGGCGCCCGCCACGACGAATGCGGTGGCCGTGGAGACGTTGAACGTGCCGGACGCGTCGCCGCCGGTGCCGGCGGTGTCGATCAGCATCTCGCGGTCGGTGCCGGCGAGGGCGGTCCCGACATCGCCGCGGGTCCGCACCCGCACCGCCTTGAGCCGCATCACCTCGGCCAGGCCGATGAGCTCCTCGACGGTCTCCCCCTTCATGCGCAGCGCCGTGAGGAACGCGGCGACCTGCACGGAGGTCGCGGCCCCGGACATGAGCGCTTCCATCGCCGCCGCCGCCTCGAGCCGCGTCAGATCGCGCCGCTCCACCAGGGTGCGGATCGCTTCCACGATGACCGGACTGGTCATGAGTCTTCCCCTTCTCCTATTTGGATCCGCCGGATCCCCGGACGCTCGCGACGACGTCCTGGACGTCCTCGAACCGGAACGGCTTCGTCATCACCAGGTCGACGCCGTGCGTCTGCAGCTGATCGGCCTGGACCTCGACGCCCCAGCCGGTGACGAGGACCACGGGCACCTGGGGGCGCGCCGCCTTCACGGCCTGCGCGACCTGCCAGCCGGACATCCCCGGCATCGCCAGGTCCGTCATGACGACGTCGAACGCGCCCTCGCGGAAGCGAGCCAGTCCGGACGCGCCGTCGTCGGCCACGACCACGTCGTGGTGCTGCTGGCGGAGCATCTCTCCCAGCGTGTCGCGCACGAACGGCTCGTCGTCGATGACCAGCACGCGCATCGACGCGTTGCCGGGCGACGCCCTGAACGCCTCCGGCCCGGGAAGCCGCCGGCCCGCTGGGAGGCGGAGCGTGAAGGTCGAGCCCGCGCCCTCGGCACTGTTCACCAGGATCTCCCCGCTGTGCCGCGACACGATGCCATAGACCATGGCCAGTCCGAGGCCGGTGCCGCTCGGGCCCTTGGTCGAGAAGAACGGCTCGAAAATCCGCCGCCGGATCGACTCGGACATCCCGATGCCGGTGTCGGCGACGCTCACCTCGACCCGGTCGCCGCGCTCCCGGGTGCCGATGCGGATCTCCCCGCCGCGTGGGAGCGCGTCCACCGCGTTTAGGATGAGGTTCGTCAGGACCTCGCGGAGCTCGGAGGGCTGCCCGTCGATCGGAGGCACCGAGCCCAGGTCGAGGCCGAGGCGGACCTCGATCCCTCGGGACCGGGACTCATCCTGCCACCGGCCGCGGGTCATCTCGACCGCGTCCCGGATCGCCTGATTGAGATCGACGACCTGGGTCGGCTGATCACGCCGCACCCGAGTGAATTCCTGAATCTGCCGCACGGTCTGGGCCCCGTCGAGCGCCGCCTGCTCCACGATGGCGAGCCAGCGCCGGAACGTCGGGTCGTCGAGCTTGCGCTGGAGCAGTTGCACGCGACCCAGGATGACCGCCAGGACGTTGTTGAAGTCGTGCGCGACCCCCGACGCCATCTCTCCGAGCGCACGGAGCTTCTCCATGCGCACCAGCTGCTCCTGGGTGCGCCGGAGCTCTTCCAGGGTTCGCCGAGTCTCCATCTCGTGGGTCTGCGCGTCCTCGTACAGGCGCGCGTTCTGGATCGCCACCGCCGCCTGGCTCACGAGCGCTCGCACCACCACGGCGTCCGACTCGTCCAGGGGCTGCCCCTCGCGGCCGCTGACCGCGAGCACGCCCAGCAGACGATCGCCCAGCATCACGGGAAAGCCGCTGAAGGTGCGGGCCCCCAGGGCCAGCAGCACGTCGCGGCCGACGATCTCGGGATTCCCCTCCACGACGACGTTGATCAGGGCCTCGCGCCGCTCCGCCACGAGCCCGACGCCCCCCTGACCGAACGCGAGACGGCCGGGAAGCTGCTCCCGGACCTCCGGCGCGCCGTGGAAGGCCCGGCGCACCAGGCTGCGCTCGCCCTCGTCGGCCATCCAGACGGTCGCCAGCGGCGCGTCGCAGAGCGTCCCGGCCGCTCTCGTGATCTCGTCCAGAACGTCGTCCAGACGAAGGGACGCGGACACCGCGCGATTGACGCGATTCAGCTGCTCGAGCCGATCGACCTGACGGCGGGTTGTGTCGTAGAGTCGCGCGTTCTCGATCGCGACCGCCGCCAGCGTCGCCAGGGACGTGAGGGTCTGGATCTCGCCCTGGGTCGGCTCGTGACGCTCCCACCAGTACGTCGCGAGGCAGCCGAACGGAGCGCCTTGCGTGAGGATCGGCACCGACAGCACCGCCCGGTATCCCTCGCGCTCGACCAGCCGCCGCATGACGGTGCTCTGCACCCGCGTCTCGGCTTCCGCCAGATCGGGCGTCCACACCGGACGGCGCTCGGCGACGGACTGGGCCGACGGACCCTCGCCGAGCGGCACCGCCATGTCCCGGATGAACTCCGACGACAGCCCGGCGCCGCGGGCGTAGCGCAGCACCCCGTCCGGGTCGAGCCGGAAGATCCCGCACGCGCGCACGCGCATCAGCTCGAGCACCCGCTCGACGATGCGATCGAAGACGCGATCCGGATCCAGGGTGGAGCTGATCAACCGCCCGACCTCGAAGAGCGCGCGGGCCTCGGCCTCCCGGTCCCGGGCCTCCTGGTAGAGCCGCGCGTTCGCGACCGCGACCGCCACCACGCGCGCGAGGTAGGTGGCGTGGGCGACGTGCTCGTCGATCAGCTCGCCGGGCTGGTTCCAGAATCCGTAGAGAACGCCGACGACCTCCTCCTGGAGCCGCACCGGTACGGCGAGCACGCCCCGAATTCCCGCCTCGACGATCTCGGGCACGAGTGTCCGGGCGATCCGCGGATCGCGCGCATAGTCGGTCGTCCAGAACGGCTGCCCGTGACGGAGGACCCAGCCGGTCACCCCCTGGCCCGGCTCCACCACGAGACGCTTGAGCGCGTCCGCCCCGAGCCCCACCCGCGCGGTCAGTCGCATCGTGCCCTGCTGCGTGACGATGCCGATCGCCCCCCCATCCGCGCCGAAGAGCTCGCGGACGGCGTTGGCCACCCTGGCGATCACCGTCCGGAGGTCGAGCGAGGCCGTGAGCGTCTGCGTGATCCCCGCGAGCGCCTCGGCGGTCTCCTGGCGCCGCCGCGCCTCGGCGAACAGACGCGCGTTCTCGAGCGCGACGGCCGCGTAGCCCGCCAGGATCTCCAGGAACTCCCCGTCCTCGGCCGGCAGGCGGAAGCCGACCGGATGATAGATGGCCACGACCCCAAGCACCCGGTCGGTGGCCAGCAGCGGTACGGCCGCCACCGCCCGGACGTCCAGGGACGTCACCCTCGCGCGCGTCTCCGGCAGGAGGTCGATCTCCGGATCGCGGATCAGGTCCGGGGTCTCGACGATCCGGCGCTCCCGCGCCGCCCGACCGACCACGCCCTCCCCGAGCGCGATCCCGTGGAACCGGCTGTCGAGCCCGAAGCCCCGGACGTATTGGAGGCGGTCCCCGTCCAGGCGGAAGAGGCCGAACGCGGCCGCCCCCAGGATCTCGCGGCACTTCTCGGCGATGAGATCGAGGATCCGGTCGGCGTCTCGCGTCGCGGTGAGCAGCTGCCCCACCTGCGCGGCGGCCTTCAGCCGCTCCGCGCGCGCCGAGGCGAGGCGCAGGAGACGCGCGTTCTCCAGCGCGATCGACGCCTGCGCGCCGGCCGGCGGATCCGGACGCGGTCCCGACCGGTTTGGGGCCAGGTCAGCCCCCGAGGTAGGCCTGCCGGACGTGGTCCGAGCGAAGGAGCTCGTCGCGCGAGCCGGCGAGCGTGACCGCGCCGTTCTCGACGACGTAGCCCCGGTGACACAGCTGGAGCGCGCGCCGCACGTTCTGTTCCACGAGGAGAATTGTAGTCCCGCGCCCATTGACCGTCGCGACGATTTCCAGGATGCTGCGGACCGCGATCGGAGCCAGGCCGAGGGACGGCTCGTCCAGCAAGAGCAAGCGCGGGCGCGCCATCAGCCCTCGCCCGATCGCCAGCATCTGCTGCTCGCCTCCGGAGAGCGTGCCGGCGGCCTGGCGCTCGCGCTCCAGGAGGCGCGGGAGCAAGAAGAACACTTCCTCGAGACTCGCGCGACGCGCCGCCCGCGCGTCGGGTGAACGCGCGCCCATTTCGAGGTTCTCCCGGACCGTCAGCGACGGGAAGACCTGGCGGCCTTCGGGAACATGGGCGAGCCCGAGCGCCACGATGCGCCCGGGATCCAATCCGGCCAGCGAGCGACCCTCGAACACGACGCGCCCGCCGCGCAGCGGCACGAGCCCCGCGATGGCGCGGAGGGTCGTCGTCTTGCCGGCGCCGTTGGCGCCGATCAGCGCGACGCACTCACCGGCCTGGACCTCGAGCGAGACGGAGCGAATCGCGAGGAGGTCCCCGTAGCCCGCCGCCACCGACTCAAGCGCCAGCATGCTCGCCTTCCGGCCGGTCGGCCGCCGCCTCGCCGAGATACGCTTCCACCACCCGGGGGTCGCGCGCGATCTCTCCGGGCGGGCCTGACGCGATGACCGCCCCCTGGTTCAGGACGACGATGCGGCGCGAGAGCGTCATGACCGCGCGCATCACGTGCTCGATCAGGAGAACGGCGATGCCCTGGGCGTTGATCGTCCGGCAGAGCTCGATCATCCGCTCCGTCTCGACCGACGTGAGACCGGCCATGACCTCGTCGAGCAGGAGAAGCCGGGGCTCCGTGGCCAGCGCTCGCGCCAGCTCGAGTCGCTTCCGGTCCGACAGCGTGAGACCGCCGGCCACGCGGGCCGCCCGGTCGGCGAGACCCACCAGCGCGAGCACCTCGCGCGCCTTCCGCGTGGCGTCGGAGAACGACGGCGTCCGGGCCAGGGCCCCTACCCGCACGTTCTCCAGGATGGTGAGCCCCTGGAACGGCTTCACGATCTGGAACGTGCGGGCGAGCCCGCGCCGGCACACCTGGTGCGGCCGGAGGCCGCGCGTGGAGGCCCCGTCGAATCGGACGTCGCCGTCGTCCGGCGCGATGAACCCGGAGATGAGGTGGAACAGGGTCGTCTTGCCCGCGCCGTTCGGCCCGATCAGTCCCACGATCTCCCCGGGCGCGACGTCGAGGCTCGCCCCGGAGACGGCCTGCAGTCCCCCGAAGCGCTTCCGGACCGCCACCACCTCGAGGAGCGCCACGTCAGGCCTGCGGGCGGCGCCGCGCCCAGACGCGCCGGAGCTGCGGATAGACGCCATGGGGCAGGAACAGGACGACGCCGACGAGGAGGACGCCGTAGACCACGAGGTGGAGGCCCACCCATCCGGGCCGGGTGAAGTAGATCCGCGCGATCTCGGCCAGGGGCGAGAGGAGCAGCGAGCCCAGGAGGGGCCCGAGCAGCGTCCCCGCGCCGCCCACGACGGGGCGGATGATGATGTCCACCGAGAGCGGGATCCCGAAGACGGCATTCGGCTGGAGCGAGAACAGATAGTTCGCGTAGAAGGCACCCCCGAGCCCGGTCAGGAATGCCGACAGCACGATCGCGTAGAGCTTGTACCGGAAGGTGTCGACGCCCAGCGCCTCGGCGGCGTCCTCGTCCTCCCGGATCGCCGCGAGATACGCGCCCAGGCGGCTCCGCTCGACGCGCGCGACAATGGCCGTCGCCAGCACCATGAGGGCGAGCGCGACGTAGTAGTACGCGCGGTTGTCCCGGAACTGGAGCTGCCAGGGGTTGCCGGTGAACGTGATGTAGAGCCCGAGCGCCCCGCCCATCGCGTCGGTGTTGAGGGTGACGATCCGGCACACCTCGGCGAACGCGACCGTCAGCAGGACGAAGTAGAAGCCGCGGAGTCCGAAGCGGAACCCGAGTCCGCCGATGATCGCTCCGAGCAGCGCGGCCAGCGCCCCGCCCACCAGCATCCCGATCCAGGGCGAGAGTCCCCAGCGCATCGAGAGGAGCGTCGTGGCGTACGCGCCCACGCCGACGAAGGCCGCGTGCCCCGCCGAGAGCTGGCCGCCGTAGCCGCCCAGGATGTTCCAGGCCTGGCCGAGGTAGCCGTAGAAGAAGATGAAGATGAACACCGTGACGACATACGAGCTCGCCACCGCCGGCACGGCCAGGAGGACCAGGATCGCCGCCGCCCCGAGCCACAGCCCCCCGCGGGTCCGGGCGCTGCGCTCCCTCCAGCCGGGCGGCGCGGACGTCGCCGCCCCCCCGGATGGCGCCGGTGGTCGGGGTTCCCTCACGCCCGGCGCCCGAAGAGGCCCGTCGGCCGGAAGAGCAGGATGAGGATCAAGATCCCGAAGCTGACGAGCTCCTTCATGGAGGGCGCGAGAAGCACCGCGCCGAGCGATTCCGCCACCGAGACGAGAAGACCTCCGGCGAAGGCGCCGGGCAAGCTCCCCATGCCGCCGATGATGACGATGTTGAACGACGTCACCGAGGCGGACAACCCGAGCGACGGCGAGAACGGCAGGATCGGGGATACCAGCGCGCCCGCGGCTCCGACGCAGGCCGCGCCGATCCCGAACGCCATCGCGTACACCCGCCGGACGTCGATTCCCACGACCCGGGCGCCGTACGGATTGTCGGCAGTCGCGCGCATGGTGCGCCCGAGATCCGTGCGGCGCAGGAAGATCCAGAGGGCGCCGGTGAGCGCGAGGGCGAGGGCGAACGCCGCGAGCCGGGCCACGTCGACGAACACCGGGCCGATCCAGAGCGTCGCCCGGGCCAGGGACGACCGGACCCGCTGGGGATCGGGGCCGAAGACCATCAGCGCCGAGTTCTCCAGGATGAGGCCCACCCCGAGAAGCAGGAGGATCTGCATCTCGTGCGGCGCGTCCTGGATGCGCTCCACCAGTCCCCGCTGGACGATGACGCCCAGGACGAACAATGCCGCCGCGCAGACGGCGAAGCCCAGGATCGGATCGACCCCGAGGCGCGTGGCCAGGAGCCACGCGAGATACATGCCCCAGACCATCATGTCCCCGTGCGCGAAGTTGACCACGCGCATGACGCCGAAGATGAGGGTGAGTCCGACGGCCATCAGGCTGTAGACGCCGCCGAACAGGACGCCGTTGACGAGGCTCTGGGTGATCAGCGTCGAATTCATCGGCGTGGTCGACGAGGAATGGGCGCGGTCGCGGACGGGCCGGGTCGTCCGCGACGGGTCAGTCGGCGCCGGGACCGCTCTCGAGACCCCGGTTCCCGCCGCGGACTCCGGGCACCGGCGCCGCCCGGCTCATCGCGTCACCGCTTCGGGCGCGGGAACACGAAGGCCTGCTCGGCCGAATCCTTCGGCCAGATCACCACGGGCTTCTCGCCGAGGATCTGGATCATGGCGGTCCCCGTATTGGGGTTGTCGCCGATCTCGTTGAACACGACCGGACCGACCGCCACCGCGAGGGCCCCCGTGAACCGGGTCTGCTTGATCGCGTCGACGACCGCGTCGGCCTTGGTCGTCTTGGCGCGCTCGAGCACGTCCGCCAGGACGAGCATGGTGTCGTACGAGTAGACGGAGTTGGTGTCCAAGGTCTTTCCGCCGGTGCGCTTCGCGTACTCCTCGGCGACCCGCCGGGCTCGCGGGTTTTTGAAGTTCGGCCAGGGCACGTTGTCCATGACGAACTCGATGTCGCCCTTGAGCTTGTCGATCTGCCCCGCCTCGTAGAGCCCGGGCGACCCGGGCCCGATGATGCCCATCGCCTCGACGCGCTGCCGCGCGATCTCCGGCAGCAGGAGGAGCGCGCTGGCCGGCCGGGTGATCGGGGCGATGATGTCCGGCTTCGCCGCTTTCAGCCGGGCGACCTCGGTGGACAGGTCCGCGGGCGGCTCGGGCCACGGGATGACCTCCACGATGTCCCACGCCGGGCTCGCCGTCTTGTGGGCGGCCTGGAACGACTTGGCCTGGACCTGGCCGAACAGGTCGTTCGCGTACATCAGCACGACCCGCTTCGGGGCGACCCGCGCCTCCTTGAAGATGTCGCCCATGAACTGGACGGCGCGCTGGCCGAACATCGCGCCCGTCGGAAAGTTGCGGTAGACGTACTGCACCTTCTGCTGGCCTTCCTGGACCGACTTCGCGACGTTGGCCGTGATGGGATCGGCGGCGGAGATGTCGATGAGGAACGGGATCTGACGCTGCTGCGCCACCGGCACGATCGCGGCAGAGTCGCCGGAGCTGAAGGCACCCACGAGCACCTGGGCACCCGCGTTCACCAGGCGCTCGGCCTCCGGGCGCGCGACGTCGGGCTTCGACTGGGTGTCGCCGAGGATGAGCTCGAGACGGGCCCCGCCGAGCGCCTTGATGCCGCCGGCGGCGTTGATCTCGTCCGTCGCCATCTGGGCGCCGGCGCGGCAGGCCTGGCCGGGCTCCGCCAGGGGGCCGGTGACGGGATGGATGACGCCGACCTTGACCGTCGGCGCCTGGGCCCGCAGCACGGCCGGGAACCCGAGGGCGGAGACGCCCGCCACCACGCCCGCTCCCTTGACGAACGATCGCCGGTCGATCCGCGGCTTTTGGTCCATCGACATGTCCTCGCCTCCGCTAGCGGAGTCCGAGCAGCTCGCGCGCGATCACGAGCCGCTGGATCTGGTTGGTGCCCTCGTAGATCTGCATGATCTTGGCGTCCCGCATGAAGCGCTCGACCGGGAACTCCCGGGTATAGCCGACCCCTCCGAATACCTGGACCGCGTCGGTCGCGACCTTCATCGCGGCGTCCGCGGCGAAGCACTTCCCCATCGACGCCTCGAGCACGGTGCCCGACACGCCCCGGTCCACCAGGCTCGCGACGTGGTGGATCATCAGACGCGCCGCGTGCACCTGCATCGCCATGTCGGCCAGCATGAACTGGATTGCCTGGAACGCCGCGATGGGCTGGCCGAACTGCCGCCGCTCCTTCGCGTACCCGGTGGCGGCGTCGAGCGCCGCCTGCCCGACCCCGACCGCCGTGGCTCCGGTCATGGGCCGCGTGTAGTCGAGCGTGCGCATCGCGATGCGGAAGCCTTCGCCCTCCTCCCCGAGGCGATTCTCGACGGGCACCTCGCAGTCCTGGAGGTGAAGCGCCACCGTTGGGGATGCGCGGATCCCCATCTTGCGCTCCTGCTTGCCGACCGCGAAGCCGGAGAATCCCGGCTCGACGAGGAACGCAGTGATCCCCCGCGTGCCCTTGCCTCGATCGACGGTGGCGAACAACGTGATCACGCCGGCGTGTGAGCCGTTGGAGCACCAGAGCTTGGTGCCGTTCAGGACGTAGCGGTCACCCTTCCGGACAGCGGTGGTGCGGAGCGACGCCGCATCCGAGCCCGCGTCCGGCTCGGAGAGCGAGTAGGCGGCGAGGATCTCGCCCGTGGCGATCCGCGGCAGGTAGCGCTTCTTCTGCGCCTCGCTGCCGGCGAGCAGGATCGGGTAGCCGCCGAGCGGCGTCGCCCCCCAGTTGGTCGCGGTGGCGGCGCACGCCCACGCGATCTCCTCCGCGACGAGGGCGACCGCCAACGCGCCCATGTTGGTGCCGCCGTAGGCCTCGGGAAGCCAGATCCCCATGAGTCCTTGCTGGGCGAGGAGTCGCATCGGCTCTTCCGGGTAGGTCTCGGTCTCGTCGTGGTGCGCGGCGACCGGGGCGATCTTGTCCCGGGCGATCGACCGGGCCAGCTCGAGGAGCATCCGCTGCTCGTCCGAGATGTAGTAGAGGCGCATCGCCGAAACTCCCCGGCGCGGGGCCGTCTGCTCGCCCCGCGCCCCCCTGACGGTTACTTCAGCCGGAAGCTCCTCAGGATCGACTCGAACGCCAACGCCTCGCCGTCGAACTCCGAGGCTAGCGCCTGCCCCACGACCAGGAAGGCGCGGCGGTCCTGGAAAGTGCAGAGCGCGGTCGCGCGCACGAGCGCGCCGTCGACGTACCCCTTGAAGTCGAGCCGTGCCGCCGACCGGCCATCGATCTGCACCCGCCGCGTGGGCATCACCGTCTCCGGGTCGTCCATCCCGCTCCGGAGCCGCTCGCACGTCTCCACCAGGTCCCCGGGCGGCTTCGGCAGGTCCTGCACCGACAACACGACCTGAGGGGTCACCTCGCGGCCGAGAACGGGCGCCTTCGACACGATCACCGCGAATCCGGCTGCCTTCACCGGGTCGGTGCCCCCGCTCACCGGCGCCATTCCGGCGGCCTTCCGGGCGGCATCGATCAGCGCGGAGGCGGTGAGGAAGGTCCACGCCGTGGGCTTCTCGATCTGGATCCCGTAGCGGGGATTCTGATAGCGGTTGCCGTCGACGCGGTCCTGCGCCGCCGCGAGCCCGGCGAAGCCGCCGGCGAGCGCCAGCAGAGCGAGCGCGGCCAGTCGCGTCATCCGGCGCTGCTTCGCCACGCGGTGGCCCGCACCGCTACCGGACGGCGCGTCCCCGCTGCGGGCCGTCACGTCGCGGCTACCTCGCCGGGTGGTCGTAGAACCCCTTGCCGCTCTTCCGTCCGAGATGGCCGGCCATGACCATGCGTCGGAGCAGTGGCGGGGGCGCGAAACGGGCCTCGCGGAACTCCTGGAACATGACCTCCGCGACGTACAGCGTCGTGTCGAGACCCACCAGGTCGAGCAGCGTGAACGGTCCCATCGGGTACCCGCAGCCGAGCTTCATCGCCTGGTCGATGTCTTCCTTGGACGCCACGCCCGACTCGAGCAGCCGCACCGCCTCCAGGAGGTACGGCACCAGCAGTCGGTTCACGACGAATCCGGTGGTGTCCTGGCACGCGATGGGCGTCTTCCCCAGCGACTGGATGAACGCCCAGGCGGCATCGAACGCGGGATCGCCGGTGAGGATCGTGCGGATCACCTCGACGAGCTTCATCACCGGGGCGGGGTTGAAGAAGTGCGTGCCCAGCACCTGCGCGGGGCGCTTCGTCGCCGCCGCCAGCTCGGTGATGGTGCACGAGGAGGTGTTCGAGGCCAGGATCGCGTGAGGCGGGCAGATCCGGTCGAGGCGCGCGAACGTCTCCTTCTTGACCACCGGGTTCTCGGTGATCGCCTCGATGACGAAGTCGACGCCCGCGAGGTCTTCGAGCCGCACGGTCCCGGTGAGGCGGCCCCGCGCTGCCGCCCGCTGCTCCGGGGTGACCCGGCCCTTGTCGACCAGGCCGTCGAGGCTCCGCTGGATCCCGTGGAGTCCCCGGTCCAGCAGCGTCTGGTCCGCCTCGACCACCGTGGTCGCGTAACCCGACTGGGCGACGACCTGAGCGATGCCGCCGCCCATGAGCCCGCACCCCACCACCCCGACCTTCGAGATCGTCATCGCGCCTCCGTCCCGCGGGCCGGCCTCAGAGCCGCATCCCCATGCCGGCCGAGGGCCGCAGCATGGGGGCACGGCCTGAGCCCTGCGGCATCATCATCCCACCGCTCAGCATCGCCTGGAGACGGGTCCGCTGCTCGGGCGTCAGGACCGCCTTCCCCTGCTCGACCGCGCGAAGCCGCGCGATGCGGAGATCGGCGCGCAGCTGGGCGACCTCGCGCACCTTCGCCTCGACCTTCGTGAGGTCCACGGGATCCTGCTCGAGCAGCGTCGCCAGGTCGAGCTCGGCGATGCGGATGTCCGCCCCGCGCCGGATCGCCTCGCGGGCGAACTCACCGCGGAGCGTCTCGAGACGGCTCACCTGATCGGCGCTCAACCCGAGCTCGGCGCGATGGTGGAGCATGATGGTGATGAGCGGACGCTCCGCCGGGTCAGCCATCATCCGCTCCATCAAGCCGCCCATCCCGTCCCGCGCGGACTGCATCTGCTGGGCGAGCTCGGTGCCGAATGCGCTGAGCCGGCCGGCCCACTGATCGACCATCCGCCCGGCCTCTTCGAAGGGGCCGGTCGGCGCGCCGGCCGCGGCCGGCGTGACGGCGGTCGCGAGCGCCACGGTCACGAGGGCGGCGCGCGTCATCCTTCTCATGGAGTCCTCCCGGCTTCTGCCTCTCGCCTGATCACTCGTAGATGATGAGGGACGCGATCGGGTAGTCCTTCAGCTTCGAGCGCCCTTTGAGGAAGGCCAGCTCGATGAGGAACGCCAGCCCGATCACGACCCCGCCGCACTGCTCGACGAGGCGGAGGGCCGCCGCCATGGTGCCGCCGGTGGCCAGGAGATCGTCCACGACCAGGACGCGCTGTCCGGGCTTGATCGCGTCCTCGTGCATCGCCAGCGCATCCCGCCCGTACTCGAGCTCGTATTCGGCCTGGATGGTCTTGGCGGGGAGCTTCCCGAGCTTCCGGACGGGCACGAACCCCGCTCCGAGCTCATGGGCCAGGGCACCGCCGAAGATGAAGCCGCGGGACTCCACCCCGACGACCAGCTCGACACCGGCCTGGATGTACTGGGTGCCCAGCTCGTCGAGGACGCACTTGAAGGCCTTCGCATCCTTCAGGAGGGTCGTGATGTCCTTGAAGAGGATGCCCTCCGTCGGGAAATCCTTGATGTCCCGGATCTTGGCCCTCAGCTCGGACACGTCCATGGCGAGCTCCCCTCTGTCAGGACCGGCAGCGGACGCACCGCGGCGCGCTTCGACGCCGCGCGCGGGATCTCATCATAGACCGCCGCTCCGACGCGGTGCAACCGACAGGCGTCCCGCCGTGGCGGATTCCGCGCGTAGCCCGGGCACCGCTCGATCACCCCAGCAGTGCCACGACGCGCGGCAGGTCCCCGAAGCGCGTCAGCACGGCGTCCGCGGGAGCGGCGGTGCCACCGCCGGGGACGTAGTGGATGGCCCGCATGCCGACGCCCCGAGCGCCGGCCACGTCGGTCGTCGCGTCGTCGCCCACGTGGACGGCGGCGGCTGGGCTCACCCCGGCCTGATCGAGCACCCGGTGGAAGATCGCGGCCGCCGGCTTGCGGGCCCCCATCTCGTCGGAGAACGCCAGAACGTCGAAGCACGGCAGGAGATCCGCGTCGCCGAGGAGACGGCGCAGGACGCGCCCCGGCGTGCGGCCCGTGTTCGAGATGACGGCCAGCGCCAGCCCTCGCGCGCGCAGCGCATGGATGGCCTCCGCGGCGGACGGGGTGATCTCCGGGCGGTGGGTCAGCGCGGGCTCCTGATACGCGCGGGCCAGTCGATCGAAGGCCCGGGCGTCGAGGCTTGCGGGAAGCGCGGGGTCGAGCACGTCGAGGAAGCGCCGCAGCTGCTCGTCCGGCGCCATGTCGCGGTGCTCCCGCCAGACGGCCGTGAACGCCTCTCCGGCTCGCGTGTCGGCGGCCGCCACCTCCGCGGCGGTGTACAGCCGCCCGGCCTCCCCCAGCGCGGCCCGGACGCCGTCGAGGCGCAGGACGTGAGCCCGCCGGAGGCTGTCCCGGGTGTCGGCAAACAGCGTCTGCCAGAAATCGAGCGTGACGAGAGCGACCACCCGCAGTCGACTACCCCTCCACCACCTTCAGGATGTGGGTGGCCACCGCCACCACCTCGCCTCGCTGGTTGGTGACCGTCACCTTGGCGAACGATTTCCGCGCCGCGTCGTCGCGCTCCGCGATCTCGTAGGTCACCGTGATCGTGTCGCCGATGAACACCGCGCCGGGAAACCGGACACGGTCGTATCCGTACGAGACGATGGTCCCCGGAAGGCTCGCGCACATCTTCGTCGACGCCTGCGACATGTAGGCGACCATGAGGGCACCGTGTGCGATTCGCCGACCGTACCGCGTCGCCTTCATGTACTCCTCGTCGACGTGGTTCGGGCTGAAGTCCCCGGAGATCCCGGCGAAGAGGTACACGTCCGTCTCGCCGACCGTCTTGCGAACGGTAACGGCCTTCCCGATGGTCAGGGCCGCCATGGCGGCGTCGGCTCCGGTGGGGGTCGTCATGGTCTCGCTCTCTCTCCTCAGGGGTGCCCGATGTAGTCCATGCGGCCGCCGTCGACGGTGAGGACCTGAGCGGTGATCCATCCCGCCTCGGGCGACGCGAGAAACGCGACCGCGTTGGCGATGTCCTCGGGCTTGCCGATCCGGCGGACCATCGTCCGCGCCGCGATCGCCGCGAGGTCGGCCTCGGTGCGCCTGGCCCGATTCATGTCCGTCAGGACGAATCCGGGGGCCACGGCGTTCACCGTGATCCCGTGAGGCCCGAGCTCGAGCGCGAACCGGCGCGTCAGCGTGATCACGGCGGCCTTGCTCACAGCGTAGAAGGTGGTGCCCTCGACCGCGGTACCGAGGCCGGCGACGGAGGACAGGTTCACGATGCGCCCGGAGCGGCGCGTCTTCATGCCCTCGATCACCGCGCGCGTCGTCGTGACCACGCCGTCGACGTTGATCCGGCGCATGTCCTCCAGCGGGCGGGCGTCCAGGCTCACCAGATCGCCCGGGTGGAACACGCCCGCGTTGTTGACGAGGATCTCTACGGCGCCGAGCTCCGATGTGACCCGCGCGGCCATGTCGCGGACCTGCGCCTCGTCGGCGACGTCCGCTCGCACTGCCAGCGCGCGACCGCCGCGGCCGCGTATCTCTCGCGCCACTTCCTCGGCCACGTCGGCCTGTGCCCGGTAGTTCACGGCCACCGCCGCGCCTCGGTCCGCGAGCCGGAGCGCGATCGCCCGACCGAGGCCGCGGGAGGCGCCGGTCACCAGCGCCGTCTGCCCCTCCAACGGTCCACTCATGGACTTGGTCCTCTCGCTCGCATGGCTCAGATGACGCGCTGGTCGCGAAGCCGCCGCACGTCGGCGTCAGGGTACCCGAGCTCGCGCAGGATCTCCTCGGCGTGCTGGCCGGGCATCGGCGGGAGACGGCGCGCACTCGCCCGTCCGGACGACAGCTCCACCGGGAACCGCAGCAGGCGCACCCGCCCCGCGACCGGATGGTCGATCTCCTCCACCGCGTCCGCCGCCTGGACCGCGGGATCGGCGAAGGCCTCCTCGTGAGTCCGGATCGGCGCGACCCAGACGCCCCGGGGCACCAGGAAGTCGATCCACTCCTGCGTCGTGCGGCCGCGCATCACGGGCTCCAGGAGCCGCGCGATCTCCTCGCGCGCCTCGAAGTTGTGCGGCACGGTCGCGTAGGGCGCGAGCGCCGGCATGGCGAGCGCCTCCTGCAGGACCTTCAGCGGCGACATCGACAGGACGAGCCATCCGTCGCGCGTCTCGTAGCAGCCGTAGGGGCCCGGGTGGAACATGCTCGCGAGGCTCGTCGGGCTCTTCCGGAGCCGGGCGCCGTTCAGGAAGTACGTGACGATCTCCAGCTGGAGATCGAACGCCGCGCGCAGCATGCTCACCTCGACGTGGACGCCCTGCCCGGTGCGCGCGCGCTCGAGGAGCGCGGCCAGGACTCCCATCGCCAGGAGGGTCGCGCCGTGCTGGTCGACGACGGCGGTGCCGACGGGCGTCGGCGGCTGCCCGGCGCGGCCCGAGATGCTCGCGAGCCCCGACAGCGCCTGGAGGAGCAGATCCTGCCCCGGCCGGTCGCGGTAGGGGCTCGACTCCCCGTAGCCGGAGGCAGACACGTAGACGAGCCGCGGATTCCAGGACCGGGTCGTCTCCCAGCCGAGGCCGAGACGCTCCATCACCCCCGGGCGGAAGTTCTGGACCAGGACGTCGGCGCCCTCCACGAGGCGCCGCGCGACGGCGAGGCCGTCGGGGTGCTTGAGATCGAGCGTGAGGCTCCGCTGGTTCCGATGCGTCGACAGGAAGAACGCGCTGACGCCGTTCAGGTAGAGATCGCTCCCGGCCCAGTTGCGCTCCCACAGCGTCCCCCCGGGCGGCTCGATCTTGATCACGTCGGCGCCGAGGTCCGCGATGAACTGGACACCCGAGGGCCCGAGCAGGAACTGGGTGAAGCTCAGGACCCGGATCCCCGACAGGACGGCGAGCGGTGGCCGGCTATCCATCGCTAGACGTCCGACCGGCGCGCGGCGGCGCGCCGGTCGAAGAAGGCCTGCATCGCACGGCGCGGCTCGCCCGTCGAGTAGGCCCGCGCGAAGACGTCAGCCGACAGGGCGACAGCCGTGTCCAGATCCACCCGGCGCCACCGCGCGAGGACTGCCTTCTGGAGCCGGAGCGCGTCGGGCGGCAGCGCGAGCAGCCGCTCTATCCACGCCTCGACTGCCTGGTCCAGCGTGTGCTCCTCGACCGCCCGGTTGACGAGTCCCCAGCGCTCCGCCTCGCCCGCGTCGATGGACCGGCCGCCCAGCAAGAGCTCGCTGGTCCTCCCCCAGCCGATCAGTCCCGGCAGGAGCGCGGCCTGGATGACCGACGGAATGCCCACGGCGATCTCGGGCATGCCGAGCTGGCACGAGGCGGCGGCGATCCGGAGGTCGCAGGCCAGCACGAGCTCGAGGGCTCCGCCGAGCACGTGGCCGTGGAGCCGGGCGATCGTCGGCACCGGCACCTCCTCGAGCGCGCGGATCGTCAGGCGGAGCGTCTCGATCAGCGTCCGGGCCCCGGCCGCGTCGAGATCCCGCATCGCGGCCACGTCGACACCCGCGGAGAACGCCCGCCCCGATCCCGCCAGGACGACGACGCGCAGCGAGGCGTCGGCGGCGAGCTCCCGGAGCGCGGCGCCCAGGGAACCGATCAAGGCCGGTGAGAGAACGTTGAGCGGCGGGCGATCGAGCATGAGGCGCGCGACCCCGCCCTCGCGCGCGATCCGGAGCTCAGCCACGCGGGGCTAGTAACGGCCCAACGTCGGATCGACCTCGACCGCCCACGCGTCGATCCCGCCCCGCAGGTTCACGGCGGGGACTCCTCGGCGGCGCAGCCACTCGACCACGGCGGCCGACCGCTGTCCGTGGTGACAGTGCACGACCACCTCGCGCGCCGGATCGATCTCGCCGACGCGGCCGACGAGCTGATCCATCGGGATGAGTCGCGCGCCGGCGATGGCGCAGATCTCGTGCTCCCACGGCTCGCGGACGTCGACGATCGGGACGGATTCGCCGGCATCGAGGCGGCGCTTGAGCTCGGCGGGCGCGATCTCCGCGAAGGGCTCCACGAGGCCGGAGTGTACCCCGCGCTCCGATCGGCGCCAAGCCGGTGCCGGCGCTCCGCGACTAGGCGCCGGCATCGAGGTCGAGCCCTTGCGCGCCCGTGGCGCCGGGCGGACACTGGCGCCGTGTGCGTGAATCGAGCCTCGAGCGTCGAACAGGAGGATCCGGAATGCGCGAAGTGAAGTGGCCATACGGGTGGGGACGCGTGGGATATTCGTGGGCCGAGCGGCAGCCGTGGCTCGACCTGCCGTTCAGCATGGCGGAGTACGAGGGCCGGCTCGAGCGCTTGCGCGGCGCGATGCGGGAGCGAGGCCTCGACGGCCTCATCGTCCACGGGAACCGCTTGGACCGGGCGCCGCTCCGTTACCTCGCGAATTTCGAGGATTATTACAATGGCGATTCCTTGATGCTCGTGCCCCTGTCCGGCGAGGTCGCCCTCACGACCAACGCCGTCATGCACGGCGAGCCCATGCACTCCGGGATCCAGCACACCTGGGTCCGCGACGTTCGCTGCGCGCCCCATCCCCGGACGGTGGACTACCGGACGACGACCGTCTACGACCACCTGTCCGACTTCCTGACCGAGCGGGGCCTGACGCAGGGGACGATCGCCGTTTCGGGCGAGTTCGGCTACCACGCGCGCGAACTCCTGAAGCAGGCCTTCCCGGGTCTCCGTCAGGTCGAGGCCGGCGCGCTGATCGGCGAGGCGATGATGCGGAAGAGCGATGCCGAGGTCGCCCTCATGAAGCAGGTCGCCCTGGTGGGGGATGCCGGCGTGACCGCCCTCATGAAGGCGGTGCGGCCCGGAGTCACCGAGCACGACCTGGCCGCCGAGGCGAACTACGCGCTCTTCAAGGCGGGCGCCGAGGACACCGCGTTCGGGATCGGAGCCTGCGGCGGACCGCGGAGCGGCTTCAAGCATCTGGCCCCGACGCCCCGGAAGGTGCAGGCCGGCGAGATCGTGTTCACCGACCTCGGGGCGCGCTACCACGGCTACTGCAGTGACACCGCCCGCGGCCGCGTGGTGGGAGACCACATCACGCCCGAGCAGCGGCGCTTCCTGGAGGCCCAGATCACCGTCGTCCAGGAGACCATCGCCATGATCCGTCCCGGCGTCCGGATCGGCGACCTGGCCAGCCACGCCCAGGCGATGGCCAAGGACTTCGGCTTCGAGGAGTGGTTCTACTTCCGCGGCCACGGAATCGGCGCGACCACTCACATCCCGCCGAGCTTCGTGCCGGGGAGCAACGTCGTGCTCGAGAAGAACATGACCTTCGCATACGAGCCGATGTTCGTGCGGAAGGGCTTCGGGACGGCGAGCGTCGAGGACATGTTCGTGGTGACGGCGACGGGCTGCGAGCGCCTCAGCGAGGCGCCCGAGCGCTGGTGGGACTGACCGCGGACGCGGGAGCTGGGCGTCGGTCGCGTCTCGATCAGGCCGCTCGGCGCAGCGAGGGATCAAGCCGCTCGGTGAGCGCCTGACCGACCAGGTTGAACGCGATCACGGTCAGCGAGAGCACGGTCGCGGGCACCACCAGCAGGAACGGGTGGCTGTGGAGGAACTGGAAGCTCTCGCTGATCATGAGCCCCCAGCTCGGCCGCGGGGGCTGCACGCCGATCCCGATGAAGCTGAGCGTGGCCTCGACAAGGATCACCGCGCTCACGTCCAGGGTGGCGCGGGCGGTGACCAGGTGCACGGTGTTGGGCACCAGGTGATGCACCAGGATCCGGCGCGGCGCCGCGCCTAGCGCGCGGGCCGCCTCCACGTGCTCCCGGCCGCGCAGGGTCACGATCTCGCTGCGCACCGTCCGCGCCATCCCCGGCCACGCCGTCATCATGAGCGCGATCACGATGTTGACCAGCGTCGTGCCGAAGATGCCGGTGATGAGGACGGCGAGGAGGAGGGCCGGGAAGGCCAGCAACACGTCGACCGCGCCCATGAGGATGCTGTCGAGGCGCCCCCCCGCGAAGCCCGCGATCGTTCCCCACGCGACTCCGAGGAGCGACTCGGCCAGGACCGCCGTCAGTCCGACGGTCAGCGACACCCGGGCGCCATCGAGGACGCGCGTCAGGAGATCGCGGCCGTACTGGTCCGTGCCGAGCCAGTGCGCGCGGTCGGGCGCGGCGAAGAGGTGGTCCAGGTCCTGGGTGTCGTAACCGTACCGGCTCACCATCGGACCGACGATGGCCAGGAGCCCCAGCGCCACGAGGAACGTGCCCGACGCCATGACCGACCAGTCGCGTGAGCGCAGAGGCGGACGGCTCGGGCGTCCCTCGGGCGGCGGCACGACGTGGAGGTCTCCGGGCTCGGCTAGTAGCGGACGCGGGGGTTCAAAGCAGCGTAGGAGAGGTCCACCGCGAGGCTGATCGTGGTGAAGAGCACGACGTAGACGAGCACGACGGTCTGGATCACCACGTAGTCACGCTGCAGGATCGCGTCCACCGCCACGCGCGCCATGCCGGGAATGTTGAAGACGACCTCCACGACAAAGCTACCGGTGATGGCGTACCCGAACGCCATGCCGAGCGTGGTCACGATGGGCAGGGCGGCGTTGCGGAGGACGTGGCGGAAGAGAACCGTCCGTCCGGGGAGCCCCTTGCTGCGCGCGGTGCGGACGTAGTCCTCGGCCACGACCCGCCGGATGCTGGCGCGGGTGATCTGGGTGATGTACGCGATCGGCGCCACCGCCATGACGACCACGGGGAGGACGTAGGCCCGGGGCGTGCCCCACCCGGCGACGGGCAGCAGGCGCCAGCGGAGGGCGAAGAGCAGCACGAGCACGGCCGCGACCACGAAGCTCGGGACGGACAGGCTGGCGGTGACCGCGATCTGGACGAAGCGATCCACCATCGACCGGGGCGCGACCGCCGCCATCAGCCCGAGCGTGATCCCCACCACGCCCGCCACGGCGACGGCCGCCCCGGCGAGGCGCAGACTGATCGGCAGGCTCGCGCGGACGATGTCACCGACTCGACGGCCCGGATTCACGTAGGACGTCCCGAAGTCGAAGACGGCGGCCCGCCCGAGGTACGACGCGAACTGCACGACCAACGGGCGGTCCAGGCCGAGCCGGCTCCGCATCTGAGCGGCGGTGTCGGGGTTGTAGTGGTCGCCGAGCAGCACCTGGACCGGATCCCCCGGCGCGTAGTGGCCCGCCAGGAAGATCAGGAGGGCCGCTCCAACGAGGAGCGGGACGATCAGGAGGCAGCGCGAGACGAGGTAGCGCGCCATGCCCTGCCCCCAGCGGGACCCCGAGACACCCGCGCCCCCCGAGTCACCGGGCCTCGGGGGGGCGCGGGCGAGGGTCGCCTACGGATGGATGCTGACCGTGTTGAAGCGCAGCCAGCCCTGGAGGGCCGGCGTGGTCTGGAGTCCGTGCACCGTTGGCTTCTTCAACATGGCGAACTGCGTGAAGAGCAGCGGAATGATCGCGCCCTCCTCCACCGCGAGCGCCTCGGCCTTGTGATAGCGCTCGGTGCGCGCGCTCTCCGTCGGAGCCGCATTCGCCTGATCGACGAGCTTGTCGAATTCGGGGTTCGCGTAGCTCACGCGATCGAGGCTCGACTTGCTGTAGAGGAGGAGGTCCAGGTAGTTGCTGTAGTCCAGGTAATCGGCGGCCCAGCCGGTCACGAACGCCTCGAAGACCGTGCGCTGGTTCATCGACCGCTGGAAGTTCGCGAACTCCGTCTTCTGCAGCTGGACCTCCAGGCCCAGGTTGTCCTTCAGCATCGCGGCCACCGCCTCCGCCGCCATCTGGTAATCGGGAGCGATGGGGTTCATGGCCATCCGGAGCGGCGGGAGCTTGCCGGCCATCCCCGCCTCGGCAAGGAGCTTCTTGGCCTGGGCGGGATCGTACGGGAGTCCGGCGTAGCCGGTGTAGAACCCGGGAATCCCGGGGGGCACGATCGAGCGCGCCGGCTGGTAGAAGCCGAAGAAGATCGTCTTGGCGATCTTCTCGCGGTCGATCGCCATGGCGACCGCCCGCCGCACGCGAGGATCTTCGAACGGCTTGTAGACCCGCGGGTTCGGCCCGAGCCAGATGATTTGAGCGCGGGGGAACACGATCAGCTCTTTGCCGAGGACCGGGTCCGCCTTGATGCGGTCGAAGTCGGCGAGGGGCACCGGGACGAGGTCCAGCTGGTCGGCCTGGTACTCGGCCAGACGCGTGGTGGCCTGGGTGACCACCGGCAGGTGAACGCCCGCGATCGCCGGCGCGCCGAGGTAGTAGCGGGGGTCGCTGCTCAGCGTCACGTGGTCGTTGTGGACCCACTCCTTGAGCATGAACGGACCGGACCCGGCGTCCTTGGTCTCGTACCAGCCCTTACCGCCCTTCTCCACGACGTCCTTGTCGAGCACGACGGCCGCGTAGTAGCTGAGGCGATTGAGGAACCCGCCGCGCGCGGCCGGGTTGAGGGTGAACCGGAGGGTCATCGGATCGACGACGCGCATGCCGGAGAGGCTCTTCGAGCCCTTCTGCAGGGCCTCGAAGCCTTCGATGCCGGACAGGACGGAATCGGCCACTGACGTCTTGAGCTCCGGGTCGCCCATGCGCTCGAACGACCACTTCCAGTCGGCGGCCGTCACGGGCCGGCCGCTGTGGAAGAACACCTTGTCCCGGAGGTGGAACGTGTAGACCAGCCCGTCGCTGGACACTTCCCAGCTCTTCGCGGCGTCGGGCACGATCTTGCCCTGGCTGTCGAGGCCGACCAGAGTCGAGTACATGAGGAACGCGAGGTCACCGGACGAGAAGTCGGTCGAGAAGTAGGGATCCATCGTCGGCGGCTCGCCGCCGAGCGGGAAGCGCATCATCGCACTGCTTTGGGCGGTGGCCGATGAGCCGCCGGAGAGGCAGGCGGCGACGGCGAGGCCGATGGCGAGAACGCGGATGCCGAACGACCTGAGCACGCGAGGTTCCTCCTTCATCAAGAGGCGGCCGGCCGAAGGGAAGCGCTGGCAGGCGAGCCCGGCCGCCCGCCGGCGTCGCCCGCCAGGGAGGTCGCCGACACCCTGTGCTCTCCGTCCCGGACGTCGCGGAGATAGTCCAGGACCTCGGCCACCGGCAGAACGTCCCCGTACTTCATGTGGATGTCGAAGAGGGCGACCTTGTGCGACGTGATGCCACGGTCGCACACGGCCTCCTGCGGCACGATGACACGGAAGTTGTTGGAGAACGCGTCGAGCACCGTGTCCCGGACGCAGCCGCTCGTCACCGTGCCTGTCACGATCAGCGTGTCCACGCCGTGGTAGACGAGGTACGGAAGCAGATCGGTGCCCGTGAAGGCGCTCGGAGCGGACTTCACGACCACCGACTCGGACGCGAGCGGCTTGAGCTCTGGCACGATGTCGTACGCCTGGGGATTGGCCATGATCGGCCGGTCCACGGCGCGCACCTTCCAGCGGCCGCGCTCGGCGGGAATCGTGCGGCGCGTGGCCCGGCTGAAGAGGACGGGGGCGCCGGCGGCGCGCGCCGCGCGGAGCAGCGACTGGATCACCCGGACCGTGGCCGGGGCGTCCGGGCTGCTGAACGGATACGCCGGGTCGACGAAGGCGGTGTACATGTCCACCACCAGGAGGCCAGGGCGCCGGCCGAACCCGACGAGTCCACCCCACCCGCCCCGCTCGTACAGCTCCTGCTCGTCCCGCGGCACCACGTCGTCCCAGATAGCCACCGCGTCTCCTCCGTGCGGTGGCGCGCGACCGCCTCGCGTGAGGCTCGTGCACGACCCGCGCGACGATTTACGCGCTTGGTCGCCTCGCTTGTCAAGGCCTGCCGGCAGATGGCGTGCGCGGGACGCGCTGTCGCGATCGCGTCGCCGCAACGTGACGAGACCGCCTCGCGCGTGGCCGGCCACGGCGCGGCGCCGGGTGAATCCCTCGGGGGCGCCGGACCGTCTGTGGTAACGTGTATCGGAACACGATATACATGCATTCACCGCTGCGGACATCCCGGCGCGCGTGCTCGGCATCATCTCGCTCCGTGACCTGCTGCTCGCCCGGCGGGTCCGCCTGGAAGAGGAAGCACGCCGCGAACGCGTCCTCCCCGCGTCACGCCCGAAGCCGCCCCCGGCGAACCCAGCGGGTCGCGGTCTCGTCCGCACCGACCCGGGAATCCGGCTAACCCGCTGACCACGGGCGGCGTCCTCGCGGGCCGCCACAGCAGCGGGAACGGGGCCCGCGGCGCGCGTCAGGCGCGCGGCGCGCCGGGATCGAAGAGCCGCGCGAGTGGCGCGCGGAATGGAAAGACGCCGAAGCCACCGCCGGTATGAAGGAAGAGCACCCGGCGCCCGAGGAGTCCGGGGGCCCGGCGCGCGGTGTCCTCGAGCGCAAGGAAGGCCTTCGCCGTATACACCGGGTCGAGCAGGAGTCCGTCGCGCGCGGCGCGCGCCACCACCGCGAGCTCCTCGGGCCGCACGCCGGCGCGGCCGTCTCCCTGGTAGCCGTCGAGAAGCCGGATCGCGCTCCGCTCCACGTGAACGTCCGCGCCGATGCGGGCTGCGGACTTCCGCACGGTCTCCCAGACCGAGGTCCGGATCGTCTCGGCATCGAACTGGACGGGCACGCCCCAGATCTCCGCGCGGAGCCCGTAGAGCGCCTTGCCGAGGTAGAGCCCGGCGAGCGTGCCTCCGCTCCATGACGCCACCACGATCGAGTCCGGCGGCGCCGTGACGCCCGCCGCGATCTGGCCCTGGAGCTCCTCCACCGCTGCGGCATAGCCGAGCGCTCCCAGCTCGTTCGAGCCGGACTCCGGAATGACGTAGGGCCGGCCGCCGGCGCGCCGCACTTCCTCGGCCAGGCGAGCGAAGAGCGCTTCCGGGCTGTCCACGGCCTCGGGCGGCACGAAAACCGCGCGCGCGCCGAAGAGCTCTGCGAGGAGGAGATTGCCGTCGGGCGCCTCCGGCGCGGCCCCGCGGAGCCCGAGGACACAGCCGAGCCCCAGGCGAGCCGCGATCACCGCCGTCGCCCGGCAGCAGTTCGACTGGAGAGCGCCCACGGTGATCAGCGTGTCCGCGCCCTGCTCGAGGGCGTCGTGAACCAGGAATTCGAGCTTGCGCGCTTTGTTTCCGCTCTCCGCGAATCCGGTGAGATCGTCCCTCTTCACGGAGAGCTCGAGTCCGAGCGAGGCTCCGAGACGCGCGAGCGGCTGGATCGGCGTGGGTGACGCGGCGAGCGAAACTCGACCGGGCAGTGCGACGCCCATCGAGTTCAGCGTACCGACACGGTGGCGCGAGGTCAGCGAAAAAAGAGTCGGGCCCGGGTTCGCCACCCGGGCCCGGCGTCGATCAACTCGGGGGAGGGCTAGCGGCAGGCCTGCGCCCAGTACCCCTGCACCCACTGGTAGCCGGTCCAGTAGGGGTTGACCCAGTAGCTCGTGCACACCGGCGCCGGCTGGTAGGCCACCGCCGGAGGCGCCTGATAGACGACGGGCGGCGGGGCCTGGTACACGACCGGCGGCGCCGCGTACACCGCCCGCGGAGCGACGGCGGCACCCACGACCAGACCGGTTATTGCACCGAACGCGAGGCCGCCCCAGAAGGGGGCCGCGCTGTTGTCGTGACCGTGCCAGCCGCCTCCAGCCTCCGCGGCCTTCGGAAGCGCCAGGAACGTCGTCAGGAACCCCGCGATCAGGACCCCTGCAATCACCTTCTTGGTCAGGTTCATCGTCGTCCTCCTGTTGACGCGTTCGACGGCCCCCCGGCGGGGGCTATTCCGCTTCCGTCGGTGGTGGCGTCAATGAACGGACGGTCAGGAGGCGCCCAGGACCTTCGCGGTTCGATTGACATCCCGGGCCTTCACCCAGAGGATCGCTCCGAACCGGCCCGCCCCCGCGACGACGGCGTCACTCGCGGTGATGTTGACCCGAGCCGCCGCCAGCTTCGCGTAGATGTCCGCCATGACGCCCGTCCGGTCGTCTCCCTCGATCAGGAAGCCGGTCTTGGGCCCGGTCACCTTCCACTTCGCCTTCCGGGCGACCGCGCGGAACGCGGCCGCGTTCTCGGGGACGAAGTCGAGCTGCGCGCGCTTTCCCGCAGGAAACCCGGAGAAGGCCAGCAGATTGACCCCGGCCGCCCGGAGCGTTTGAAGGGCCCGGGAGCCTTCCCCGGGCGTGTCGGGCGCCATCACGTAGAAGTACTGCACCCGCCGGATCCTCTCTGCCATCGCACACCTCCCGTCGCCGCGCGGCGACGTCATCGAGCTGAACACGTGTGGCGAAATCGCGCCGCCACCCTACGCGACCCTCCGAGGAGTCGTCAAGGCGCGAAGGCGCGTACGAGCCCCCGTGCTACGCTCGCGCGCATGCGTCTGCTCCTTCTCAGCAACTCCGGCCGTCCGTATCTCGCGCACGCGCGAGCCGAGCTCCTGACCTTTCTGGGCCCTGCGCGACGGATCGGCTTCGTCACCGCCGCGTCACTGGGCGACGAGGAGGCGTACCACGAGACCGCGCGCGCGGCGCTCTCCCCCGAGGTTCTCGTCGAGCACATCCGCTGGGACCGGGATCCGTTCCCGACCCTCGGTCGGGTCGACGCCGTGTTCGTCGGCGGGGGCAACACGTATGCGCTCTTGCGGCGCCTCCGGCAGGCAGGGCTCCTCGAGCCCCTCCGCGAGCGCGTGCGGGCCGGCATGCCCTATGTCGGCACGAGCGCCGGGTCGAACGTGGCGGGGCCCAACATCCTGACGACGAACGACTGGAACGTGGTTGGCCTGACGACGTTCGAGGCGCTCGGGCTGGTCCCCTTCAACGTCAACCCCCACTACCTCGACACGGATCCGGCCATGGCCCCCGGCAGCGAGACCCGGGACATGCGGATCGCCGAGTATCACGTCGTTCGCGACAACCCGGTCGTCGGGATCGAGGAAGGGGCGATGGTCAGGGTCGAGGACGGGATTCCCACGGTGCGCGGGACCGCCCGGGCGAAGCTGTTCCGCCGAGGTCAGGCCCCCGTGTGGGTCCCGGCCGGCGCTCCCCTGCCCCTCTAGCCTCGGCCGCCCTGCCGGGCCGACCCCCCGGTGTGATTTGAACGCCGGCGGGGCCCCTTCCGTCCAACCGCCAACGGTCAAACGAACGGAGCGGGCATCCCGCTCGGGGAGGTCCAATCATGACGAGGCTCCACACGAAGTGGCCGCTGGCAGGGGTCCTGAGCGGCATGGTCATCCTGGTCAGCGGCGTGATGCCGAGCGAGGCCCAGGTCGCCCGCCGGGTGACGCCGATCCAGCGCTCGGCGCTCCGGGAGGAGATCGGGCTGACCGAGGAGCAGGTCAAGTCGATCCGGGAGGTCCGGACCCGTCACTGGCAGTCCATGCGCGAGACCGTGCGGGCGCTCCGCGACGCGCGCCTCGCTCTCCGCGAGCTCGCTCTGGGCAACGCCGACGAGGCGCGCTTCTCGGCCAAGGCGGCCGAGGTCCGGGAGCTGTCGGGACAGGTCCTCGAGGCGCGTGCGCGCACGGTCCAGGAGGTTGCCCGTATCCTCACACCCGAGCAGCGGGAGAAGCTCCGCGCGCTCCGGCCGCTCGGGATCCATCGTCCCGCCCCGCTGGCCAGCTGAGCATTCACCCCCGGCACCGGGCGAGGGCGCGTCCCGGTGTCCGGGGCCGCAGTCCCTCAGACGTCCCGGCTCGCCGTGTACGGACAGATCTGGCTATAGGCGCAGTACCGGCAGGCCTGGTAGGACGGCGTCGCGGTGAAGCGCCGCGCGCGGATGCCCTCCGCTGCGGCGCGGACGGCTGACAGGGCGGTCTCGGCGTCTTCCTCCGTGGGCGTGTGACGGCCGACCACCCCGGACTCCAGGAATCGCAGCTCGACCCGCGCGGGGAGCTGGCCTCGATGCATCTCCCGCCACACCAGCGCATAGATCTGAAGCTGTAGGCTGTCCGACGCCCGCTCGTGGGCGCGCTCCACCTCGCGGACGTCGGAGGACTTGTAGTCCACGATGACCGGTCCGTCGTCGGTCTCGTCGACGCGGTCCCACCGGCCCCGGATGCGAGTCGGTCCCGCGACGTCGGGCAGGCTGACACCGAACTCGCGCTCGATGAACGTCGGCCGGGTCCCCGATGCTTCCTCCTCGTGCCAGAAGCGCCGGATCGCTTCGCGTCCGGCGTCCCGGCGGGCCGTCTCGTGGGCCAGCGTGAGGAAGCCCTCGTTCCGCCACTCCTGGTCGTACGTGGCCAGCAGGTCGTCGAGCGGCGTGTAGAGCCCGGCCGCGCGGCGCCGCAGGTAGTGCTCCACCACGCGGTGAAGCGTCTCCCCATAGACCGCCGCGTGGTGGCGGCGGATGGGCACCCGCAGGACGTGGATGTAGCGGTACTTCAGCGGGCAGGTCTGGTAGTCGTCCACCTGCCGGTGGCTCAGCTCGAGAACGACGTGCGGGCCAAGCGGCGGCTCGGCGCCACCATCGCCTTCGACGGGAGGCGCGAACGTTCGCAGGTCCTCGAGCGCTGCGCGCTTCACCGACTGGACGGCCTCGCGCGGCAGATCGAGGGCCTCCAGCACGAACTGGCTCACCTTGCGCGTGCTCCGGCCGCCGTAGTCGCGCGCCGACGTCAGATGGAGCTCCTCTCGCGCTCGCGTCACGGCGACGTAGAAGAGCCGCCGCTCTTCCTGAAGACGAAAGTCGGTCGACGACGGTTGATCCCGGAGGAGCGCCTCGGGCAGCTCGAGGGCGTCACCCCGGCTCGGCCACGGGAATCGGCCCTGCGCCAGTCCCACGACGAACACCACCGGGAACTCGAGGCCCTTGGCCTTGTGGACGGTGAACACGCGCACCGCGGGCACATCGACGTCCGCCTCGGCCACCGCCGGGTCCTCGCCGGCCTCGATCAACGCATCGAGGTGGTCCACGAACTCGCGCACGTGGTCGCGAGGCAAGACGCGTGTCGCATCCTGGATCCGCCGGAAGAAGCGCGCGACGTTCTGAACCTCGGCCTCTTCGCGGACCGAGCTCGCCCGCGACATGTGGCCCAGCCAGCCGGTGTCTCCGAGGAACTGATAGAGCAGCTCCCCGGTCCCGAGATCCGCGGTGAGGCCGAGGTAACGCTCCAGCTCCTTCATCAGGCGGGCGATCGACTCGGAGCCCTCGGCGGACAGTGCCGCCCGGAGCTCGGGCGTCTCGTCGAGGCCGCGCAGGACGTCGAACAGCCATCGGTTCCGGCGATCCGCGAGCGCGCCGCACCGCGCGAGGTCCACGGCGGGAACGCCGAAGAACCGCGACGCGGCCAGCGCGTAGAGGCTCACCGAATCGTCGGGGCGGGCGAGGACCCGGAGGAATGCCATGCAGAGTCGCACCTCGGGGCGTGCGTAGAGCCCCTGGTTCCCCGAGAAAGTCCACGGGATCCCCCGGAGGTTCAGGGACCGGAGGAACGGATCCGCGTCGGCGTTCGCGCGGACCAGGATCGCGAAGTCGCGATACGCGCGCCGCCCTCCCTGCACCGCCTCCTCGATCGTCCGGGCGACGGCGTCGGCTTCCTGGGTGACGGTCTCGTACGCCCGGTACTCGGGCAGTCGACCCGCGCCGGCTTCCGCCACGAGCTTCTTGTCGAACCCGCGATCCTGCTGGAGCCGGTCCGAGTTGTGCCGGATCAGCCGGTCGGCCGCGTCCAGGATGAGCTGGCCCGAGCGGTAGTTCCGGACGAGCACGACCCGGCGCGCGTCGGGATAGGTGGCCTCGAATCCCAGGATGTTGCTGATGGATGCGCCCCGGAAGCGGAAGATCGCCTGATCGTCGTCGCCCACGACCGTCACGTTCCGGTGCTGGCTCGCCAGGAGCTTCACCAGCTCGAACTGCGCGTAGTTCGTGTCCTGGAACTCGTCGACCAGGATGTAGCGGAACCGCCGCTGGTAGTGGGCCAGCACGTACGGGCGCTCCCGGAAGAGGCGTAGCGCCAGGAAGATCTGATCGCCGAAGTCGACGAACCCCGCGCGCGCCATGAGGTCCTGATACGCGGCGTAGGCCCGCGCCAGCTCGAGACTGCGCGTCGCGAGATCGCGCCGCTCCGAATCCTCGGGATGCGCCGCGGCCTCGGCGGCGAGCGTCGCGGCATAGGCGATGTACGCGTCCGGCGCGATGTCCTCGTCCTTGGCGCGCCCGAACAGTCCGGTCAGGGCCTGGAGGTGCCGGGTCGGGTCGCCCAGGGGGCGGAACCGCTCGAGCGGCAGCTCGAACAGGCGCGTGCGCAGGAACAGCACCTGCTCCGCCCGGTTCAGGACCCGGAACGCCGGAGTGAGCCCGAGCTCGAGGGCGTGCTCGCGGAGCAGCCAGTCGCCGAAGGCGTGGAACGTGGCGATGCGGACATCGGCGTACCCGTAGGGCACGAGCACGTCGACGCGCTCCTCCATCTCGAGCGCGGCCTTGTCGGTGAACGTGAGGGCGAGGATCTCCTCCGGTCGCGCCCGGCGCGTGGCGATGAGGTAGGCGATGCGGCGCGTGAGGACGGTGGTCTTGCCCGTGCCGGCGCCGGCCACGATGAGGAGCGGCCCCCGATCGTGGGTGACCGCCTCGACCTGGGCCGGGTTCAGCTCCGCGAGGATCCGGCGCGCGGCGGGGTCCGGCGACTCGGAGGCGACCGCCGGAGCGTGCGGCATGTCAGGGCGGGACACGCCCGATCTTAGCGCCCGTCACCGCCCCGGACAAGCACGCGGCCCACCCCGACGGTGACGCGCACCGCCGGCCGTGGGCCGCGCGATCGGAGAAGGGCTCGGCTCTACCGGCCGTAGACCGGCGTGAGCCAATCGCGATAGGCCGGCTTCTCCCCCCGGACCACCGCGAAGTAGCACGCCTGGATCGCCCGCGTCAGCGGGCCCGGCTGGACCCCGTCCCCGAGCGCCATCCGGTCGACGGACACCACGGGCGTGATCTCCCAGCCGCTGCCGCAGAGGAATGCCTCGTCCGCGACGTACAGCTCCGTGCGATCGACGTCCCGTTCGACCGGCGGCTGACCGAGCTCCGTCCGGAACAGCTCGAGGAGGGTCGTCCGCGTCACGGACTCCAGGATGTCGGCGGTGACCGGCGGCGTGATCGGCACCCCGTGACGCACGAGGAAGCAGCAGGCCCCCGGCGCCTCGGCGAGCTTGCCGCGGGTGTTGAGCAGGAGAGCGCCGTCGTAGCCGTTGGCCTTCGCCTCCAGGACGGCGAGCCGCCCGTTCTGGTAGTTCGCGGAGCACTTGATGCGCGGCGGCATGGAGCCGTCGGCGATGCGGGTCCACGACGAGACGCCGACGGCGATGCCCGGCTTCTGCGTCGTCTTCCGGGGACGGGCGTCGACGGCCAAGGCGACCGGGCCCGTGTCGTCCATGTCCCCGTCGCCGGACAGGTACGCGGTCTGCCGGATGTGCACGTCCTCGCGGGGCTGGTTCTTCCGGAGCACCTCGAGGATCGATCCGCCGATCTCCTCGCGCGACAGCGAGTGCTTCATTCGCATGAGGTGCATCGAGGCGAGAAGCCGGTCCACGTGCTCCTTGAGCCGGAAGACGTAGAGCTCCTCGTGGGCCGGGTTCCAGTACGCGCGGAGCCCCTCGAAGACCGAGCCGCCGTACTTCACGGCGGTCGACTGGACGTGGATCCGGGCATCCGCATAGGGCACGAGCTTGCCGTCGAGGTACACGTGTCGATTGACCGTCGTCACCGGGATCCTCCCTTTCGCCGCCCGCCGCGAGGCGGGTCTCACCGCCGGATGCGCGGGTCCGGCTGCGCCAGGAGCTCCTCGAGCTCGCCGGGCCGGATGACCGCGATGTCCCCCCACATCGTACACTTCAGCGCGGCCAGGGCCGTGCCGAGGTCCTGCGCCCGCTGCGCGTCCCGCGTCGCGAGCCAGCCGTGCAGGAAGCCGGCGGCGAACGCGTCTCCCGCCCCGACTCGGTCCGCCACGAGATCCAGGCTGTAGAGCCGCGTCGGCCGGTGCGGCCGGTCGGTCAGCACGACCGATCCCTGATCACCGAGGGTCAGGGCGACCACCGCGGCCGGCGCCAGCCGGCGGAGGTCGGCCGCGATGGCCTCGGGCTCCCCGGCGAGTCCGAACACGCGCCGGGCGTCCTCGATCCCGACGAACAGGAGTCCGATCCGCGGAAGCAGCGGCTCGAGATAGGCCCGCGCGGCCTCGTGCGTCCAGAGGGCGGTGCGGTGATTGACGTCGAGGGAGAGGAGGGCGCCGCTCGCCTGTGCGGTCTCGATCGCGCGCTCGAAGACCCGCCGCGGCCGGGGGCCCAGAGCCGCCGTGATCCCGGTGACGTGCACGACGCGCGTGCGGCCGAGCGTGGCCCAGTCGACTTCCGCCTCGTCGAGCGCGGCGAAAGCCGAGTCCTTGCGGTCGTAAACCACTCGGATGGGCCGGGGCGCCACGCCGTACTCGATGAAGTAGGTGCCGATGCGGCCGCCCTCGCGCCATCCGATGTGGCTCGTGTCGACGCCGTGACCCCGGAGCTCGCGCGCCAGACGCTCGCCCCACACGTTCCGGGGCAGCGCCGAGATCCACGCAGTGCGGTGCCCGAGCCGAGCCAAGGCGCAGAGGACGTTCGCCTCGGTCCCGCCGTACGACACGTCGAGCTCCGTCGCCTGCTCGAGACGGGTCGGCGGCCGCGAGGCCAGCCGCAGCATGACCTCGCCCGGCGCGACGACGTCGAAGAGCGGCTCGGCCACGGAGGGCCCGCCGATCAGCCGGCCGCCGGCGAGCGGCGCATGCGCCCCAGCACTTCGGGGTTCACGCAGTGGCGCGGGCGCTCGCCGCGGAGGACCCGGACCGCCTCCTCGGCCGCGCGCCGCTTGAGGTCGGAGCGCCCCTCCTCCGAATACCAGGCGGCGTGCGGCGTCACGATGACCTGCTCCATGCGGAGCAGTGGGCTCGCCGGGTCGATCGGCTCGTGCTCGAGCACGTCGAGCCCCGCGCCGGCCAGGGCCCCTTCCTGGAGGGCCGCGACGAGCGCGTCGGTGTCGACGATCCCGCCGCGCGCGGTGTTGATCAGCATCGCCGTCGGCCGCATCCATCCGAGGGACTCGGCATCGAACGCATGGCGGGTCTCGTCGGTCAGCGGGCAGTGAATGGTCACGTAGTCAGACTCGGCGAGGAGCCGCTCGAAGGCAACCGGCTGCACCCCCGGCGGGAAGCTGTCGATGTACGGATCGCAGCCGAGCAGCCGCACGTCGAAGCCGCCGAGCTTCCGCGCGACCGCCGATCCGATCCGTCCGCATCCCAGGATGCCCACGGTCTGGCCGGCGAGGCGCGCCACGGGGCCGATCCGGAACACGTCCCAGCCGCCGCTCCGTGTCTGGCGATCGAGCCGGGCGATCTTGCGGGCCAGCGCCAGCAGGAGCGCGACCGCATGGTTGGCCACCTCGTCCGTCCCGTAGTCCGGCACGTTCACGACCGGGATGCCGTGGTCGGTCGCCGCCGCGAGGTCGATGCCGTCCACGCCGACGCCGTATCGGACCAGCACGCGGACGCGAGGAAGCCCGTCCAGCACGCGGCGGGTGACCGCGCCGTACTGGATCAGGAGGGCGTCCGCGTCGCCGCATCGCTCGAGGTACTCGGCTTCCGTGCGCGCAATGACCGTCTGGAGTCGCACGCCCGCCTTCCCGAAGACCTCCTGCTCCTCCGAGAGGTTGACGTGGTCCAGGCCGCAGACGACCGCGAGCGGCGCGACGGACCCGGGATGCGTCACGCGGCCGAGCGGCTCAAGCAGCGCATCGCGCGAAGGTCACCGAAGGACGGCGCTAGCCGCGCGTCATCGGCCGCCCGCAGCAGACTTTCTGCACGGGCGCAGTCCGGAGGCACTTAGGACAGTAGAACCCCGCCATTGCGAGGGCCATCATACCGGCGCCCCTCGGGAGCCGCAACGGTGCGGCGCGCGGACCAGGGGAATGCGCCTCGCGTCGGGACGCGTCCGACCCGGTGCGGGACGTCGGCTTGACCCCGACCACGCCGCGGGCTAGCGTACCGCGTCGTGGAACCGCCGACCCAAACGTCCCCGGCCACGGGTTCCGGCGTTCGCGGCGTCATCTTCGACTTCGGCGGCGTGCTGATCGACATGCGGTGGGATGTCTCCGCCGGACTCGAGGAGGCACACGGCCTTCCCCGCCATGCCCTCCTCGAGACGCTCTACCGGACGCCGACCTGGCAGGAGATCGAGCGGGGCCAGGGTGACCTCCACGCCTGGCGCCGGGACGCCCATCGCCTGCTCGAGGAGCGCGCGGGACGACCGCTGCCGCAGCTTCACGACGCCTGGATCGCGGCGCGGCACCTGATCCGGGCCAATGTCCTCCTCGCCCAGCGGCTCCGGCCAGCCTACCGGACGGCAATCCTCTCGAACGCCGATCAGAGCTTGCGCGGCCGCCTGGGGGAGCTCGGGATGCTGGGCCTCTTCGACACGATCGTGTCGTCGGCGGAAGAGGGCATCGCCAAGCCGGAAGCCGAGATCTACCGCCGCGCGGCGGAGCGGATCGGGTTACCGCCCCAGGCGTGCGTCTTCGTGGACGACTACGAGGGCAACGTCCGGGCGGCACAAGCGATCGGCATGAGGGGCATCGTCTACCGCGTGGACCGCGGGCACGACCTGGCGGCGCTCCTCGCGGACCTCGACGTCGTCGTCTAGCGGGCCGCGCCCGCCCGGCCCGGACGACTCAGCCGCCGAGCTCGGCCTCGAGGTCGACCCGCCAGCGGTCGCGGGCGGCGAGGACGCGCACTCCCGTCTCGCGCGAGAGCGTCTCGGCCAGCTCCCACGGCCGCGCCCGCAGCATGGTCAGCCCGAAGTGCGTGAGGATCGCCAGACGCGGCCGCATGACGCTGATGATCTGGCGCGCGTCGGGAATGGCGAGGTGGATCTCGTCCCGCGGCTCGCGATACACGACGTTGAGGATCAGGAGGTCCGAGGTCAGGGCGGTCTCGATCGCGGGCACGTACCCCGTGCACGCGACCAGCCCGACGGTGAAGCGGCTCCCGACGAAGCGGAGGCCGTAGGTCTCGACCGGGTGCTTCAGGCGGAGCGGCGTCTCGAGGACCGGCCCGCCGTCGCCGCCGATCGGGTAGCGCCCGCCCGGCGTGAGAGCATCCATCGCTGCCGGATAGCCTCGGATGTATCGGAGGATCACCGGATCGTCGTCGTACGCGTCGCGGGGCGCGAGGACCAGGCCCCGCTTCTTGGTCCCGCCCTGCGTCATCGCCTCGATCATCGCGTTGACGTCCCCCGAGTGATCGAGGTGCTTGTGGGTGAGCACGATGGCATCGAGCAGGCCCGGATCGAGACCGAGCGCCCGGCCGCGCGCGTGCGCCAGGGCGCCGGGTCCCGGGTCCACGCAGATCCAGACCCCGTCGAGACAGACCCAGAGACCACCGGTCGCGCGGGCCTGGAATGCGGTCGTCATCCGGCCGCCGCCCGTGCCGATGAACACGATCTGGTCGTTGTCGAGACGGGGCGGCCGGGACACGGTCGGGGCGCCGGTCAGGGCGCGTGGATCTCGGACGCCGCGTGGAGGTCCGAGATCAGCCCGCGGGCCGTCGGAGGATCCGGGGAATCCTGGTGCTCGGGCGGCGCGCCGCCCGCGGCCGGGCGCATCCCGCGCTTCACCTGATCCCGCAGCTTGCAGAAGGCGCAGACCTCGCCGGTGGTGGTCTGCCCGCACCGCACGCACTCGGTGAGCGTCACGGTCTCGCGCTCCTGGAAGAGTCCCCGCGTCTTGTCGAGGAACCCCTGGAGGAACATCGCCTTCGACCCCGGCGAGGTGTCCTCGAGCCGGTTGAGCAGCTCCTTGTGCATGATCGACGTCGCCCCGCGGGCAAACGGGCACTCCTCCACGATGTAGTCGATGCCCCGGAGGAAGGCGTAGGCGGCCGTCTCGCGCTCGCTCATCCGGAAGAGCGGCTTCACGCGGCGGGCGAGCTTGGCATGCGTGGCCGCGAGGACCGGCGTCTGGCGCGCCAGCGCCGACTCGTCCCAGCGCAGCGTGGAGCCAAAGAGGGTCGCGGCCTCGTCATCCAGGTTGTGGCCGGTCGCGACGACCGGGAAGCCGCCCTCCAGCGCCGCGCGGTTCATGATGTAGCGCTTGGACAGCCCGCACGCGGAGCACGTCGGCCGCCGGGTCGCGTTCCGCACCACGGGAATCGCCGCGCCCATCTCGTCGGCGACCGCCACCACGCGCAGCGGAAGCCCGCGCTCGGCGGCGAACGCCTCGCAGCGGGCCTTCGAGGCGTGGGAGTAGTCGAAGATCCCCAGATCGATGTAGAGACCTGTCGTGCGATACCCCGCGTCGTGGAGCACGTCCCAGAGCGCCAGCGAGTCCTTCCCGCCGGAGACTGCGACCAGGACCGGCTCGTCGCGCGTCAGCATCCGCCACCGGCGGACCGTCTCCAGGACGTGATGCCGGAAGAAGTCGACGAAGTCGGCGCCGCAGAAGGCCGTGTTGTGGCGGCGGAGCTCGAGCACCGCGCGGCCCCCGCACTTCCGGCACTTCATCGGAGCCCTCCGGAGATGACCGGCCGGAGCTCCAGGACGTCTTCCTCGCCGACGACCTCGTCGACGGTCAGGAGGTCGCGCCCGCGGATCACGAGCACGGTCTCCGGGAGCACGCCGAGCTCGGCCAGGAGCTCGCGCACGCGGCGGCGCCCGTGGAGCTCGACCTCGCGGCCTTGGTTGCGGAGCACGACCTTCATGGGGAGACCCACTATACACCCCGGGCTCGAGGTCGGATGCCGACCGACGCGTCCGGCGATGCGCGGGCTTCGGCCCGCGACACGCCGTCCCCGCCCTACGCCGAGGCGCGGCGGCGGGTGCGCGCCTCCGGGATCGCCTCGGGGTTGAGGAGCAGCGAGGCGGGCGGCGACTCCCCGCGCGCCACGGCCAGGATCGACTCCACGTTGCATTGCCCGGCGGCCGCCTCCGCCGCCAGATCGGAGCCCGCGGCGTGCGGGGTGAGCACGACATTCTCGAGGTGCAGGAGCGGCGAGTCGGTGGGTGGCTCGCGGCGGAACACGTCGAGCCCGGCGCCGGCGATCTGGCCGGTCACCAGCGCCTCGTGGAGGGCCGCCTCGTCCACGAGGCCGCCCCGCGCCGTGTTGATCAGGAACGCGGTCGGCTTCATGAGCCGGAACCGCGCGGCGTTCATGAGTCCGTCGGTCTCGCGCGTATGCGGCGCATGGAGGGTGACGAAATCGGACTCGACGAGGAGCCGCTCGAGCGAGGTGAGCTCGATGCCGTGGCTTTGCGCGTACGCGGGGTCGGGGGCGACGTCATGGGCGAGGATGCGCATCTCGTACCCGCGGCAGCGCCGCGCCACGGCCCGCCCGATCCGTCCGACACCGACGATCCCGACCGTCGCCCGCCAGAGTCCTGGCCGGAACTCCCACCCCCAGCTGCCGGCCGCGACCCGCTTGTGGTAGACGACGATGTTTCGCGCGACGGCGCCCATCAGGGCGAGGGCGAGGTCCGCGACGGTCTCGTGGTTTGCGCCGAACGCCATCGCGACGTAGACCCCGTGCCGCGTCGCCGCCGGGACGTCGATCTGGTCGTAGCCGACGCCGAACCGCGCGATCACCTCGAGGTCGGGCGACTCTCGGAGCACTCGTTCGGAGTACGGCTCGACACCGGCGATCGTCGCGAACACGCCCTGGAGCCCTGCGATCAGCTCCGCCTCGCCGTAGGGACGCCCGAGGGGGCTGCGAAGCACTTGGAGGCCGGCAGCCTCGAGCCGGTCAAGATACGCGGATCGTCGGTCGGCGAGCAGCGACGGCACCACGAGCACCTTCAGTGACGAGGGCATCCAGGGTCTCCTTGCGCGGTCTTGAATGGGTCATCGATCGGACACGGCCGCCGTCATCGCGGATCAGACGGACAGCATCAGGGCTGGGGCTCCTCTCGCCGCACGACGCGTCGAGCCTTGAGCTCGTAGCGAGGCAGGGTCCGGGCGGGGGCCGCGGCCACCTCGACGCGGATCCCGAGGTCGCGCCGGACCGCCTCCGCGACGGCGGTGAGAGTCTCCCGCTCGCCGTCGCCGGGCTGCCCGTGGCCGTTGATCTCGAGGAGCAGCCGCACCTCGTCCAGGGCTCCGCGACGGAAGACCTCGATCTGGAACTCGTCCACGACCGGAAAGCGCCGGACGATGCCCTCGAGCGCCGACGGGAACACGTTGACCCCGCGGACGATGAGCATGTCGTCGACCCGGCCGAGGATGCCGCCGCCGAGGCGCGCGAAGGTCCGGCCGCACGCGCACGCGCCCGCCCCGAGCCGCACCCGGTCCCCGGAGCGATAGCGGAGGACGGGCGCGCCCCAGCGACCCAGGTTCGTGAGCGTCAGCTCGCCGATCTCTCCAGGAGCGACCGGCTCGCCGCTCTCCGGATCGAGGACCTCGGCGATGAACTCGAGCTCGTTGACGTGGAGGCCGGTCTGCGCCAAGCACTCGAAGCCGTAGGCGCCCACCTCGGTCATGCCTGCGTGGTCGTAGGCCCGGGCCGCCCAGAGCGTCTCCAGGCGCTGCCGCACCGCGGGGATGCCGGCGCCCGGCTCTCCCGCGTAGACCGTCGTGCGGACGCCGAGCGCCGCGGGGTCCATGCCCTGGGCTCCCGCGACCTCGGCGAGGTGGAGTCCGTAGGACGGCGTGCACACGAGGGCCGTCACGCCGAGCTGCCGCATCACGTGGAGCCGCGTCGGCGAGTCCTGCCCGCCGCCGGGAATGGCCATCGCGCCGAGGATCCGGGCGCCCTCGAGCCCGGCCCAGAAGCCGACGAAGAGGCCGAACGAGAACGGGAAGAAGAGGCGGTCCCCCGGGCCGAGTCCCGCCCCGCGGAACACGACGGCCCAGCACCGCGCCCACCACGCCCAGGACGATTCGGTCTCCAGCCACCGGATGGGTGGCCCCGTGGTGCCCGACGTCTGGAACACGCGGACGTAGCGGTCGAGCGAATGGGTATGGTTCGTGCCGAACGGCGGGTGCCCCGCCTGGTCGACGGCCAGCTCGGACTTCGTCAGCCGCGGGATCCGCGCGAAGTCCGCCCAGCCTCCGATGTCGCGCGGATCGCCGAGGCCGGCCGCCTGGAGACGCGTTCGCCAGAAGGCGTTCGAGCGCCAGACCTCGCCGAGCCCGGCCGTGAGGCGCTCCCACTGCCAGCGCCGCAAAATCTCAGGCGGCGCCGTTTCCCGAGCGCGGTCGAAGAACGGGACGTCGCCCGCCGGGTCGAGGCGGCTCATGGCCGAGTCGATCGGCACGCTGCGCGGGTCATGGCACGGAGAGCGTGCCCGTCAGCATGATCACCGCCTGGCCGCCGACGCGGACACGCGCGGCGCGACCGTCGGTGCCGTGCACCTCGACGGCGAGGCGGCCAGGCCGACCCACGAAGTCCCCTTGCTCCGCGCGGAACCGCGCGACCCCGGCCGTGGCGTTGAGGCCGCCCGTCTCCCAGAGCCACACTCCGATGGCGGCGTGCGAGGATCCAGTCGCGAAGTCCTCGGGAATCCCGTAGTGCGGAATGAAGTTCCGGCTGTGGGTCAGCGCGCCGGGCTCCCGCGCCTGCCGCGCGGTGAGGACGATCCCCCGGACCCCGCGATCCCGCGCGATCAGGCCGAGCGCCGCCAGATCGGGCGCGAGCGCCTGGAGGGCATCGAGCCCGGTGACCGGGATGAGCACGTCCTGCTCCGACGTTCGCGCGGGCGGCGCCCACCTGGCCACCGCGCCCGCCGGCAAGCCGAGCGCGTGGAGGAACGGCGAGAGGTCCTCGCACTCCGGCAGCCAGCGCGGGCACTCGGGCTCGAACCATGCGGTCCGAGTCGGGCCCGACCCCTCCACCGTGACGGCGAGGCGATGCCGCGGGGCGGCGAAGATCAGCTGGCCCTGCGGCGCCTCGTCGCGCGCAGCGAGGACGTGCGCCGCCGCGACCGTGCCGTGGCCGCAGAGGGTCAGCTCCACGCCCGCCGGCGTGAACCAGCGGAGCCTCCGCTCGCCGTCCGGCCGAGGCGGCTGGAGGAATGCCGTCGCCGGCTTCGCCAGCTCGGCGGCCACCGCCCGCATCGCCGCCTCGTCGAGGCCGGCCGCGTCGGGCACGACCGCCGCGGGGTTACCGGTGAAGGGCGTCGACGTGAACGCGTCGACGAGAACGACCTCGATCGTCCGGGCGCTCACGCGTCCTTGCCCGTGATCACCCACAGCGTCCGCGCGGTGCCGGCCCCGACGTTCTCCCACGAGTGCGGGACGCCACCGTCGAGGTAGGCCGAGTCACCCGCCTCGAGAAGATGCCGCTCGCCGTTGTAACGGAGGGCGACCCGGCCGGCGAGAACGTACATGAGCTTCATCTGGCCGGGCTCGATCAGGACGCGCTCGGGCGGGACGCCGGCGCCGCGCCGGCCCAGCGTCGAGACCACTGCCCGCACCTTGCCCCGGAAGAGGCCCGCCGCCAGGACCTCCCAGCGCTCGGTCGAGCCGTCGAAGCTGACGACGGCGTAGTCCTTGCGCCGTCCGACGTGGAGCTGCCCGTTCGGCGGCTGCTCGAAGAAGGTCGCGATGGGGACCGCCAGGGCCCCGGCCAGCCGCCCGAGCGTGTGGAGCGACGGCGTGAGCTTGTCGGACTCGATCTGGGAGACCAGACTCGGCGTGAGCCCGGCCTTCTCCGCCAGGGTCTTCTGGCGGATGCCGCGATCGGTCCGCAGGCCCCGGATCCTCGCGCCGAGCGACACGGATCAGCTCCGCACGTACTCGAAGTCGACCGCCTGCCCGTTGATGCCCCGTGCGGGCGGCGCGATCCAGCTCGCGAATTTCCCCTGCTCGACGACCGGGACCATGAGGCTCTGCACGAACGCCTTGTCGTTGTCCGTGGGCAGCCATTCGGACCGGCGCGCGTCCCATTCGGCCTGGCTGATCACCCGACCGTCGGGCGACACGCGCGTGTCGGCGAACAGGCCGATCCCCCGGTGGAAGCCGCGGTGGGGCAGCCGGAGCTCGACGTCGATCCCGTGCTTCCGGATGGTCTGGTTCCAGCGGTCCACGCCGCGCTGGCAGTCCGCCACGTAGTCGTCCCGGAGACGCTCGTTGAGCGCCGGCAGAGCGGCCTCGTCGCGCGTCACGATCCGGCCGCCGTCGAGCTGGCTCACCGGGTACGTCGCGCCGGCGAGCACGTGATCATCTGCTTTCTTGCCCTCCTCGAACCGACCCTTCAGCCCCGCCGTGTAGAAGTTGGCGGCATTGGTCGAGATCTCCCCGCCGAAGAGGTCGATCGAGACGGAGAAGTGGAAGTTCAGATAGCGCTGGATCGTCGCGAGGTCGATGGCCCCGTGCTTCCGCACGTCGTCAGTGCGGTGCTCGCGCATCACTTCGCACGTGCGCTGGACAACGCGCCCGAGCCCCGCCTCTCCGACGAACATGTGGTGCGCTTCCTCGGTCAGCATGAAGCGGCAGGTGCGGGAGAGCGGATCGAACCCGCTCTCCGCGAGGCTCGCGAGCTGGTACTTGCCGTCCCGATCGGTGAAGTACGTGAACATGAAGAACGACAGCCAGTCGGGCGTCTTCTCGTTGAACGCGCCGAGGATGCGCGGCTTGTCGCGGTCCCCCGAGTGACGCTGCAGCAGCGCCTCGGCTTCCTCGCGCCCGTCGCGACCGAAGTGGGCGTGGAGGAGATACACCATCGCCCAGAGGTGCCGGCCCTCCTCGACGTTGACCTGGAAGAGGTTCCGGAGGTCGTAGAGCGACGGGCACGTCCGTCCGAGCTGCCGCTGCTGCTCGACGGAGGCGGGTTCGGTGTCCCCCTGCGTGACGATCAAGCGGCGCAGCGTGCCGCGATACTCGCCGGGGACGTCCTGCCACGCGGGCTGGCCGCGGTGCGCGCCGAAGCCGATCACGCGGCCGGGGTCCGGCTCCGCGAGGAAGATCCCCCAGCGGTATTCCGGCATCCGGAGGTAGTCGAAGTGGGCCCAGCCCTGCGCGTCCACGCTGACCGCCGTGCGGAGATAGACGTCCCTCGCCTGGAAACCGTCTGGCCCCATGTCGGCCCACCACTGGAGGAATCGCGGCTGCCACTCCTCGAGGGCGCGCAGGAGCCGCCGGTTCTCGTGGAGGCTGACGTTGTTGGGGATGCGCTCCGTGTAGTCAACGGCCATCAGGCTCTCCTCCGATCGAACTCCGGACGCTGGCCCGTCCCGTACACGCGGAGCGCCCCGCGCTCGCCGACCGCGTTGGCGCGCTGGAAGATCCAGTTCTGCCAGGCCGACAGCCGCGCGAAGATCTTGCTCTCGACGGTCTCCGGGCCCCCGAACCGGAGGGAGGCCTCCATGCCGGTGAGGGCATCCGGCGAGAAGGCCGCGCGCTCCTCCATCGCGATCCGCACCTCGTCGTCCCAATCGATGTCGTCGGGCGTGAAGGTCACCAGCCCGGCCTCCGCGGCGGCTCCGGCATCGAGGTCCTCGCCGATCCGCCGCTTCAGCTCGTCCACCCGGTGGGGCTCCCCGAGGAACCGGCTCTGGAGGCGCGTCAGCCCGTTGACCATCGGGTACGCGCCGAAGCTCGGCTCCCCGAGCCGGACGGTCGCCGCCGGCGCGGTGTCCCCTTCCCGCGTGCCCTCGAGCATGTAGGAGCGGTCGGCGGCCAGCATCAGCTCGAGAAGAGTGCCCACGAAGCACGAGCCGGGCTCGATCAGCGCGAAGACCGAGCGCGAGGACACGTCCAGGCGCTTCAGCACTCGCTTCCAGAAGAGGCGGATCTCGCGGGCGAGCCAGTCGGCCTGGTGATCGGCGAGGAGCCGATCGTGCGCCGTCACCAGATCGGCCTTCCCCGTCGTCCGCAGCACCCAGACCCCGACTTCCTCCTCGTTGGTGCGGAGATGCAGGATGAGGTCGTCCAGCTCGCGCGCGAGGACGAGCGGCCAGGCGGCGGCCCCTTGCGCATGAAGTCCCGCCAGATCGCCGGGCGGCGCGCTCTCCGGCCCCGCGATCACGATCTCCGCCACGCCCCGCGCCCGGTCGATGGCGCAGGTCAGATGGCCGTACGCGATCCGATCTCCCTCGATCGTCCGGCCGATCGCCGGGAGCGCGATTCCCCGCGCCGACGCCGGCCGATCGCTCCGTTCCCCGAGCTGGCGCGCCCGCTCCCGCCCGGCCTCCGCGAGCCGCGAGCGAGACGCGATCTCGTCCACCAGACCCCACTCCACGGCGCGCTGGCCCTTGATGCCCTCCTCGAGCGTGCAGAAGACGTCGGCCCGATCACGACGCACGTGGCGCTTGTCGACCAGTCGCGTCAGCCCGCCGGTGCCCGGCAGCACCGCGAGGAGCGGCACCTCGGGGAGCGACACCGCCGTGTTGCCGTCATCCGCCATCAGGATCCAGTCGGTCGCCAGCGCGAGCTCGTAGCCGCCGCCGGCGCACGGCCCATTCACCACCGTGAGGTAGCGCTGTCCGGAGGACGCGCTGGCCTCCTCCATCGCGTTCCGCGTCTCGTTGGTGAACTTGCAGAAGTTCACCTTCCAGCCGTGGCCGGCCTGGCTCAGCATCCGGATGTTCGCCCCGGCGCAGAACACCCGCTCCTTCAGCGACGTGATGACCACCGCCCCGACCTCGGGATGCTCGAACCGGAGCCGCTGGATCGCGTCGGCCAGCTCGATGTCGACGCCGAGGTCGTAGGAGTTGAGCTTCAGCTCGTAGCCGGGCCGGAGTCCGCCGTCCTCCTGGACGTCCATCGCGAGCGTCGCCACGCGCCCGTCGATCGAGAGCTTCCAGTGCCGGTACCGAGCGGGCTCGGTCCGGAAGTCGACCGGGCTCTGGCCGGCGTCCGTCATGAGCGCCTCGATCCCGGCGCGGTCTCGCGGGACGCCGGAGCTCCGGCGTGGCCGGACTGACCGGGCGTGCTGGCGGGCCCCGCGGCCGCCCAGACGAGCCGGAAGACCCAGGTCTTGCCCGCGCGAAGCACCGGCTGGGTCTCCAGCGTGAGGGTGCCGTTCTCCAGCGTGAAACGGCGAACGAGGTCCGTGGCGACGATGTTCGGAAAGTCCGCCGCGGTGACGTGGTGGACGATGATCCCGCGGGGCTCGTCGATCTCGTACGTGCCGCAGTAGCCGAGGAACCCTTCGCTGGCGAGGCGCAGCTCCTCGGCAGTGCCCCGCAGTCGATCTCCGCTCGCGAAGGGGGGGCGGCCGGGACGCATCAGCGTGGCGGACATGTACCCGTCGGCTCCGTAGATCAGGAGCCCGACCGGAGCATCGCCCAATGGCCGGGAGACGTCTCCGGCCGAGCTGCGCCCGTCGGACGACACCAGGCGCCACGTCCCGACGACCGATACCGATCCCATGAGCTGCTACGCCTCCTCCACGGCCCGCGCGGACATCCCGGACGGCCAGAGTCCCTCGAAGGGCAGTCCCGCCAGCTCCCGCAGGGCGCGGACCACGTAGACCCGCGTCATGCGCTTTCGATAGTGATAGACGAGGTCGGTGTTGTCGAGCGGCTTGGCGGGACGGGCGGCGGCCTCGGCGGCCCGGGCGATGACCTCGGCGTCGAGGCGCTGTCCGACGAGCGCGCGCGCCGCCTCGGGCACCTCGCGCGGCGTCGAGGCCACGGCGCCGAGGACGATCCGCGCGTCCCGGCACACGCCGTCCTCCAGGCGCACGGCCGCCGCCACGCCCAGCACCGGGAAGTCGAAGGCGCCGCGCCGCCGGAGCTTCCAGTAGGTAGCACGCCACCCGTCGACCGCCGGGAGACGCAGCTCGGTCAGGATCTCGCCGGGCGCCTTGCCGAGGTACTCGATGCCGTCGTCCCGGAACAGGGCGGCGATCGGGATCCGGCGCTCGCCGGACGGGCCGACGAGGGTCGCCTCGGCGCCCAGCGCCCACAGGACCGGCGCGGTGTCGGAGGAAGAGACCGCCCAGCACCGGGAGCTGCCCGGCGCCACCAGGCAGATGTCGCCGTCCTTCTTCATGCAGAAGCCGATCGCCCGGCGCCACTCATAGGACTGGTTGTAGTAGTTGCACCGCGTGTCGACGCAGACGTTGCCGCCGAGCGTCCCCATGTTGCGGAGCTGCGGCGTCGAGACCACACCGGCCGCCCGCGCGAGGGCCGGGTAGTGCGCAGCGACCTCTGGATGCCCCGAGACCCGCGTCAACGTCGCGCCCGCGCCGATCGAGAGGCCGCGGCGCGCGTCACCCCGGATCTCCGCCAGCCCCCGGATCCCGCGGAGCCCCACCAGGACCTTCGGGTCCATCTGGAGGCGCTTCATGTTCGGGTAGAGGTCCGTGCCACCCGCGACCACGGTGGCCGCGCCGCCGTGCTCCGCGAGCAGGCCGACCGCCTCTGCCACGCCCCGGGGCGCGAGGTACCGGAAGGGCGGGAGCCGCATCATCGGCGCGCCCTCGGCGAGCCGCGTCGCGGCGTCGGGATCACCACGGATGTCACGAGCGGACGTGCGCCCGACCGCGGACCGCGCGGACGGGACGCCCCTCCGGATCGACCCAGGGCGGCGGGACGTGAATCGGCTCGGGAAAGGCCGCTCGTGGCAACCGCTCGGGACCGACGCGCGGGGCCTTCCCCTGGGCCTTCAGGTCGAGCGCCCTCAGGACCTTCTCTGGCGTGATCGGCACCTCGTCGATCCGCACGCCAACCGCGTCGTAGACGGCATTGGCGACCGCCGGGATCACCGGGAGAAGCGGCCCCTGGCCCGCCTCCTTGGCGCCGAACGGCCCCTCGGGGTCTCGGGTCTCGACCAGAATCGTCGTGATCTCCGGCGTCTCGAGCGTCGTCGGACTCTTGTACTCCAGCATCGAGGGAATCTTGTGGAGGCCGTGCGGGCGGAAGGCCGACTCCTCCATGAGAGCTTCACCGAGCCCCATGTAGATCGACCCCTCGACCTGGCCTTCGACGAGGAGCGGATTGATCGCCGTCCCCCCGTCGTGGGCGATCCAGACGTGGTCGACGCGGATGTCGCCGGTCTCCCGATCGACCTCGACCTCCACGACGCAGGCCGAGTAGGAGTAGGCGGGGGTCGGGCCGACGCCCGCGCCCTTGAACTTGGCGGCGCGCCGGGGCGGCGTGTAGGAGCCGGCGGCGACCAGCGTCCCGTGTGCGGCCTCCGCCAGGCGCGCGACCTCGTCGAAGGCCAGGCCGCGAGCCGGATCGTCCCGGACGAAGATCCGCCGGTCGCGGGCGTCGAGGTCCTCGGGCGACGCCTCGAGCTTCGTCGCCGCGACCGAAACGAGCTGGCTCCTCAGCTTCTCCGCGGCCTCGCGCGCCGCGTTGCCGGTCATGAGCGTCACGCGCGAGGAGTACGAGCCGAGGTCGACCGGCGTGAGATCGGTGTCAGCGGTCACGACCCGCACGTCCTCCGGCCGGATCCCGAGCACCTCGGCGACGACGTAGGCGAGTACCGAGTCGGACCCCTGGCCGATGTCGATCGAGCCGCAGAACACCGCAACCCCGCCGCCGCGGTCGACCTTCACCATCGCGCCGGAGTGCGGCATGTCGTTCCAGTAGATCGGAAGGCCCGCGCCCGTCAGGTACGCGGAGGCCGCGAAGCCGATGCCACGCCCGGCGGGGAGCTTCCGGAACTTCTCGCCCCAGCCCGACGCCTCGACGACGCGGTCGATGCACTCCCGCAGGCCGCAGGTCGTCACGGTGAGGTGATTCACGGTCTTCTGGTGCTCGGGGACGACCGCGCGGCGGCGCATCTGCACGGGATCGAGGCCGAGCTCCGCGGCGACCTTGTCGAGGTGGACCTCGAGGGCAAAGCGGGGCTGCGGCGTCCCGTGTCCACGCTTCGGGCCGCACGGCGGCTTGTTCGTGAACACGCGGCAGCCCTCGAACTTGTACCGGGCGATCCGGTAGGTCACGGTCTGGAGCGCGCCGGTGTAGAAGGTGGAGGCGACGCCGTACGAGCCGTATGCCCCGCCGTCGAGCCACGTCCGGAAGTGGAGGGCCAGGATCTCGCCGTCCTTCCGGACGCCCGATCGCACCCACATCAGCACCGGATGGCGGCCCCGGTGGGTATAGAAGACCTCCTCGCGCGTGAGGGCGGTCTTCACCGGCCGGCCCGTGATCTGGGCGAGACGCGCCACCACCATCTCGTGACTGAAGGGGTCGGACTTGCCGCCGAACCCGCCGCCGTTCGGCGTCGCCACGACGCGGACGTGGCTCATCGGAACCTGGAGGACCTTGCCGAGGGCCCGGTGCACGTAGTGCGGCGTCTGGGTCGAGGACCAGAGCGTGAGCTTCCCGTCCGGCGTCCACTGGGCGACAGCCGCGTGCTGCTCCATCGGGAGGTGCGTATTCCCCTCGAAGAAGAACGCGTCCTCGCGGACGAGGTCCGCCTCGCGGAACCCCTCCTCGACGTCGCCGAACTCGAGCGAGACCAGCTTGTGGATGTTGTGGCCGTCGCCGTACTCGTGGATCCGGTGCGTGCCCTCGCGCAGCGCGGCGTCGATCGACATCAGCGTGTCGAGCGGCTCGTACTCGACGTCGATCAGTCGCGTGGCCGCCTCCGCGGTCTCCTCGTCCACGGCGGCGACGGCCGCCACCGGGTCACCCACGAAGCGCACCTTCTCGACGCAGAGCGCTTCCTCGTCCTGGGTCACCGGCATGATCCCGAACCGGACCGGCGGAAAGTCCCGCCCCGTGATCACCGCGTAGACCCCGGGCAGCGCCGCGGCGCGCGTGGTGTCGATCCGCCGGATGAGGGCGTGTGGATGCTGGGCCCGGAGCAGCTTCGCGTACGCCATCCGCGGGAGGACGAGGTCGTCGGCGAAGCGCGTCTCCCCGGTGACCTTCGCCCACGCGTCGACCTTGGGCAGCCGCTGCCCGATGACGGACCACGGGCGGCGCTCGGGCCGGCTACTCATGGTGGGGGCTCCCGGCCGCGGCCATCCGGCCGGCGGCCAGCTCGACGGCGTCGAGGATCTTCGTGTACCCGGTACACCGGCAGAGGTTGCCGGCCAGGGCGGCGCGGATCGCGCCCCGGTCGGGCCGGGCCGTCGCGTCGAGCAGCGCCTTCGCAGTGAGGAGGATCCCCGGCGTGCAGTACCCGCACTGCGCGGCTCCGAGCTCGGCGAAGGCCTGCTGGAGCGGGTGAAGCCGGCTGCCCTCCGCGAGGCCCTCGACGGTGAGGATCTCCGCGTCCTGACACTCCGCCGCGAGCGCGAGACACGATAGGACGGGCTGGCCGTCCAGGAGGACCGTGCAGGTCCCGCACTCCCCCAGCTCGCAGCCGTGCTTGGTACCCGGCAGCGCGAGATCCTCGCGCAGGACCTCGAGGAGTGTCCGGTGGACCGGGACGGCGACGTCGCGGCGCTCGCCGTTCACGGACAGGGTCATCAGGCTCCGCATCACGGGCCCCCGTGGAGGGAGGTGATTTAGGCTCGGTGAAGTCTGATTAATGAATACTGAACATCCGGGGCGGCTGTCAAGCTCGAGGAGCCCGGTCTGGCGGCTCGGGATCGGCCGGCGCGGTCAGCGGGACAGAGGCGGTGGTCCGGCGGCGAAGATCGCTCGGAGCTCTCGGCTCGAGATCGCCTCGCGCAGCCAGGTGAAGCCGCCCCTGTCCTGCATCTCCCGCGCCCCCGCGAGGAACGCGGCGAGCGCGAGCCGCGACAAGGAGCCGCCGACGCTGATGCGCTTGACGCCGGCCGCCGCGAGCTCGCCGGCGGTGAGCGACGGATCGATGGAGCTGGCGACGACGTTGACCGGACGGCTCACCGAGGACACGACGGTACGGATCGTCGCCAGATCCCGGAGTCCGGGCGCATAGAGCACGTCGGCGCCCACCCGCTCGAACGCCTGGAGCCGCCGGATGGTGTCGTCGAGGTCGAGGCGCCCGTGGATGAGGTTCTCCGCCCGCGCCGTGAGCACGAACGGCACCGGAAGCGAGCGGGCCACCTCGACCGCCGCGTGCACGCGCTCGACGGCCAGCGAGAACTCGTAGATCGGATCGGCCGGATCCCCGCTGGCATCCTCGATCGAACCGCCAACCACGCCGGCCTCCGCCGCGAGCCGGATCATCTCGGCGGCGGCGCGCGGCTCGTGCGCGTACCCGTTCTCCAGGTCGGCGTTCACGGGAAGGTCGGTCGCGCCGCTGATCGCCCGGCAGTTCTCGAGCACCTCCTGCCGGCTCACCGCGCCGGCGCCATCCGGGCGGCCGAGGGTGTTCGCCAGGCCGAGGCTCGTAGTGGCGAGGGCCTCGAAGCCGAGCGACGCGAGGAGGCGGGCGGTCCCCGCGTCCCACGGATTCGGGATGATGAAGGCGCCCGATCGCTGGTGGAGTGCCCGGAAGGCCGTGGCTCGCTCAGCCTGAGTGCGCACGGGCCGCCCTCACGCGCCCGGCGCGTCGTAGGAGTAGAAGTGCCAGTACTCCCAGGCCGCGGCGCGGCGGAGGCGCTGCTCGTCCCGCCACTCCGGCCCGAACCGCGCGATCGACATGTCGCCGAGGTCCTCGGAGGGCCGGCCGTCAGCGGTGAACCGGAGGAGCCACTCGACCGCGCGCCGGGCCAGCCGGCTCATGACGTCGCTCGAGCGGAGCATCGCTGCGTTGCCGGCGGCGCGCGGCGAGGTCTGCGACGCGAGCGCGTGCCGGTCCACCAGGGCGACCCGGCGACCGCCGCGACGCATCAGGAAATAGGCGGTGGCCGCGCCCAGACCGCCCGATCCGATCACGACGACATCAGCCTCGCGAACCATCCGATCCCTCCCGTGTGACGATGTGCGGCGCCAGGAAACCGCCGCTGCCCTCAGCCCCGTCGATCCTCCGCGGGCCGCAAGGTCGGCGCCAGGATGTACCCGGCGCGCCAGGATCCGGGCTCCGGCCCAGTGTAGGCGCGCATGGCGTCGCGCTGGAGATGCTCGAGCGCGACGGCGAGCGCGCAGAGGATCGCGTCCCAGCGGTCCTCGAGCGCCTTGAGCGCCTGACCGGACTCGGCGGCTCTCGGTCGCTCGCCGACGAGCGTCTTCCAGGCGTGGTCTCGCGCGATGTAGCGACGCGACTCGACCGTCGCCGCGCATTTGTCGATGAAGGGTCGGAGCCCGCGGACGACCCACTCGCGCTTCGAGCGGAATTTCTGGCGCTTGTAGACGTGCTTCTTCCGAATCGGCGGCCGGTCCAGGTCGAACAGCCGCACCTGGAGCGCATTCGGATAGACCTCGCGGATGGCCGGGTGGTCCGGGGTCGGGCGCGTGTCGGGGCAGAAGTCCGCGTGCGGGCACCGGGCCTCGAGCTCGCCAATGAAGCGCTGCAGCATTCCTCGGAAGGCCGTCAGGCTGGACACCGGGGCCGCAAACCGGCCGAAGTGTCGCGAAACCTCGTCGTCGCAGTCGCGGCGCCCGCGGGCGCAATCGAGGCCGAGGAGCGGCGCGTCGATGCCGACGGCCGTCGCCGGCCCGGCGCCCCGGCGATCGAGCCAACCGGCAAGCCAGTCGAGCACCGCGACGTGGGTGGGCAGCGTGACGGGCGCCTCGACCAGGCGGAGCGGAAATCGGGTCCCCTCGAGCACCACCACGCCGGAGGGATTGCATTCCTTCCAGGCGAGGTCGACGCCGACGAAGCGCACGGCTCAGCGCCGCGCGCCGGTCCAGAAGCCGTCGGGATCGAAGCGCCGGATCATCGCGAGCTCCCGAGACGTCGGCGGCGGCGTCACGTCGAGCCCAGCGGCGACCCGCAGCGGCCAGCCCGTCTGCGCCCGGATCTCGTCGACGGTCGCCTGGGGGTGAACGCTCGCGAGAACCATCTCCCGGGTCACGGGGTCGAAGCGGAAGAGCCCGAGCGTGGTGATGACCGCCGACGGGCCGCCGCCGGGGAGTCCCGTCCTCGCCCGCCAGTCCCCGCCGGTCCCGTGACCCGGCGACGTGACGTAGTCGACGCGCTCGACGAATCGCCGGCGCTCGTGCGCCATGACCACGACGTGGCGCCGCGCCAGCGAGGCGATGTCCGGCGCCCCGCCGGACCCGGGGAGGCGAACCGTCCGGCCCTCTCCCCCGACGTACGTCGTATTGAGGTTGCCGAAGCGGTCGATCTGGGCGCCGCCGATGAACCCGAGCGTCACGCGTCCCGCCTGCATCAGGCCCATGACCTCGCGCATCTCCGTGCACCAGACGGCGCCGGTCACGTTGGGACCGTCCGACATGGTCACGAGGAAGGCCAGCGCCGGCGAGTCGCGGATCACGCCGTTCTCGAAGAGGCCCACCGCGGTCGGCGCGTGGGTCGAGCGCGCGAGGCAGAAGGCGAGGAGTGGCAGCCGCATGCCGACGAACACGACCTCGCCGTCCTGGATCTCGCGGGCGGCGGCGGCCACCATGAGCTCGGCCGACGTGTACTCGCGGCTCACCCCGGGTTCCTCAGCATCCGTAGTCGACGGGCGCCGCGAGCTGCGCGGCGCGCGGTCGGAGCCGATCGAAACGGTCGCGTCCGAGCTTCGCCAGGTAGCCGGCATGATCGCCCGGCCCTCGCACCCACTCGTCGAGCCACCCCACCGCGCCCGCCGCGGTCGTCGAGCGCGAATGCCAGTCCGCGTACACGGCGTGGTCGCGGTTGTAGTGCCCCTGGACCGGCGACGGATGCGCGCCGCCCGGGAGGTGGACCACCGCCGTGACGAGGAATCCGGGCAGGAGCGTGCGATTGGGATCACTCCGGATCACCGAGGGCTCCACGAGCTCCTCCGCCACGACGATCACCGCTCGGCTGCCCTTGCCGGCCGCGGCGCTGATCCCGGTCGGCCCCCAGGCCTGGCAGTTGCCCTCCGCATCCGCCCGCTGGACATGAAGGATGGCCACGTCCGGAGCCAGCGCGGGCACGAGCACCAGCGGGACGCCGGTGAACGGACACGGCGCGGTGCGCAGGCGAGAGTTCCGGGCCAGGATGTCCGTGCCGAGCAGGCTTCGCGTGGGCAGGTACGGCACGCCCTGCGCCGCGGCCTCGAGGGCGAGGGCGATCGAGAAGTTGGAGTGGTCCTCGATCTCCAGCGGGCCGGGGATCCCTTGCTCAAGCGCGCGGCGGAACGCATAGGCCGCCCCGTGCTGCACGTTGCCGACCCAGGCGGCAACGATCTTGCGCACGCAACCGGCGGCGATCAACTGCTCGAAGCAGATGTCCGAGATGGGCCCGACCAGCGTCAGGTCCCGGCGTCCCTGGCGGATCAGCTCGTGCGCGGCAGCGAAGGGGATGAGGCACTCGAGCGCGGTGCCCATCGCCACGGATGCGCCGTCGGGCACGTGGCGCCGGAGCGCCTCTCCCAGCGGCAGGACCTTCGGACTCAGACCTTGATGTCCTGCCAATTCGCCCGACCGCGGCGCGAGAGCCGCCGAGACCTCACCGGGTGACCGCGCCGAGTCGGACCGCCGCGATGGCGTGCTCGTCGACCGGCGTCTCGACCCGCGTGGCGCGCTTGACGAAGTCGACGCCCCGGACGACGCCGAGCCCCAGCGTCTCGCGACGCCCGTCGTCGAGTCCCACCACGGCATCCTGGAAGTCGTCGAGCGAGTGGTGGACGAGCGTGACGTCCGGGTGCGCCGCCGCGAAGCGACGGAGCTGGAATTCCTGCAGCCGCGCCGGCGTGACGACGGCGAGCTCCGACCCGCGCCGTTCTGCCCACACCACCGCGTCGTCGAGGAGCGCCGCGAGCGCTTCCGTGTCGTGGAGGGACAGCGCCGGCCCCGCGTAGAACGCCGGAGCGCGGAGCACGACGCGCCCGAGATCGAGGGTCACCGGCCGCGCGTCGGTGAAGTACGCCGTCATCGCACGCTCGCGGTGCAGGCGGCGCTCCTCGACGGGCCGCCGCCGGACCGCGGGGGTCGGGCGGAGCCGGAGAACGGCCGGCCGCCGGTCCCCTGCGTACGGCCCCAGGATCGGCTCGCACTCGCCGGCGCGCTGAAGACACAGAACCAGATCGGGCGCGACGAGCTCGATCTTCGCCTGCTTGAGCGACCGTCCGACCTCGCCGTGTACGAGCCCGGACGTGTCGACGATCACGTGGTCGACGCCGAGCTCGAGGGCGCGGTCCGTCATCCGGCGCGTCCCGAGGACCGTCTCCACAACATGGTCACGCGGCGAGGTCGCGCCGACGAAGTAGAGGCCCGAGACCTCCGCGTCGGCCAGACAATCGAGGGGCGCACGCGGCCGGCCGAGCCCCACGGTGGTCGGCGGGCCGATCTCCGACTGCCCGAGGTCGGCGTCGACGATCGCGACGGAGGCCCCCGCCTCGAGGAGGGCGCTCGCGAGCGACGCGACGAGAGTGGTCTTGCCGGTATCGCTCTCGCCGAGCACGAGCACGACTCGGGCCCCGCGCGCCGCGGCGAGCGCCGGCGCCCCTGACGCGTCCGTCGACAGCCGTGCAGCCCGACTCACGCCGGGAGACGTCCCGGGACGCTCAGCCCTCGAGCGCAGCGCACGCCGTCTCGATGCGCGCGAGGCCCTCGCGGATCTGCTCGAGGCCGCACGCGTACGACATGCGCAGGTGCCGGTCGGAGCCGAAATCAGCGCCGGGCACGACCGCCACGCGCGCCTGCTCCAGCAGGAACGTGGTCACGTCGGCCGAGCCGCGCAACGGCTGGCCGTTGAAGCGCCGCCCGAAGAGTCCGGAGACATCCGGAAAGGCGTAGAAGGCGCCCTGCGGCATGGGGCATCGCCAGCCGGGGATGCGGTTCAGGCCGGCGATGATCACGCGTCGCCGCTGGTCGAACTCGCCCGCCATCTTCGCGACCTCGTCCTGCGACCCGACGAGCGCCTCGACCGCCGCCCACTGCGCGATGGAGGTCGGGTTCGACGTGCACTGTCCCTGAAGGTCGCCCATGGCGGTGACGATCTCCCGCGGCCCCGCGGCGAAGCCGAGGCGCCACCCGGTCATCGCGTACGCCTTTGAGCACGTGTTCACGAGGATCGTGCGCGCCTTGATCTCCGGATCCAGCTCGGCGATGCTCGGCACCCGGCCCTCGTAAGACAGCGCGTCGTAGCACTCGTCGGAGACCACGTACAGCCCGTGCTCCAGGACGAGCGCGGCCACCCGCTCGAGATCGGCTCTCGGGTAGACGGCGCCGGTCGGGTTGTTCGGGCTGTTGAGGATGAGCAGCTTGCTCCGGGGCGTCACCGCGCGGCGCAGGGCCGTCAGGTCGAGCTGGAACCCTCGTGATTCATCGGTGGGGACCACGACCGGCACGCCCTCGCAGAGGCGGATCTGCTCCGTGTAGCTCACCCAGTACGGCGACGGCACGAGCACCTCGTCTCCGGGGTCGACCATGACCGCGCAGATGTTGTAGAGCGTGTGCTTCGCACCGACCGACGCGATGACGTCGGTGGGCGCGTAGGCCAGGCCGTTGTCGCGCTTCAGCTTGGCGCAGATCGCCGCCTTGAGCTCCGGGATGCCGCCCGCGTCGGTGTACTTCGTCTTCCCCTCGCGCAGGGCCCGAATCGCCGCGTCCTTCACCCGCTCGGGAGTGTCGAAGTCCGGCTCTCCGGCGGTGAACGAGAGGACGTCGATGCCCTGGGCTCGCAGAGCCCGGGCGCGGGCGGACAGGGCCAAGGTCGGGGACGGAGTAAGGCGGCGGGCGCGCTCGGCGAGCATGAGTCGGTTCACTCCTCTTTCTCGGGTCTCTCGGGTCGGGATCAGCCGCGATGCAGCTTCTTCCGAAGCCGTTGCTCGACGCCGGGGGGGACCAGGCCGGTGACCGAGCCCCCGTGGGCGGCGACTTCCTTGATCAGGCGCGACGAGATGTACGAGTACGCCTCGTGAGGCATGAGGAAGACGGTCTCGACTTCCTCACGCAGCTTCCGGTTCATCAGGGCCATCTGGAACTCGTACTCGAAGTCCGACACCGCGCGGAGCCCGCGGATGATCGCGCGCGCTCCGATCCTCGCGGTCAGATCGACGAGGAGCCCGTCGAACACCACCACCTCGATCTCCCGCAGATGCCGCGTCGACTCGCGGATCATCTCGACACGCTCGTCGTCGGTGAACAAGGCCGTCTTCGCGGGGTTCGTCACGACCGCCACCACCAGCTCGTCGACGAGCCGGAGGCTGCGCTCGATGAGGTCGAGGTGCCCGTTCGTCAAGGGATCGAACGAGCCCGGATAGATGGCGCGGACAGCCACGAATCGCTCCTGCTGCTCGTCGCTAGGGGAACTGGAAGCCGCGGCGGCTCACGTCAGAAACGGCAGGATCGGGCCGCGCGGCGGTGACGAAGTGGCGCACTCAAGGCCTCGAGCCGTCGGGGAGTGTACCCTTCGGCTCCGCGGAAAGTCAAGGCGAGGTACGCGTGGCGCCGACCTTCCGGAGTGGACGTGCGGGCGCGCGGCGCTCGCTCGACGCCCTATGCGCGCGACGCCAGGGTCCGCCGTCCGCCGCGGTCTGCGGGATTCGGATGACGCAACGGGAATACGGCTCTCCCCGGTTCGGCTGACGCTGTGCCTCTCGCACCGGCACGCGGCGCGCGCGAAGATGGGTGAGCGCTCCCGGGCGCCACCGGCCCGATCAGGGACGACCGGGCCGGACGAGCGCGCCGGCGGGCGCCGTCAGGGTGCGGGGTTCTCGGAAACCGCGCCCTCGGCCCTGAAGAACGTCAAGGCCGTGTCGCCGAACCGGCGCGGACGGCGATGTGGTGTCAGGCCGGGCACGGCCGGTAGCTCCGTCCGCGTGGAGTGCTGCACCACGATCTCCGACCCCTCACGGCACACCCGCGCCCCGGTCAGGGCTTCCAGGGTGCGTCCGGCGAGCGTGGTCGCGTACGGGGGATCGACGAACACGAGATCGAACGGTCCCTCCTCCGCTCCGATCGCCGGCAGCAAGCGGAGGACGTCGCCCGCCAGGACGCGGGCGGCCGCGCGCGAGGCGCCGAGCGCCGCGAGGTTGGCGCGCAGCGCTCGCAAGGCCGCCTGGTCGCGCTCGACCAGCACGACGCGCGCGGCGCCGCGCGACAACGCCTCGATGCCGACGGCGCCGGTGCCGGCGAAGAGATCGAGAACCCGGGCGCCGGCCACCGCCGGTCCGAGCACGTCGAAGAGGGTCACGCGCACCCGGTCGGCCGTCGGGCGGGTCTCAAGGCCGCGCGGGGCCCGGAGCCGCCGGCCTCGGTCGTGACCGCCGATGACGCGCATGCCGACCTATCCGACCGACGCCAGCTCGAGGCGCTCCCGCCAGCGAGCGACGAGGGCGCCGCGGAGCGGACGGTGCTCCGGCAGGCGGAGCCCCGGGTCCCGGGCGATCAGCTCGGCGGCATCCTGGCGCGCCTCCTCGAGCAGGCGCGTGTGTGTCAGCAGGCTGGCGGTGCGGAATTCCGGCAGTCCGGACTGGCGCGTACCGAAAAACTCCCCCGGCCCGCGGATTCGGAGATCGACCTCGGCCAGCCGGAAGCCGTCCTGCGTCTCGGTCATGGCGGCCAGACGCTGTCGCGCTTCGTCGGAGGCCGGCCCGCTCTCGAGCAGGATACAGAAGGACTTCGCGGCCCCGCGCCCCACGCGCCCGCGCAGCTGGTGGAGCTGGGCCAGGCCGAATCGCTCGGCGTGCTCGATCAGCATCACGGACGCGTTGGGCACGTCGATCCCGACCTCGATGACGGTCGTCGCCACCAGGAGATCGATCTCCCTCGCCTTGAACGCCCGCATCACCTGGTCCTTCGCGTCGAACGAGAGACGCCCGTGCACGAGACCCACCCGGAACTCCTTGAACGGGCCGGCCTGGAGGCGCGCCGCCATCTCGGTCGCCGCCTTGAGATCGCTCGTCTCGGTCTCCTCGACCAGCGGGCACACCACGTACGCCTGACGCCCGGCGCGGAGCTCGGTCCGGATGAAATCGTAGATCCGCCCGCGGCCCGCCTCCGGACGCGCCTCGGTCCGGATCGGGGTCCGACCCGGCGGCAGCTGGTCGAGAACGGACACGTCGAGGTCGCCGTAGAGCGTCAGGGCCAGCGTCCGGGGAATCGGCGTCGCGGTCATCACGAGGATGTGCGGGTGCTCGCCCTTGCCGCGGAGCGACGCGCGCTGCATGACCCCGAAGCGATGCTGCTCGTCCACGACCGCGAGGCCCAGACGCTGGAGCTCCACGGCCTCCTCGATCAGCGCGTGCGTGCCCACGCCGATGGCCGCGACGCCACTCCGGAGGGCCTCTAGGGCCGCCTGGCGCTCCCGCGCGCGCTGGCCGGCGGAGAGCCACGCCACGCTGATCCCGAGCGGCTCGACGAGGGCGCGGATTGTGCGGACGTGCTGCTCGGCGAGGATCTCGGTCGGTGCCATGAGCACCGCCTGGCAGCCCGCCTCCACGGCGGTGAGGAGCGCCATCACCGCGACGATCGTCTTGCCGGAGCCGACATCGCCCTGCAGGAGCCGGTTCATCGGCACCGGCCGCGCCAGGTCCGACCGGATCTCCGACCAGACGCGCTCCTGGGCGGGGGTCAGCGCGAACGGCAGATCGCGCAGCAAGCGCTCCACGAGGGCGCCCGGCGGCGCGAGCGGCCGTCCGTGCTCCTGCGCCTGCCGCCGCCGCCGCAGGGCCAGGCCGACCTGGAGCACGAGGAAGTCCTCGAAGGCGAAGCGGCGGCGCGCGGCGTCCACGTCCTCGAGGCGCTCCGGGAAGTGGACGGTGCGGTACGCGAGAGGCGCCGGCAGGAGATCCCGGCGGCGCCGGAGCGCCTCCGGCAGGATGTCCGGCGCCTCCTCGGCGTGGGCGGTGACGACCTGATGAAGGATGGCGCGCAGGGCACGCTGGAGCAGGCCTTCGGTGAGCGGGTAGACGGGCACGACGCGGCCCATGTGGATCGATACCAGCTCGTCGTCGTCCACGATCTCGAATTCCGGGTTGTCGAGGACGGCGCGTCGATCCTTGCCCAGGATCTTCTTGCCGTACAGCACGACGCGCTGGTCCCGCTTGAGCGTGTGCACGAGAAAGGCCTTGCCGAACCAGATCGCCGAGAAGTACCCCATCTGGTCCCGGAATGTCGCCTGGACAGGCGCCCTGGTCCCGCGGCGGGGCGGCGCGACGCCGAACACCGTCCCCTGCACCACCGCCGCCTCCCCGAGAGCAAGCTTGTGGAAGGGCACGAACGTCCGGCGGTCCTGGTAGTCCCTGGGGAAGTGGTTCAGGGCGTCCCGGACGGTCAGTAGTCCCAGCCGCTCAAGCTGCTGAGCCCGGTGGGGGCCGACGCCCCTCAGGTACTGGAGGGGGTTATCCAGGCCGGCCGGCGACTTAGCGGCCGTGTTCACGGAGGCGACGACCGCACGGACGCGCGAGGTGCCAGGCTTGTCTCACCCCGGCCCCCATGGTATAGAAGTGCGTTGCTCGGCGGCAAGTCGGCCCGTTCGGGGACCGAAGAGTCGCGCGAGCCCATCTCTCCCGAGGAGTCCAGAAGCATGGCCCAGCGCTGTGATGTCTGTGGGAAGGGCCCCGTCGTGGGCAACCAAATCAGCCACGCGCACAACGTCTCGTCGCGCCGCTGGCTGCCGAACCTGGTGTCGATGCGGGCGGTCGTGAAGGGCCGAGCCAAGCGGGTCCGCGTCTGCACGCGCTGCCTGCGAGGTGGCAAGGTCGTCAAGGCCGTCTGAGGACCGGCCGCCGGGGGTGCCAGTCGCCCCCGGCGGCCTGCGTTGACCGCAGTACTGGATCAGGGCTGGCATCGTCCCCTGACCCATTCAGCTCACCCTACTTCTTCTTCTTGGCCGCCTTCTTCTTCGCCATGGTCTTCACCTCCTCTCAGAGTGGTCTTGGCCGCGCGAAGGGGCTGCACCCCCTCCGCGTGACACCTCGTGCGCTACTTCTTCTTCTTGGCCGCCTTCTTCTTCGCCATCGTCTTCACCTCCTCCCATCCCCGTGAGCTCGGCTAGAATCCCATCGCGTCGCGACGGAGCTTCTCGGCCTGCTCACGCCCGCGCCGCTCGTGGCCGTGAAGGTCCACGTAGAGCTGCGGGAGACTGACCACCCGGAATCCGCCCTTCACCACCGGCGCGTAGAACACGCCGGGGTCGTAGGGAGTCATCAGATACAGCGATCCTTCGCCCTCGACCGGCTGGAGGCCCAGCGTTCGGGCCAGCGTCTCGACGTCACCGCTCACGTAGGCGTGGACGGTCGAGACCCGCGCATGCGGCCCGATCAGCGAGGCCCCGGCGTGTAGCGTGAACGCATACGTCATTCCCAGCTCCGTCGCTTGCCGGGCCAGTACCTCCATGGACCGGCGCTTGTCCCCGGTCGGCGACACGAAGGCGCTCAGCCCGTTCACCCGATAGCTGTACGCGTCGCGCCAGCCGTCCAGGAGATCGCCCGGCCGGTGCAGACGGTAGAGCCCATCCCGACCCCGCTCGACCCAGTCAAGCTCCTCCAGCCGCTTGGTGACGTTGTGGGCGTGACCGAGGCTGACCGAGACCGCCCGTCCCAGTTCGTCGAGGCGCCAGGCGCGGTCGCGCTCGGCCAGGAGGGCCCGGACCACCCGCGTCGCCCGCGGTGCGAAGAGCGTCTTGAGCGGACGCCGGACGAGGCCGACGTTCGGGCGCCCCTCCTTCTGGATCAGGACGTTGTCGAAGGCCAGAAAGCAGTTGCCGGCGAGGTCCAGGTAGCCGCAGCTGTTCCGGTGGATCAGGGCCGCGGACTGGGGAGAGACATACGGGGCGGCTACCATCGGGTAGGCCCCGGGCAGGTGCGGCCGAAGCTCTCGGAGCCGGGTGATGGCCTCGCGGAGGTACCGGGGCTCGCCCCGGGTGCGGGTCTCACAGATCAGAGTCTTTGGCTCCTGGCCTTGCCCCATCTGGAGCCTGACGAGCAGATCCACCGTCTGGTCCCCGACGGTCGCATCTAGAGACTCTTGCCATTCCGTAGCTTGCGGAAAGAGGCCGTGGAGCCGCAGGGCGGCCTCTTTCTTGAACTCGCTAATCCGTAACATACTTTCACTTGTCCGGTCATTTTCAACGTGCGCTGAAACCTTAGACTCGAGTGAAAGTCATGTCAAGAGGAAAGAATCATGGGAGTGTCGACCACGTGACGCTGCCGGGATTCGGGGCCGGCCTCGTGGACGAGGGTCGAGAAGTCCTCGCCGGCCGGCCGCGCTTCAGCGCAGGAAGAAGCGCATCTCCCCCATGACCGCCATCAGCCGATCCAGCCGTCGGCTCACCGCGGGTCCGGAGTCGTCGAGCTCGACGTAGTTGCGGTCCCGCGCCTCGAGGGAGAGCGCAGTCTTCCCCTCCACCCCGAACACGAGCCAGCCGTCGGAGTCCTGGACCGCGCACTCCCGAAACCCGCACACCACCGCGTAGGGCCGCCCGCGGCCCTCGAGCATGTTGTGCCCGAGGCTGTACCCCTCCGGCGGATCGTTGACGCCGAGCAGGGCCAGCATCGTCGCCGGCAGGTCCTGGTGCTGCGTCAGGTGATCGTGCTCGTGAAAGGGAAGCCCCGGCACGTACATCACGAGCGGGACGTGCGTTTGCTCCGGAGTGAAGGCGCTGCCGTGCCCGAAGAACCCGTGCTCGTAGAACTCCTGGCCGTGATCCCCGGTGATGACGACGATCGATCGATCGAGGAGCCCCCGGCGCTCCAGGGCCTCCAGGATGGTGCCCACGATGGCGTCGACCGAATGGATCGAGTTCCGGTAGCGGTTGTACATCCGGCGACCGCCATCCGCGGTCTGCGCCTCGGCGACCGTCGGATCCTCCACGATCGGCAGGAACTTCGCGTGCTCCGGCGTGAAGAGAAAGGGGAAGTGCGGAGACCCGAGGAACATGAACGCGAAGAAGGCATCGTCGCGCGGGGTCCCTTCCAGGAAGTCCTGGAACGCCCGCGCCTGGAGGACGTCCCGCTCGTCCACTGTCGCCGCCGGAAGGTTGTCGGTGAGGCCCGACCGGACCGACACGAAGGCGGTCTGCCGGAACTCCGGGTACCCGAGCGAGGTGCTCGAGAGGATCCGGAAGCGGTACCCCGCCTCCGACAGCTTGGAGATCAACACGGGCTCCCGGCCCTCGGCGAGGAAGGGCCACCAGTACGTCCCGTGCAGCCCGTAGAGCATGGAGAAGATCCCGAAGCGGGTGGAGTGGCCGCCGCTCAAGTGCTGGCGAAAGACCTGCGCGCTCCGGGAGAACCGCCACATGTTCGGCGTGTTGTCGGGCGTGAACGTGTCCGACCGCCAGGACTCGATCACGATCCACACCACGTTCCAGCGGTGGGCCGCGCTCACCGTGCCCACGACCGGCGCGCGCGGGTAGTTGAGGGCGCTCTGGCCCGGATCGGAGACCAGCGGTCCGATGTCCTTCGGGATGCGCAGCCGCTGGCGGACCTCCCTGAGGCGGAGCGGCTCGTAGAACGGGATGAGCCGCGTCTGGCGGGGGACCCCGGGGATGTTCATGAGGTCGCCGGCCGCGTAGGTCAGGCGCTCTGCCGCGACGAGGGCGACCACCGTGGCGGCGAGGGCCAGCCAGCGCCGCCGGATGGGCCACGTGGCCTCCCGGGCCCACCGCAGGAGGGCCGTGAAGCCGACGAGCTCGAGGCCCAGCAAGACCGCGACCCCGGTGAGGGCCGTGATCACGTCCCGTGTCGGTAGCTGCATGGACTCGAAGCCGCCGGGCGTGAACAGGACGTTCATCGCGAGCCCGTTGAAGTGGAACCGGAAGAAGCCGTAGATCCGGGCGTCGACGTAGATGAAGGTCTGGAGCAGCGTGAAGGCGAGCGCCCCGAGGCCTCGCGTCACGAGCGCGGTGGCGTCCGCCAGCGCGACCGTCGCCAGGACCGCGTGGATCGCCAGCGTCGCCAGCCCGGCCTGCGCCAGGAGCGCCAGGGCGGCGAACAGGAGCGCGACCCCCGACGGCCGCGCCCCGCCGACGAAGAGGAAGCGCTGCGCGTGCAGCCCCGCTGCGAGCCCGTTCACGGCGACGAACGCGAGCACCGCCCGCTGGCGAGCGCCCTGGGTGTAGCGACTCATCATGGGACCACCCTAGCCTTCCCCGTCTTCCAGCTCGGCCAGCCGGTCGTCGTCGAGCCCGAAGTAATGGCCGACCTCGTGGACGACGGTGTCCCGCACGAGCTCCTCCATCTCCTCGGCGGTCTCGCAGTCCTCCTGGATCGGGCCCTGGTAGATCGTGATCACGTCGGGGAGGACGTTGCCGTAGCCGGTGTCGCGACGCGTGAGGTCGGTCCCGCGATAGAGGCCGTAGAGCGTGTCCGGCGGCTCGATCCCCATCTCCTCCAGGGTATCGTCGTCCGCCCAGTCCTCGACCACGACC
>CAYXBJ010000179.1:0-54429 GCA_964463175.1 uncultured bacterium
CGACTTCCACAAGTGGGAAGCCTGGAATCCGTGGGGGAAGCTGGATCCCGCGGTCAAGCAGGCGTACGAGGGCGCGCCGGCCGGGACCGGTGCGGTCTACACGTGGAGTGGCAACTCGCAGGTGGGCGCGGGCCGCATGACGGTGGTGGAGAGCCGCCCCAGCGACCTGGTCCGGATCAAGCTCGAATTCTTCAAGCCGATGGCGGGGACCAGCATGGCGGACTTCACCTTCAAGCCCGAGGGTGATCAGACCGCCGTCACGTGGACCATGACCGGCACCAACCGCTTCGTCGCCAAGGCATTGGGCCTGGTCATGAGCATGGACCGGATGATCGGCGGCCAGTTCGAGAAGGGACTCGCGGACATGAAGACGGTCTCGGAGGCGGCGGCCAAGCAGTAGCCCGCCGCGCTCCCTCCGACTCGACGCGCCGATGCGGTCGGTGCGAGCCCAGGCGGCAGGTCCCGTATCTCTATTCCCGGAGATTCCAAGGAGACGCCCGATGGCCCAGGGACGCTATCTGAACGGCGTGCTGTGGACGGTGCAGGGGCTCCTCGCGCTCCTGTACTTGCTCTCTGGCGGCATGAAGCTGACTACGCCCATTGAGGAGATGACGAGGGACGTCCCGCTGCCGGGAGCGTTCATCCGGTTCATCGGGGTGGCCGAGGTGGTGGGCGCGCTCGGCCTGGTCTTGCCAGGCCTTACCGGCATCAAGCCCTGGCTCACGCCCCTGGCGGCGGCCGGGCTGACGATCATCATGACGGGAGCGACCGTGATCACGCTCACGGTCATGGGCTTGCCCATCGGGCTGGTGCCGCTGATCGTCGGCCTCCTCGTGGCGTTCGTCGCGTACGGCCGCTGGCGCCTGGCGCCGCTTCGTGTTTCGCGGCGCGTCTAGAGCCGAGCGTCCGCACGGGATCGGAGTTGGCCCCGGGCGGGACTTGACACCGGCGGAGTGACGGGCGCATAGGAGGGGTGGTCGCGAAGCCCCTGCGCGCCCGAGACTAGTCCAACTCCGCTTCGCCTGGAGGCCGCACCCATGCCCTTCCGACCCACACTGGCTCGCCGGGCGTTCCTGGCCGTCCTCGTGGCGCTCGCCTTGGCGTCGCCGGCCGTCGCCCAGACGCCGCCGCCCCAGATCGCCACGGTCACGTTCCTGCATCTCAACGACGTCTACGAGATCAGTCCCAAGCAGGGACGGGGTGGGTTCGCACCGCTCATGACCCTGCTCAAGCAGGAGCGGGCGGCGGCGCCCGACACGATCACCACCCTCGGCGGGGACCTCATCGCCTCGTCCATGATGTCGGGGATCACGAAGGGCACCCAGATGATCGAGCTGATGAACGCCATCGGCCTCGATCTCGCGGTCGTCGGGAACCACGAGTTCGACTTCGGGACGGCGGTGCTCAAGCAGCGCGCCGGCGAATCGAAGTTCGCCTGGCTCGGGACCAACGTCCAGGGCGACGACGGGAAGGTCCTCGCGGGCCTCGTGGGGACCGCGACCCGCAAGGTTGGCGATCTCACGATCGGCTTCTTCGGAATCATCACGCCGGACACCCGCCATCTCTCCAACACCGGGGCCGACGTGAAGTTCCTGCCGGTCCTCGACACGGCGCGCGCGGCGGTCAAGGAGCTCCGAGACCAGGGCGCCGACGTCGTCGTGGCCCTCACGCATCTGACCCTCGCGCAGGACCGGGAGCTGGCGCGCGAGGTCAAGGGCGTCGACGTCATCCTGGGCGGGCACGACCACGACCCGATGACCGTCTACGAGGGTGGCGTGTTCATCTTCAAGGTCGGCGCCGACGCGCAGTACCTGGGCGCCGCGAAGATCCAGATCGAGAAGACCCAGACCCAGCAGGGGCCGCGGGTCCGGGTGTGGCCGCGCGAGTGGCGCGTGGTCTCGACCGCCGGCGTCGCGCCGGACCCCGCCATCGCGGCGATCGTCAAGCAGTACGAAGACAAGCTCGACGAGAACCTGAAGGTGGCGGTCGGCACGACGGCGGTGGATCTCGACTCGCGGCGCGCCACGGTGCGGCTCAAGGAGAGCGTGATCGGGAACCTCATCGCCGACGCGATCCGGGAGTCCACCAAGGCCGACGTGGCCATCACCAACGGCGGCGGGATCCGCGGCGACCGCACCTACACGGCCGGCACGACGCTGACCCGCAGGGACATCCTCACCGAGCTGCCGTTCGGCAACGTCACCGTCACGATGGACATCACGGGCGCCGACCTGCGGGCAGCGCTGGAGGAGGGCGTGAGCCTGGTGGAGGACGTGGCGGGCCGGTTTCCGCACGTCTCGGGGTTGACCTTCGTGTTCGACGCGCGGCGGCCGAAAGGCAGCCGGGTGCTCGACGTCAAGGTCGGCGGCAAGCCGCTCGACCCCGGCGCGATCTACCGGCTCGCGACCAACGAGTACATGATGGCCGGCGGCGACGGCTACGCGTCCTTGACGAAGGGGAAGCCGATCATCGACGCTAGCGGCGGCGCCCTCATGGCCAACGTCGTCATGGACTACATCGCGGCGCACGGCTCGGTGTCGCCGGCGCTGGAAGGGCGCATCGTCGAGCAGAAGTGACGGGGCCCCGGGCTGGCTGGCCCCGGCCGATCGCCCCGCGGTCATCGTCGCGCGATATACTTCCGTGGCGCCGGTGGCGATCGGCGCCGGCGAGACCTGACGAGGAGCCGACGACGCTCACCGATCCGCGATCGTGTCCGCAATCCGCAGATCCCGCCGGCGCGCCGGCGGTCCCCGGCTCTCGCGTCCGAGGGCACCGGTGAGCGCTGAGCCAAGGGCGGCCCGGCCCGCGGCGACGGACGCGGCCTCGGAGCTCGGCGGGCGCTCGGCAGCGGTGTTCCCGGGCGCCTCGCTCGGCGAGTACAACCTGCCGGCGGAGATGGCCGTGGTGCTGGCGCGCGGCGACGGCGCCCGCGTCTGGGACGGCGACGGCCGACCGTTCCTCGACTTCACCATGGGCTGGGGCTCCGTGCTGCTGGGCCACGCGCATCCGGCGGTGGTCGATGCGGTCCGCCGCCAGGCTGCGCTCGGCTCCAACTTCGCCTACGTGAGCCTGCCGGCCCTCGAGCTCGGGGAGGAGATCCAGCGCGCGGTGCCGTGCGCCGAGCGCTTGCGCTTCTGCGCCTCGGGTACCGAGGCGACGGCGTACGCGGTCCGGCTCGCGCGGGCCTACACGGGCCGGCCCCGGGTGCTCAAGTTCGAGGGCGCGTACCACGGCGCCAACGAGATCGGCACGGTGAGCCTGTTCCCGCGGCGGCTGCACGCGTTCCCGCGCGGCGAGCCGACCTCCGCCGGGCTCCCGACCAGCGCGGTCGCGGACGTGCTGGTCGCGCCCTTCAACGATCTCGCGGCGACGGAGGCCATCGTCACCGCCCACCGGGAAGAGCTCGCCGGGATCCTCGTCGAGCCGCTCCACCGCTGCACTTCGCCGCGACCGGGCTTCCTGGAGGGGCTCCGGCGCCTGGCGTCGGCGACGGGGAGCCTCCTCCTGTTCGACGAGACGGTCACCGGCTTCCGCCTTGCCTATGGCGGCGGGCAGGCCTACTACGGCGTGACGCCGGATCTCTGCACGCTCGGGAAGGCCCTCGGGGGCGGCTACCCCATCGGGGCGGTGGCGGGACGGGCGGACGTGCTGGACCTCGTCCGGGAGGACCGCCTGGGCGACGAGCGCTACGTGTGGTTCGCCTCGAGCCTCGGCGGGAATCCGGTCTCTGCGGCGGCGGCGCTTGCCACGCTCGCCGAGCTCCGTGCGCCGGGCGTCTATCCGCGTCTCTTCGCTTCTGGGGGGGCGCTCCGCTCCGGGCTGCGGGCCGCGCTTCGCGAGGAAGGCGTGACCGCCCACGTGCAGGGCGACGGCCCTCTCGCCGCGGTCGTGTTCACCGAGGGCGAGGTGGTCGACTACCGCTCGGCCTTCCGCGCGGACCGGCAGCGGGCCCGCGCGTTCCTCCTGGGCCTGTTCCGTCGCGGCATCTTCCTCAACCCGATGTCCACCAAGCTCTATCTGTCGCTCTCCCACACGGAGCGGGAGATCGCGGCGTTCCTCGAGATCGCCCGCACCACGCTCCGCGAGGACTGTCGTGGCTGATCCGGACTCCGGCCCCGCCGCCGGCTCTTGACCCGCGCCATCGGCGTGACGCAGGCTGGGAGCGCGATCTCGCGCGTGTTTCGGATCCCGTCATCCGGATGTAACGTGGCCCGGCTATGGTCTCGCGGGTAGTCAAATCGAACCGGCTGAGGAGGCATTCGATGCGATACGCACTGTCCATTGCCGCGGCGATCTGGTTGGCCCTCGCGCCCGGCGCGCATTCCGCGTGGGCGCAGTCCAACGTCGTCACGATCTACAGCGCCGACGGCCTGAAGGACGGCTCGCCGAGCTGGTTCCAGAACCAGTTCGACGCCTTTACGAAGGCGACCGGCATCACCGTCCAGTACGTCGAGGGCGGCTCCGGCGTCGTGATGCAGCGGGTCGCCAAGGAGAAGACCAACCCGCAGGCCGACATCCTGGTGACGCTCCCGCCGTTCATCCAGAAGGCCAAGGCCGACGGGCTGCTGGCGCCCTTCACGCCGGCGGGCGCCGACCAGATCGCGGCCGGCAACAAGGACGCGGCCGGATACTACCACGCGCTGGTCAACAACTACATGAACTTCATCTACAACGCGAGCGTGCTGCCGGCGGCGCCCGGCAGCTTCACCGACCTGCTCGACCCGAAGTTCAAGAACAAGATCCAGTACTCGACGCCGGGCCAGGCCGGCGACGGCACGGCGGTGATGCTGCTGACCTACGCGGTGTTCGGCGGCAAGGACGGCGGCTTCGACTACCTGAAGAAGCTCCAGACGAACAACCGGGGGCCCTCGTCCTCCACCGGCAAGCTGACCGCGCTGGTCAACAAGGGTGAGCTCTGGGTGGCCAACGGCGACATGCAGATGAACTTCGCCCAGATGGCCGCCAACCCCAACATCAAGATCTTCTGGCCGGCGGGGCCGGACGGCCAGCGCACGACGTTCGCGCTGCCGTACTACATCGGCCTGGTCGCGGGCGCGCCCCACGCGGACGCCGGCAAGAAGCTGATCGAGTTCCTGCTCTCGAAGGAAGCGCAGTCCACGGTGAGCTCGGTGGCCATGGGCATGCCGGCCCGTCAGGACGTCAACCCCACCGACGACAACTTCAAGCGGCTCCAGTTGATGCTCGAGGGCGTGAAGATCTGGACGCCCGACTGGGCGCAGGTCCTGAACGACCTGGAGGCTGACGTCGCCCGCTGGCACGAGGTGACCGGCAGCTAACGAGGTCCCCGGCACGCGCGCAGTGGCAGTCGACCCGTTCGAGGAGGCTGGCCGGTCCGCGCCGGGCGGGCGGGCCTCCTCGAGCGGGGCCTCCGGGATCACCTTCGAGCGCGTCACCGTCGCCTACCGCGGCCACGCGGTGCTGAAGGACCTCACCCTGACCGCCGACCCGGGGGAGATCCTCGCCGTGATCGGCCCGTCCGGGTCCGGCAAGACCACCGCGCTCCGCGCCGTCGCGGGCTTCGTCAAGCCGTCGAGCGGCCGCATCCGCATCGGCGCTCGCGACGTCACCGACCTGCCGCCCCACGCGCGAGGGCTCGGCATGGTCGTGCAGAACTACGCGCTCTTCCCCCACATGCGCGTCGCGGAGAACGTCGCGTTCGGACTCCGGGCTCGGGGCATGGCGAACCAGTTGGTGCGCGAGCGGGTGCGCGCGTGCCTCGAGCTGGTCGGCATGCTCGAGTATCTCGAGCGCTATCCGCGCCAGCTGAGTGGCGGACAGCAGCAGCGCGTGGCGATCGCCCGCGCGCTCGCCATCCGGCCGAGCGTGCTCCTGCTCGACGAGCCGCTGTCCGCGCTGGACGCGCAGATCCGGCGCAACATGGTGGAAGAGCTCGCCCGTCTCCACCACGAGCTGCCGGACCTGACCGTGCTCTACGTCACTCACGACCAGACCGAGGCGCTGACGCTCGGCCGCCGGATCGCCATCCTGCGGGACGGCCGGCTGATCGCCCAGGGACCGTCCCGCGACCTCTATCGCTATCCGCCGAATCGCTTCGCCGCCGAGTTCCTGGGCCGCGCGAACCTGCTGCCGGTCGAGGTCGAGGGACTCGAGGCCGATGGCCGGCTGGCGCGGGTGCGCTTCAACGGCGCCCTGCTGCGAGCCGAGGTCCGCGTCGCCCCGCGGCCGGGCACGCGGTGTCTCCTGTGCGTCCGGCCCCACGACCTCGACCTGCGCCCACCGGCCGGCGCGGTCAACACCCTGGACGGACGGGTCCAGACGGCGCTCTGGCAGGGCGACCAGCTCAGCATCGGGATGGAGGTCGACGGCATCCCGGTGCGCGTCGCGTCGCTGCCGCTCGCCGAGCCGCCCCAGGCCGGCGAGCTGTTGCGGGTGCACTTCCCCGCCGAGAGGGCCAGCCTGATCGTGGACGATGGCGACTAGCCTGGAGGACGTCCCGGGGCGCGTCGAGCCGGTCGCCGGCCGGTCCGCGCTCTGGAGCGCCCCGCCACTCCTGATCCTGGCGGCGAGCTTCTTCTACCCCCTCTCCTTGATCGCCAGCCAGGCATTCACCGGCGCCGACGGCCACCTCTCGTTCGCGAAGGCCCAGGCCGTGCTCGCCTCGACGCGGTTTCAGGACGCCTTCCTGCGCACGATCGCGATCGCCGGCGCCGCGAGCGCGGGCTGCCTCGCGCTCGGCTTCGTGCTGGCGCTGGTCGTGGCGTTCTTCCCGTTCCGCGGATCGGCGCTCGTGGCGCGCCTCATCGACACGTTCATCGCGTTGCCGACCTTCCTGGTGGCGCTCGCGCTCACCTTTCTCTACGGCTCGGCCGGCATCCTCAACACGTCCCTGATGGCGGGCCTCGGGCTCCCGCTGCCGCCGATCGACTTCCTGTACTCGGCCTGGGGCGTCATCCTGGCGGAGGTCACGGTGTACACGCCCTTCGTCATGCGCCCGCTCCTGGCCGCCTTCTCGCTGGTCGAGACGGCGCAGATCGAGATCGCGGCGAGCCTCGGCGCCGGCTTCTTCCGCATCGTGCGGCAGATCATCCTGCCGGCCGCGCTCCCGGCCCTCCTCGCCGGCGGGAGCCTCTGTCTCCTGCTCACCGTGAACGAGTTCGGCATCGTCCTGTTCATCGGCGCCAAGGGCGTGACGACCCTGCCGCTCCTGATCTACGACAAGGCCATCCAGGAGTTCGACTACACCACGGCGTGCGTCATCGCCCTCGTCAACATCGTGCTGTCGATCGCGCTCTACTTCTGCTATCGGGGGGCGCTCGGCCAGCTCGGGGGGAGCCGTGCTCGTCTGGTCTAGGGGAGTGCGCTGGGGCGCCTGGGGCACGGGTGCCGTGCTGGCGGGCGCCGTCTACGGACTGCCGCTGGCGATGATCGCGCTCGCCAGCGTGGCCGGGCAGTGGAACGACATGCTGCCGAGCCATCTCACGCTCGGGCACTACCTGGGGGCGGTGCGGGGCGAATCCGGGGGACAGCTCCGGGTGAGCGTGCTCACCGGCTTCCTGGCGAGCCTGGTCGCACTGGCCTACGGCGCCTGGGCGGCGCTGGCGCTCCGGCTGCTGCGCCCTGGGCCGCGTCGGTTGCTCGGTGTCGTCTTCTTCCTGCCGAGCGCGGTGCCCTCGGTCTCGATCGGCCTCGGCTTGTTGGTGGCCTTCAGCCGTCCTCCGGTGCTGCTGAACGGCACCACGACGATTGTGGTGCTCGCCCACTTCATCCTGGTCTCGGCGTTCACCTTCGGCAGCGTCTCGGCCGGCCTGGCGCGCCTCTCGCCGGACTACGAGGAGATCGCGGCGAGCCTCGGCGCGGGGCCCGCGTACCTCCTGCGGCGCGTCACGCTGCCGCTGCTCGCGCCGTATCTCATCGGGGCGTTCAGCCTGAGCTTCGCGCTCTCGATGGGCGAGCTCGGCGCCACGATGATGGTGTACCCGCCCGGCTGGGTCACTTTACCGGTCGGGATCTTCGGCTTGACCGACCGGGGCGAGGTCTTCGCGGGCGCGGCGCTGACCATCCTGCTGATCGGCATGACCCTCGGCGTCCTCCTCGGTCTGTCGCGCATCCCGACGCGCGCCGCGCGGTAGGCGCGAAGCATCACGTCACCCGCGAGCGTCGGGGTCGCGATTATCCGCCCCGTCCATGCGCGCGTCCCTCCTGCCTTGCTCGTCCGGGTACGATGCGGTAGAAGGGTCACGCGGCCGCCGCGGGGCTGAGTTCCATCCTCGGTCAGGCGACCCGTGCGATCGGCAGGAGGGCCATGATCGTCCAGCACCCGTATAGTCCCCGCGTGCGCGCCTGCGGCATGACGCGCGTCGCCATCCTGCTCTTGCTCGCCGTAATGCTCGTCGGCTGTGACTCGCCCGACGTCGCCCGGCCGATGATGCCCGCCCCGATCATCATGAAGGATCCGCGCCTGGACTTCACGAAGCTGGTCGCGCCCGAGAATCGCAACGCCGACGTCCGGGTTCTCTACGCCACGAGTCGGACGCCGGCCGCGGCGGGGGATTCCCGGAACTATCTCGCGTCGCGGGCCGGCACGGCGCGACTCGGGCTCGCGCAGGTGCACCTGGGAGAGCCGGGCTGGTCGTTCGCCGACCTCGTCGAATCGGATCGCACGAGCCGCGTCGACACGCCGCGCCCGGCGAGCATCACCTCGGTCGAGCGGTTCGGCGACATGGGGACCGAAGCGGCGGATCGCGCCTTCATCGACGCCGTCGATCGCCAGGTCGCGAGCTCGCGCACCGGCGAGGCGGTGATCTACGTCCCCGGGTACCGCGTGAGCTTCAACCAGGTGATGACGCTGATGGGCGCCTGGGCGCACTACCTCGGGCGATCCTCGGCGGTCGTGGCCTTCAGCTGGCCGACCGGCACGCGGGTGTGGAACTACTTCATCGACTGCCGGCGGGCGCGCGCCGACGTCCCGGACATCGAGCGGCTGGTGACGCTGGTCGGCGAGCGCAGCAAGGCCCGGCGGCTCAACCTCATCGCGTTCAGCTGCGGGTCCCCGCTCCTGGCCGAGGCGCTGGTGAACCTGCGGGCCCGCCACCCGGAGGAGGACGCCGCGGCGCTCCAGCGCCGCTACCGGATTGGCAACGCCATCTTCGTGGCGGCCGACATCGACCTCCGGACGTTCACGCGATCGCAGCTGCCCGCGCTGTCGGACATCGCGGTGCGGACCCAGGTCTACGTGTCCGAGGACGACGCCGCCCTCAAGTGGGCGGCCCGGTTCGCCGGCGCCTCGCGACTCGGACGGCCGCGCGCCCAGGAGCTCACCCGCACGGACCTGGAGACGATCGCCACCAACGAGCGCCTGGTGGGGATCGACGTCGCCGGCGTCTACGGGGCGCACGAGCTGGCCGGGATGCGCGGCCATGGGTACTGGGTCGCGAACGAGCGCATCTCGTCCGACGTGCTGCTGTCGATGATCTATCCGTTCGACCCCGCGTGGCGCGGACTTCTCCATGCGCCCGGGCAGGCGATGTGGACCTTCCCCGACGACTATCCGCAGCGCGTCGGGGACGCGCTCTACCAGAAGGTCGCCGAGCTCCGCCGCGAGGGACGCTGACCGGCCGGAGCGGAGGGCAGCGCGGCTCCGGCGCGCCCGGCGGGCTATGGGACCGACGGCGGCGGCGTGATCCCCATCGACACGTAGATGGCGGTCAGCCGCTCGATGCTGATCTCGGCGGGCCGCACCCAGTCCGCCGGGACGTACAGGAGCGCGCCGCCGATCGGCACGGGGGCGGTCGGGATCAGCACGCCGTAGTAGCGCCGCCCCTGGATCTCGATGGGGTCGGGGCTGGGCAGGAGCGCGAGCACCGCCGCCCCCTCGCCGCCGCCCATGAAGCACCACACCGGGCTCATGGCGCCGATGTCCGTGTCCGGCTTCTGGTCGAGAAGGCCGACGAAGCGATCCGCCAGGCTGTACACGCTGCCCACCAGCGGAATGCGCCGCAAGGTCTGGTCGATCAGGGCCCGCAACGGTCCGCGCAGACCCGACTGCACGAGCACGCCCAGAACGTAGATGGCCGCCACGAGGGTGACCGTGCCGATCAGGTAGGCGAGGCCGGTGTGGCCGGAGAGCGGATGACCGATCGCCACGAAGAACCGGCCCACCAGGCTTTCCGGGCCAACGAGGTCGAAGACCAGGCGGCCGGCCCAGCCGAGGGCCATCAGCGTCAGGGCCAGCGGTAAGAGGGCGACCAGTCCGGCCATCCAGGTCCGGAGGAGTCGCCGCGCCACGGGAGCGGCGGGCGCGGGGGTCAGCGTTCTGGGAGCAGCCATCTCATTGCCATCCGCGGCGGGCCAGCCGACACGCCGGCAGTCCGCCTCAACTCCAGGTGAAGTGGTCGATCAGGACCGGCCGCCCCGGCCCGATTGGGTCGTCCTTGCCGATGACGAAACCCTCGACGCTGCCCGAAGGGTGCACGCACAGCCGCACGAAGTGCCGGAAGCCGGGGTGGCCGAGCACGGAGAACCCCTGGTGGTGCTCGAGCCCGGTCAGCGCGAGCACGAGCAGGAACAGGCCCAGCACGAAGCTCCCGAGGAAGGCGTGTCCGACGGCAACCGGGATGAGGTCGCCGAACATCAGCAGGACTCGCGGCAGGACCGCCCGGAGCCCGAGCGGCCCGAGGCCCAGCATCAGGCCGACCACCGTCGCGACGGTCCAGGTCGTCACCGGACGCTGGAGCCGCGCGCGCACCGCGAGACTGAGCGCGAAGATCGCGAAGAGCGTGAGCGCGCCCGTCGCCACGGCGCAGGGAAGCGGGCCCCGCCGCAGCGCCACGATCTCCAGCGCGGCGAGGAGGGCGAAGGTCGCGTGCGGCAGGAACCCGGCGGTGCCCATCGCGAGCCGGAGGGGCATGCCGAGGGCGATCCGCCGGCTCGTCCGCTTGTCGGGGTAGACGACCTCCGGCGGCCGGCTGCCGGCGGTGGGCGCGATGCGGGTGCCGTGGAGGAACGCCCCGCCGCCTCCGGCGATGACGTGGAGCGACCCGCCCACGTGCTGACGCTCGTAGTGATGCGCGTCGCCGGTGAGATAGAGGAGCCGGTCGGAGCGAAGCGTGAAGCCGGTGGCGTCGAGGAGTCGGGCGCCCGGCTCGTTCGGCTCCCCGTACGCGAGGGCCGGATCGGGGGCCACGAAGAGAACCTTGTGAGCCGGGGTCTCGGCCCGCCGTCGCGCGAAGAAGACGCGCTGACGGAAGTCGGCGTCGCGGAGCTGCCGGTCGACGCCCCAGAGATCGAAGCCCGGGGCGAGCGGGAGCGCCCAGTACGACGCCTCCTGCACCGGGGCATAACCGCGGAGTGCGAGGCGGGTCGGGCGCCGGATCTTGGAGCCGCCCAGGAGGGCGGCGATGGCCTCGACCGTCTCCTTCGCGAGGCGCAGCGACTCGCCGACCTCGTCGACGTGCAGGTGGCGCTGGATGGCGCCTTCCACGCGCGCGGCCAGGCCGTCGCCATCAGACGGCTCCGCCGGCACGTCCTCGTCGCCGGGCGCGGGCTCGACGAGCCCCTCGAGGATATTCCGCCGGAAGAGACGGGCGAACCCGTCGAGGCCGTCGTACCAGTCGTGGTTGCCCGGGATGCCGAGCAGCACGCGCTGCCGGCCGTCGTCGCCGCGCGCGCGCAGGACGCGGTTCCACGGCCTGACGAGGCGGCGCTCGAGCTCGTCCGCAGTGGCCGCGGGATACGCGGTGTCGCCGCCGAAGAGCAAGATGTCTCCGCGCGGGAGCACTCGCGAGGCGTCCGCGGCCAGGCGGTACTCGGCGAAGATCATGCGACCGACCGCCACGCTCACGTCGTGGTCGTCGCCGGTGTCGGCGACGAAGTCGATCCAGACCGGGCGCCCGAGCCTCTCCGCCAGGGTGGCGCCGGTGCCCGCGGCGCCGAGGGTCGAGCCCATCCGCTCCAGCAGGATCGCGGCGCTGTCCGGCCGCATCCAGTCGCGCAGGTCGAGCTGGTTGCTGGCGGCGGCGACGGCCGCCAGGTGGCGAAGATGACCGACCAGCGCCGACATGCCGAACCAGCGGATTGCGAACGGGGCGTGGGCGCCGCGGTGGAATGGCCGCCGATGCTCGGGCTCGCGCCGGGGCTCGAGCGGGACGGGCTCGCGATGCCGGCGCGGCGCGGTCTGCTCGCCCCGCCCCGCGTCACCCGGCGAGGGGGTGAGCGGCGTCGTCATGGGCGGGTGTCGGGCAACGCCATCGGAGCCACGGACGGGTCAGGCGCGAGATGCGGGAGTGGGCCGGATCCACGCGCCCCGCCGGGGGCGCGTGGATCCGCGAGCGAGCCGGATCACCGGGACGACTGCGCCGAGCTCGGCGAGCGACCTGCCTGGCTCAGGCCCGGGAGCGGAGCGCCCAGATGAGCAGCCCGACGCCCTCGATCAGCAGGATGAACCCGAACACGAGCGGCACCGCCAGGGCCGCGGCCATCGGCCGTCCCAGGAGGAGCAGTCCGATCAGAACGTGGAAGATGCCCAGGATGAACGCGCCGGCCCCGCCGCCCGAGAAGCCGCGGATGAGCTCGAACACGCCCATGATCAGTCCCTCCACGCCGATGATGATCACCAGCACGGTGGGAACCGTGACCGCGGCGAGCATCGGATGATTCAGCACGCTGATGCCTGCCAGGATGCCGATGATCCCGATGAGGAGTGACCAGACCCACGACGCGTCGCGATCGACGAAAACTCGCACGACCGCCAGCACGCCGGTGATCAGCCAGTAGAAGCCGAGGAAGGTGACCAGCGCGACGAGCGTGGCGCCGGGGTCGGTGAGGAGCATGAAGCCCAGGATGATTGCGGCGATGCCCTGGAGTAAGGCGAGCCACCAGATGTTTGGTCGCTGCCGTGTCATTGCGGCGGCCATGGCCATGGTCGAGCCTCCTCTTCGTGGAGCGGGCTGGAATGTGACGAATCGCGCACTTGACGGCCCGTCGCGGGCTACTTAACGTGCCCTGAGGATCAACCCGAATCGGGCCGAGCGTCAAGTGGCCACGGCAGCCACCGGCGTCTCGCGCGCGCGGCGGCCGTCGCGAGGAGCGAGCGCGCGGTGGGCCCACCGGCCGGGCGAGCCGGCATCGGTCGGGAAGGAGAGAATGAGGCAATGGACCCGCGGCCCAACATCGTCTCGACGGGGCAGCTGCCGAGAGCAGAGCTCGTGCGGGCGCTGGTCACCGAGGCGTACGAGCGCTTCCGGACCGACATCGACGGCGAGAACTCGCAGGTGTATCCGGCGCTGGCGCGGGTGCCGAGCGATCTCTTCGGCATCTGCGTGGCCAGCACCGCCGGCGAGGTGCACGCGGTCGGCGACGCGGAGCACGAGTTCACCATCATGAGCGTCTCGAAGCCCTTCGTCTTCGCGCTGGTGGCCGAGGCGCTGGGGGTGGAGGAAGTCCGGGACCGAGTCGGCGTCAACGCCACCGGGCTCGCGTTCAACTCGCTCGAGGGCATCGAGCGGGGCCCCGGCGGCCGGACGAACCCGATGGTGAACTCGGGGGCCATCGCGACGACCAGCCTCGTGCCGGGCGCGAGCCTCACCGCGAAGTGGCGGTTCGTCCACGAGGGGCTCTCGCGCTTCGCCGGCCGCAGGCTGCCGCTCAACGACGAGGTGTATGCGTCCGCCTCCGAGACCAACTCCCGGAACCAGAGCATCGCCCGCCTGCTCCAGAGCTACGGGCGGATCTACGTGGATCCGGCGGAGGCGGTGGACCTCTACACGAAGCAGTGTTCCCTGAACGTGAGCGCCCGGGATCTCGCGGTGATGGGCGCGACGCTGGCCGACGGCGGCGTCAATCCGATCACCCGGGAGCGAGTTGTCGATGCGTCCGTGTGCCACTACGCACTCGCGGTGATGGCGACCGCCGGGCTCTACGAGACGTCGGGCGACTGGCTCTACGAGGTCGGACTGCCGGGGAAGAGCGGCATCGGCGGCGGCATCGTCACGGTCTCGCCGGGCAAGGGCGGGGTGGGAACGTTCGGCCCGCGGCTCGACAAGGCGGGGAACAGCGTCAAGGGACAGCTCGCCACCCGGCACCTGTCGCAGCGTCTTGGACTCGACCTCTTCGTCTCGACACCCGCGGTCTGACGAGGGCCGCGGCGCCTGGTCCCGCGGGCCGGGCACCGGCGACGCGCGCGGCTAGAGCGGCAGGAGCCAGCCGACCATCAGCACGCTCACGATCATGACCAGCACCGAGAAGGGTACCCCGATCCGGACGAAGTCGCCGAACGCGTAGTTCCCCGGGCCGACCACCAGCGTGTTCACCGGCGACGAGATCGGCGTCATGAACGCGGTGGACGCCGCCAGCGCCACGATCATCGCAAACGGGTAGGGGGACGCCCGCAGATCGTGGGCGATGGCGAGCGCCACCGGCGCCATCAGCACGGCCGTCGCCGTGTTGGAGATGAAGAGCCCGAGGAGGGCGGTGATCGCGAAGAGACTCCCCAGCACCACCAGGCTCCCCGCGCCCGCGGTGAGCGCCATCAGGCCGTCGGCGGCCAGATCGACCCCGCCGGTCTTCTGCAGCGCGATGGAGAAGGGCAGCATGCCCACGATCAGGACGATGCTCTTCCAGTGGACCGAGCGATACGCGCTGTCGAGATCGATGCAGCCGAGAAGACCCATCAGGAGGCACGCGATCAGGGCGGCCTGGACGTTCGGGACGACGCCACTGACCATCAGGCCGACCATCAGCAGCAGGCAGAACAGCGCGTGGAGCGCCTTGCCGGGGGCCGGCAGCACCTCCGCGATCTCGACGGGCACGTTGAGGATGAGGAGATCGGCGCGGTCGACCCGGAGCCGCTCGATGTCCTTCCAGGCGCCGACCACGAGCAGCGTGTCGCCGACCCGGAGGTGCTCGCCGAGCAAAGAGCCCTCGTGCGCGAGGCTGCCGTGACGGAGGCCGATGGCGGTGAGACCGAAGCGCGTGCGGAGCCGGGCCTCGACCACCGTCTTGCCGACCAGGGCGGAGTCGGCCGCCACCATGACCTCGGCCATGCCGATCTCCTGCGACCGGTCGCTGAAGTACGCGCCGGTCAGCGGCAGGAGCTCGAGCCCGAACTGACGCCGGAGCGCCTCGACGTCGATCGTCGCCCGGAACACGTCGAGCAGCAGCACGTCGTCGGCCCGGAGCTCGAGCTTGGCCGAGGGGCGCATGACGTTCCGCCCGAACCGGTGGCTCCGCTCGACGGCCACCACGTTCACCCCGGACGCGCCGCGGAGATCCAGCTCCTCGAGGGTCTTGCCCACGACGGGCGACCCCTCGGTCACGCGCACGCGGTGCTCGCGGTCCGCGAGCCGGTACTTCTCGATCCACTGGCCGAGGCTCGCCCGCCGCGCGCCGTCCTCCCCGTCCGGGCCGTGCGCCGCCAGCCAGCGCCGGGCGAAGAGCATGTAGAGGACGCCCAGCACGAACACCGGCAGGCCGAACGGGGTGAAGGCGAAGAAGTGGAAGCCCGTCAGGCCGTGACGGGCCAGCTCGCTGTTGATGACGAGGTTCGGCGCCGTGGCGATGAGCGTCAGCATGCCGCTGATCAGCGCCGCGACGGACAGCGGCATCATGAGCCGGCTTGGCGAGGTCCCGGTCGTCTTTGCGATGCGAAGGGCGACGGGGATGAAGATCGCGACGACGCCCGTCGAGCTCATGAAAGCGCCGAGCCCGGACACCGCGGCCATGAGCAGCGCGAGGAGGCGGGTCTCGCTGCTCCCGGCCTTGACGAGGAGCCAGTCCCCCAGGCGCTGGGCGACGCCGGTGCGCACCAGGCCCTCGCCGATCACGAACAGCGCGCCCAGGAGCACGATGCTCGAGTCGCTGAAGCCGGCGATCGCCTCGTTCACGGTGATCACGCCGGTGAAGGGGAGGGCGGTCATCATGATCAGCCCGACCGCGTCCATGCGCGGGCGGTTCATCGCGAACATCGCGATGGCGGCGGCGAGGAGGAGGAGGACGATCAGGAGCTCGTTGTTCACGGCGCGACCTTCAGCCCTGTGCTGGTGCAGCGGCCGATGGGGCGCATCCGATGGATCAGGTCTTGCCGCCCTGCCGCATGAGCCAGTTGGGCGTCGGCTCGCCGACCTTGTGGAGCGTGTTCCGGTCGGTGTGGTGGAACAGCTGGTCGTTGCCGATGATCTGGAGGACGGTGTCCTGCTCGTACGACCACGTGCCGTCCGCGTTCACGCTCACCTTGATGCGGAACTCGAGCGTCCGGAACGCGTGGTCCAGGAACGGGTTCGAGCAGGTGCCGTTGGTCGTCGAGCCGAACTCACAGACGAGCTCGAAGGTCCGGGCGTCGGCAGCCGCCTTGCCGATCGCCATGGCGATCTGGCCGCGCGGGATCGTGTGCGACTGGATGACCATGCCGGTGGCCGGCTCCCAGAGCCAGTAGCCGACCTGGTCGTGGAAGGTCTCCGGCTTGTCCGGCCGGAGGATGTGGGTGTGATACCGGAGCCCGTAGAGAAGCTGGGGGCCATTGGTCTGGGGGTCGATCGGATGGAGCTCGTACCGCTCGAGGTAGCCGTCCTGCTCGGTGCCGCTGGCGGCGGGGTGCACGTCCATCCCGCGCCGTCCCTCCCAGATGCCCGCCAGCGGCGTGAGGGGGCCGAGGTTCCGCATCGTGTCGGGATCGACGTCGGCCGGCTCGGTGTAGATGTCGCTCGGGAAGGGGCCCGTCATGCGCATGTCTGTCCTCGACGCTCCTGGTCAGCTGGCTTCGCGGTCATCGCGTGCTGCCTGACACGGTCGGGCGTCCGGGTCTCCCCGGCGTAGGGCCGAGCGTGTCCAGGGCCGCCCCCGCTCCGTGCGTGGCCCACATTCTACCTTCCGGTCGCTGGCCTTGACAGGCTGGACGCGGGCTGCGCACCATCGACGCGCGATCGCCGGGATGCGGCCGGCTCCGCGGCGCGTCCGGGAAGGCGTGAGTGACCCCCGGGTTGCGCTATCCTGGGAGGCGTCGCCGTCGGGCGGCGCGCTGCCGGGTAGGGCAGGCGGCGCGCCTCACCGAGGTGCGGAGGAACGACGATGGACGTGACGAGAACCGAGAAGCGCGCGGCCAAGGGGCTGTCGACGCTCCGCCGGGTGCCCAACTCGAGCGGGCTCTACTCCCAGTCGTTCATGATGGAGCCGACCACGCAGTGCAACCTCAAGTGCCCGCTGTGCCCGGTGCCGACTCACATGCACCGCCCGGGCATCCACATGCAGCGGCACACCTACCGCGAGGTCATCGACGGGATCGCCGGGCACGCCAAGCTGCTCGAGCTCTGGAACTTCGGCGAGCCGTTCCTCAACCCCGAGATCTTCGAGATGATTGGCTACGCGGAAGAGCGGAACGTCCCGGTCCGCGTCAGCACCAACTCGACCTTCCTCGGCGACACGGAGGTCGACGCCGTCTTCGCGTCCAATCTCAGCCACATCATCGTCTGCCTCGACGGCGCGAGCGCGGCCACCCACGAGCGCTACCGGATCGGCAGCAGCTTCGAGGCCGTCAAGGAAGGCATCACGCGGCTCGGGCACCGGCGACATGCCCTCGGGCGCACCAAGCCGTCCATTCGCCTCCAGTGCCTGGTCTTCAGCTACAACGAGCACGAGATCGACAGCATGATCGAGCTGGCCGAGTCCATGCGCGTCGATCAGCTGGCGCTCAAGAACGTCTCGCTCGGCACCTGGGTCAAGGACCACCTGCGGACCAGGATGGCCCGGAAGATGCTCCCCAAGGACGACAAGTACCGCAAGTACCGGATCGACGAGGAGCACGTCGAGCTCAAGATCCAGGACCAGGTGTGCTCCTGGGCGTACGAGAACGCCGTGGTACTCGCGAACGGCGACGTCACGACCTGCTGCTACGACTCGAACGGGGAGCACGTGTTCGCGAACGTCCACCGGGACGGCGGGCTCATGAACATTCTCCGGAGCGAGAAGATGAAGGAAGTGCGCGCGCAGATCACGACCCGCGAGCTGCCGCTCTGCGGCACCTGCCAGTACAGCGACTACGGGTCGACCCTGATCAATTTCGAGTACGCGTGACGGAGTGATCGGGGCGATGACGCGGCTCAGAAGAGACGGGACTCGAAGTCCAGGATGATCCGGAAGCCGTAGTAGCGCTGGTCGTTCTCTTCCCTCACGCGCCGGGCGCCGGCGCGCTGGTCTATCGGGACGTCCTCACACCGTTCTCTCGGCCCGTGTCGGAACCCGGGCCGAGCCGCGTGGCTGCGAGTGGGTGCACTCCCTTTCTGGCGCGGCGATCACACTCCCCAGGGGAGCCCGAGCATTTGCCACACGGCGAAGAAGATCGTCCACACCACCATGAGCACGAGCACGTACGGCAGCATCAAGGCCACCACCGTGCCCACCCCTGCGTCCTTCTGATACTTCTGCGCGAACGTCACGATCAGCGCGAAGTAAGCGTTGAGCGGCGTGATGGCGTTGATCGGCGAGTCGCCGACCCGATAGGCCGCGAGCACCGCCTCCGGTGTGACGTTGAGCCGCATCAGGAGCGGCACGAAGACGGGCGCGAACAGCGCCCACTTCGGGATGGCGCCGGTGATGATCAGGTCGAGGACGAACACGACGATGATGAACCCGACCAGCAGCCAGAGCGAGCTCAGGTTCATCGTCTGCAGGATGTCCGCCAGCGAGAGCGCGGCGAGCGTCGTCATGTTCGTGTAGTTGAAGTACGCCAGGAACTGCGAGATGACCAGCAGCAGGAAGATGAGCCCGCCCAACCCCTCGATCGCCTTGATCATCGCCTTCACGACGTCGTTCGTATTCTTGATCGTTCCGGCGCCGATCCCGTACGCGGTGCCGACCACGCCGAACAGCACCGCGATCGAGACGATGAGGCTGTTCATGAACGGCGAGTTGCCGATGATCGCCCCGGTCTCCGGGTTGCGCAGCGGCGCGCCCGGCGGCGCCACCAGCAGGGCGAGGAAGACGAGAACCCCGATCAGACCCCAGAACGAGAAGCGAAGCCCGCGTGTCTCCTCGGCCGACATCTCGGCGCTCTCGACCGGATGGTCGCCCTCGTACCTTCCCAGCCGGGGCTCGATGAACTTGTCGGTGATCAGCGCGACGATGATTCCCATGATGACCACCGACGCGGCCGCAAACCACAGGTTGGCGGTCAGGGAGATGCTCTTGCGGGGATCGACGATGTGGATCGCGTCGTTCGTGATGCCGGTGAGGATGCCGTCCACGGGCACGATGAAGACGTTGACCAGGAACACGCCGGCCACCGCGGCGAACGCCCCGGCCAGCCCGGCCAGCGGATGGCGGCCGACGCTGATGAAGGCGGCCGCAGCCAGCGGGATCAGGACGAGATAGCCGGCGTCGGCGGCCAGGCTCGACAGGATACCGACCGCCACGAGGATGTACGTCAAGGCCCACGGCGGCGCCACGACCACGAGCTTCCGGATGAGCGCGTTGACCAGGCCCGACGCCTCGGCGACGCCGACCCCGACCATCGCGACGATGATGACGCCCACCGCCTGGAAGTTCATGAAGTTCTGCACGACGCCGGTGAACATGAAGCGAATGCCGTCCACCGTCAGCAGACTCCGGGCGGCCGTCGTCGCCTTCTCGACCTTGTGCGTGTCGGGATTGATCACCTCGTAGCTGACGCTCGCGCCCATGAGATAGAGGATGTGCGAGAGCACGATGACGATGCCCATCAGGATGACGAAGATCACCGCCGGGTGGGGCACCCTGTTGCCCACCCGCTCCACGCCGTCCAGCACTTTCTGCATGAACGTCTTCGGCGCTCCGCTCGCGTCGGTCATGAGGCCCATCCTTTCTCTGCGTCCGGACTTGGGTGAGGCGCGATCGCTCGAGCTGTCCGCATCGGCGGTCAGAACCGCCAGAAGATCGGCACGAGGAAGGTCGCGACCACGAAGAACCAGACCAGCAAGGGCAGTCCGAGCTTCGCGTAGTCGCCGAACCGGTATCCGCCGGGGCCCATCACCATCAGGTTCACGGGCGTGGCGACGGGGGTGAGGAGCGCGGCCGCGGCGGCCACGTTCACGCTCATGAGCACCGCCTGCGGCGAGATTCGCAGCTCCGTGGCGGCCGCTACTGCAATCGGGATGATGAGGATTGCGGTCGCCGTGTTGCTGATCAGCTGGCCGAGGATGGCGGTCAGCACGAAGAGTCCGGCGACGAGCGCGTAGGGGCCGCTGTCGCCGACGATCTTCACGAGCATCTCCGCCATCGCCGCCGCCGCGCCGGTCTTCACCATGGCGGTCGACAGCGGCATCATGGCGCCGACCAGGATGATCGTCGTCCAGTTGATGGCCCGGTACGCCTGCTCGACCGTCAGCGCCCTCAGCAGCACCATCGCGAAGGCGGCGGAGAGTCCGGCGATGGCCGACGGGACGAGGCCGGTCGCGAGCAGGATCACCATCCCGAAAAGGACGGCGATGGCCTGCTTCGCGCCGGCGCCCATGGGCACGGCCTGCCGGCGGACGATCTCTGGCGAATCGACGACGAGGACGTCGGGGTCGGCGAGGTGCTCGTCGAGCGCCTTCCAGGTTCCCTGGAGGAGCAGGGTGTCGCCGGCGGCCAGCACGGTCTCGTCGTGGGCCTGGCTTTCCCCCCGGCGCTGCACGGCGAGGACGATGAGATCGCCGCTCTCGGTCACCATCCCCGGAAACATCGCTTGCCCGATCAGCTTGGAGCGGGGAGGGATGACGACCTCGGCCAGCCCGGACGCCCGATTGAAGAGCGTCTCGGCAACGTCGCCGGCCGTATCCTCCTGCCGGAAGGCGAGATGCTTGTCGGTGGCCAGCTTCGCCGCCGACTCCGCGTCACCGCGCACCATCAGGATGTCGCCGGCGGCCAGGGTGCGCCCTCGGACCGGACCGCCGCCGTCTCCCGCCTGAGCGCCGACCAGCGCCAGCCCTGGGAACTCGCCCAGGTCGATCGCGGTCGCCGAGGCGCCCACGTACGGCGAGCCGGACCGGAGCCGCAGCTGGAAGAGCCCGTCGGCAATCCGGTACTGCTCGATGAGCGTCCTGGCGTGGCGGCTCAGGTCGGCCGGCAGCGCTCGCCCGCTGCGATTCGGCAACAGGTGCCGGCCGAACAGGACGACGATCACCATGGTTCCGGCCAAGAGCGGGATTCCCACGAGAGCGAACTCGAAATAGCCGAACGGGCGGACCCCGGCGTCCACCGCCGCCTCGTTCACGATCACGTTCACGGGCGTTCCGGTGAACGCCAGCATCGACCCGGCGTGGGCGGCGAACACGAGGGGCATGAGCAGCTGCGAGGTCGGCTGACCGAGCCGGATCGCCGCGACCACGACGACCGGGAGAAGCGCGGCGACCGCGCCGTTGACGCTGATCAGCGCGGTGACCAGAGCGACCAGCAGCATCATCAGCACGATCAGCCGCGTCCGGCTCTCACCGGCCTTGTTGATCAGGAGCTGTCCCGCCCACGCGGTCACCCCGGCGGCCTCGAGGCCTCCGCTGACCACGAAGAGCGAGGCGATGAAGATGACGGCGGGGTCGCCGAGCCCGGCCAGGGCGTGGCCCAGGTCGAGGATGCCCGTGAAGTAGAGGGCGAGTGGCGTTCCGAGCGCCACGAGCACCACCGGGATCTGGTCCCAGATGAACAGGAGGACGATCGCGACGACGATCGTGAAGGTGATCGCGACGTCACTCACGGCGGCACCCCCGGTCAGGCCCGGCGTTCGAGAGCCCCCGCGGCGGGCGTGACATCCCCCGAGACGCGACCGCCACCGCGGGGGCCAGCTCGTCCGCGAGACGTCCGCCGCTCCGGCCGAGGGTCAACCCGGTCCGCACCGGCATCTCCGCTCAGCCCCGGGAGCCGCGCGGGGCGAAGCTCAGGGCGAGGTCGACCAGGAGGCGCGTGCCGAATCCGGTCGCGCCCTTGGACCGCCACGACTCGTCGGCGCTCGCGTGCATGGTGCCGGCGATGTCGAGGTGGGCCCACGGCACCTTGCCTGCGAACTCGGCCAGGAACAGGGCGGCGGTGATCGCGCCGGGGTGGTCACCCCCGATGTTCTTCATGTCCGCGATGGTGGAGTCGAGCTGCTTCCGGTAGCGTTGCTCGAGCGGCAGCTGCCACACCGGCTCGTCGGTGGCCCGCGCCGCGGCCACGACCTGACCGGCGAACCGCTGGGAGCTGCTGAACAGCCCCGCGACCTGGTCCCCGAGGGCCCGGAGGCAGGCGCCGGTGAGGGTGGCGATGGTCACGATCGCGTCGGGATGCTCCTCGGTCGCGAGCACCACGGCGTCCGCGAGGACCAGCCGGCCCTCCGCGTCGGTGTTCAGTACCTCGACGGTCTTGCCGCCGCGCATCGTGAGCACGTCGCCCAGCTTCATCGCCGACCCCGACGGCATGTTGTCGGTGCACATCAGGTAGCCGGTGACGGCCGCCTTGCACCCGAGGGCGCCGAGCGCGGACATCGCCGACAGCACGGCGGCGGCGCCGGACATGTCCATCTTCATGAGGCCGTGCATGGCGTCGCTCGGCTTCAGGCTGATGCCGCCCGAGTCGTAGGTGATGCCCTTGCCGACCAAGGCGAGATGCCCGGTGGCCCGGCCCTTCGGCCGGTAGGTGAGCTTCACCATGCGCGGCGGCTCGACGCTGCCCGCGTTGACGCCGAGGATGCCGCCGCACCCGAGCTTCTCGAGCGCCTTCTCGTCGAACACCTCGACCGCGAGGCCCCGGTCCTTCGCGATCGTGGCGGCCACCTCCGCCAGGTGGCGGGCCGTCAGGTAGGAGGGCGGCGTGTTGGCGAGGTCTCGGGCCAGCTCCGCCGCGGCGGCGGTGATCCGGCCGCGCTTGGCGCCCTGGTTCACGCCGGCCAGCCGGCGCGGGTCCGAGACGAGGGTGACCTTCTGGAGCGCGATGCCCGATGTCCGCTTCAGCGCCTCGTACCGGTAGCGGGCGAGGAGGAGGCCCTCGACGACGATCTGCCCGGCCACCTCGGGCCGGATCCGCGCGACGTCGGCGAGCGTGGTCACCAGGTGGCCGTGCTTGGCCGCCGCCCGCGCGAATCCCGCGGCCGCGTCGCGGAGCTTCGCCGCGCTCAGCTCGGCGGCGCTGCCGGTGCCGACGGCGACGAGGCTCGCGCCGCCCCGGCCCGGGAGCGCGAGGGTCTGGCCGACCTTGCCCTCGAACCCCATGGCCGCGAGCGTGGCCCGATCGACGCCGAGGATCGGGGACACCGCGCCGTCGGTTCCGACCGGCACGCCGAGACAGCCGTCTCCCGCCGGCACAGACCTCGAGACAGTGATGGTCACTTCCGCCGACCGCTTCACCGAGGGGATGACGTCCACGGAGCTGTTGGTCGTCCTACGCGCAGGCATGATCGTGACCCTTTCTCGGCTCGATCCGCCGAGCCTCGACGTCCGCCGCCCGGATCACTGTCCCTCGCCGAGCGCCCGATCGAAGTCGGCGCGCGCCGTCCAGAACGCCAGCACGGCGCCCTGCTGCTGATCGTTGGCGGCGGCAAGGGCGGCCTGCGCCTGGAGGACGTCGGCCAGCAGCACGACCCGCTCGCCGTAGCGGGCGGTCGCGACCTCGACCCGCTCGCGCGCCGCGGCGCGGCCGAGCTCGGCGACCCGGAGCCGCGACTTCGCTTCCTCGAGCTTCCGGAAGCGCGTCTTCACGTCGAGGATGATGCGCGACCGCGTCTCCGCCGCCGAGGTCTTCGCCTGCTCGGCCGCCCGGTCGCGCTCCGCAGCCTCCCGGTTCTTCCGGCCCCAGTCGAAGATCTCCCAGCTGAGCGAGACTCCCGCGAGCGCGATGTTCTGGGGCAGCCGGTCGTTGGTGGCGGGGTGGGCATAGCGGAACACCAGGTCGAGGTCGGGGATGAACTCCGCGCGCTTGATCCGGGCGTCGTACTCTGCCGCCCGGACCTGAAGGTCCGCCTTGGCGAGCTCCGGCCGCTGCTGGAGAGCCTGCAGGAGCGCCGCCTCGAGATCCTCCCCCGCGAGACTCACCTCGGGCACCGCCTCCACTCGGAACGGCTCGCTCGGATCCCGGCCCATGAGGTGGTTCAGGAGCTCTTTCCGCGACGCGAGATCGTTCGTCGCGGTGAACGCGTCGGACTCCGTCTGGGCGAGCCGCGCCTTGACCTCGAGGCTGTCCGCTCGGAGTACCTTCCGCTCCGCCAGCTGCTCGGTCACCACCCGGTCGAGCTCCACGAGCGACCGGACGCTCTCGAGGATCGCCTCGCGCGTGCTCTGCGCCTGGAGCACGAGGTAGTAGGCGCGCTTGACGTCGTTCGCCACGGCCTGCTGCTGCTCGCGGAGGTCTTCGCGCGCGATGCTCTGCTGGACGCCGAGCTGGTTGATGATGAGCCCGAGCCGCCACTGCTGGGAAAGCGGTTGCACGACCCCGGCGGTGGCCGCGGCAAGCCACGACTGCGTGCGAAGCGTCGTCTCCTGGCTCGGGATCGGCCCGGTGCCCGGGAACGTACCGAAGTCGCCCTTCTGGAACGTCAGGTCGATCGGCAGGACCGGGTAGTCGGCCTCCACGCCGACCCGGATCGCGGGGTACCGGCGAGTCCTCGCGGCCCCGATGCGATCGCCGGCGCGGTCGATCTCGATGGACGCGGTGCGGACGCCGCGATTGTCGCGGACGGCGATGGCCAGGGCCTCCTCCAGCGTGATCAACGGCTCGACCCCCGCGTCCGCCGGCTGGGACGCGACCGGCGCGACCTGGCTCAGCTGGAGCGTCATCGCCATCGAGAGGGGCTGCGCGGGGGCCGCCGCCACTCTGGTCGCGGGGAGGGCGGGCTCGGCGACGAGCGCACCGGCCGCGTCGAAGTCGACCGGGGCAGCGACAGGCTGAGTCGTCGGCGTGCTCGGGGTCGATTCGGGCGCCGGCACGCTCGCCGGCTTTCGGGCCGTGGCTTTCCAGATCGCGGCGAGGGCCGCGCCCCTGTCGCCAGGCTTCGGGGGTGTCACTGGAGCATGCGTGGGCCCGCCGGACGGCGCGGGTGTCGAGAGGGCAGCCATCCCGCCGGATTCGATCGCGAAGGACGTGGAGGCAGACAGCAGAAGAACCGTCGACGCGAGCTTCACGATCCGTGTGGCCATCGGTCCCCCCTATCCGCGGCGCACTCAAAATCGTTGCTGGCGTTCGGCTCACTGCCTTGACGGCGCCACGAACGTTTGTGAGTATGGGTCAGCGCGAAAAGTCTAGATTTTGAGCGCGGTACGCGCAAGCCCCGTCCCGCGCGGGAGGGTTGTTCGGTGGGCTCGAAGATGACGATTTCGCGACTCCTCGTCGCCGTGATTGTCATTGCTGCTCTCGCGGGCGCCGTGCACTGGTGGCGGGGACGACCGGCGCCCAGTCCGCCGGAGATGACCGCACCCATCGTCCGGCCGGCTCGCACCATCACGCTGAGCCGGGCGGGGGACGCGCCGGTTCGCACCTTCCCGGGCCGGGTCCAATCGGCCCGCGGCCGGCGCGCGGACGTGTCCTTCCGCGTGCCGGGGACCATCGTCGAGCTGCCGGTGGTCACCAACCAGATCGTGAGCCAGGGCCAGCTGCTCGCCCGCCTCGATTCGCGCGACTTCGAGACACGGCTCGCCCAGGCCACGAGCGCGGCCGCCGAGGCGCGCGCCCGGCTCGCCGCGATGCAGGCCGGGGATCGGCCCGAGGACATCCGGATCCTCGAGAGTCAGCTCGCCGCCGAGCAGGCGCGCCTCACGGAAGCGGAGCGCGACTACACCAGCAACAAGAACCTGTTCGACCGCGGCGCCGCGACGCGGATCGACCTCGACCGCGCGACGCGGGCGGTGGAGGTGGCGCGCGCCGGCGTCGCCTCTGCCACCGATGCGCTGAAGCGCGGCCAGGCCGGAGCCCGCGCCGAGGACGTCGAGGCGCAGCGCGCGCTCATCGCGCGCCTCGAGGCGCAGCAGCGCGAGGCGCGCGACGCGCTCGCCGACACGCAGCTCCTGGCGCCGTTCCCCGGGGTCGTGGCCCGGACCCTGGTCGAGACCCACCAGGAGGTCCCCGCGCGGCAGCCCGTCGTGAGCCTCCGCGACGCGAACGGCCTCGAGGTCGTGGCCGACATGCCGGAGTCCCTCATGGCGCAGATGGGCTCCGCGAACATCCGGAGCCTCGCGGCGGAGTTCGACTTCCTTCCGGGGCAGACGTTCCCGCTCACCTTCGCCGAGGCGGAGAGCGAGGCGGACCCGCGGACGCGCACCTTCGCCGTCGTGTTCAACCTGACGCCGCCGGCCGGCGAGGTCCGCATCCTCCCCGGGATGACGGCGACGATCCGCATCGAGACCGGCGCGACCGCCGCCGCGATGGCGCCGGATCAGTGGTCGGTGCCGGCCGGCGCGGTCTTCGTCGACGGCGAGGGGAAGCGGGCCGTCTGGAAGGTCGACCGCGACACGCAGGCCGTGCACCGGGTGGCCGTCGACGTCGGTGATGTCCGGGGCGACCAGATGGTCGTGCGCGGCGCTCTGACCGCGGGGGATACTATCGTCACCGCCGGCGTCAATCATCTCCAGGAGGGAACCAAGGTCCGCCCCCTCCCGCCGGAGGCGGCGCAGATCCGGTGAACCTCGGGGCGGTCGCCCTCAAGAACAGGATCTCGACCCTCGTCTTCGTCGTCCTGATCGTCATCGGCGGCATTTCGGCCTACAGGGGCCTGTCGCGCCTCGAGGACCCCGAGTTCACGATCAAGGACGCCCTGGTCGTCACCAACTACCCGGGCGCCACCGCCAAGGAGGTCGAGGAGGAGGTCACCGACGTCATCGAGACGGCGGTGCAGCGCCTCGACCAGATCAAGCACGTGACGTCCCTGTCGGCGCCGGGCCGGTCCACGGTCACGGTCACGATCAGGGATCAGTACAACGCCCGGACGCTCCCGCAGGTCTGGGACGAGCTGCGCCGGAAGGTGGCGGACATCCAGCTCCGGCTCCCGCCCGGCGCCGGCCCGCCCGTTGTGCTCGACAGCTTCGGGGACGTGTTCGGCATCTATCTCGCGCTGAGCGGCGACGGCTTCTCGTACGCGCAGCTCAACGAGGCCGCCAAGCTCTTCCAGCGGGAGCTGTTGCTCGTGCGGGACGTGGCCAGCGTGACGATGTCCGGTCTCCAGCGGGAGACGATCTATCTCGAGATCCCGCGAGCGCGGCTCGCCGCGCTGGGCGTGCCCGAGTCCCGGGTGTATGCGGCGCTCGCCGGGAAGAACCTCATGCGTCCGTCGGGCGCGGTCGAGGTCGGCCGGGAGCGCCTGCGCATCATCCCGCAGCCGAGTCTCGAGAGCGTGGAGTCGATCGGCAACGTCGTGGTCGAGGGCGTCGGCTCGGGGCGGCAGCTGTTCGTCCGCGACGTCGCCACCATCACCCGGGGGTACGAGGACCCGCCGGCGCCCCTCGTCCGGTTCAACGGGCAGCCGGCCATCGGCATCGGCATCTCCACCGTGTCCGGCGGCAACGTCGTGGTCATGGGAGAGGCGGTGCAGCGGCGCATCACCGAGCTGAAGGCGCGGCTCCCCGTCGGGCTCGAGCTCGGCACCGTCTACTTCCAGCCTGACATCGTGGTCCGGGGGATCCGCGAGTTCGTGACGAGCCTCATGCAGGCGGTCGGCATCGTCGTCGGGTGCCTGCTCCTCGCGATGGGCGTCCGGAGCGGGCTCCTGATCGGGGCCGGCCTGTTCCTGACGATCCTGGCCACGTTCATGGCGATGAGCGGCGCCGGCGTCGCGCTCGAGCGGATCTCGCTCGGCGCGCTGGTCATCGCGCTCAGCATGATGGTGGACAACGCCATCGTGGTGGTGGAGGGGATTCTCATCGGGATGGAGCGCGGCGGCGACGCCGAGCACGTCGCGGTCGACATCGTGGGGAAGACCACCTGGCCGCTCCTCGGGGGCACGGCCGTCGCCGTGCTCGCCTTCGCCGCCATCGGCCTCTCCCAGGACGCGACCGGCGAGTACTGCTTCTCCCTGTTCCTGGTAATCCTGTTCTCGCTCGGTCTCAGCTGGATCCTCGCGCTGACGGTGACGCCGCTGCTGGGAGTCATGTTCCTGAAGGCGAATCCGGCGAACGCCGCCAAGGACCCGTACGGCGGCCTGCTCTACCGGAGCTACCGCGGCATCCTCTCGGGCTGCATCCAGCTCCGCTGGGCGACCCTCGGGCTCATGGCCGTGCTCCTGGTCCTGTCGATCTACGCCTTCCGCTTCGTGCCCCAGAGCTTCTTCCCGGATTCGACCACGCCCCAGTTCACCGTCGACTACTGGGTGCGCCAGGGCACCGACCTCCGGAAGACGTCGGCGGACCTCCAGAGCATCGAGCAGCGGGTCATGAAGCTCGAAGGCGTGAAGGGCGTGACCACCACCGTCGGGCAGGGCTCGATCCGGTTCCTTCTGACCTACAGCCCCGAGACGCCGAACACCGCGTACGGCCAGATGATCGTGACCGTCGACCGCTTCGAGCGCATGGCCGAGCTCATGCCGAAGATCGAGGCGGACATCATGGCCAACTACCCGGAGGCGCTGGCCATCGCCAACCCGTACGTGCTGGGTCCGGGCGGCGGATCGGACGTCGAGGCGCGGCTCCGCGGCCCCGACCACCGGGTGCTGCGCCAGCTGTCGGAGAAGGTGCAGGCCGTCATGCGGGCAGACCCTGGCGCGCGCGACGTGCGCGACGACTGGCGCGAGCCGGTGATGGTGGTCCGGCCCCGGATCGCCCAGGTGGCGGCCGCCCAGGCGGGGATCACCCGGAGCGACATCGCCCAGACGCTCAACCGGACCTTCAGCGGCATGCCGGTCGGCGTGTTCCGCGAGGGGGACGAGCTCATCCCGATGGTCGCCCGCGCGCCCTCGCCCGAGCGCATGGACATCGATGCCATCCGGGACGTCCAGATCTGGAGTCCGCTCGCCAGCACCACGATTCCGCTGCGGCAGGTCGTCTCCGACTTCCAGACGGAATGGGAGGACGGCATCGTCGCCCGGCGGAACCGGCTTCCGACCATCACGCCGCAGGCCAACGCGGTCGGCAACGTCAGCCAGCTCTTCCGGCGCCTCCGGCCTCAGATCGAGGCGCTGCCGCTGCCGCCCGGCTACACGCTCGAGTGGGGCGGCGAGCACGAGAGCTCGTCCGAGGCGCAGGCCGCACTGGCCGGCAAGCTGCCACCGACGCTGATCCTGATGGTGCTGATCGTGATCCTGCTCTTCAACTCGCTGCGGCAGCCCGCCATCATCTTCCTGACGGTGCCGCTCGGCATGATCGGCATCACCGCGTCCCTGCTCGCGACGGGGCAGCCGTTCGGCTTCATGGCGATCTTGGGCGCTCTGAGCCTCGTGGGCATGCAGATCCGGAACGGGATCGTTCTCGTCGAGGAGATCGACAGCCAGATCGCCGGCGGCAAGGAGGGGTTCCAGGCCATCCTGGACGGCTCCGTGAGCCGCTTGCGGCCGGTGGGCATCACCGCGCTCACCACCGTGCTGGGGATGATCCCGCTCCTGCCCGACGTGTTCTTCGCGTCCATGGCGGTCACGATCATGGGCGGCCTCGCCTTCGCGACGCTGCTCACCCTGCTGGTCGTGCCGGTGCTCTACGCCGTGATCTTCCGCATCCCGTCGTCGACGGCGCGCACCCAGGACGCCTGAGGCGCCCGGACCGACCCGACCGGGTGATCGACTAGCCCACCGGCCGAGCAGGCAGATGTGGCCTCGTCGTCGACGTCAGTGGAGATCGCTCCGGAGAGACCACGCGTGATGCTGCGCCGAGCTATGGCCGCCAGTCGTTACACCATGATCGTGGCCATCCTGGGGACCCTCGTTGGCTCCCTCACGCTGATCCTGTACGAGGCTATGGTTCTGGTCAAAGGCGTGGTCACCGTGCTGCAGGACGGGTCGCTATCTTCCAAGGCAGTCAAGATTTTCGCCGTCGCGCTGATCGAGGCCGTCGACGTGTTCCTGATCGCGATCGCCGTCTACATCATCAGCCTCGGCCTCTACTCGCTCTTCGTTGACGACACCCTGCCGCTGCCGTCCTGGTTGGAGGTCCACGATCTCGAGGATCTCAAAGGCAACCTGGTCAGTGTCGTAATCGCCGTGCTGGCCGTCCTTTTCCTCCGCGAGGCGGTGGCCTGGGAGGTCGACCGCGACCTCCCCGCGTTCGGCGCCGCGCTGGCACTCGTCATCGGGGCGCTGACGTTCTTCCTCGCGAAGTACGTCGGCAAGAAGCAATGACCTCGCGGAACGACGTGACGCCACTCGCCCCGACCGTCGCTGCCCCGGACGTCCATCGCCGGCGAGTCCGGCTCCTGCTCGCCCTCGGCGTCGTCATGGTCGTCGTGATGTTCCTCGTGCCGCGGATTCCGCAGGATCCCGGGTACCACGACTTCGCCGACCAGCGCGCGTGCCTCGGCGTGCCGAACTGTCTCAACGTGGCCTCGAACCTCCCGTTCCTCGCGGTCGGCGTGCTGGGATTCCTGTTCCTCGTCCGGGACCGGAAGGCGGGAGGGACGGGCGCGTTCGTCACGCCGGCGGAGCGCCGCCCCTACTGGGCCCTGTTCGCGGGCGTCGGGCTCACCGGGATCGGCTCCGCCTACTACCACTGGGCGCCGGACAACACGACCCTGTTCTGGGACCGGCTCCCGATGACGATCGCCTTCATGGCCATCCTCTCGAGCGTCATCGCCGAGCGGATCCACCTGCAGGTGGGGCTGCGGCTCCTGACCCCCTTGCTGGTGATCGGCGCGCTCAGCACGCTGTACTGGCACGTGGGCGAGCTTCGCGGCGTCGGGGACCTCCGTCCGTACGCCCTGGTCCAGTTCGGCACCATGGTGGCGATCCCGCTGATCCTGTGGATGTTCCCGCCGCGCTACACGGGGACCGCGGACATGGTGCGGGTGATCGCCTGGTACGGGCTCGCCAAGGTCTTCGAGTACTTCGACCTCGGCATCTTCCGCCTGACGGGCGTCAGCGGCCACACCCTGAAGCACCTCGCCTCCGCGGTGGGCGCCTGGTGGATCCTGCGCATGCTCCAGCGCCGGCGGCCGCTCACGCGAGCGGCGTGACCGGCGGCGCTTCGGGGGCCCAGAGAGCGGCGCTGCCGCCCGGCGTGGATCGAGCCCTCGGGGCCTGGGGTGAGGACGCGAGCCAGCGGGCGTCTCGGGATCATGTCATCCGGTGCGGAGTGGTCGCGCGAGACCGGTGGGCCGCGCGAGCGAGAGGTCGCCGCCGGGCCCGAGAGCCCGGCGGCGCGGCCTCAGTGGCATGCCGGCTGTCGCCGGCGGTCCCGGGTCAACGGCGAGTTCGGCGAGGCGGCGTGAACGACAGCATCAGCTCGATCAGCAGGCGCGCCCCGTAGCCCGTCGCGCCCTTGGAGCGCCAGGTCTTGTCGGTCTCGACCCGCGACGTCCCCGCGATGTCGAGGTGCGCCCAGGGAATCCCCGCCACGAACTCCTCGAGGAAGAGCCCGGCCGTGATCTGCCCGGCGTTCACGCCACCGACGTTCTTCATGTCCGCGACCTCCGAATCGAGCTCGCGCCGGAGGCGTCGGTCGAGGGGGAACTGCCAGACGGTCTCGTCGGTGACCTCGGCCGCCGCCTTGACCTGATCGACGAAGCCCTGATGGTTGCCCATGAGGCCGGCGTTGTCGTTGCCGAGGGCGCGCTCGCAGGCACCGGTCAGGGTGGCGATGTCCACGATGGCGTCGGGCGGCGGCTCCTCCTCGGTCGCGAGGACGAGGCCGTCCATCATGACCAGGCGCCCCTCGGCGTCGGTGTTCAGGACCTCGACGGTCTTGCCGCCGCGCGCGGTCAGGACGTCTCCGAGCCGCATGGCCTTGCCGCCGGGCATGTTGTCGGTGCACATGAGATAGCCGGTAACGGCCGTCTTGCAGCCGAGCGCGGACAGGGCGGACATCGCCGCCAGGATCGCCGCCGCGCCGGACATGTCGGTCTTCATCGCCGCGTGGATGAGGTCGTTCGGCTTCAGGCTGATGCCGCCCGAGTCGTACATGATGCCCTTACCGATCAGCGACATCCGGCCGGTGGGCTTCCCCTTCGGGCGATAGAGGAGCTTGATCAGGCGAGGCGGCTCGGAGCTGCCGGCGTTCACGCCGAGCATGCCGCCGCAGCCGAGCTCGGCGAGGGCCTTCTCGTCCAGGATCTCGATGCCGAGCCCCGAATCGGCGGCGACGATCTTGGCGAGGTCCGCGAACCGGCGCGCGGTGAGCAGCGTGGCCGGCGCGTTCGCGAGGTCACGCGCGAGCTCCGCGGCCCGCGCCGTTGCCCGGCCTCGCTCGAGGCCGGCCTTCAGCCGGTCGATCGGGATCGACGGCGCCACGATCGTGAGCTCCGTGAGCGGCGGCTCCTGCTGCGTGGTGCGCTTGAGGGGACGGTAGCGGTAGCGCGCCAGGAGCACGCCCTCGACGACCGCCTGGGCCGCGACCTTCGCGGGGACGCTGCAGAGGTCGGGCAGGACCGCGACCAGATGGCCGTAGTGGCTGCCCGCGCGGGCGAACACCGCGGCCGCGTGCCGGAGCGACGTCAGATCGCGCGCCCCCCTGGGCCCGATGCCGACGGCGATGAGCGCGGCATTGCCGACGCGCGGGATGATCAGCGACTGGCCGATCTGGCCCGTGAAGCCGGCCTGCGTGAGCGCGGCCCGGTCGAGGCCCAGGTCCTTCGGGACGTCCCCGTCAGGGCCGACCGGGATGCCGATGCCTCCCGCGTCCTTTGGCACGGTCTTGGAGACGTTGATCTTCGTCGCGGTGACCTCGTCCGCCGACGGTGCGGGATGAAACCCGGAGACGGCCACGGCATGAAACGACGGGAACTTCATGAGTGTCCTCCTCGTTCGTCTCGCGAGATTGGCGCGACGGCGCGGCGTGGGGCGCGGCGGACGCCATCACGCGCGTCGCCACGTGCGCGGAGTGTAGCGCGGCGCCGGCCGTCCCGGTAGGCGCGCGTCGGGTCGAACGCCGGGTCCGCGATCGTCAACGGACCGCCAGCATGGCCGCGCCGAAAAGGATCACCAGCAGGAGCAGCGCGAGGCTCGCCGCTGGCCACTGCCGGAGGGCGCCGTCGGTGCGCTCGAAGACGTCGCCGACGGCGAGCACCGCGCCCCGGGCCGGCCCGGCCATCGCGACCGCGCGCGGCGGCCGCGGCCCCCAGTTCCCGAGGAGGATCGCCAGGACGGCCCCGCCGAGGATCGGCAAGAGGAGCTTCCAGAGGGCGTCCGGCGCCAGCGCGCTCGCGAGGGAGACCGATGGGATCCCCAGGTACGCGTTCCACGGGGCGAGCCCGAGCCCGAGCGAGCAGACCGCGAGGGCCACGGCCGCGAGCTGGGGACCGCGCGGCGCGGGCTCCCGTGCGCCCGCCGGCGCGTTGCCGGCCGCCAGGGCGTTGGTCAGTACCAGCACCGGGTAGCTCGCGGTGAAGATCCCGCCCGCCTGCATCACGAGCGCCCACCACCATTGGCCGGTGTGGTCGGCGGCCCCGAACAGGAGCTCCTTCGCGAGATAGGCGCCGCTCGGCGCCGGCCCGATGAGCGCCACGCCCCCCAGCGCGAAGGCGAGGACGCTCAGCGGCCGCGCCCGCCCGATGCCGGCGAGCCCGGCGATGCGATCGTGGCCGAGCCTCGCGTACATGAGGCCGGCGGCCATGAACATCGCGGCCTTCGCGGTGGCGTGCGACATCGCCTGGAGGATCCCGCCGGCCAGCGCGGGGCCCGGCAGGAGCCGCGCCGACTCCGGGCTCACCGCGAGGGGAAACATGAGGAAGAGGTAGCCGATCTGGGCGAGCGTCGAGTAGGCGATGAGGAGCTTGAGCCGCTCCTGGCGCAGGGCCACCACGCTGCCGAGCACGATGGCGCCGGCGCCGAGCGCGCCGAGCAGCTGCGCGGCGGCGGGGCCCGGCAGCCCGGGAAAGACGTCGAACCACAACCGGACCACGATGAAGAAGGATCCCTTCACCACGAGCGCGGAGAGCACCGCGCTGCCCGCCGGCGGCGCGCCGGCGTGCGCCGGCGGCAGCCAGAGGTGGAGCGGGACGAGCGCGGTCTTCGCGAGCAGGCCCACCGTCATGAGCGCGGCGGCGGCGAGGGTCGGCGCGTCGGCGCGGATCAGGCTCGCCAGGAGCGGGATGTCGAGGGTGCCGTACGCGCCGTACAGCAGCGCGACGCCGACCAGGTAGAAGACCGAGCCGAGCAGCGCGAAGAGGAGATACCGCAGCGCCGCGGCAAGCGTGTCCCCGCGGCCGTCGAGACAGACCAGCGGCACCGCCGCGAAGGTCAGGAGCTCGAGCGCCACGTAGAGCGTGAAGACGTCGCCGCTCAGGAAGACGGCGTTGAGCCCGCTCCAGATCCCGAGGAGGAGAATCCAGAACGCGAACGGCCGGCGCGCCTCGCCCACGCCAGCGGGGGTGAGGAAATCGGCGCGCGCGAACACCGCCACGGCGCACATCACGACAGCGGTCATCACCATCATGACGGCTGCCAGCCCGTCCGCGCGCAGCGCCACGCCGAGCGGAGGGGACCATCCGCCCAGGAGATACACGATCGGGCCCCCGGTCCGCGGCAGCTCGACCGCGATCGCGACGGCGATGGCCAGGCCGAGCGCAACGGCGCCGAGCGCGATCCGCTCGACGCCCCGTCCGCCGACCGCGACGGCGAGGAGTGCGGCCGCGACAGGCAAAGCGAGCGACAGGACCAGCAGGGCACCGCCCGGCGTCGTCGCGTCCAGGACTGGCGCCGGATTCATCAGGCGTCGGATCGCCCGCGGTCGGTGCCGGCTCCCGCGTCGGGGGTGAGCGTCGCTCTGCCCGTCGCCTGGAACAGCCGCAAGAGGAGCGCCACCGCCAGCGCGGTGGCCGCGAACGAGACCACGATCGCGGTGATGACCAGCCCGTGCGGGACCGGATCGGTGACGAACCCGGCCCCCGCTCCGCGGCGGGCGACGGCGCCGAAGACCAGGAATACCCCGGAGCCGAACAGGTTGAATGCCAGGATCTTCCGGAGCGGCTGGGGATTCACGATCAGGCCGTAGAGCCCGAGGCCCACCGCGATCGCGCCGACGAGGCCGAAGATGGTCGCCGCGCTCATCCCTCTGCCTTCCGCTCCGGGGCCCCCGCCAGGAGGAGCCCGAGCGTCGCGGCGATCGTCAGCGTCTTCGCGACCTCGATGAGCTTGATCAGGAGCTTGGCGTGCTCCGGCGGATAGGCGAGGAACGCGTCGCCGAGCCACAGTCCCCCGAGGCCGACGGCCAGGAAGACCGCCGGGCCCCCGACCAGGACCAGCCGGAGCCATCGGTGGCTCACCGGCGGCGAGTCGCTGAGCCCGACCATCATGACGAGGAGCCACATGGCGGCGAGAATCGTGCCGCCCTGGAATCCTCCGCCCGGATGGTCGGCTCCTTCCCAGACGATGTAGATGCCCACGACGATGCCGACCGGCGGCAGGATGCGAGCCAGGAAGGCGAGCATGCCGTGCGGGTCCGACACGTGGCGACGTCCCGGGCGCCCGCCCCAGAAGCGGTCCGGTGCCAGCGACCAGACGCCGACAAGGGCCAGCAGCAGGACCACCTTCTCCAGCAGGGTGTCCATGGCGCGAAAGGCCATCAGCACGTTGGTCACCGGGTTGCCGAGTCCGGTGGCCGACGCGTGCTCCGACACGGCCAGCGCGAGCGAGGGGGCCGGGTCGGGCAGGAGCAGCACGCCGGCCGCGAGAGTCGCGGCGACCCCCGCCGCGAGCCCCGCCGCTCCGAGACGGACCGCCGCGGACGGGCGCTCACTAGCCGCCCTCGCCTCGGAGGGGCGCAGCCGGCTGGCCGCCGCCAGCAGCAGGACCCCGGTGAGCCCGCTGCCCATCGCCGCCTCGGTCAGCGCCGCGTCGACCGCGGCCAGGCGCACCCAGGCGAGCGACACGAGGAGGCCGTACGCGACGAAGCCGACGACCGCCACGAAGGTCGAGCGTGCCACCACCGTCCACGCGGCCACCCCCAGCGCGAGCAGGCCGAGGATGACGTCGTGCAGCGGGACGGTCACGCCCGCGGTCTTTCTTGCCAGGCGGTCCGCGCGATCACCTGGGACGCGATCGCGCCGGTGAGCAGGACCAGGAGCCACACGGCGATCAGCTTGAGCGCATCGAGGAAGGTCCCGACTCTCGGCAGGAGGCCGAGCACCACGAGGCCGAGGCCGAGGTTGTCGGCCTTGGTGAGGGCGTGGACCCTGGTGAGGGTGTCGGGGAAGCGGAGCAGCCCCACCGTGCCGGCCAGGAAGAAAAGGGCGCCCGCCGACACCGACACGACGGTGAGGACGTCGAGTGCGGCGCTCATCCGCGCGGGGCGCTGATCACGAAGGCCACCGACGCGAAGGCGGCGAGGAGGGCCAGGACCAGCGCGACGTCCACCACACCCTGGAGGCCGGTGGCCATGGCCACGAGGAGGAGCGTCGCGATGCCGCCGGTGCCGAACAGCTGCGCCGCCATCATCCGGTCGGCGTTCGCCGGGCCACGGAGCACGCGGGCCATGTCCACTGCCACCGTCACGAGCACGAAGACAGCCGCCGCGGCCAGGAACGTCGTCATCGCGTCTCCTCGACGCGACGGATCACAGGGTGACGGTGCGCCGAGCCGGACGGTGCTGGCGCAAGGCCGTCTGGCCTCACCGGAGCCGACTCATGCGCGGGGCTCCATGGATATCCCGAGCGCCCGGGCGACGAGCGCCTCCTCCATGGCCAGCTGCGCGACCGTGAACTGGTCGACGTCGAGGCAGTGGATCAGCAAGCCCCCGCCCTCGACGGGTCCCACCGGGGTCGAGCCCGGAACGAGAGCCGCGAGCGTGGCGAACGCGTTCTGCGCCGGGCCCCGCGGGAGCCGCACCGGATAGACCACGAGCCCGGGCCGCAGGGGAAGCCTCGGATGGAACGCCCGCCACGCGACGTCGACGCCGCCGACGATGGACTGACGCAGGAACCGCAGGACGAGGCCCGCGAGGGCGGCGGGCCTGAGGCGCCGTGGCTCCGGCGGCAGGAGACGAAGACTCACCCAGGTCGCCGCGCCGACCGCGACCACGGCGGCCGGAAGGTCGGACGGGTTCATGCCCGACAGCGCCAGCCAGAGGCCGAGAAATCCTGCCGCGCGCGCGAGGATCGCGCCCATCGTCGCTCGGGACGCGTCGTCGGGGCGGCTCACCGGCTCGCTGCTCTCGCCCACTCCTCCGGAGGACCGACGGTCCGGACGGACCGCTAGTTCCCCGCGGTCTCGCTCTTGGAGAGACTGCCGTCGTGATTCTTGTCGGCGGCGGTGAAGTCGTCCATCCGCGCGTCGATGTACTCCTCGAGCGAGAGCTTCCCGTCACCGTTCTTGTCGGCGGCGCGGAACGCGGCGTCGCTCGCGAGCGGGATCTCCTCCTTCACGAGGAATCCGTCCTTGTTGCGGTCGAGGAGAAAGAACACCTCGGTCATCCGCGCCCGGTACTCCTCGGCGGTGATCTTCCCGTCGTGATTCGTGTCCGTGACGTCGAAGACGTCCGGCGCCGGGGTCGTCGTCTGGGCGAGTCCGATCGCAGGTCCGAATGCGGTCACGATTACGAGGCCCGCGGGAATCCAGCGCATGGCTCGTCGTCCTCTCAGCCCTGCGTCCGCCAGGAGCCGTCCGGCTGCCGGCACGCAGTGCTGTTCAACTGCTGATTCTGGCCCTCGATGACGACGGACTGCTGGAACTCGCGGCAGTAGTTGCCGTCCTGCCCCCGGAAGGTCCGGAGCGGCGTGACCGTGCCGCGGTTGCCGTTGTCGGGGTTCGTCCAGCTGGTCGTCGTACCGGACTGGGAGTTCTCGAGCGCGCGGGAGACGGTCTGCGCCTGCATCTGCTGGCTCCGCTGGTCCAGCATCTGTCCCACGCCGGCGCCGAGAAGTCCGCCGATCAGCACGCCGCTCGCGATGCCGGTGCTGCCGCCGCCCAGCGCGGCGCCGAGCAGCCCGCCGGCCGCGGCGCCGCCGAGCCCGCCGCTCGCCGTGCCCGGGCCCATCCGCATGCCGCCGGCCTCGCAGCCGGCCAGTGCCACGATGAGCAGAATCGCGCTGACGGCCATCAGTCGCTTGTGACGCATGTGTGTCCTCCTGTGCCTATCGGCGACCGTACCATCGGGGGACACCACGCGCAACCGACGCGCATGTCGCGCTGCGCATCCAGGGGCCCGGTCCGACCGGTGTGCGCGTGAGGCGGCATGGCGCGGGGCGGGACGACGAGACTACAATGGCCCCCGCGAACGATTTGGTCGGCGACAACTCGGCGGCGAGCCCGACCGTGACGCGAAGCCGCGACATGGCGCGAGGCTCGAAGGAGGCTACGGCAATGCGGTACCTCTACATCATGCTGGTCGCGGCCTTCACCATCCTTGTCGTCGTGTTCATGGGCCAGAATCTCCAGAGCGCCACGGTCTCGTTCTTCTCCTGGAGCCTCACGCTGCCGATCTCGATCATTGCCCTCCTCTGCTACGGACTGGGGATGCTCACCGGCGGCTTCCTGCTCTCCTCCCTTCGTTCCTGGATCCGCGGAGCCACGCCGGGATCGCGCTGACCCGCGTCGCCGCCGACCACGTCGGGCAGCCATGACACCCCTGGTCCGGCTCTACATCAAGACGAGCTTCGTCTTCCTGATGCTCGGTCTCGCCCTGGGCGGCTACGTTGCGATCGAGGTCAACCTGCTGGGGCGGGCCGTGCCGTGGCCCCTCATCACCGCCCACACGCATCTGGTGCTGGTCGGGTTCATGCTGATGCTGGTCTTCGGTGTGGCGACCTGGATGTTCCCCCGGCCGGCGCGGGACGACGCGCGCTACCGGCCGGGGCTGGCCTGGCTGGTGTACTGGCTCCTCACGGTGTCGACCGCGGTGCGCGCGCTGGGCGAGCTGTCGGCCGCGGCCACCGGCAGCCGAGGCGCGCCCATGGCCGCGCTCGGAGGACTCGGTCAGCTCGCCGCCGCCATCGTCTTCGTCGTCAACATGTGGACCCGGGTGCGCATGCCGGGCGGCCCCACGGGGCCCCAGCCCTGACGAGTGAATCGTGACCGGCATCGCTCGGCTATAATCGCCCGGTGCCCCCGCCCGTTCCCGGGACTTCGAATCCCGTGATGACCCGGCTCCACCGCGCCGCCGAGCTCATCGCGGCGGCCATGTTCGCGATCATGTTCGCCGCGTTCCTGGTGGGCGTCGTCTCGCGGTACGTCTTCAACAACCCGGTGTCGTGGTCGATCGAGGTCTGCTCGATCGCGTACGTGTGGATCGTCTTCTTCGCCGGGGCGACGATCGTGCCCATGAGCCAGCACATCACGTTCGACATGCTTCACAAGTCGATGCGACCCGGAGTGCGCCGGGCCTTTGCGATCGCTTCCGCCGCCAGCATCGGTCTGATCTTCCTGGCGGGGCTGCCGACCACCCTGGAGTACATCGGCTTCGTTGCCCAGAAGCGCTCGCTCATGCTGCACATCCCGATGAGCTACGTCTACTCGTGCTTCGGCATCTTCATGGTCGGCGCCATCGTCCGCTCCGCGCTCACCCTGCGCGCGCTGCTGGGGCGCGACTGGTCCTCCCAGGTATGACCGGCGCGCGTCGTCCGCCGCGGCACCGTCGCCCGAGCCCTCGACCGTAGCCGGCGGGCGCGCGCTCGGGGTCGGGGAATGACGATGAGCCTGGCGGCGGTCCTGATGTTCGTCGGGTTCTTCGTCTGGAGCGCCATCGGGATGCCCATCGGCTTCGCGATGCTGACCTCGGCGTTCGTGTACCTGTTCGTGGCCGGCCACGACGTCGCGCTGGTCGCGTCCCAGTCGCTCAACGGCCTCTTCCGGAGCTTCGTGCTGCTGGCCGTGCCGCTGTTCATCGTGGCGGCGGACGTCATGAACGTGGGGACCATCAACGAGCGACTGCTGAGGTTCGCGAGCCTCATCGTGGGCCGGATCCGGGGAGGGCTGGCGCACGTGACCGTCGTCGCGAGCATGATCTTCTCCGGCATGAGCGGCAGCGCGATCGCCGACGCGGCGGGACCCGGGAAGCTCATGATCCAGATGATGCTGCGGGACGGGCGCTACAGCCCGGGGTTCGCCGGCGCGATCACCGCGGCGGCGGCGACGATCGGGCCGATCATCCCGCCCTCGATCCCCATGGTGCTGTACGCGATGGTGGCCAACACGTCGGTCGGGTACCTCTTCCTCGGCGGGGTCGTCCCGGGAATCCTGATGGGCCTGTCGCTGATGGCGGTGGTGGCGCTCGTGGCGCGCCGGAACAACCTCCCGGTCGAGCCGCCGCTCGCGCCGGGCGCGGTGGTGCCCATCCTGCGCGACTCGATTCCGGCGCTCCTGCTGCCCGGGATCCTCCTCGGAGGGATCTACTCGGGGGCGGTGACCCCGACCGAGGCGGCGGCGGTGGCCGCCGGGTACGCGCTCCTCCTCGCGACCGTCCTGTACCGCGCCGTCGGGCTCAGGGAGGTCACGCAGCTGTTCACCGACGCCGCGCGCTCCACCGCCTCGGTCGCCCTGGTCGTGGCGGGCGCGCTGCTGATCAACTACGTCGTGGCGGCGGAGCAGATCCCGAACCAGATCGGCGCGTGGATCGCGTCGCTCCACGTGACCCGCCTCGAGCTGCTCCTCGTCATCAACCTCTTGTTCCTCATCCTCGGGTGCTTCCTGGACACGCTCCTGATGTTGCTGGTCATCGTGCCGATCGCGATGCCATCGATCCGCGAGGTCGGGATCGACTCCGTCCACTTCGGCGTCACCACCGTCGTGAACCTGATGATCGGCATGATCACGCCGCCGTACAGCGAGCTCCTGTTCGTGGTCACCGGGATCACCGGCATCCCCCTGACGTCGATGTACCGTCACATCTGGGGCTTCATCGCGGCGCTCGTGGTCGTCCTCCTCGTCCTGCTCGCGGTACCGTCGCTCGTCCTGTGGCTGCCGATCCAGCTCGGCTACCAGCCGGGGAGCTAGGGGGACGGGACGCGAGCGCCATGGGTGTGCCGGGTGAGGGGATGAGCGGTCGCGCCCGGTGTCGCTCGCCGCGCCCCGGGCCCCGCTCCCGGGACGCCGGGGTCTAACCGGCGTTCTGCGGGGCGCGGAGCGAGCCGGCCGCGGGCGCGAGCTCGCCCCGAGAGCCTCGAGGCATGACCTCCCGCAACTCCGGCGGGAGGCCGTCCTCGAAGCGGCTGAAGTCCTCGAGCAGGCGCGTCTCGTCGATGAGGGAGAGGACACTGGCGGGCGGAACCATCCGGCGCCAGCCCGGCTCTCCGGCGGCAGCGGCGACGACCGCCTTGACGGCGGCGATGAACGGGCCGCGCGAGAGGATCGCGTCGACTGCCCGCACCAGGGGCACGAAGCGCCGGCGCTCGGGCAGGCTCTCCGCGTCCAGCATGCGGCGGATGAGCCGCGGGATCACGTTGGCCAGCCCGCAGATCGTGCCCCGGGCGCCGCTCGCCATCGCCTGGGGGATGTGGGTCTCGGTCCCGGTGAAGACGGCCAGCTCGGAGAACCGGCGGAGGAGCGCCTCGGTCACGTCGAGATCGCCGCCGCTGTCCTTGATGCCCGCGATCTGCGGCCCGTAGCGCTCCACCAGCCGGCGGAGCGTGCCGGCCGTGATCGGAATCCCGGAGATGTCCGGGAAATGATAGAGGAGCAGGCGGAGCCGGTCGGTCGCGATGCGATCGATGGCCGTGGCGAACCAGCGGAAGACGCCATCCTCGGTGAGGCCGCCCCGGTAGAAGCACGGCGGCATCAGGAGGCACGCGGCGACGCCCTGGGCTACGGCGTGGCGCGAGAGCGCCACCACGTCCGGGAGCGACAGGGCGCCGGTCGCCACGACGAGGCGCTCGGGCGGCAACCCGGCGGCGACGAGCTTCTCCAGCGTCGCCATCCGATCGCGCGGCGCGAAGTGCGCGCCCTCTCCGGTGGTGCCGAAGAGGGCGATGCCGTCGCAGCCCCTCTCGAGGAGCGCGCGAGAGCGGGCCAGGAGCAGCGGCACGTCGGGGGTGAGCTCGCGCGTGATCGGCGTCGCGATGGCGACGACCAGGCAATCCCGCGGCGGCAGCCCGATCATGATGGTGCGCCGTTCAGCTGCGGCGTCCGGGGGCGGGGCGGCGGCCACCGGGCTCACGCATAGTTGACGTAGATCGTCTTCTTCTGGAAGTAGCCGTCGAGACCGTACTTGCCGTCCTCGCCCCCGACGCCGCTGTGGCGAAGCCCGGCGTGGTAGGCGTGGACGGCGTCGCCACCCGGGCGGTTCACGTAGATCTCGCCGAAGCGAAGCTCCCGCACGAGGCGCATGAGCCGTCGCATGTCCCGGGTGAAGACGTAGGCGGACAGCCCGTAGTTCGACTCGTTTGCCAGCGTCAGCCCCTCGTCGAAGTCGGTCACCGTCATCACCGGGATGACTGGCCCGAACACCTCGTGCTGCATGATGGCGGCGCGGTTGTCGGCAAGCCTGAGGACGGTCGGGGTGTACCAGTGCCCGCGCGCGAACTCGCCCTCCCGAAGGCGCTGGCCGCCCATCATCACCTCGGCGCCGGCGGCGCGCGCATCGGTCACCATGCGCTCGACCTTGTCGAGCTCCGCCGCGCTGAATTTCGGGCCGACGTCCACCGGCTCCAGCGGGTTTCCGACCTTGAGCCGCCCGACCGCCCGCAGGAACTCGTCGAGGAACCGATCGGCGACGCGCTCGTGCACGTACATCCGCTCGTTGCAGATGCAGATCTGGCCGCAGTTCTCGAACCGGGAGGCGACGGCGGCCCGCACGGCGGCGCTGACGTCGGCGTCCTCGGCGATGATGAACGGCGCCTTCCCGCCGAGCTCGAGCCGGAGGATCTTGAGGTCCTCGGCGGCGTTCCGGAATATCTCCCGGCCCGCGCGGACCGACCCGGTGAGGGTGATCAGGCGCGGGATCGGATGGCGCACGAGCGCCGCGCCCACGCCCTCGCCGGTGCCGGTGACCACGTTGACAACGCCGGGCGGGAAGTCGGCCTGGCGCGAGAGCTGCGCGATCTCGAGCGCGGACAAGGGCGTCCCCTCGTGCGGCTTGACGACGATCGTGTTGCCCGCGACCAGGGCCGGCCCGAGCTTCCGGGTGGTGAGCGCCGCCGGATAGTTCCAGGCGGTGAGCCCGACCACGACGCCGTGCGCCACGCGCTGGATCCACACCTGCTCGTCCGGGTTGTCGGAGGGCAGGATGTCGCCGGTGATCCGGCGCGCCTCCTCGGCCGCGTAGGTCAGGTAGAGGGCGGTGCCGTCGATCTCCCCGAGCGCTTCCTGGAGGGGCTTCCCTTGCTCCGTCACGACCAGGCGCGCCAGTCGCTCCCGGTGCTCGAGCACGAGCTGCGCCAGGCGATGGAGGAAGCGGCCGCGCTCCACGGGAGGGAGCGCCTCCCAGGCCGGCTGGGCCGCCCGGGCCGCGAGCAGCGCCCGATCGGCGTCTTCCGGCGTGCCCCGCGGCACCGCGGCCACGATCTCCTCGGTCGCCGGGTTCTCGACCTCGATCACGTCGCGCGGGGCGGTGGAATCGACCCACTCGCCGCCGATGAAGTGGCGATACCGCCACACGCCCTTCACGAGCTCCTTCATGGCCGGCATGGCTGCGGTCTCCGTGTTCCTGGCTCTCGCCTACTGTGCGACGCCGTGTGCGGCTCCGCCGTCAGCGCCGGCTGGGCGCAGAGCGAGTCGGGTCGCGCGCAAGAAGAAGAGGTGGCGGTGTCACGAGGCACCGAGAGATCTCCACGCGTCCACCTGGCCGTTCACGTGGTCGGAGTGCAGACACCGCGAGGTCGGGACCGGCGCGCCGGAGGGCTCTATTCGACCCGCGCGACGAGCCGGTCCCGGATGCGGGACTTCCGATCAGGCCCCGGCCTTGTTGATCCGGTCGAGCAGGCCCGGCGGCCAGGTCTTGGCGAACTTCGAGTCGAGAAACCGCTTCTGGACCTGGGTGCGGAAGGCGGCGACGTCGGGCGTGGTGACCTTGACGCCCTTGCCCTCGAAGAACGAGGCGGCCGTCTTCTCCGTCTCGATGACGCCATCGTCGTTCAGCTTCTTGGACGCCGCGATCGCGGCGGCGACCGCCTTCTGCTGCGCGGGCGACAGGCCGTTCCAGAACCCGCCGGCGAGCGTGAAGAAGACGTTGGCGACCATGTGCGCGGTCAGGACGACCTGCTTGCTCACCTCGTAGAATTTCGCGGCCATCGCGTCGGGCAGGGGATTCTCCAGCCCGTCGACGGTGCCGGTCTGCATGGCGAGATAGACCTCCTCGAAGGCGAGCGGGGTGGGGTTCGCCCCCAGGGCCGCCCCGAGGAACTGCCACGTCTCCGACCCTGGCATCCGGAGCTTGAGACCCGCCATGTCGGCCGGGGTCTGCACGTTGCGCGGCTGCCGCAGGATGACGTGGCGGGTGCCCAGGTACTGGCTGCGGATGATCTGAACGCGGACGTCCTTGGCGACGCGCGCCTTGTACTCGGCGCCGATGTCCCCGTCGTAGACCGCGTCGAGATGGGCCGGTCCGCGCATCAGGTACCCGGTCGTGAAGATCGAAAACTCGGGGATCAGGTTGGTAATGTCCTGGGGCGAGGTGAGCGCACCCTCGAGGTTCCCGCGCTGCATCGCCTCGATCTCGGTGCCCTGAGCGAAGAGCGTGCCGTTGAAGTGGAGCTGCACGTTGAACTGGCCGGGTGCGCTCCTCTCCAGCTCCTCCTTGAACTTGACCATGCCCTTCGACTGCCACTCGTCGGGCGAGCCTGGCGTGGAGATGCGCAGGACCTTGGCCTGGGCGTGCGCCGAGCGAGCCACCAGCGGCACACTCAGCACCGCCGCGCCCGCCGCGATGAAGCGCCGCCGGCTGATACCGGCGTCAGCGGTCGTACCGAGTGGCTTGGGATCCGCGGACCGAGCCGTCGTTGTGCCCCCGACTGGATTCATGCTGGCCTCCCGGGCTCGATCCGGGACCGTGCGGTCGCCGAGATCGCCCTTGCCCATGTGAACCAAGGTGCGCGCAGCTCACGTGCGCGCCCGGAGTGTAACGCGGTTGTTGCGGGGCGGACAAGAGCGCGACCGGCCACGATCGCAACGACGATGGGCCGCGAGTCCGTACAATGCCTTCGTGCCGGAGGGCTGGCCCCGTCTGCGGCAGAACGATCGCTGGCCGACGTCGCCCGCGCGTCCGGCTTGGAAGGGGGAGTCATGATCCTTGGCATGTCGGTCGAGACCTTCACGCAGGTGCACGTGCTCCTGAGCCTGATCGGGATCGCCACCGGGCTCGTCGTTCTGCGCGGGATGCTCGCCGCTCGGAAGTGCGACGGATGGACGGCGATCTTTCTCGCCACCACCGTGCTGACGAGCGTGACCGGCTTCTTCTTCCCCCGCGACCGCCTGCTCCCGTCCCACATCGTCGGCGTCATCTCCCTGGCGGCGCTGGCGATCGCAATCGTCGCGCTCTACCTGCAGCATCTCCGCGGATCCTGGCGCTGGCTGTACGTCGGCGGGGCGGTGCTGGCCCTCTACCTGAACGTGTTCGTCCTGGTCGTCCAGTCGTTCCTGAAGGTGCCGGCCCTGAACCGGCTGGCGCCGACGCAATCCGAGCCGCCATTCGCCGTCTCGCAGCTGATCGTCCTGGCGCTGTTCGTCGTGTTGGGCGTTCGCGCGGTGAAGCGCTTCCACCCGGCGGGCTGACGACCGCCTGACCGCGAGATCCTCGCGCGCGCGGGTGACCGGCGCGCTGCGATCGCGGCGCTGGGCCGGCCCTCAGCGTCCCGCCAGGGGGAGGCTCCACTCCACGGGGTCGTCCGGCGCCGCGCCCGCCGGCTGGAGCCCCGGGGACGCCTGGAGATCCACCCAGCGCAGGCGGCCGTTGATCCCGTACGGGTGGAGGCGGACCCGGCCCGACGAGGGCTCGACGCGCACCTCCACGAAGCTCTGGTAGAACGGGGCGACGTTGACGTCGAAGGCCGCCGACAGCCACTCCACGGAGTAGGGCCAGGCGCGGAGGCGCTGGGTCCACCACCAGAAGGGCGCCTTCCACGGGGGAAGCGTCGCGCGGATCTTCTCGGTGACCTGGGCGGTCGTGGGATGGAAGGCCCAGGCGCCGGTCGCGGGCGTCGCCGGCCAGTCCAGCGCCGTCCCGAAGCTCAGGTAGGCGCCGCCGCCGCCGTTGACCATGTGGGTGACGGTGCCGCGTCCGCCGCCCGGCTCCAGGTAGTACTCGAGATCGTGCGTGTCCCCGGCCATCACGATGGCGACGTCGTGCTCGCGCAGGAGCTGATGGATCGCGCCGAAGTCCTCGTCCCCCTCGGCCGTGTAGTGGCCGCCGGCGTAGAGCGGGTGGCCGAGGACCGCCATCGTGAACTTGCCGCGCGCCGAGTCGAGCGCGGCCCGCAGCCATGCCTCCTGGGCCGGATCCACCCGCCGGACCACCCCGGTGTCGACCGCGATCAGCGCGAAGTCGCGGGTCTGGAGCTGGAAGAAGGGGGCCCGCTGGAACCCGGTCGGGACGCCGTACAGCCGGCGAAGCCGGGCGGCCTCGGCGAGCAGCCCTTCGATGTAGCGATCGGTGGTGCCGGTCAGACGGTGGTCGACCTCGATCCGCGCGTGCATCGTGCGGCGCGCCGCGTCCTCGGTGAGGAACGTGGCGGCGAACGCCTCGATCGCGTCGTACCAGTCGTGGTTGCCGGGGATGGCATAAACCGGCTTGCCGGTTCCCTTGAACGGCAGCCAGAACTTCGCCTCGTAGTCCTTCATCGCGCCGATCGGATAGATCACGTCGGAGGACACCACGATGAACCGCACGTCCTCGCGCCGCGCGACCGCGAGGAGCTGATCCCGCAGGATGTGCTGGGACGCGTCGCCCTCGCCCGTGTCACCGATCACGATGAAGGCGAAGTCCTTCCCGTCGGCCGCGCCGGGGGCCGTCACCGCGAAAGCCAGGGCCCCGTCGCGCGGCTCGGTGCCCACCACCGCCTCGACCATCGCCTGCCGCCAGGTATCGGTGCGTACCTCCGCCCAGTGGTTCCACATGCTGGCCGCCCAGTTCTCCGTATCGAAGAACCAGCTCATGCCGAACACCGGCGAGGTGGCCGCGACGAAGGCCGCGGCGGGGAGCCCGATCTGGAGCCCGCGGCTGAGCGCGGCGGGCAGGGAGTAACGGGCCGCGCGAAGCCGCACCGCGAACCGGAGCCGCCACTCGAGCCAGGTCTGGATCGGCATGCGGACCCACCGCGAGCCGCCCTCGTCGAGGCACCAGCTCCACGCGCGCCGCTCGAGCCCTCGGGTCGCCCGCCGGCCGAATAGACGGGCAGGGACCACGACGCCGTAGGCGATGAGGAGGGCGAGGGCGAGATCGCCCACGACCGCCACGAGCGGGGACAGGATGCCGAGCGTCGACCGATCCAGCCCCATGCGTCCCAGATGGATCCCGAAGAGGGTGACCACGAACGCGCCGACCCAGCCCCGATCGATCCCCGTGCGCCCCTGCTCCTCCGTCGCGAGGCGCCGAGCGAGGTCCGCCAGGGCCGGGCTGCCAGCCAGGCCGAGATCCTGCGCCACCGTGTCACCGGTGTCGTCATGGTCGTACGCCGGCGATGTCCTGATGTCCCATGCCATCCCTACGAGTCGAAATCCGCCAGCGAAGGCGATCGCCCACCGAGTCGCGGGCCCGCGGACCAGCAGCAGGAGGATCGCGAGGAGCCCGTAGCCGAGCGCGGGCAGGACGCGACCGCGGAATGGCGTCTCGCGATCGGCGGTGCGCCCGATCGCGTAGCGAATCGCGTCGAGCCCGAACCAGCCGGCGAGCAGAAGCAGGATCGCGCGGCCCACCAGGTCGCCCGCCTGGAGGACGACCGTGCCCATGGCGAGCGTGATCGCGCCGCCGATCCACGCCGAGCGCCGGCCCTCGGGAGTCGACCGGCGGACACCGTGCGCGAGCTCGAGGCAGGCGCCGATGATGAGCGCGAGCCCCACGACGGTCGGCGTGGCCGGCCCGGCGAACAGCGGCGCCAACGCGGCGAGCGCGGCAAGAAGCAAGACCGCCACGCCGAGGGCCACGTGCTCGGGGCGGGTCTGACCCGTCCCCGCCGACATCTCGCGCAAGGACCGGAGGGGACCGGGCATGACGCGACTCTAGTCCCGGAGCCGAGCTGCGATCAACCGACGCCTCGATGGCCGCCGGATTCAGCGGCCCCCACCACCTGTGGCGGCGCTGCCTCCGCCGCCTCGACACGGTTTCGAAGCCGCACGCCAGCATTGGCCAGGCTTTCTGGCCGATCGCCCTCGTGGAACGCATCTTGCCCGTGAGTCGGCTCGGGCGCCGGACCCCCGGGGTGCCGTCCTTCGCTACTCGGCGTAGAATCAGGCGAAGGGCGGTCCGCCGCGTTGGCGGTCATCCCGCCATCGTAGGCCGCCGTTGAAGGTCTCGCGCACAACCAGGAGAAACCAGATGACGGGACGCGGGCCGAGAGCAAGACAGGAGTCTCCACCGCGCTGGACCCGACGGATCCGCCGGAAGCCCCGGCGCCCGCCCGGCCAGGTTCTCCTGTGCCTGCTGGCGGTCGCGACGCTGCTCCCCGCGCTGACGACCTGCGAGCGGGCCAAGACGAAGGAGGGCGCCGCGCCCGCCCCGCCGCCGCCCGCCGTCGTGGTCGCGGAGGTCGTCAAGAAGACGGTTCCGATCACCGCGGAGTTCGTGGCCCAGACCGACGCGGTCCAGACCGTGGAGCTCCGGGCGCGTATCCAGGGTGTACTCGAGCACGTCCGATTCAAGGAGGGCTCCGAGGTCAAGCAGGGCCAGGTGCTCTTCGAGATCGAGCGCGCCCAGTACGAGGCCGCCCTCCAGAGCGCGCGCGCACAGCTCGCCAAAGCGCAGGCCGACCTCGCCAAGGCCCAGGAGCAGGTCGAGGTGGAGCGGGCCAGCGCTCAGCTCGAGCAGCACAAGGCCGCTCTCGCCAAGGCGCAGCTCGACGTCGCCCGACTCAAGCCACTGGCCCAGGCCAAGGCCGTGCCTCAGGTCGACCTCGACAACGCGCTCGCGGCGGAGCAAGTGGCCAGCGCGGGTGTCGCGGCATCGGAGGCCGCGCTCAAGGACACCGGGCTCTCCCAGCGGATCGGCATCCAGCAAGCGCAGGCGGCCATCGAGGCCGCGCGCGCCGCCGTCATCCAGGCGCAGCTGGACTTGAGCTACACGACCATCCGGGCGCCCGCAACCGGCATCGTCGGGCGGCTCAACGTGGACGAGGGCAACCTCGTTGGCCGGGGCGAGCCGACGCTCCTGGCCACCATGTCCACGTTCGATCCCATCAAGGTCTCGATGACTGCGAGCGAGGTGGACTATCTTCGCTTCGCGCGCCGCGCGAGGGAGCGCGGAACGACCGGCCAGAGCCTGCCGCTCGAGCTCATCCTGGCCGACGGTACGCTCTTCCCTCACGCGGGTCAGACGACGACGCTGGACCGGACGGTCGACTCCAAGACTGGAACGATCGTCATCGAGTCCCTCTTCCCCAATCCCGAGAAGCTCTTGCGGCCGGGGCAGTTCGGACGGGTGCGGGCGGTCATCGAGGAGCGGCCGGACTCCATCCTGGTGCCGCAGCTAGCCGTCCAGGAGGCCCAGGGGGTGAAGTCGGTCCTGGTGGTGGGGGCCGACGACAAGGTTGCGCTGCGAAGCGTGACCCTGAACGAGCGCATCGGGGACCTCGTCATCGTGACGCGCGGCCTCGAGCCCGGCGAGCGGGTCATCGTGGAGGGCCTCCAGAAGGTGCGGCCCGGCATCCAGGTCAAGCCCGAGACGGCCCCGCCGCCCGGGACCGCCCCCGCGGCGGGCTCGCCGCCCTCGCCATCGACCCCGCCGGCGGCGGGCGCGACGGCTCCGACGGTGCCGGCGTCGCCCAAGCCGAAGCCCCCGAGCGGCAGCTAGGCCCGATGGCGCACTTCTTCATTCGACGGCCGATCGTCGCGATCGTCATCGCGATCCTCACCGTGCTGCTGGGGACCTCCTCGGTCCTCAAGCTGGCCTTCGAGCAGTATCCCTTCCTCGCTCCGCCGTCCATCCGCGTCACCGCGACCTATCCGGGCGCCTCGGCGGTCGCGGTCGAGCAGTCGGTGGCCACCCCGATCGAGCAGGAGGTCAACGGGGTGGACAACATGATCTACATGCAGTCGTCGAACACGAGCGACGGCCGCATGCTGCTCGACGTCAGCTTCCAGGTCGGGGTCAACCAGGACACCGCCAACGTCCTGACCCAGAACCGGGTGACCGTGGCGTCGGCGCGGCTCCCCCAGGAAGTGACCCAGCAGGGCGTCACCGTCAAGAAGCAGAGCCCGAGCATCCTCATGGTCATCTCGGTCTACTCGCCGGGCGAGAGCTACGACGCCAACTTTCTGATCAACTACGCCGGCATCAACCTGCGGGACCAGCTCCTCCGCATCCCGGGCATCGCCCAGGTCGACCTGTTCGGCGGGGCCGACTACGGGATGCGCGTCTGGCTCCAGCCCGACAAGCTCGCCAAGCTCGGGCTGACGCCCGCCGACGTGATATCGGCGATCAAGGAGCAGAACCTCCAGGCCCCCGCCGGCCGGATCGGCGGCGCGCCCGCACCCAAGGATCAGAAATTCACGTACACCGTCGCCGCGCCCGGTCGCCTGGTCACGACCGAGGAGTTCGAGGACATCATCATCCGCGGCGCCGCCAACGCCGCCCAGGTCCGCATCAAGGACGTGGGACGGGCCGAGCTCGGCTCGCAGGATTACAACTCGTTCGGCCGGCTGAACGGGACGCCGGCCGGGGCCATGTCCGTCTACCTCCTCCCCGGGGCGAACCAGCTGGACGCGGCGAAGCAGATCTACGCGACGATGGAGCGGGCCAAGGCGCTGTTCCCGCCGGACATGGACTACAAGGTCGTCTACGACACGACGCCGGCCGTGGAGGCCTCGATCGAGTCGATCGTGCACACCTTCGTGGAGGCGCTGATCCTCGTCACCCTCGTGGTGTTCATCTTCCTCCAGAACGTGCGCGCGACGATCATCCCGCTCCTGACCGTGCCGGTCTCGATCATCGGCACCTTCATCTTCTTCCCGATGCTCGGTTTCTCGGTCAACACGCTCTCGATGTTCGGCCTCGTCCTCGCCATCGGCATCGTCGTGGTCGAGGCGGTGATCCATCACATGGAGCACGGCCTGAGCCCGCGCGACGCGACGGAGCAGGCCATGAAGGAGGTGACCGCCCCGGTCATCGGGATCGCCCTCATCCTCTCGGCGGTGTTCGTCCCCGTCGCCTTCGTCGGCGGTCTCACCGGGCGGATGTACCAGCAGTTCGCGCTGACGATTGCCATCTCGGTCCTGCTCTCGGCCTTCAGCGCCCTGTCGCTGTCACCGGCGCTCTCCGTCCTCCTCCTCAAGCCCGGCCACGGACCGGGGCGCGGCCCGCTCGGCGCGTTTTTCCGCGGGTTCAACTGGGTCTTTGAGCGCACGACCAACGGTTACATCAACGTGACCACCTTGCTGGTCCGGCGCGCCGTGCTGACGATCCTGCTCGTCGGCGTCGTGATCGTCGGCGCCGGATTCTTCGGGCGGATGATCCCGGCGGGGTTCATCCCCGACGAGGACCAGGGCCTCCTCGGCGTCAACGTGACGCTGCCCCCCGGCGCGTCCCTCGAGCGGACGGCGGCCATCCTGACCCGCGCCGAGCAGATCGTCGGGAAGACCGAGGGTGTCGAGGCCTACACGACGATCGGCGGCTTCGGGCTCGTGACGAACACATATCAGCCGAACTTCGGAACCATCCTGATCCGGCTCAAGCCCTGGGATGAGCGCCACGGCGAGGCCTTGCACGTGAAGGGGATCATCGCGCATCTGGGCCCGCAGTTCGCCGCGATCCCGGAGGCGGTCATCTTCCCGTTCAACATCCCCACGATCTCGGGCTTCGGGGCCTCCGCGGGCTTCAACTTCCTCCTCCAGGACCGGAGCGGCACCCTCTCCGTCGGGGACCTCGGCACCCAGACGCGCGCGTTCCTGACCGAGGCACGCCAGCGGCCGCAGCTCGCAAACCTGTTCACCTCGTTCGATCCGACGTACCCGCAGGTGAAGGTGGACCTCGACCGCGGGAAGGCGCGCACTCTCGGCATCCCGATCAACGACGTGTTCCAGGCGATGTCGTCCGTGCTGGGCGGCGCCTACGTGAACGACTTCAACCGGTTCGGACGGCTGTTCCGGGTCTACGTCCAGGCGGATGCTGACTATCGAAGGAAGCCCGACGACATCGGGCAGATCTACGTGCGTAGCAAGACCACGGACATCATGATTCCGCTCTCGACGCTCGTGACCATCCGGGAGATCCCGAGCACCGAGATCACCACGCGCTTCAACCTGTTCCGCTCGGTGGAGATCAGCGGCGTGCCCGGGCGCGGCTTCACCTCCGGCCAGGCGCTGGCGGCCCTCGAGGACGTGTTCACGAAGACGATGCCAAAGGAGATGGGCTTCGCCTACTCGAAGCTCTCGTACCAGGAAACGGTGGCGCCGCCGGCCGCCCCGACGCTCGTCCTCGCGATCGTCTTCGTGTTCCTCCTGCTGGCCGCGCTCTACGAGAGCTGGCGGCTCCCGTGGGCGGTCCTGCTCGGGTCGCCGCTCGTGGCACTGGGCGCGTTCTTCGGCGTCTGGCTGGCCGGCTTCGACAACAACGTCTACGTCCAGATCGGGCTCATCATGCTCATCGGCCTCGCCGCCAAGAACGCGATCCTCATCGTGGAGATGGCGAAGATGAAGCACGAGCAGGAAGGTCGGCCGGTCCAGGAGGCGGCCCTGGAATCTGCCCGACTCCGCTTCCGTCCCATTCTCATGACCGCCTTCGCCTTCATCCTGGGCGTGGTGCCGCTCATGCGGGCGAGCGGAGCGGGCGCGGGCGCACAGAACGTCATGGGGACGGCCGTGTTCTGGGGCATGCTGGTGGCGACCGGCCTCGGCGTGTTCGTGATCCCCGGCAACTTCGCCTTCGTCGAGCAGCTCGGGCGGCGCCACAAGCGCGCGAAGGGCGCGGCGAAAGGCCCGGCGCCGGAGCCGGTTGATCCGGCGTTCCGCGGGGAGCACCCGTGAGGCGCGTTCTCCTCCTCGCGCTGACCCTGGGGCTCCTCGCCGGCTGCACGCTCGGGCCGGACTACAAGCGCCCCGACGTGCCGCTGCCGACTCTCTATCGCGGCCTCGATCCCACTGCGCCGGGCGGCCCGGGATCACTCGCGGACCAGGCCTGGTGGACGATCTTCCAGGACGAGACCCTCCAGGGGCTCATCCGGACCGCGCTCGAGCGGAACTACGACCTCCGCGTCGCCGCGGCGCGCATCCAGGACGCTCAGGCCCAGCTGGTGGCCACTCGCTCGTTTCAGTTCCCCACGCTCGACGGCACGGCTCAGGCGCCGTACCAGGCGACCACCGGTGACCGACCGCCCCTGACGCTGGACAACTCGCTCATCGCCCAGGGCGGCTTCAGTCTTTCCTTCGAGCTCGACTTCTGGGGCCGCTGGCGCCGCGCGACGGAGGCGGCCCGCGCCGATCTGCTCGCCAGCGAGGAAGCGCAGCACATCGTGCTGAGCGATCTGGTCGCCAGCGTGGCCACTGCCTACTTCCAGCTCCGCAGTCTCGATCTCAGCCTCGAGATCGCCCACGAGACCGTGGCGTCGCGGCGCAATTCGCTCCAGCTCGTGCAGCTCCGCGAGCAGGGCGGTGTGGTCTCGATGATGGACGTCTACCAGGCCGACACCCTGCTGTCCGGCGCGCTCCGCGAGATCCCGGACTTCGAGCGGCAGATCGAGCAGACAGAGAACTTCATCAGCGTGCTCCTTGGACAGCTCCCGGGACCGATCCCGCGCGGGCGGCCGTTGGGCAGCCAGGCGCTTCCGCCCTCGCTCCCCGCGGGCTTGCCGGCCTCTCTGCTCGAGCGGCGCCCTGACGTGCGTCTCGCCGAACAGCAGCTCGTCGCGGCCAACGCGCGCATCGGTGTGGCGAAGGCGGACTACTTTCCCCGGATTTTTCTGCTCGGGAGCATTGCCGTGGCGGGCGGCGTCGCGAACAGCGTGTCCTTCGGGCCCATGGGGATGTTCGGAATCGGTCCCACGATGACCGTGCCGATCTTCAACGCCGGCCGCGTCAGCGCCGGCGTGGACTCCGCGGAGGCCCGGACCTCCGAGGCTGTGGCCCGATACCAGCAAAGCGTGCAGCTCGCGGTCCGGGAGGTCTCCGATTCGCTCGTCGGCTATCGCAAGCGGCGAGAGGCCCGCCAGGAGCAGGAGAAGCTCGTGGATATCTTGCGAAGCTCGACCAAGCTCTCGAACATCCGCTACGACGGTGGGGTGACCAGCTACCTCGAGGTTCTGGACAACGAGCGCCAGCTCTTCACCTCGGAGCTGGATCTGGCGACGTCCCAGCGCGACGAGCTCCTCGCCGTGGTCCAGCTCTACCGAGCCCTCGGTGGTGGCTGGGCGCAGTAG
>CAYXBJ010000180.1:0-5602 GCA_964463175.1 uncultured bacterium
AGCGCCGACATCCTCGTCATCGGCGCACGGGGCGTCGGAGCGGTCGAGCGCCTCCTCCTCGGCAGCGTGGCCGGCGGCGCCGTCGCCCGCGCGCCGGTTCCCGTGCTGGTGGTTCGCTAGCCGTCTGCCGACCGTCGCGCCGGTCAGACTCACCCGACCGGCGTCGGCCAGATCGTGCTGACGTCGGGTTCCGCTCGGCCTACTGCCTACTGGCAAGCGCCCAGCCGCTTCACTCGTCCCTGGCCCGGTCACCCCTCGCGCGTGTCGTCCCCATTCGCGTATGTTGGACGCGGTCGGACGGCGAGCCGCCGGCGTGGTGGCGTGCGCTCGAGCGCCGTCGACTCGCCACGCCCTTCGCGACAGGAGGCCCGGCATGCACGCGCACGACGATGCCCGCCACGGCCATAGCCATGGCGGCCACGGACATTCCCACCCCCATGGCGCGGGCGCTCCCGGCGCGCTCGTTCGCCTGTCGCCGAGCCTCTACTGGTACCGCGACACCTGCAACGTCTACCTCTTGGTCCGGGGTGACCGCGGGCTCCTGATCGACTTCGGCTCGGGCGGCATCCTCGAGCACCTCGGGGAGGCCGGAGTCCGCGAGATCGAGTGGGTGCTGCACACGCACCATCACCGCGATCAATGCCAGGGGGACCATCTCCTGGCCGCCCGGGGCGTCCCCATCGCGGTGCCCGAGCGGGAAGCCGCGCTCTTCGCCGAGACCGACGCGTTCTGGCGACTCAAGCGCATCTACGACAACTACGACGTCTCCAGCGTCGGGTTCACCCTGCCACGGTCGGTCCCCGTCGCGCGGACGCTGCGCGACTACGAGACGTTCCGCTGGCGCGAGTACGACATCCGGGTGCTGCCGACCCCGGGCCACACCAAGGGCTCGGTCACCTTCGTCACGGAGGTCGACGGGCTGCCGACCGCGTTCTGCGGCGACCTCATCGCCGAGCCCGGTCACGTCCACACGATCCACGACCTCCAGTGGCAGTACGGCCTGCCCGACGCGGCCGGCGCGGCGCTTCACTCCGTCACGCTGCTCGCCGGACTCCCGCTCCAGCGGCTCTGCCCGTCTCACGGTCATCCGACCGACGACGCGCCCGCGGCGCTCCGCCTCCTCGAGCCGAAGCTCCGCCTCCTGTACGGCCTGCAAGGCGAGATGCGGAAGAACCGGGTCTGGCCGGTGTGGCCGCACTCGGTGGACCAGCCGAAGGCGAAGGTCCTCCCTCACCTCTGGGCCAATCCGCACTCGGTGGCCAATTGCTACGCGCTCATGGCCGACGACGGCCGGGCCCTCTTGCTGGACTACGGCTTCCCGAGCTGGGACCACATGGCGGCGGACCTCCGCTTCGTCGAGCACTCGCTCGACGACCTGAAGGCGGTTGCCGGCCTCCGCTCGGTCGACGTCGTGATCCCGAGCCACTACCACGACGACCACCTCGCCGGGCTCCCGTGGCTCCAGCAGACGCAGGGCACGCAGGCGTGGATCTTCGAGAACTTCGCCGAGATCGTGTCGAACCCCTCCGGCTACAACGTGCCGTGCCTCCTCCCGCATCCCATCCGCGTGGATCGCGCGCTCTCCGATCGCGGCCGGGTCTCCTGGGACCGGTGGACATTCGACGTCTTCCACATGCCCGGGCATACCTGGTGGGCGCTCGGGCTGTTCGGCGAGATCGATGGCACGCGCGTGGCCTTCACCGGGGACAACCTCCTCCAGGGCACGGTGAGCCCGCTCCGGGCGGCGGCGCCCGTCTACCGCAACAAGATGCTCGCCGACTCGATCGCGGTGGGCGTCCGCCGGCTGATGGAGTTCGAGCCTGAGCTCATCCTCACCGGCCACACCGGGGCGCTGCGCGTCGACCGGAAGATGCTCGAGGACTTCCACGGCTGGGCGCGCCAGCTGGAGGGCGTCTTCCGCACGCTCGTCGCGGTGCCGGCCGAGGTGAACTTCGCGCTCGACCCGAACTTCGCGACCCTCTACCCGTACCAGAGCCGCTCGCGCCCCGGCGATCGTCTACCGATCGAGCTCCGGGTCACCAATCACGGGTCGGACGACGCCGTGGCGCACGCGAGCCTCGTGGCGCCGCCCGGCTGGTCCGTGTCACCGGGCGCGGCGGAGTCGGCCATCCCCGCGGGCGAGAGCGGCGTGCTCCAGTTCGTGCTCGAGGTGGCGCCGGGCTCGACGGGGCGTCACGTTCTCTGCGCCGAGCTCACCCTCGGTGACCACCGCTTCGGCCAGATCGCGGAGGCGCTGGTCGACGTCGCCTGAGCACATGGCCTCCGCGCGGCTTCGCATCGGCGTCCTGGGACTGAGCCACGACCACGTCTGGGGCAATCTGGCCTCGATCGCGGCGGCCGACCTCGGCCGGGTCGTGGCCGTGGCCGAGCCGGCCCCGGGACCGCGAGCGCGGTTCGTCCGCGACCACGGGGGCGCCGATCTCTACGCCGCGTACGACGCGCTCCTCGACCGCCGCGACCTCGACGCCGTGCTCGTCTTTGCGGACAACCGCCGGTCCGCCGAGCTCGGCGCGCGAGCGCTCCGGCGCGGGCTTCCCGCGATGGTCGAGAAGCCGATGGCCGCGGACCTCGCAGGCGCGGACGCGCTTCTCGCCGCCGCGCGGACGGCGGGCCTCCCGCTCATGGTGAATTGGCCCAGCGCCTGGCGGCCGGCGATCCGTCACGGGCTCGAGCTCAGTCGCGCGGGACGAGTCGGCGAGCCGGTCCAGCTGAGCCATCGCGGCGGTCACGCCGGGCCGCGAGAGTTCGGCTGCTCGCCGGAGTTCTCCGAGTGGCTCTACGATCCGGAGCGGAACGGAGGCGGCGCCCTGATCGACTACTGCGGCTACGGCGCCGTGCTCGCGCGCGCCCTCCTGGGACAGCCCACGGCGGTTACGGCGGCGAGCGCGCGGCTCCGGAAGCCGGACCTGCCGGCCGAGGACGCGGCGGTGGTCGTCTTGCGCTACCCGCGGGCCCTCGCCCTGCTCGAGGCGAGCTGGAACCAGATCGGGGCCCAGCCCGCCTTCGGGATGATCGTGTACGGTGACGCCGGCACCTTGATCGTCCACCAGCCTCGGCCGCTTCGCGACGGTCAGGTGGCCGGCCCCGGGCGGATCGAGCTCGTGTCGGCCGAGGGAAGCGCACTCATCGAGCCGCCACCGCTGCCGCCAGCCGAGCGCGACGGGGCGACCTACTTCCTCACCTGCCTGCGGACGGGCCGCCCCATCGAGGGTCTCTGCGCGCCCGACGTCGGCCGAGACGTTCAAGAGGTGCTGGAAGCGGGGCTCCGAGCGAGCGCCACGGGGCGCGAGGTCGCGCTGCCGCTGGGCCGGGGCGGCTCATGATCATCGCACCGGCGCCGATTTCAAGGCCGATCGGGTGCTACCCGCCACGCCCGGTCCATCGGGCGCGGCGGACCCTCACCCGCCGCTACCAGCTGACCTGGATGACCGCCCCTCCGGTGTGCTCGTAGTACTCCACCTTGACGTCGTGGTCGCCCGCCGTCATCGTGCGCGTCGCCGTGTTGGTCGCGGCGAGATGGTCGTTCCAGCGATTAATGATGAGCACCCCGTCCACGTAGAGGCGGACCCCGTCATCGCTCACCGTCGTGAAGGTCCGGGAGCCTGCCGGGAAAGTGAAGCGGCCCGTCCAGCGAATCGAGAAGTTATCGTTGCCGATGCCGTTCCCAGGACCGCCCTTCCCCCAGTTCTTGTTGATCGCGCCCTCGCAGGCCGTGAAGAGGGGCGTGCCGGTCAGGGTCCGGTTGTTGAAGTACTCGGCGCGATACTGACCGACCGGGCACGTGAAGCTCGCCGTATACGAGACGTTCGCGGTCCCCACCGTGACCTGATGCTGCTGGGCGCCTCCGTCCGACCACGAGGAGAACGTGCTCGTGCCCTGGGGGGAGGGCGTCTGAATCGTGTGCAGTGATTTGGCGATCGTCGTCCGCGTCAACGGCGCCACCCCGGTCGTTCCGTCGTACGTGACCTGGAGGCCCGGCGGGGCGGTCGCCAGGGTGACTTGCAAGGTCTGCGGCTGGATCACCTGCGATACCGTGTTCGTCAGCCCGCCGGAGTCGGTGGCGGTGAGGATCAGCTCCATGTAGCTGTCGTCACCATGGTCCGGCACGGTGAACGTGCCGCTGGCCCCGGTGCCTGTCAGGAACGGATGCGTGTGACAGTCGCCGCCCGGGCAGTGGTGGATGATGATCTGCCACGACAGCGCCGATGCGGGGAGACTACCCTGGTCGGGGTCCGTCGCCGAGCCCGAGTAGCTGACGACATCACCCACCTTGTACTTGAACGTGGTCGCCGGCGAGGCGATGGTCGCGACCGGCGGGCGATTGCCTACCGTGATCGGCACCGTGGCCGTCGTGGCCCCACCATGGTTGTCGCTGACGGTCAGCGTGGCCACCCGCGTGCCGCTGGGCCCCTGATAGGTGTGCTGAGGGGACGGCCCGGTGCCTGACGTGCCGTCACCGAAATCCCAGGCGAAGGTCAGCGGGTCACCGTCCGGGTCGTTCGAGCCGGCGCTCGAGAACTGGACGGCCAGGGGCGCCAGCCCCGACGAGGGCGTCGCGGCGGCAACCGCGACGGGCGGGGTGTTGCCGCCCGCCGAGTACTTGATCCGTCGGATCTCGGCGGTGCTGATCGCGACGTAGTAGATCAGCCCGTCGGGTCCCAGCTCGATGTAGACGGGCCCGCCGACGTCCTGGGCGAAGTCCGTGATGCTCCCGGTCACCAGGGCGTTGTTCGCATCGACCCGCAGAGTGCGCAGCCAGCTCTCAGCGTAGTCACCGAAGAAATACGCGCCCTGGTACGGGGCAGGGTAGATCGTGCCCGTGTAGAAAAGCCCCGCCGTCACTGCGGAGCTGAGGCCGTCGTGGCTCCACTGGACCATGGGCGGAGACGCGAGTGGCGGCGGAGTGGACACGGGAGGTGGAGGTGGGGCGCCCCCTCCGTCGACGAGCGCGAAGACATCGAGCTCCCCGACCGAGATGAAGGCCGCGCTGCCGCCCGGCACCCCGTCGATCCGGATCGCGTCACCCTGGATTGCGGTGAAGGTGTACGTGAACGTCTCGAAGTTCACCCCGTTGTTGCCCGGGTAAGCCGGATTCACCGCGAGCCCCGCCACCCCGACCCACTGCCCGTTCTGCCGCACCTGGACCGTTGGGCCCGATGCGAACCACCCGCCGTCTACGAAGTGCATCCCTTCCTGGAACACCACCTTCGTGAAGGTCTGCGGGGCGGCGAACTGGTATCCGACCCAGTCCTCGGTGGCGGTGTTCGCCCCGTCCCAGCTGTCGTACTGCCGGCTCGGATCGTTGGTCCCGACCGGTGGCACGTCGCCGTCGCTGATCAGGCCGATCAGGGTGGTCGACCCGTGCGGCGCCGCCACGGCGGCGATGGCCGACTGAGCCTGCGCCTTGACCGAAACCTCCGCCGGAGACCCACCGCCCCCGCCCCCACTCCCCTGCGACGGCCCGAAGACATCGAGCTCCCCGACCGAGATGAAGGCCGCGCTGCCGCCCGGCACCCCGTCGATCCGGATCGCGTCACCCTGGATTGCGGTGAAGGTGTACGTGAACGTCTCGAAGTTCACC
>CAYXBJ010000181.1:0-20030 GCA_964463175.1 uncultured bacterium
GCCGAGCCGCTCCGGGTACTGAAGGGCGTGAACCTCACGGTGCACGAGGCGGAGCTCGTCGCGGTGGTCGGCGCCTCGGGCATCGGCAAGTCGACGCTGCTCCACGTCCTGGGCGCGCTCGATCGCCCGACGGCGGGGTCCGTTCTGTTCCGGGGCGAGGATCTCTTCGCCCGGTCCGACGCGGACCTGACGCGCTTCCGGCGGGAAGAGGTCGGCTTCGTCTTCCAGCTCTACAATTTGCTCACCGATTTTTCCGCGCTCGAGAACGCCATGCTGCCCGCGCTGATCCAGCGCCGGCCGGCGGCCGAGGCGCGGGCGCTCGCGATGGACGCCCTCCGAGAGGTCGGTCTCCTCGACCGCGTGACGCACCGCCCGGGTGAGCTGTCCGGTGGCGAGCAGCAGCGGGTGGCGCTCGCCCGGGCGCTGGTCGGCCGGCCCGCCATGATCCTGGCCGACGAGCCCACCGGCAACCTCGATCCGAAGACGAGCCAGGACGTCTTCGAGCTCTTCGCGCGGCTCCAGGCCGAGCGCGGCGTCGCCTTCGTCATCGCCACGCACAACCTGGACCTGGCGCGACGCGCCGACCGCCTCGTCCGGCTCGTGGACGGGCGCGCGATCATCGAGGCCTGACCCCGGACACGCGGGGACGAACGTCCGCCGACCGGCGGGGGTGTCGGGGGCCGACCGGGCGCTAAATACCGGCCGGATGGTCGAAAAGTTCCGCGCCCTCTTCACCCGCATGTATAATGACGCCGGGAGTTGGCGAGGCGCGCCCTGCCGAGCCCACGAGCAGGGGTGCGTCGCCTGGCTGCCTGGCGCCATCACGCCGGGCCTGGAGGAGGCCACGTGTTCGAGCGATTCACTGAGCGCGCGCGACGCGTCATCATCCTCGCCCGAGAGGAAGCCGGCCGGTTCCGCCACGACTTCGTGGGGACCGAGCACATTCTGCTGGGGCTGATCCGGGACGGGGAGGGCATTGCCACCGCAGTCCTCCAGCGCCTGGGGCTCCGTCTCGAGACGGTCAAGAGCGAGGTCGAGCGGGCGCTCGCCGGGTTCCCCAAGACGCTCACCTTCGGCGAGGTGCCATTCACGCCCCAGGCCAAGCGCGTGCTGGAGCTCTCGATCGAGGAGGCTCGCCAGCTCGGGCACAACTACATCGGGACCGAGCACCTGCTGCTGGGCGTGATGAAGGAAGGGCAGTCGATCGCCGCGAAGATCCTCGAGTCTCTCGGCGCCCGGCTCGACGAGGTGCGCCAGGAAACGCTCGCGCTCCTGGGGGATCAGTACTACCCCCGCCCGAAGAAGCGCAGCCAGACGCCGGTGCTCGACGAGTTCGCGCGCGACCTGACCCAGTTCGCCCGGGACAGCAAGCTCGACCCGGTCATCGGCCGCGAGACCGAGATCGAGCGGGTCATCCAGATCCTGTCGCGTCGCACCAAGAACAATCCGGTGCTGATCGGCGAGCCCGGGGTGGGCAAGACGGCGATCGTCGAGGGGCTGGCCCAGAAGATCGTCAACCACGACGTGCCGGACGTCCTCGTCGGCAAGCGCCTCCTCCAGCTCGATCTCGGTGCCCTCGTCGCCGGGACAAAGTACCGGGGCCAGTTCGAGGAGCGCTTGAAGGCCGTGATGAAGGAGATCCGGCAGTCCGAGAACGTGATCCTCTTCCTCGACGAGCTGCACACCCTGATCGGCGCCGGGGCGGCCGAGGGTGCGATCGACGCCTCGAACATGCTGAAGCCCGCGCTGTCCCGCGGCGAGATCCAGTGCATCGGCGCGACGACCCTCGACGAGTACCGGAAGCACATCGAGAAGGACGGCGCGCTCGAGCGGCGCTTCCAGCCGATCATCGTCCGCGCCCCGTCGGTCCAGGAGGCGGTCGAGATCATCAAGGGCCTGCGGCCGAAGTACGAGGCGCACCACCGCGTGAAGATCAGCGACGCGGCCATCGACCTCGCGGTGAAGCTGGCCGACCGCCACATCACCGAGCGCCAGCTGCCCGACAAGGCGATCGACGTGATCGACGAGGCGGCGAGCCGGACGCGGCTCCAGGCGATGACGCCTCCGGCGACCATCAAGGAGCTGGAGAAGGAGATCGAGCGGGTCGTCCGCGAAAAGGACATGTTCCTGGAGGCGCAGGAGTTCGAGAAGGCCGCCTCGCTCCGGGAGAAGGAAAAGGCGCTCCGGGGCCGCGAGGAAGAGCTCAAGCGCGAGTGGGAGAAGAACAAGAACCGCCAGACCCAGGTGGTGGGCGAGCAGGACATCGAGTACATCGTGTCCCGCTGGACGGGGATCCCGCTCTCGCGCCTCGAGGAGAAGGAGTCGGCGAAGCTGGCCCGCATGGAGGACGTCCTCCACGCGCGGGTCGTCGGCCAGGACGACGCGATCCGGGCAGTCTCCCGCGCGATCCGGCGGTCTCGCGCCGGCTTGAAGGACGCCAAGCGTCCGGTGGGCTCGTTCATCTTCCTGGGGCCGACCGGCGTCGGGAAGACGGAGCTCGCGCGGGCCCTCGCCGAGTTCCTCTTCGGCGACGAGAACGCGCTGATCCGCGTGGACATGTCGGAGTACATGGAGAAGTTCTCGGTCTCGCGCCTCCTCGGGGCCCCGCCCGGCTACGTCGGGTACGAGGAGGGCGGCTACCTGACCGAGAAGGTCCGGCGGCGCCCGTACTCGGTCGTGCTGTTCGACGAGATCGAGAAGGCGCATCCCGACGTCTTCAACATGCTGCTCCAGGTCCTGGACGACGGGCGCCTGACCGACTCCCTCGGGCACGTCGTCGACTTCAAGAACACGATCCTGATCATGACCTCCAACCTCGGGACCGCCCTCATCGGCAAGCGCACCACGCCGGGCTTCCTGTCGGCGACCGCCGAGGACACCTACGACCGGATGAAGGAGCGCGTGCTCGACGAGCTCAAGCGGGCGTTCCGCCCCGAGTTCCTGAACCGGATCGACGAGGTGATCGTGTTCCACTCGCTCGACGAGGAGCACATCCGCGGCATCGTGCAGCTGATGATGGAGCGGGTGAACCGCCAGCTCGAGGAGCGGGCGATCCGGGTGAGCCTGTCCCCCGAGGCCACGAACTTCCTGATCGAGAAGGGCTACGACTCGACGTACGGCGCGCGGCAGCTCCGGCGCATCATCCAGAAGCACATCGAGGATCCGCTGGCCGAATCGATCATCGCCGGCCGGGTCCAGGACGGACTCCAAATCGAGGTCCGGGTTCAGGGCGAGGGCCTGGTTTTCGAGCCCGTGTCCGAGTCTTCACTGAGCCTGGCGGAGCGCTGACCTCCCGGTCCCGGTTCGCCCGAGGAGTGCCCCCGGCCCTCGTCGGGGGGCGCCCAGAGAGGCAGCCCCCGACGCGGGGGCGGACCCTCCTCTCGACTCTGATCGCGCTCCTGACCCTCGTCGTATCGGCCGGTGCCCAGGAGTCCCCGCCCCCGACGGGGGCGGTTCCCACGGTCCGCGACATCGTGGTGGAGGGCAATCGCCGGATCCAGGCCCCCGCCATCCTGAACCGGATCCAGACCAAGATCGGGGATCCGCTGGCGCCCGCCGCGCTCCGCGACGACGTCCGCTCCATCTTCGGCCTCGGGTTCTTCGACGACGTGCAGGTGCGCACCGAGGAGTTCGAGGGCGGCGTGCGAGTCATCTTCGTGGTCGCCGAGCGCCCGCTCCTCCGCGAGGTGAGCTTCGAGGGGAACTCGGAGCTCAAGACCGAGGACCTTCGCGAGAAGGCCGCCATCCGGGTGGGCATCCTCTACAACCCGGTCGAGGTCCAGAAGGCGGAGGAGGCGATCCGCCAGAAGTACGAGGACGAGGGGTTCTTCGGGGTCCAGATCACGCCGCGCACCGAGCGCACGCCGGAGGGCGACCTCCGGGTGGTGTTCCGGATCGAGGAAGGGCCGAAGCTCCACATCGACAAGATCATCATCGAGGGGAACAAGGCGCTCACCGCGGGCCAGATCAAGGACGTGATGCAGACGAAGGAGCGTCTGTACTGGATCTTCCCGTTCTCGACGGTGCAGCGGAAGATCTTCGACGACGATGTCGACCGCATCCTCCAGCTCTACGCGGACCACGGGTTCATCCAGGCGCGGGTCGAATCGACGGAGATCGTACCCGACCTCGCCCGGAAGAAGGTGACGCTGCACGTGCGCGTGGTGGAGGGGTCGCAGTTCCGGACCGGCACCATCACGATCACCGGCAACGAGCTCCTCTCGACCGAGGAGATCCTCAAGATGGTGACCCTCCAGGAGGGCGGGATCTTCAGCCGGGGGGCCCTGCGCAATTCGACGCGGGCGATCATCGATCGCTACTCCGAGCTGGGCCGGGCGCGGGCCGAGGTCGACCCCCGGACGACGAACGACACGGACAACCTGAAGGTGGACGTGACCATCCCGATCGTCGAGGGCGGGCCGGTGTATGTCGAGCGGATCAACATCACCGGCAACACGAAGAGCTCGGAGAAGATCCTCCGGAGGGAGTTGCGCATATCGGAGGGCGAGCTGTTCACGTATCAGAAGCTCGTCCGGAGCCGCCAGCGACTCTTCAACCTCGGCTTCTTCGACGAGGTCACCGTCAACACCGAGCAGGGATCCTCGCCCGACAAGATCGTCATCAACATCGACGTCAAGGAGAAGGCGACTGGCGTCTTCAGCATCGGCGCGGGCTACTCGAGCCTGGACAGCATCTTCGCCACCCTGGACATAAGCCAGCGGAACCTCTTCGGCCGAGGCCAGGAGGTCTTCCTCCGGATCCGCTTCGGCTCCCAGAGCCGCCTCGGTCTCATCGGGTTCACCGAGCCCTACCTCTTCGACATTCCGCTGCGAGCCGGTTTCGACATCTACGACCGGGAGCGCGACTACGACGACTTCACCGAGGAGCGCCTCGGCGGCGACATCCGGGCGAGCTATCCGCTCGCGGAGTACTGGACGATCTCCGGCGTCTATCGCCTGGAGAACGTCACCATCTCCAACATCGCGCTCCTCGCGAGCCCGGACCTGAAGAGCCAGGAGGGGACCACCCTCAACTCGGTGATCGAGACCAACCTGACGCGGGACTCGCGCGACAACGTCTTCGAGCCCAACCGCGGCAGCCGGAACGACCTCCTCGTCGCGTTCGCCGGCCCTCCCGGCGAGACCCAGTACTACAAGATCGTGGGCGAGAGCGCGTGGTACTTCCCGCTGCCCGTGTTCGGCCTCGTGTGGGGCGTCCGGGGCCTGGCCGGCGTGGTCCAGGGATGGGGCGGCGAGGAGGTCCCGATCTTTGAGCGGTTCTTCCTCGGCGGCGCCACGACCCTCCGCGGCCAGCGGACGCGCACGGTGGCCCCGAAGGACGCCCAGGGCGACGTGATCGGCGGTACCAGCGAGCTCCTCTTCAATACCGAGCTCCTGATCCCGATCTTCCCGCGCTTCCGCCTCGCGGTCTTCTTCGACACCGGTAACGCGTATGGTTTCGGGACCGACTTCGATCCGACGAATCTCCGGTACGCGGCCGGTGTGGGCGTGCGCTTCTTCTCGCCGCTCGGACCCATGCGGCTCGATCTCGGATACAACCTCGACAAGCAGCCGGGCGAAAAGAGCTTCCAGGTGAATTTCACGGTCGGGTCGCCCTTCTAAGAGCGGAGACCGTCAGAGTACAGAGGTGATGCCATGAAGCAGAGATGGATCGTCGGGATCGTGACACTGGCGGTGGCGGCCCTCGTAGGCGGCCATGTCACGCGCACGGAGGCGGACGCCGCCGCCACGCGGATCGGCTACGTGGACGTCCAGCGGGTGATCGTCCGGTCGGTGGCCGGGGTCGCGGCCCGGGAGCAGCTCGAGAAGGAAAAGGTCGCGATGCAGAAGGACGTCGACAATCGCCGCACCGAGGTCGACAAGCTCCGCGACGAGATGGAGAAGAAGGGCTTGATCCTGTCCGCGGACTCTCGTCGCGAGAAGGAGGAGACCCTCCAGCGGAAGGTGCGTGACCTCCGGCGGCTCGCCGAGGACCTCGAGAAGGAGCTGCAGAAGAAGGAGCAGCAGGCCACCCAGAAGATCCTCCAGGAGCTCACCGGCATCATCGAAAAGATGGGCAAGGAGCGCGGCTTCCTGCTGATCGTCGAGCGGCGCAGCGGCGGCGTGATCTACGGGGATGCCGAGGCCGACATCACCGACGAGGTCATCAAGCTGTACGACCAGGAGAAGGCGAAGAAGCCGTAGGATGTCCGCGCGCTCCCTCGGAGAGCTGGCTCGTCTCGTCGGCGGAGACCTCGAGGGGGATTCGTCGCTCGAGATCCGGGGGTTCGCGAGCCTCGAGAGCGCGGGGCCGGGCGACCTGTCGTTCGTCGCCGCCGACCGGTACGTCGCCGCCGCCCGGCAGAGCGCGGCTGCCGCGCTGATCGCGCCGCCCGGGCTCGACCTCGGCGGCCGGCCGGCGATCCGGGTCGCGCAGCCCTACGCGGCGATCGCCGCGGTGCTCGCGGTATTCTTCCCGCAGCCCGTCGTCGCGCCGGGGGTCCATCCGACCGCGTACGTCGCCGACAGCGCCCGCATCTCGGCGAGCGCGACGGTGGGCGCGTTCACGGTGGTGGGCGAGCGGTCGGTCGTGGACGACCGGGCGGTCCTCCACCCCCACGTGTTCGTGGGCGCCGACTGTCGGGTGGGCGAGGGAAACGTGCTCCATCCCCACGTCGTGCTGCGCGAGCGCGTGGAGCTCGGTCGCCGGGTGATCGTCCACCCGGGCAGCGTGCTCGGCGCCGACGGGTTCGGGTACGTCTTCGACGGCCAGGCCCACCGGAAGATCCCGCAGGTCGGCCGGGTCGTGATCGAGGACGACGTGGAGATCGGGGCCAACGTCACCGTGGATCGCGCGACGCTCGGCGAGACGGTGATCGGTCGCGGAACGAAGATCGACAACCTCGTGCAGATTGGCCATAATACCGTGGTCGGACCGGCCGTGATCATCGTCGCGCAGGTCGGCATCGCGGGATCGTGCCGCATCGGGCGCGGCGCGGTGCTCGCCGGGCAGGTCGGCATCGCCGACCACGTCACAGTCGGCGACGGAGCGCAGATCGGCTCCCAGGCCGGCGTTCATCGGGATGTGCCGGCGGGGGCCGGGATGATCGGCACTCCGGCCATGGCAGGGGGCGACGGACTGCGCGCGCTGGCGGCGATCAGCCGTCTCCCGGAGATCCTGAAGGATCTGCGGGCCCTCGGGCGGCGCATGGCGGCGATCGAGGAGAGGCTCGGAATCGGAGGAGGATCCGCGCGCCGCGGATGAGCGATGATGGGCATCCATCCGACCGCGGTCGTGCACCCAGGAGCGCAGCTCGGACCGGGCGTGCGCCTGGGCCCGTTCGCGGTCGTGGGCGAGGGGGTCTGCCTCGGCGAGGACGTGGAGGTCGGCCCCCACGCCGTGCTGGAGGGTCGGCTGGAGGTGGGCGCCCGCTGCCAGATCTTCGCGGGCGCGGCGGTGGGTCTCCCGCCGCAGGACCTCAAGTGGAAGCCGGGCACGCCGTCGGGCGTGCGGATCGGCGAAGGCACGGTGGTGCGCGAGTACGCGACGATCCATCGGGCGACCACGCCCGAGGGATGGACGGTGATCGGGAAGGACTGCTACTTGATGGCGCAGGGCCACATCGCTCATGACTGCCAGGTGGGGAACAGCGTCATCATGACCGGATACACGGCGCTCACCGGCTTCGTGCAGGTGGGTGACCGGGCCGTGATCTCGGGCCTGACGGGAATTCACCAGTTCGTGCGGATCGGGTCGCTCGCCATGGTAAGCGGATGCTCGCGGATCGGCCAGGACGTGCCGCCATACTTCATCGTCGAGGGGAACCCCGCCGAGGTGCGCGGGGTGAACATCATCGGGCTGCGGCGGGCCGGCGTGGCGGCGGAGGTGCGCCTGAACCTCCAGCGCGCCTACAAGCTCCTGTACCGGTCCGGCCATGGCCCGGGCGCGGCGCTGGATCGAATCCGCGTCGAGGTCGATCCGTCCCCCGAGATCGAGCACCTCTGCGAGTTCATCGCGTCGTCGAAGCGCGGGATCTGCTAGGGGAGAGAGATGGGCAAGCGCGAGCAGAAGCGGTTGCGAGCCGGGGTGGTGGGGGCCGGCCACATGGGCCAGTACCACATCCTGGTGTACGCCGAGCTGTGGGACGTCGATCTCGTGGGGATCGTGGACCAGGACGCCGGCAAGGTCGCCCGTCTCGCCGCGCAGTACGACTCGCAGGCGTACTCGAGCCACCGGGACCTCTTCGGCAAGGTGGACGTCGTGTCGGTGGCGGTGCCAACGCCGCAGCACTTCGAGGTGGCGAAGGAGTGCCTGGAGGCGGGGATCAGCGTGCTGGTGGAGAAGCCGCTGACGCCCACGCTCGAGGAAGCGCGCGAGCTCTTCCGGATCGCCCGCCAGCGCAACGTGGTCCTCCACGTGGGGCACGTCGAGCGCTTCAACGGCGCCGTCCAGGAGCTCCGGAAGATCGTGGCGAGCCCGATCCTGGTGGAGTCGCGCCGGCTGGGGCCGTTCGTTCCGCGCGTCCAGCACGACACGGTGGTCATGGACCTCATGATCCACGACATCGACATCGTCCTCGGGCTGGTGGACAGCGAGGTGCGGCGCATCACCGCCGCCGGCTCGCGGGTGCATTCCGCGCGGTCGGACGTCGCCAACGTGCAGATCCTCTTCGAGAGCGGCACCGTCGCCAACATCACCGCCAGCCGCGCGACCGAGCACAAGGTCCGGACCCTCGCCATCACCCAGCCGGACGCCTACATCTTCCTGGACTACACGGACCAGGACATCCAGATCCACCGGCGGGCGGCGTCGGAGTACGTGCTGAACCGGGAGTCGATCCGCTACCGCCAGGAGTCCTTCGTCGAGCACCTGTTCGTCCACAAGGAGAACCCGCTCAAATCGGAGATCCTGCACATCCTGAAGGCGGTGCGCGACGCGCAGGCGAGCGGGACGATCGAGCTCCTCGAGCAAGACGACGTCCGCTCGCTCGCGGTGGCCCTCGAGATCGAGCGCATGATCGAGGAGGGTCGGCCGCACCTCGACTGGCCGCCCCGCTGAGCGGGATGGCCGAGGCGCTCGGCCTGGTCGCCGGCGCCGGGGCGCTGCCGGCCCTGATGGCCCGCGAGGCGCGGCTAGCCGGCTGGCGCGTGATCGCCTTCGCGCTGGCCCAGCCGGAGCCTCTCGTTCCTCACGCGGACCGCGTCGTGCCCTGCCAGCTCGGCGACGTGGGACCGATCCTCCAGGTCCTGTCCGAGGAGGGCATCGGCCACGTGGTGCTCGCGGGCCGGGTCCGGAAGGACGTGCTGTTCCAGGGCGCGCCGCTGGACTCGGCGGCGCGGACGCTGCTCGCGCAGGCCGAGAACTGGTCGGACGAGAGCCTGCTCAGCACCGCGGTGCAGGCGCTCGGGTCGATGGGCATCGAGGTGCTGGATCAGCGCCGGTTCCTGGCGCCGTGGCTGGTCTCCGAGGGGCCGGTGACCGGCCCATCCGTGCGCGCGGAGCTCGAGGCCGACGTCCGGCGGGGACTCGCGCTCGCGCGCGAGATGGCGGGGCGCGGTGTCGGGCAGACGGTGGTCCTCCGCGCGGGCTCGGTGGCGGCGGTCGAGGCGATGGAGGGAACCGACGAGGCCGTGCGGCGGGGGCTCGCGCTGGCGGGCCGCGGCGCCGTCGTGGTGAAGGCATCGGCCGCCGCGCACGACTACCGGCTCGACGTGCCCACCGTCGGCCCCGACACCGTGGATTGCTGCGTCGCCGGCGGGGCGGCGGTGCTGGCGCTGGAAGCGGGGCGCGTGCTCCTGCTGGGGCGCGAGCGCGTCGAGGCGGAGGCGGCCCGGGTGGGGATGAGCATTGTCGGAGTCGGGGCGGGGCCGGGCGTCGACTGACGTCCTGGTCGTGGCCGGCGAAGCCTCCGGAGACCTTCACGGAGCTTCCCTGGCGCGGGCGCTCGCGACGCTGTCGCCCGGCCTCCGGCTCGCCGGGATGGGCGGCGCGCGGATGGCGGCGGCCGGCGTCCGCCTCGTCCGGCGGGCGGAGGACGTCACGGTCGTGGGCGGGACGGAGGCCTTCGGGCGGATCCCCGCGCTCTGGTCGGCGTTCAGCGCGCTTCGCCGCCTGCTGCAGCACCGGCGTCCGCGGGTCCTCGTGCTCATCGACTTTCCGGAGTTCAACATGCGCCTCGCCCGGATCGCCCACCGCGCCCGCGTCCCCGTCGTGTACTTCGTGGCGCCCCAGCTGTGGGCCTGGCGGCGGGGGCGCGTCCGCGCCATGGCGCGAGACGTGAACCGGGTCCTGGCGATCTTTCCGTTCGAGGTCGGCCTCTACCAGGAGGCGGGCGTCCCGGTCGAGTTCGTGGGTCACCCGGTGCTGGACGTCCTGCCCGAGCTGGATCGCGAGGCGGCCCGCGTGGGGCTCGCCGGCTCGGGCGAGACCCTGATCGGCCTCCTGCCCGGAAGCCGGGACGCCGAGGTTCGGCGGCATCTCCCGGTGCTGCTCGCCGCCGCGCGCCGGATCGCGGCACGCCGCCCCCAGTCGCGCTTCGCGCTTCCCGTGGCGTCGACCATCGCGGCGCCCGGCATCGAGGCGGCGGCGCGCGACTCCGGACTGCCGGTCGAGGTGCTGCCCGGCGAGGCGTACCGGGTGATGGCCGGCGCCGACCTCGTGCTCGTCGCCTCGGGGACCGCCACGCTCGAGGCCGCATGCTTCGGCGTTCCGATGGTCGTGCTCTACAAGCTATCGCGCGTGTCGTACACGCTCGCCCGTCGGCTGGTCCGCGGCGTGTCGCACATCAGCCTGCCAAACATCATCGCGGGCCGCGAGATCGTGCCGGAGTTCATCCAGGACCGTGCGACGCCGCAGGCGATCGCCGGCGCCGCGCTCGCGATCCTGGAGGACGACATCGCGCGGGCGGCGCAGCGCGCGGCGCTCCTCGAGGTGCGCGCGCGGCTCGGTGAGGCCGGTGCGACGGTCCGCGCGGCTCACGCCGTGCTGCGGGAGCTCGATGGGACATCCCGCCGCTGAGCGTGGCGACCAGCGGGCGCCGGCGCCGGAGCGTCGCCGGCCAGGGCGAGCGCTCCTGACGTCGGGCCCGGTCCTCGGCCTCGGGCGGGGGCTCGTGCGCGCGCTCACTGCGAGCCTGCGCCTTCGCGAGTACCGCGCGGCCGAGCTCGATGCGCGCTGGCGCGCCAAGGAGCCGGTGATCTACACGGTGTGGCACGGGCAGATCCTCCTCCTGCCGTATCTCTACGGGCGCCGGCTCCGGATCCACGCGCTGACCAGCCGGTCGCGCGACGGGGAGATCCTGGCCCGCTTCATCCAGGGCTTCGGGATCACCGTTGTCCGCGGCTCGTCCTCCCGCGGCGGGGCTCGCGCGCTCCTCCAGCTGGCGCGAGCCGTCCGGGAAGAGTCGGCCGACATCCTGATCGTGCCGGACGGGCCGCGGGGGCCCCGCCAGGTCGCGCAGGGCGGCGCCGTCATGCTGGCCAAGATCACCGGCATCCCGATGATCCCGGTCGCCTTCGCCGCGTCGGCGAAGACGGTGTTCAAATCGTGGGATCGGTTCGTCGTTCCGCATCCCTTCGCCCGCGCGGCCGTGCTGTTCGGCGCGCCCATCGCGGTGCCGCGCCACGCCGACGCGGATCTCCTCGAAGCCAAGCGGAAGGAGCTCGAGACGGCCCTCATGGACATCACGGCCGCGGCGGAGCGCGCGGCGGACACGGGCGATGTACCGGCTCTATAGCGTCGTACTCGGGCTCCTGGCGCTCGGCTACCTGCCGCTGTTCCTGGTGCGCAAGGTGTGGGGCGCGGGTTATCCGATGGCGCTCCGGGAGCGGTTCGGCTTCGGGTGGGTTCCGCCGCCGCCGGTGCCGCGCGGGCGCTTCTGGGTCCACGCGGTGTCAGTGGGCGAGGTGATGGCGGCGGTGCCCCTCGTCCAGGCGCTCCGGGCCCGCTGGCCGGCCGCCGACGTCGTCGTCTCGACCGTGACGGCCACCGGCGAGCGCGTGGCGCGGGCGCGTCTCGGCGAGACCGCGGCGATGCTGACGTTCCCGCTCGACTTCCGGGGGGCCGTCCGGCGGACCGTGCGGCAAGTGGATCCCGCGTGCTTCATCGCGCTCGAGACGGAGCTGTGGCCCAACCTGCTGCGCGCCCTCCGGGAGGCGAAGGTTCCGGCGGTCCTCGCCAACGGCCGGATCTCGGACCGCTCCTACCGGCGATACCGCTGGGTCCGCGGGCTCTTCCGCCGAGTCCTCCGGGACATCGAGCTCTTCTGCATGCAGTCCGAGGAGGATGCGCGGCGGATCATCAGTCTCGGGGCGCCGCCCGAGCGGGTCCTGGTGACGGGCAACCTGAAGATGGAGGCGCCGTGGGGCGACGCGGGGGCCGAGCAGCTCTGGCGCCGGCTGCTTCACCTCGGCCAGGCCCCCGTCGTCGTGGCGGGCAGCACGCACCGCGGCGAGGAGACCATCGTCCTGGACGCGTTCCAGGCGGTGCAGCCGGCGGCGGACGGGGTCCGGCTCGTGCTGGCACCGCGGCACCCGGAGCGGCTCGACGAGGTGGAGACTCTTGCCCGGTCGCGAGGGCTCCCGGTGGTCCGGCGGAGCCGGGTGAGCCCGGGCAACGGCGCGCCGGTCGTGCTCCTCGACACGATGGGCGAGCTGGCCTCGCTCTATGCGGTGGCCGACGTCATCTTCGTCGGCGGGAGCCTCGTCCCGGTCGGCGGCCACAACGTGGTGGAGCCGGCGCTCCACGCCAAGGCGGTCCTGTTCGGTCCGCACATGAGCAACTTTCGCGACGCGGCCGCGATGCTGCTTCGCGCGGACGCAGCGATCCAGGTGGGAGACGGCCCGGCGCTGGCGTCGGCGCTCGAGCGCTTGCTCGGCGACGCGCCCGCGCGCCAGGCGCTCGGGCAGGCCGCGTGGCGCGCCGTGCGCGCGCACCAGGGCGCCTGCGTCCGGACGATCGCGGCGCTGGAGCGCGTCCTCGCGCTGGCGCGGCCCGACCGCCGGTGAGGAGCCGCCCCGCTCCGTCGCCCGGGGGCGCGCGATGACGCGAGAGATCGGCGCCGTCCGGCGGGGCCGGCTGCTCCGCGCGTGGCGCGAGGGTCGCATGGGCCCGCTCGGCCTCGCGCTCGCGCCCGCGGCGTGGGCGTACCGCGCCGGCGTGATCGCGCGCGAGGGAGCGTACGTTCGCGGCTGGCTCGCCCGGGGACGGCTCCCATGCGCGGTCGTCTCGGTGGGAAATCTCACGGTCGGCGGCACCGGCAAGACGCCGGCGGTCGAGATGATCGCGCGCTGGCTCGCCGACGAGGGCCGCCGCGTCGCGATCGTGAGCCGGGGCTACGGGCGGCGGCCGTCTGCGCCCGTCGAGCTCGTCTCCGATGGCGGGGCGCCGCGGCTCTCCGCCGAGCGGGCCGGCGACGAGCCGCTACTCCTGGCGCGGCGGCTGCCCGGCGTGGCCGTCGTGGTGGGGGCGGACCGACTCGCGGCGGGCCGGTGGGCGGTCGCCAATCTCCGCCCCGACGTGGTGCTCCTGGACGACGGCTTCCAGCAGCGGCGCCTCCTGAAGGACGTGGAGATCGTCTGCCTGGACGCGCGGGCGCCATGGGGGCCGGGCGGCCTCTTTCCGCGCGGCACGCTCCGCGAGCCGCCGTCCGCCCTGGTCCGTTCGCACCTCGTGATCGTGACTCGCGCCGACCCGCGGCGGAACCTCGCCGGACTGATCGCGGAGATCCATCAGCACGCCGGGCCCGTTCCGTGCCTCCTGACAGACTACGCGGTCGAGGACTTCGAGGATCTCGGATCGGGCGCGCGCGCATCGGTGGGCGCGCTCCGGGGCCGGAGCGTCCTCGCGTTCGCGGGGATCGCGGCGCCCGAGCGGCTCGGGGACACCCTCGTCTCCCAGGGCGCGATCGTCCGCGACATCGTGGCCTTTCCGGATCATCATCGGTACGAGGCCCGGGATCTCGAAGCGGTGAGGCGCCGGGCGCGGGCATTCGGGGCGAGTGTGCTCGTGACGACGGAGAAGGACGCGGTGCGGCTGATGGAGCTGCGTGACGCGCTGGCCGGGGGCGCGCCGACAACCCCGCGCCCCGGCGGCGGGGAGGGGTTGCCCGTGTGGGTGCTGCGGGTCCGACTCGAGCCCGTTGCGGGATCGCCGGCCGTCGCGGGACGCGACGCGGGCGACCCGTCCCGCGCCGGCGCATGGCGGGCCGAGCTCTTGGCCCGGGTCGAGGCCGCGACCCGGAAGGCCCGCGAGGGAACGCCCCCGTGAAGACGACGGCGATCGTGCCGCGCGCGATCGAGCGCGCCCTCGTCCGCTTCCCGAACTGGCTCGGCGACACCGTGCTCGCGCTGCCGACGCTCCGGGCGTTGCGAGGCGCACTGCCCGGCGCCGAGCTCTGGTGCCTCGGCCCGTGGGTCGGGGCCGTCCTCGAAAGTGAGGTCGGCGTCGCGCGCCGTCTCGCGACGCCCGGGCGTCTGAGCGCGCGACTGGCCCAGGCGCGGCGTCTCAGGCAGGCGCGGTTCGACCTCGCGCTGATCCTGCCGAACTCCTTCGAGACGGGGCTCGCGGGCTGGCTGTCCGGCGCGCGCTGGCGGGTCGGTTACGGCGAGGGGCGGCGCCGCCTGCTCACCCACGCGCTTCCGTCCGAGCTCCAGCCAGTCCATCAGGTCACGAGCTATCTCCGCCTCCTGGCGCCGCTCGGCGTCACGCCCGCGCCGGCCGCGCCGACCCTCACCGTGGATCCGGCGCGCCGGGTGGCGGCGCGTCGGCTCCTGGACGAGGTAGGCATGCCGCCGGGGGCGGCCAGGGTCGGGCTCCAGCTGGGGGCGGCGCTCGGTCCGGCGAAGCTCTGGCCGCCCGCGCGCATCGCCGAGCTCGCGTTGCGGCTCGATGCCCGCGGGGCGCGCGCCGTCCTGCTCGGCGCCCCCCAGGCGACGGGGCTCAGGGATGCGGTCCAGGCCGCCGCGCCCGCGCCGATCCGGAGCCTCGTTGGCCGGGACAGCCCCGCGCTGCTGCCGGCGCTCATCGCGGAGCTCGACGTGCTCGTCGGTGCGGACAGCGGGCCCGCCCACGTCGCCGCCGCGGTCGGCGTCCCGGCGGTCACCCTCTTCGGCCCGACCGACCCGCGGCTCACCGCGCCGATCGGACCGGCCCAGCAAGCGCTCTGGCACCAGCCGGCCTGCGGACCGTGCTTTCTCCGGGACTGTCCAATTGACCATCGCTGTCTGCTCGCCATCGAGGTGGCCGAGGTCGAGGCGGCCGTCATGCGCGCGCTGGAGCGACGCCGGTGAGACCGCTCCGCATTCTCCACGTCGTGGCGAACCGCTGGTGGACCGGCAGCGCGGACCCGGCTCTCGACCTCGCGCGCTCGCTCAAGGGTCGGGGCCATACCGTCTGGTTCGCCTGCGTCCGCGGGGACGTCCTCGAGGCACACGTCCGCGCCGCCGGCGTCAATCTGGTCGAGGAGCTTTCCCTCGAGCGGACGGCGCGACCGTCGTGGCTCGCCTCCCAGATCGGGGCGCTCCGGCGCGTGGTCCAGGACCGGGAGATCGACGTCGTGCACGCGCATCAGACGCACGACCACTGGCTGGCGGCGCTGGGGCGCCGGGGCACGGCCGCGCGGCTCGTGCGCACCGTGCATCACCGGCGGGCGGCGCACGCCGGCCCGGCGGCGCGCTGGCTGCTGAAGCGCACCGATGCGCTGATCGCGGTCAGCGAGGGGATCGCCACCCGGCTCCGCGCCACCGGCGCGCCGGCCGCCCACGTGACCGTCGTCCCAGGCGCCGTCGACACGGAGCGCTTCACGCCGACCGTGGACGGCGCGCCCGCTCGGCTCGAGCTGGGCCTCGCCGACGCGCCGACCGTCGGGTGCGTCGCCCGGATGGTCCCCAATCGGGGCCACGACGTTCTGCTGCGCGCGATGACGCGGCTCCGCGACCGCATTCCGGACGTGCGCCTGGTCCTGGTGGGAAGGGGGGAGGGACGGCCGGCGCTCGAATCCATGGTCGCCCAGCTCGGGCTCGAGAAGACGGTGGTCTTCGCGGGCTACCGCGGCGCCGACCTGCCTGCGGTCGTGGCCGCCCTCGACTGCTTCGTTCTCCTGGGGGTCGGATCGGAGGAGACGTGCCGCGCCGTGCTGGAGGCGATGGCCGTGGCCCGGCCCGTGGTGGCCTCCCCCGTCGGGGCCGTCCCGGAGATCGTGGTCGACGGCGAGACCGGGTGGCTGGTCGCGCCCGACTCCGATGCGGTCGCGTCGGGTCTCGAGAGGGTGCTCCAGGACCGCCTCGCCGCGCGCAGGCTGGGGGAGGCCGGCCGCCGCCGCGTCGAGGCCCTGTTCACGCCGGCCCGGCGCGCGACGCTGGTGGAGGGCGTGTACACCCGGGTGCTCGCCAAAGAAGCGCTTCCCCGCCGGTGAGCCATCAGTATAATGACGCCGATGAGCTGCCGGCCGGAAGTCCGCGTCGCCATGGACCGAACCCTCTCGATGTCCCCCCGGTTGGGCCGTGCATAGCGGACCCGCCGGGCTCCTGCGCGTCATCCAGGGGTTCGAGGGCCGCCGCGTCCTGGTCGTGGGGGACCTGGTCGCGGACGAGTACGTCTTCGGTCAGCCGGAGCGCATCTCGCGCGAAGCGCCCGTCCTGATCCTCCGGTACCTCTCCACCGAGACCCGCCTCGGTGGAGCCGCGAATGCCTGTCACAACCTCCAGACGCTGGGCGCCAAGGTCGCCGCGCTCGGGGTCGTGGGCGAGGACGCGGCGGGCGGCGAAATCCGTCACGCCCTCAGCCAGCGGGGCATTCACACCGACGGCGTCATCCCGGTGCCGGAGCGGCCGACGCCGGTGAAGACCCGGATCCTCGGAGGCGGATGGGGCTCCCGCTCCGCCCGCCAGCAGATCGTCCGCGTGGACCGGGAGCCGGAGGGTGCGATCCCGCCGGGGACCGAGGCGGTCCTCGTCGAGCGCCTCCGTAGCTGGGCGGGGCGCGTCGACGCGGTGGTCCTCTCGGACTACGGATACGGCACCATCACGCCGCGGCTCCTCGCCGAGATCCGCGCGTTCGCGGAGGCCGGCGTCATCGTGGCGGCGGACTCGCGGTACGACCTCTTCCGATTCGACCGGCTCACCGCGGCGACCCCGAGCGAGTCGGAGGTCGAGCATCTCCTCGGAGTCGCCCTCGACGGGGACAAGGTGGTCGAGCAGGCCGGCTGGCAGCTCCTCGAGCGGCTCAACTCGCGCTATCTCCTGGTCACCCGGGGCGCGAAGGGGCTGGCCCTCTTCGAGCGAGGCGGCGCGGCCACGTTCGTGCCCATCTTCGGGAACGACGAGATCGCCGACGTCACCGGCGCCGGCGACACGGTCATCAGCGCGTTCACCCTCGCGCTGGCCGCGGGCGCGCGCCCGGTGGACGCCGCGCGGCTCTCCAACTACGCGGGCGGGCTCGTCGTGATGAAGCGGGGCACCGCCACCGTGTCTCGCGACGAGCTGGCCGAGGCCGTGCGCGGGGACGCGGGATCGTGGACGCATGACGGGCCGAGTGCTGGATCTTGAGGGCGCTCGGAGCGCGGCGGAGGCGGCTCGCCGCGCCGGCCGCCGGGTGGTGCTCGCCAACGGGTGCTTCGACCTCCTCCACGTGGGGCACGTGAGGTACCTGGAGGACGCGCGCGCCCTGGGCGACCTCCTGATCGTCGGCGTCAACGGCGACGCGGCCGTCCGGCGCCTGAAGGGCCCCGGTCGGCCGCTCATGCCGGCCGCAGAGCGCGCGGAGGTCATCGCGTCGCTCCGCGCCGTCGACCACGTGGTGGTCTTCGACGACGACACCGCGGACGGCCTCGTCGCGCTCGTGCGCCCGGCGGTCCACGCAAAGGGCACGGACTACACACCCGAGTCGGTGCCCGAGCGGGCGACCGTCGTGGCCGCCGGCGGCCGCGTGGCCATCACCGGCGACGCCAAGCAGCACTCCACCCGGGATGTGATCGCCGAGATCCTGGCGCGCTTCGGGCGGGGCCAGGAGGCGGTCCGGTGACCTTCAGCCGCGACGCGGCGCCCCGCATCGCCCTGGTCAAGCTGTCCTCGCTGGGAGACGTCGTCCACGCGCTCCCGTCGGCCCACGCCATCCGTGTCTGGTGGCCGCGCGCCGAGCTGACGTGGGTGGTCGAGCGGCGCGAGGAGACGATCCTCGCCGGCAATCCCGATCTGACCCATCTGGTCCCGGTCGACACCCGGCTCTGGCGGCGGGAGATGAAGCGCCCGGCCGGGGCGGCGACGGTGATGGGCAAGGTGCGCGGTCTCGTGCGCCGGCTCGCCGACGGGCGGTTCGACGCCGCCGTCGATCTCCAGGGGCTGTGGAAGAGCGGGGTGATCACCCGGTTCACGCGCGCGCCGCTCCGCGTCGGCCTCGCGCCCGGGCTCTGCCGGGAGCGCGCGAGCGCATGGTTCACGAACCGCCACGTGACCCCGCCGGCCGAAGCCGCCCACGTGGTCGAGCAGTGCCTCGCGGTCGTCGCCGCGCTCGGGATCGACATCGCAGCGGTGGGCCCGCCGGCGTTCCCGATCGCCCGTGACGCGGAGGCCGAGGCGCGGATGGCCCGCTGGCTCGAGGACGAAGGGGTGAAGCCGACGACGCCCCTCGTGCTCCTGAACCCCGGCTCCGGCGGCGATCACAAGCGCTGGGCGGTCGAGGCGTTCCGGCGGGTCGGCGAGGAGCTGGCGGTGCGCCTCGGCGCGCGCGTCGCGATCACCTGGGGGCCGGGCGAGGAGCTGCTGGCGCGCGCGATCGGCCACGGCATGCGAACGGGCGCCCTCGTGCCGCCGGCCACGACCATCGTCGAGATGATCGCGCTCTTTCGGCGGGCGACGCTGGTCGTCGGCGGGGACACGGGTCCGGTGCACGTCGCGGCGGTGCTCGGCGTCCCGACCGTCGGCCTCTACGGCCCGACCAGCGCGCGGCGGAACGGGCCATACGGACCGCGCGTCGTGACGATCCAGAGCCCGACCGGCCGGATGGACGGGATCTCCGTCGAGTCCGTGCTCGGAGCGGCGCAAGGGCTGCTCCGATGAGCGCCGGGGGCGCGATGGCGAGCCTGTCCGTCGCGGTGGTCGCACTGAACGAGGAGGAGCGCCTCCGGGCGTGCCTCGAGAGCGTCGTGTGGGCCGACGAGATCGTCGTGGTGGACGCCGGCTCGAGCGACAAGACGGTGGAGATCGCCCGGGAGTTCACCGACCGGGTCATGTTCCGCGCCTGGGACGGGTACGGCAGCCAGAAGAATTTCGCGCTCGGCCAGTGCCACGGCGACTGGGTGCTCTCGCTCGACGCCGACGAGCGGGTGACGGATGCCCTCCGGGACGAGATCCGGGGTGTTCTCCGCGGCGAGCGCGCGGCGATGGGCTTCTACCTGCCCCGGCGGAACCTGTTCCAGGGGCGATGGGTGCGTCACGGCGGACTCTATCCCGACTGGCAGCTTCGCCTGTTCCGCCAGGGCCGTGGCGCGTTCGTCGAGCGCGCCGTCCACGAGTCGGTGCGGGTCGACGGGGAGACGGGCCGTCTCGCCGCGCCGCTCAGCCACGAGAGCTACCGGAGCATCGGCGATGCGGTCGCGCGACTGAACCGCTACTCCGATCTCGCCGCGACGGAGCTCGTCAAGGCCGGACGCGGCGGCACGTTGTGGGACCTTCTGGTGCGGCCGCCCTGGCGGTTCGTGTCGATGTATCTCCTGCGCGCGGGGTTCCTCGACGGCTGGCGGGGCCTCGTGCTGGCGGGTCTTCACGCGCACTACGTCTTCCTGCGAGCGGCCAAGGTCCGTGAGCGGCGGGTGGGGCGGGGGACGGCGTGACCCGGATCATCGCGGTCATCCCGGCGCGCTGGGCGTCGGTCCGGTTCCCCGGGAAGTCGCTCGTCGAGATCGGCGGGAAGCCGCTGGTCCAGCACGTGTGGGAGCGCGCCCAGGAGCTCCAGAGCGTGGAGCGGGTCGTGGTCGCGACCGACGACGAGCGCATCGCGCGGGCGGTCCGCGGCTTCGGTGGCACGGTGGTCATGAC
>CAYXBJ010000182.1:0-2678 GCA_964463175.1 uncultured bacterium
CCGTGTCGCCGGCAGTCGCGCGAGCAGGAACCCCGTGCCCTCGACGAGCAGGGCCAGGAACACGAGGTACAGCACCACGTAGATCGCGCGGACCCGGCCGCGGGCGGCCGCGGGCGGCCTCGGCGCTCCATTTCCGGCGGCGACCGAGAGAAGGAGGCCCCCAGCCGCCAGCGCGGACCCGATCAGCGACAGCGCGAGAGGTGGAGCGGCCGCGGCGACTACGGGGACACCGGCCTTCGCAGCGCGCTCGCCGGCCCCGAGGCCCGGCGGCGCAGGGTCCCGTCGGCGGCCACGTCGTATCGCGCGCCGCGCCAGGTCACGCCCCGGCCGCTCCACGCCGCCACGAACAGCGCCGACCCCACGAGGTCACGCAGCCCCAGGAGCGGCAGCGATCGCAGGTCGGCGTACCGGCCCGCGACGAGCCGATGGGCCAGGAGCCCGCTCGCCAGGCGAACCGCCAGCACGCTCGCCAGAAGGGCCGTTGTGCCGCGGACCGAGCCGACGCCGAGCGCGGCCAGGCCGAGCGCGAGCGTGGCGCACGTCACACCGTGGTGGGAGATGACCGTCGCGGCATAGCCGGCCGGCCGGCACGCCCGATAGGTTCGAGACCAGCGCAGCAGGCGCGCGAGGGTGTCGCGCAGGGGCGAGTCGAGCCAGATCGGCACGCACACGGATGCAATCGTAACCCGGTATCCCGCCTGGCTCACGCGCTTCCCGAGCACGTGGTCATCGGCCAGCACCTCGCCCAGCGTCGCGATCCCGCCGATCGCCGCCAGCACCTCGCGCCGGGCCGCGTTGGCCGCCCCCAGCGCGAAGTCGATGCCGCCGAACAGCAGATGGGAGACCAGGACCGAGGGCACGAAGTCCATGTTGATCGAGAGCGCTTCCAGGTGCGAGGCGAGCGAGCCGGACGGCACGCCCCGGTAGAGGGCCGTCGCCAGCCCCGTGCGGGGATCGGCAAGCGGCGAGACCAGCCCGTCCAGCAGGGCCGCGTCGAGGCGAACGTCGGAGTCGACGAGGACGATGATCTCGCGTGCCGCCAGGCGCTCCAGCGTCACGAGAGTCGCGATCTTCGGATTCGTGGCGTGCCAGCCGGATCCCGCGACGATGCGGACGCGCTCATCGTCCCCGAGGACCTCGCGCGCCAGGGCGATCCCCGGGTCATCCCGCCGGGCCGCGCCGACCAGGAGCTCGTCCCCCGGGCCGAGCGCCGCCCGGAACGCCTCCAGGTTGGCGCGCAGGGACGGGTGGCTCCCGCAGAGCGGGACGAGGATCGACGCGCGGGGCCGCGTGCCGCGCAGCCGGCGTCCCCGCGAGACGACGAGCGACGCCACCACGACCAAGGCGTAGTAGCACATCGACGTGGCCGCCAACAGCACACACGCATCCGCGACAATCCCGGCGGACATCGCGCGAATGGCCAGGGTCATCTCCCTGTCCCCCTTCTTCTCCCGATGGAACCCTGTTCCCCTCATCGGGCCCGTCGGTCGGCCGGCTCATCGCCAGACGGACGAGGCCTCTCGTTTCCGCGTGGTGCGTCCCCCGATGACCCGGACGGCGGCGCCGCCGGGGTCGGCGCATCACGCTGCGGGGCGCGATCAGGCGCTGGCTGGGGGCGAGCGGAGGAGCGGAGATTGGGCGGCCGCCGGGCGAGGCGGGCTGACCGGAGGAGCCGTCAGATCGGGCGAGGCGGGCACCTGGATCGGGAGCCTGCCCCCCGTCGTATCGACGACCAAGGCGACGGCGCTGTCGAGCCGCTCTGGCGTCGCGGCCGGGTCGTCGTCGTCTCCGTCGTAATAGCCGGGGGGCAGGTTCGGATCGTCGGGCAGCAGAACCGAGACGAGGCCGGCGCCGAGACAGATCAGCGCCTGGAGCGCGACGACGCACATCCAGAGCCCTGGCTGGTCGCGGCCCGCCCTCCGACGACACCGGGTCATGTCGCCACCGCGGCGCCGCGCCGATCTCGGGCGGTCTCGTGCCCGGGCGCCGCCCTGTCGACGCGCGCCAGCCACGGGTAGATGGCCAGGCCGGCCACCGTCCAGGTGAGCTCCCGGATCCGCCGGACCAGGCCCAGCGTGAGCCCAATCTCGGCGCTGAATCCAAGGAGCCGGAACACGAACACGCGGCCGCCCTCAGCGGCCCCGATCCGCATCGGGACGAAGAAGAAGATGGCGTCGAACAGCGCCCCGAGCGCCTCCCCCGCGAAGACGACGCCGAGAGACGCGCGGAGGCCGAGGAAGTGGCAGGCCAGCCAGAGCTCGGCGACATTGACGAGCCAGCCGACGAGATACCAGACCGTCGAGGCGACCAGTCCCCCTTGCGAGGGCGTCTCCGCGACTGCCGGGCTCTCCGCCGCCGTGGAGCGAGCGCGGTCGGGCGAGGTCGTCACGAGGCGCCGGGAGAGGCGAATCACGGCGGTCGAGAGCCCCGCGCGCGCGGCGACCAGGCCGGCGGTCACCAGTCCCACGCCCGCGGCCGCCGCGACCCCGATCGTCACCGCGCTCACGCGACCGGTCACGAGGATGGGCCAGGCAGCGACGAGGCCCAGGAGCGCGAAGAGTCCGAGCGCGATCCCCTCGGTGAGCTTGGCCGTGGCGACCGACGCGAGGGCGAGCTCGGTCGGGATGTACCGGGAGAGGAAGCGGACCTTCGGAATCTCACCGGCCCCCGCCGGGATG
>CAYXBJ010000183.1:0-4373 GCA_964463175.1 uncultured bacterium
CGGGTGTTCCGATTCCGCATCGCGGCTCGCGTGGCGTCCTGGCGCGCCAGGTAGGCGTCCACCGTCGTCGCATCCACCCACACGCCCGCGTCCCAGATCGTGCGGGCGGTCTCGCCGCAGTCCGCGCAGTCCAGGCCGAGCAGGCGGCGCAGGATCACCTGGCCCACGGCGGGCTTGAAGTGGGGGACGTCCGTGAACAGCTCGGGGGTGAGATCGAGCTTCCCGTAGCCGGAGAAGTCCCAGTAGGGCCCGATCAGGAGCAGCTCCCGCTTCCACTGCTGCAAGGCGTCCCACGCGCCGAGCTGATCGAGGGCTTCCAGCTCGCAGTCGCTGAGCGGTGGCACGAACGAGACCACCTCCAGGCCCGTCTGCCTCAGACCCGCGACCACTTCTTGGAACAACATGACCCGGGGCCGGGACAGTCGGTAGTCCACGTAGCTGTTGAGCCAGTCTTTCAGCTGATCCTTGATCTTGGCGTCCTTGGCCTGGGCCAGGCCCCGCCGGTTGACGTTGGCCAGCCGCTCCTTGATCAGGGGCTCCGGCCATGGCACCGGATCCGCCAGCCATGCCGGTTTGTGCCCGCGCGCGGCTCTTCCGATGACCCTCCGGCTGTCCCGAAAGGCCTTCAGGTTGAGGAGGGTCTCCTTGATCCGGAGGATCAGCGCCTGCCCTTCGTCGGCCTCGAGGCGGATGCGGGTGTCCGGATGACGGAACCCGGCAAACTTCTCGTCGAAGGCGTAGAACTCGACGCCCCAGATCACGCGCCGGAGGCGCGGATTCGCAGTGGCCAGCCGCAGGACCCCCGCCAGCTCGTCAAGGGTCGACCCGCTCAGGCTGGCGTTCAAGAACGTGTCGCGCCCGCTCTGCTCCACGAGCATCCCCCTGAGGACGCGTGAGCTGCCCAGCAGCAGGGTGTCGGGGCGCTCGGTACGGATCCGATAGGGCGTGCTCAGATGCTCTCCGACCTGGTCCACCGACCCGTCGGTGAGGCGGTAGGCGGGATTGACGATCGACGTGCGCCACACGCCGTAGGGATTGACGATCCAGTTGGTCATGACCACGGCGGCCAGCACGCCGGCCAGGCACGCCAGCATGAGGACGGGGCGACGGCCGGCGGAGCCTTCCATCCGGAGCCTCAGAACTGGAAGTAGAGAAACGGCGAGGGATCGCCGAGCCGGAGGATGCTGACCCCGGCCAGGATCGCAAAGGCGATGGCATAGACCCAGTCGCTCTTCACACGCCAGGTCATCATCGTCTGCCGGTTGGGGGCCCACAGGACGATGGCGAGCGCGGGCAGGAGTCTCTGCAGTCGGTTGCCGCCGATCGAGTAGACGAAATGCGGCCACTCGAAGCCGTTCAGGCCGACCATCCCTTCCAGGATGATCTGCGCGCGTTCCAGAGATGGCGCCCGGAAGAACACCCAGCCCACCAGCACCGCGACGAAGGTGAGGGCCCAGGCGACCCCGGCCGGCAGTTTGATGCCGGTGCGTCGCCAGACATGGTTGGCCACCAGGTAGACGCCATGGAGTCCGCCCCACAGGGCGAAGGTCCAGCTTGCGCCGTGCCACAGGCCGCCGAGGAACATCGTGATGAAGAGATTGATGTGGCGCCGTGTGGCCCCGGCCCGGTTGCCGCCCAGCGGCATGTACAGATAGTCACGCAGGAAGTTGGACAGCGTCATGTGCCATCGTCGCCAGAAGTCGATGATGCTCTGTGCTTTGTACGGGGAGTCGAAGTTCTCCGGCAGGACGATGTTCAACATGAGCGCGAGGCCGATGGCCATGTCGGTGTAACCGGAGAAGTCGAAGTACAGCTGGAGCGCGTAGGCCACCGTGGCTCCCCACGCGTCGCTGAACACGACCGCGGGCGCATGGTCGTAGATCGGCCCGACCCACGCGCTGAAGGTGTCCGCGATGATCACCTTCTTGAACAAGCCGATCGCGAAGACGAGCAGCCCGTTGGACAGATTGATCGGCGAGAGCCGGAACATCTTGTCGGCGGTAAATTGCGGGACGAGCTCCTTGAAGCGGACGATCGGGCCGGCGATGAGGTGCGGGAAGAAGGTGATGAACAGACCGTAGCTGAGATGGTCGTACTCGCCGGTGTCGTCGTGATACACGTCCACCAGGTAGGTGATCTGCTCGAACGTGAAGAACGAGATCGCCAGCGGCAGCACCAGGGGCGGGAGGTGCCAATCGGCGCCGATGGCCAGGCCGGCCGTCTCGACGAGCAGGTTGCGGTACTTGAAGTAGGCGAGGAGCCCCAGGTTCACGGCGATGCCGAGCGCCAGCAGGCCGCGGGACTGCGGAGCCTCCATGCCACGCGCTCTCACGCTTCGCGCAAGCAGGTGACCGAGCGAGAAGTTGAACAGGATCGAGAAGACGATCAGCGGCAGGAACCGCCAATCCCACCAGGCGTAGAACGCGAGCGACGCGACGATCAGGAAGGCACGCAGAGTCCGCCGCGCCCGCCGGCGCACCAGGAGGGCGAAGCCCGCCAGGACCAGGGGCAGAAACCCGAAGACGAAGGGATAGGAGTTAAAGAGCACCGGTGGGTCTCGATTGGCGACTCGTGGAGCAGGGCGGCAACGATGGACTCGACGTCGCCAGGCCGATGAGCCCGGCGACGGCCGACCGCCACGACCTCGTGCTCAGTGTCCACTCCCCGTGAATCGTGCAGATGCGCTGCCAGACTGGCGCGGCCGACAGGGCGATGCGCGCTCGCACGCCATTGTAAATCGAAGTCGATCGTCCACCCCCGTCCCGACTGGATTCAGGCGCCACGCACGGTGGGTGGACGCCACCCATGGCTCCCGACGAGCCGGGAGCCGGAACCCCCGCGCACGTGGAAGCGTTCCAACAGAAAGGGTTCTAGCCCGTGGGGTATTCTGAAGAGGATGGCTCGGGGTTGAAGGGATGGCCCTGCCATTGAAGGAGGCGACATGGAGAGGAAGCTCGCATCGGACTTCCCGCAGGAGCTGCTGGACATCTTCCACGAGTACCAGCACGGTGAGATCAGCCGTCGAGGCTTCTTCGATCGCGCCGCGAAGTTCGCGATCGGCGGCCTGACGGTCACCTCGATCTGGGAGAGCCTCCGGCCCAACTACGCGTGGGCCCAGCAGGTGGCCAAGGACGATCCCCGCATCGTCACGAGCGAGGAAACGGTTCCGTCGCCCGAGGGCAGCGGCTCGATCAAGGGCTACCTCGCACGCCCGGCCAAGGTCAGCGGCAAGCTGCCGGCGGTGCTCGTCATCCACGAGAATCGCGGGACGAATCCCTACATCCAGGACGTGGTGCGGCGGTTGGCGGTCCTCGACTTCGTTGCGTTCGCGCCGGACGCCCTCACGTCGCTCGGCGGCTATGCTGGCGACGACGAGAAGGCGGCGGCCATGTTCCGGAATCTCGACCAGGCCAAGGTCATGCAGGACTTCGTCGCCGCGGCGAATTGGCTCGACGCGCGGCCGGAGTCGAGTGGCAAGCTGGGCGCCGTCGGCTTCTGCTACGGCGGCGGCGTCGTGAACCAGCTCGCGGTGCGGCTCCCCGATCTCGACGCGGGCGTGGCCTTCTATGGGCGCCAGCCGATCGCGGAGGACGTGCCGAAGATCAAGGCGCGCCTTCTGCTCCACTACGCCGGCAACGACCAGCAGCTCGCCGCGGGGATTCCGGCCTTCGAGGCGGCGCTCAAGGCCAACGGCAAGGCGTACGAGCTGTACGTGTACGAGGGTACGCAGCACGGGTTCCACAACGACACCACCCCGCGCTACGACGAGGCCGCCGCGAAGCTCGCGTGGCAGCGGACGATCGACTTCTTCAACAGCGTGTTGCGCTAGCGTCCCCCGGCCGATTGTCTCGCCGGTCGCGTCGTTGAGGAAGCCGCTACCTGGACGCGTGTCCGGGTAGCGGTCCCGGTAGGCGTGTGCCCCGGCAAGGGATCGTCTAGCGTCGGAGCGCGGCCTGCACCTGCGCGACGTGATCCTCCGCGTGGCGCACGATGAACGACTCCACGACGTCCGCCACCGTCATCTCGCCGCGCTCGGGAGTATGGCCCCGCTTGGCGCGCTCCGCCGCGGAGAGCTCGCGGATCGCGCTGGCCGCGGCACGGACCTCGCGTCGCAGCTGGTCCAGGAGCGCGTGGGGCTCCGCGGCGGCGCCGTGGGCGACTCCGGCCAGCCGCTCGGGGGAGCCGGGAGTGCGCCCGAACGCGGGTGGCGCCCCGGTGGCGGCGATCAGGGTACGGCAGTGGCTCAGCCAGTAAGGGATCATCTCGGTCACGTGCCCCAGGGTCTGCATGGCCGACCACTCGCTCTCTCCGGGTGGCGTGCGCAGACGTGAGGCCACCTCCGGCTGCCCCAGGAGGCTGGCCACCTGCTCGTA
>CAYXBJ010000184.1:0-3616 GCA_964463175.1 uncultured bacterium
CGTCGGGTCGGTGAGCAGCTGCGTCTCGTGGATGCGCACCTCGTCGAAGAGGATCTCGCCCTGATTCAAGGCGCGCTGGCCGATCTTGTCGATCGGTTTCCCACGCGACACGCCGCGCAGATGGAGTGGCACCAGGGCGATGCCGCCCCCCGCCATGCCCTGCGCCGGATCGATGCTCAGGAACACGAGCGCGTGGGTTGCGATCGTCCCGTTCGCGACCCACGCTGCCTTCTGCCCGTTCAGGACGTAGTAGTCGCGGTCACGACGCGCGAGGAGGTCGCCGGAGATGCGCGGATCGTGGAACTGCCGCGTGCGTACCATGAGCGCATCCGAGCCGTGGCCGGGCTCGGTGATGGCCCAGCACCCGATGTGACGCGCTTCCTGGTCCTCGGCGAACGGGCGCACGAAGTCGGCGATCAGGTGATCGTTGCCCGTGCCCGCCGCGACCACGAAGGGAAACGCCGCCATCGCCAGGCCGATGGCCAGGTCGGCGCTGCCCCAGCCGAGCTCCTCGAACAGGACGTGCTCCGCGAGGCCGCCGAGCCCCAGGCCGCCCAGCTCGGCCGGCAGGAGGGCCCTGTGGTACCCGAGGCGATACGCCTCGCGGAGCGCCCGCCACAGGGGCGAGCGCTCGGCGACGACGTCGGCCGGATCGGGCAGGCGATCGAGGGCTGCGGCGATCGGGCGGAGTACCTCGGCTGCGAACTCGTGGGCCTTGTCCCTGAGCGCTGCCTGCTCCGCTCCGAGCTGCGGGTCCGGCTCGCGGTACATGGCAGGTCGACGAAGCATTTCTCGCGCCAGAGGGCTCGGTCGACGGCCGGGGTCCGCGAGAGTCGCCTGCGCACGGGTCAGCTCGCCGGGCGTGCCGGATCCGCGGCGCCGCGCTCGCGAGTGCCCGCGCGCGGCGTGACGTCGAGCCCCCGCGCCAGAACGGCTCGCCCGCCGTCCCGGGCCCCGTTTCTTGCCAGTGACAAGGGCCGCCTCCGCGGTTCGCCCCGCCGCGAAACCCGGGACGGCGGGCCGTGGTCCGGCGGCGGCCCGGATCGTGCTCCTCGCGGCGTAACAAGATGAGCGACCATTTGGGAGCGTCGATCGACTTCGCGCGTGCCCCCTTCCTGGTCATCTGGGAGACCACGCAGGCGTGCGGCCTCGCCTGCACGCATTGCCGCGCGTCCGCCCGGCCTGGGCGCGACGCCCGCGAGCTCACGACCGCCGAGGGCGAGGGCCTCCTGGCCGAGACGGCGGCGATGGGCACGCCGGTCGTCATCCTGAGCGGCGGCGACCCGCTCGAGCGCCCGGACCTGCTCCGGCTGATCCGGGCAGGGAAGCGGCTCGGTCTCCGGATGGGGACGATCCCGGCCGCCACCCCCACGCTCACCGAGGACGCCGTCGGCGCACTCGGGGACGCGGGGCTCGACCAGGTGGCGTTCAGCCTCGACTTCCCGCGCGCCGAGCTGCACGACGGGTTCCGGGGCGTCCCGGGCGCTTTCGCGCGCACGATGGACGCCGTCGGCTGGGCACACCGCCACGCGCTGCCCGTGCAGATCAACTCGACCGTCTGCGGCCGCTCGCTCCCCTTCCTGGAGGAGATGGCGAACCTGGTCGAGCGACTCGGCATCGTCTTCTGGGAGGTCTTCTTCCTCGTCCCGGTCGGGCGCGGCGCGACGCTCGGCGGCCTCGCCCCCGAGGACTGCGAGGCTGCGTTCGAGATCCTCCACCGCGTGCAGCGCCGCGTCCCGTTCGTCCTCAAGGTGACGGAGGCGCCGCATTACCGCCGCCACGTCGCGGAGCGCGAGATGGAGCGCCCGGGCGCGATGCCGCGGCTCCTCCAGCGCCCGGAGGGGCCCGGCGGGACGGTCGGCCTCGCGCCCCGGGGCGTGAACGCCGGCAACGGATTCGCGTTCGTCTCACACACGGGTGACGTCTACCCGAGCGGCTTCCTGCCGCTGCGCGCGGGCAATGTACGGGAGACGCCACTCGCGGAGGTCTACCGCTCCTCGCCACTCTTCCGCGCGCTGCGGGACCCGGAGCGGCTGCTCGGACGATGCGGGCGCTGCGAGTACCGGAGCCTCTGCGGAGGGTCGCGGTCGCGGGCCTTTGCGCTCACCGGGAACTACCTGGCGACCGATCCCTGGTGCGGATACCGGCCGGCCGCCTGAGGGAGGACGACATGCATGCGACGCGGACGCTCCGGCGAGAGGATCTCCCCGAGAACGCGATCCTCAACTTCGAGGCGACGGGTACACGCTACGTCGTTGCCGACGTCGATGGAGAGGTCCGTGCTTATGCGGTGAGCGGGCCGGCCGCGGCGCGCGTCGACCGGAGCGTCGTGGCGGAGGGCGCGCTCCGGTGTCCGCGGCACGGCTGGGCGATCGATCGCGACGGCGGCGGATGCGGTGCGGCGGACCTCTGCCGGTACGAGCGCGTCCCCGTGCGCGTGGAGGGCGCGGTGATCCGGGTCGGGCTCCGGTGAGGGCTCCAGCGCATCGCAGATCGACACCCGGTGCCTCGCTGCACGCCGGAGGGGGGAGGCCCGTGGTACGCAAGCCGGGCGCGCTCCATTTCCTCACGCCACTCTGGCGGCGCCCCCAGCGTGCATTCGTCGCGGTGTTCCGCCGCTACTTCGCGCGCGCGCCCGACTGGCTGGTGCTCACCACCCGTGGCCGGCGCACGGGCCTCCCGCGCGAGGTCCTGCTGCCGTGCCGCCGCGTCGAGGACGGCGTCATCGTCCTCTCCGCCTACGGGCACCGCTCGGACTGGATCCGGAACCTGCTCGCGTCGCCGCGGGGGCGGATCACCTGCGCCGGTCGGCTGCGCGACGTCCGGGCCGAGGTGATCGAGGAGCGCGCCCAGAAGCGGGCGCTCCTGTGGAAGGATCCCTTCCTGCTCCCCATGCCCTTCGCCATCGTCCAGGCGCTCGCGTGGACGATCCTCCGCCCGCTCTACTTTGCGCTCGCCTGGCCGATCGTGGCGTCGCGGCCGCTCGTGCTGCTCCGGCCGTGCGACGGTGAGCCCGACGGGAACCGGACGGCCGGCGAGGCCGTGAGATGACGCCCGCGGTGGAGACGGCCGTCTTCCCGAGGACGACAAACAGTGCCCGGCTCCCAGTCGCGATTCTGCGAAAGAGGGCCGGATCCTGGCCGTCGCCTGGACGCCGCGATGGCACGGCGGATGCTTCCCCGGCAGGAGGACACCATGTCCACCGAGCGGACGGCCATCGAACGGCTCACCGACGTCATTCCCGAGGCGTACCGGCACCAGATCGCGCGCTTCGCGCGCGGGCTGCGGGATCGCTTCCCGCCAGTCATGCTCGAGCACCGCATCGATGCCCTGGAGCGGCACATCGACCGCCGCTTCAAGGAGCTCGACGCGAAGCTCGACGACCTGATGAGACGCGTGGGTTCGAAGGCAGCGTGAGGACGCGGTTCGCGCTCGTCGTCCTCGGTGCCCTGCTCGGCGCCCCGGCGGCGGGAGAAGGGCTCGCTCCCGGCAGCGTGCTCGACCGCGACAACGTGGCCGCGCCGGCGGGCCTGCTCCTTGCCGAAACCCCGCCCACTACGCCGCGGGCTACCGTCTTCGGTCGCTCCTCAGGCCCCTGCCGCAGCATGATGCAGAG
>CAYXBJ010000185.1:0-54145 GCA_964463175.1 uncultured bacterium
GATGGACGAGCCGTTTGGCTCCCTGGACGCACAGAACCGCCGCATCATGCAGGGCGAGGTGAAGCGGATCTGGGCGGAGACGGGCAAGACCATCGTGTTCGTCACGCACGCGATCGAGGAGGCGGTGTCCATTGGCACGACCCTTGTCATGATGTCGGCCCGCCCGGCGCGCGTGCGCGAGGTGATCCGGAACGACACCGGACGCGACCGTCACGCGCTCATCGACCACCTGAACCAGGTGATCATGGAGGAAGTCCTCCGCCAGCAGGGCGAGGGGGCGCGTGCATCGTGAGGCGCGGACCCCATGGAGGCTGGTCGGTCGTGCTCGGGCTCGCGCTGGGCGTTCTCGTGGGGGGCTGCGCGGACGAGATCTCCCTGGTGGCGCCCATGCCTCCCGACCTCCGGGTCGTGCCTCCGCCGCCCGGTGTCCCCGCGGGGGATGCCCGCTTCTCGGGCCGGTGGGTCGGGAAGTGGGACGATCAGCTGGAGCACATTTTGATCGTCGAGCTCGAGGTGCCGGCCGGCCCGAGCACCGAGGTCATCGCCGTCTACTCGTGGGGGGCCGGAGCGCTCGGGGTCGGCCTGCCCGGATGGTCCCGCGTCCGTGGCCGTATCGAGAACGGGGTGCTGCGGCTCGAGCTTCCGCGGGTCCAGGCCACCGTGATCTACACCATGCAGGCCGACGGCACGCTGGTGGCAGAATACTGGCGCGGCGACCAGATCACGTCGCGCGGGCGTCTGGCGCGCGCGCCGCGGGAGCGCACCTGAGCGCCTCGGCGCGCCGCCGCACTGGCCGGGCCCGGGGGGCCCGGCTGTCAACCACAGGTCCTGGGGAGGGACGGCAGATGATCAAGCCGTACATGGCGGTCGGGCTCATCCCCACGGTGCGGGGCATCCGGAAGCGCAAGGACATCAAGATCAACCTCGAGCACCTCCACCACCTGGTCAAGGCGGCGGCGTGGCTGTCGAGCCTCTCCATCCCGGTCCGCCTGATCGCGGTCCCCGAGGGTGCGCTCCAGGCGTTCAACGACGAGGTGCTGGACCTGGATCACGCCACCTTCGCGCGGGAGTGCGCGATTGACATTCCCGGGGAGGAGACCGAGGAGCTCGGGAAGATCGCGCGCCAGTACAACGTGTTCATCATGGCCCAGGCCAAGGCGCGGCACCCCGACTGGAAGGACCGGTACTTCAACGTGGGGTTCATCCTCAATCCCCGCGGCCGGATCATCCTCCAGCATTACAAGGTCTCGCCGCTCTTCCCGGTGGAGCACTCTGTCTGCCCCCACGACGTGTACGACTGGTGGGTCGAGAAGTACGGGCGGACCTTGCAGGCGTTCTGGCCGGTCGTCGACACCGAGATCGGCCGGCTCGGCATCATGATGGCCAATGAGGGATCGTATCCGGAGAACGCCCGCGCGCTGGCCCTGAACGGCGCGGAGGTCGTCTACCGCGCCTCCTATCCCCATCCCGCGACCGGCAACGAGTACTTCGAGATCCAGAGCCGCGCCCGCGCGCTCGACAACAACATGTACGTCATCGCGCCGAACATGGGGACGTACTACCTGTTCCCGGAGGAGACCACGCCGATCGACACCTTCGGCGGCCGGTCGTTCGTCATCGATTACAAGGGCCGGATCGTCGGCCGTCAGGACTACGGCGCCGGCTCGACGTACGTGGCGGGACCGGTGGACATCGAGGCGCTCCGGCACCACCGGGGCTCGGCGCAGTGGGATAATTGGCTCAAGGATGTCCGCACCGAGCTGTACGGCATGCTCTACGAGAAGCCGATCTACCCGAAGAACCTCTACCTCAAGCGCGCTCCGATGAAGCACGCGGAGTATCGCCAGAAGGTGATCCGGCGCCAGATCCGCCTCATGCAGGATCGGGGGATCTGGAAGAAGCCGAGCGCGTGATGGGACCCGGTTTCCGCTCGGTCGGCTTCGCGCGTCGTCGCCGGCTCGCCGCCCTCGCGGTCGGCGCGCTGCTGGTCGCCGGCTGTGGCGCCTTCCGGCGGGAGCCGCTCGACGTGCCGCCGGGTCACGGGGTGGTGCTGGGCGAGATCGCCCTCAGCGGATTCCCAACGTCGCATCTGGTTCTCGACTTCAGCCGCGAGGACGGTAGCTTTCAGGATTCGATCACGATCGACGCCATGCGTAGCCCATTCGTGATCACCCTTCCCCCCGGCCATTACGTGATCAAGAATCTCCGGATCAACGACCAAGGACGAACCGGCCCCGAGACGACGAACTTCTGGATCTCGGTGGGGTTCGACGTGGACGCGTCGGCTACCTACGTGGGCACGGTGCGGATCGAGCGCGTGGCGTTCCTGCGGCAGCTGCGCATTACGGTGGATGACGAGTACGAGACTGCGGTCCCGATGATCCGGGCACGCTACCCGGGTTTGCCCGCCGAGATCGGGCGGTCCCTCATGCGGCCAGCCTGACCTCGCCATGGCTCTCACGCCCAGCGCCTCGTACAGCCTCACCCTCCGGGCGGCGATCAAGAACCGGCCCGGCATGCTGGGGCGGCTCACCTCGGCGATCGGCGAGGCGGGCGGCGACATCCGCGCCGTCGACCTCGTCGAACTCGTCAAGGACCTCATCATTCGCGACTTCACGATCAACGCGCGCGACGAGCAGCACGGCCAGGCGATCGTCGCCGCGATCCGCGGAGTCGACGGCGTCCGGATCGTCAACGTCTCGGACCGGACCTTCCTCATTCACCTCGGCGGGAAGATCGAGATCCGGAACAAGGTGCCGCTGAAGACCCGGGACGACCTGTCGATGGCCTACACCCCGGGCGTGGCGCGCGTCTGCCTCGCGATCCGGGAGGATCCCGAGCGCGCGTTCGCCTTGACGATCAAGCAAAACACCGTCGCCATCGTGACCGACGGGACGGCGGTGCTCGGACTCGGGGACATCGGTCCCCTGGCGGCGCTGCCGGTGATGGAGGGGAAGTCGCTCCTGTTCAAGGAGTTCGCCGACGTCGACGCCTTCCCGGTCTGCCTCGCCACCAAGAACGTCGACGAGATCGTGCAGACGGTGAAGCACATCGCGCCCGTGTACGGCGGGATCAACCTGGAGGACATCTCCGCGCCGCGCTGCTTCGCGGTGGAGGAGCGGCTCCGGGAGGAGCTGGACATCCCGGTCTTCCACGACGACCAGCACGGCACGGCGGTCGTGGTGCTGGCCGCGCTCCTGAACGCCCTCCGGATCGTCCGCAAGGAGCTCGGAGACGTGTCGGTCGTGGTCTGCGGGGTGGGCGCGGCCGGCACCGCCACCATCCGCATCCTGCGATCCGTCGGCGTGCGGCGGATCACCGGGGTCGACGAGCACGGCATCCTGGCCCCCGGCCGGCCGGGGCCGATGGACGACATGAAGGCCCGCGTGGCTCAGGAGACGAACCCGGAGGGGCGGCAGGGCAACCTCGCCGACGCGGTCCGCGGGGCCGACGTGTTCATCGGCCTCTCGGTGCCCGGCGTGCTCCGGGCCGAGGACGTCAAGGCGATGGCGCGAGACCCGATCGTCTTCGCCATGGCCAATCCGGTTCCGGAGATCATGCCCGAGGAGGCGGAGCCCTACGTGCGGGTGATGGCGACCGGGCGGTCCGACTATCCGAACCAGATCAACAACGTGCTCTGCTTCCCGGGCTTCTTCCGCGGACTGCTCGACTGCCGGGCCTCCCGCGTCACCGACGAGATGAAGGTGGCCGCCGCGCACGCCATCGCCTCGGTGGTGAGCCGGAAAGAGCTCCACGAGGAGTACGTGATCCCGAGCGTGTTCAACAAGAAGGTGGCCCCGGCGGTGGCCCGCGAGATCGTGCGGGCGGCGCAGCGCGGCGGCTTCGCGCGCCGGCGCCGGCGCGCGGCCCACTGAGCCCGCGGACCGCCCGCGCCCGCTGAAGCGCGATGTCGCAAGCGTTCGCGGAGCTCGCCAAGCGGACCGAGGAGATCACGCCGTTCCTGGCGGTCGAGGTCTTCGAGCGCGCGCAGGAGCTCGAGCGCCAGGGCCACGACGTGGTGCACCTCGAGTTCGGGGAGCCCGACTTCGAGACGCCGGAAGTGGTCCGCGAGGCCGCGGTGCGAGCCATCCGCGACGGCCGTACGAAGTACGCCCACAGCCTCGGGATCCTGCCGCTCCGCGAGGCGATCGCCGAGCACTACCAGGCGACGTACCGGGTCGCGGTGTCGCCCGATCAGGTGCTGGTGACCGCGGGGACGTCGCCGGCGATGCTGCTCCTGTTCACGGGGCTCTTGTCGTCGGGCGACGAGGTCGTCCTCTCCGATCCGCACTACGCCTGCTACCCGAACTTCGTGCGCTACGCCGACGCGCGGCCGGTCTACGTCCCGACGCCGGAGACCGAGGGCTGGAGCTTCCGGGCCGACGCGGTCCGGGAGCGGCTCTCCGCGCGGACCCGGGCCGTCATGGTCAACTCGCCGGCCAACCCGACCGGCGTGGTGACGCCCGCGGACCGGCTCGCGGCGCTCGCCGAGATCGCGGAGCGCCAGGGCTGCTGGCTGGTATCCGACGAGATCTACCACGGTCTCAGCTACGGGGAGCCGGACCACACCGTCCTCGAGTACACCGACCGCGCGTTCGTGTTCAATGGCTTCTCCAAGGCGTACGCGATGACCGGCTGGCGCCTGGGCTACCTCATCGCGCCCAAGTCGTTCGTCCGCACGCTCCAGACGCTTCACCAGAACTTCTTCATCTCGTCCAACGAGTTCGTGCAGTGGGCGGGGGTGGCGGCGCTGCGCGAGGCTGCCGCCGACGTGCGCCGGTTCCGCGCGATCTTCGACGAGCGCCGGCGCGCCATGGTCGCCGGCCTCCGCGCCATCGGGCTAGACGTGCGCGCCGAGCCGACCGGGGCCTTCTACGTGTTCGCCGATGCCCGCCGCTTCTCCGAGCGGTCTTACGACTTCGCCTTCGAGATCCTGGCCCAGGCGCGCGTGGCGGTGACACCGGGCATCGACTTCGGGCCGGGTGGCGAGGGGTACCTGCGCTTCTCCTACGCCAACAGCCTTCCCCGCATCCACGAGGCGCTCCAGCGCTTGGGGGCGTTCCTGCGCGCCCGCGATGGTCGCGCCTGAGGTTTCGAAGAGGGCCACCGTGGTTCCCTGGGACATCCGCCTCGCCCGCCTCCTGGCCCGGCTGCTCCGGCCCCTGCCGATCACCCCGAACGTGCTCACGACGCTCGGGCTGTGCTGCTCTCTGGCCGCGGCTTGGCTGATGGCCTCCGGTGACGCCCGCCGCACCGCGCTGGGGGGCGCCCTGTTCATCACTGCGGTGCTGATCGATCACGTGGACGGCGAGTTCGCGCGTCTCACCGGCCTGACGAGCCGCTTCGGGCACTACTACGACCACGTGGCGGCGGGCCTCGGATACGTGAGCTTGTTCGCGGGGCTCGGGATCGGACTCCGCGCGAGCTGGCTCGGGCCGTGGGCGCCGCTGGCCGGAGCGATCGCCGCGGGATCGATTGCCGCGATCTTTGGGATCCGCGTCCTCCTGGAGGAGACGGCCGGAAAGGCGATGGTCGCGCAGGGGAACTTGCTCGGGTTCGAGCCGGAGGACACCCTCTATCTCGTGGGCCCCATCACGTGGGTGGGTCTCCAGGCGCCCTTCCTCGTGTTGGTGGCCGGGGGCGCTCCGGCGTTCCTCCTCTGGGTGCTGTGGTGCGCGGTCGCTCGGCGGTCGGCCACGTCTTCCGCCGCGGGGGTGGCGGTCCGCCGAGCCGGTTGACGCCCGTCGTCGGCCGCCCTAGGCTCGGTCGACCGAGCGCGAGGCGTCGAGGCTCACGGCGGTGAGGGGCGGTGAGGACGGAGGGCACATGGCGAGCGTGACGGACGGTGACGTCGTCGGCCACTTCCGTCTGGCGTACCAGACGGTGCTCCGCTTTCCGGTGCTGATCGCGCCACCGATCCTGGTCGGGGTCCTCGGGTTCGCGCTCCTGTTCTTCATCGGCGGCGGGGCCACCGTGCTGGGGGCGCTCATGGGCGGCGCGGTGGGCGGCGGTCACGGAGCGGCGGCCGGTGGGATCGTGGGGCTCATCCTCGGAGTGCTCGTGTTCATCCTGGTAATGAGCATTCTGTGGCTGATGAGCTCGAGCATGGTGGTGGTGATGGCGCGCGATGCGCTCGGGTCGCGCGAGCCGGTCCTGGGCGACGCCTTCGCGGCCGTCATGACGCGGATCGGCGCGGTGCTGGTCGCCTCCAGCCTGGTGACGATCATCGTCGGGGTCTGCTTCCTTTTCCTGGTGATCCCCGGGATCATCGCCGGGGTGCTCCTGATGTTCACGATGCCCGCGGTGCTGCTCGACGGGCTGGGCGCCATCGACGGCATGCGGCGGAGCGCTTCGCTCGTGCGGGCCCACGTGGGGCCCGTCGTCGGTCTCGTGGTGGGCGCGCTGCTCGTGCTGGTATGCGTCGGGGTCGCGAGCTGGACCGTGGGGCTCGTGCCCTTTGTCGGCGCGCTCGCCTCGTTCGCGCTGCACGGCGCCGCGGTGAGCTACCTCACGGTGGTCGGCGTCCACTACTACGGGATGCTCCGGAGCGCCTGACGAGGCAGGCCTGACGTGAAGGAATCGCTCGAGTCCCGACGCGCCCGGACGCGGTCGCTGATCCGGCATTTCGATCGCGCCTACCCGGAGGCGGCCTGCGCGCTCCACTTCACGACGCCGCTCGAGCTCCTCGTCGCGACCATTCTCGCCGCCCAGTGCACGGACGAGCGGGTGAACCAGGTGACCGCGTCGCTCTTCCAGAAATATCGCCGCGCGGCGGATTACGCGGCGGCGGATCCGGCGATGTTCGAGGGCGAGATCCGCTCCACCGGCTTCTTCCGCGCGAAGACCCGGTCGGTCCTGGGCATGGCTCGGGCCCTGATGGAGGAGCACGCCGGCGAGGTGCCGCGGACGCTCGACGCGCTCGTCGCGCTGCCGGGGGTCGGGCGCAAGACGGCCAACGTCGTCCTCGGCAACGCGTTCGGCGTTCCGGGGATCGCGGTGGACACGCACGTCTTCCGGGTCACCCAGCGCCTGGGGCTGGCCAAGGCCGACGACCCCGATGACATCGAGGCGCAGCTTGCCGAGGCCGTGCCGCGCCCGCAGTGGACGCACTTTTGCCACCTGATCCAAGCGCACGGTCGGCAGGTGTGCCACGCGCGGACCCCGGAGTGCCCGACCTGTCCGGTCCGGGCGCTGTGCCCCTGGCCCGGGAAGACCGGTGGCCGAGGGGCGACCCGGCCCAGGGCGACGGCGCGCGCGCGGCGGCGCCGGTAGCTCCCGCCCGAAGCGTCCGCCCGGCGCCGGCCCGCCCGGGGATCGGGCGGGAGAGTGTCTCAGGGGTTGACACTCCGGGACGCCTCCGATAAGGTTACTGCTTGCTGTTCGTGTCCGAGCGGTCCGCCCCGGAGTGGCCGTTCGCTTTCTCTCTCTCGAGTGTGTGGAGACGGACGTCGTATGCCGACGGTCATGCCGAAGAAGGATGCGGTCGCGCGGAGCTGGCATCTGGTCGATGCCGACGGAGAGGTCTTGGGCCGGCTGGCCGCGCGAATCGCCACTCTCCTCATGGGGAAGCACAAGCCGATCTGGGCACCGCACGTGGACACTGGCGACCACGTCGTCGTGATCAACGCCGCGAAGGTCGAGCTCACGGGGCGGAAGCTCCTGGGCAAGCTCTACCGCACCCACTCCGGCTACATCGGCGGGCTCACCGAGACCCGGGCCGACACGATGCTCCGCGTGCATCCTGAGCGGGCCGTCGAGTGGGCGGTCCAGGGCATGCTGCCGAAGACCAAGCTCGGGCGCGCGATGGCGAAGAAGCTCAAGGTGTACCGGGGCGCCGAGCACCCGCATCAGGCGCAGCAGCCGCAGGCGCTGCCCGCACGCAAGAAGGAGTCGTAATGGCGGAGATGGTGCAGTTCTACGGCACGGGACGGCGGAAGACGTCCGTCGCTCGCGTGTTCCTCCGCCCCGGCCAGGGACGGATCACGGTCAACCGGCGGCCGTTCGAGGATTACTTCCCGCGCGAGACGCTCCGGCTCATCGTGACGCAGCCCCTCGAGCTCACCGGGACGACGTCCCAGGTCGACGCGAAGGTCAATGTCAAGGGCGGCGGGCTCTCCGGGCAGGCGGGCGCCGTGCGCCACGGCATTGCCCGGGCCCTGCTCGAGTTCAACATCGAGCTCAGGCCTCAGCTCAAGCGGGCGGGGATGCTCACGCGCGACCCGCGCATGAAGGAGCGGAAGAAGTACGGACAGCCAGGCGCGCGCAAGCGCTTCCAGTTCTCAAAGCGGTAGTCCGGATCGCTCGGAGTCGACACCGGGAAGGTCCTGGCGACCTTCCCGTTTTGTTTTGAGAGGGCTATGGTGAGCGCGGATCACGAGTGGATCGACGGCGGCATCACCGCGGTTCCGGGCATCCTGGCCGCGGGGCTTCATGCCGGGATCAAGCCGGGCTCGGCCCGGGATCTGGCGCTGGTGTACTCCTCGACACCGGCGACGGCCGGCGGCGTCTTCACGACGAACCGGATCGTCGGCGCGCCGGTCAAGGTCACCCGGGAGCGGCTCCGGGGCGGCGTCGCCCAGGCCATCGTCGCGTCGAGCGGGTGCTCGAACGTCGCGACCGGCGAGCAGGGTATCCGCGACGCCCGTGAGATGACCGAGATCGTCGCCAAGCACCTGCGCATCCCGGACGAGCGCGTGCTGGTCGCCTCGACCGGGGTGATCGGGCGCTATCTGCCGATGGACAAGATCCGCCCGGCGCTCCCGAAGCTGGTGAAGGCGCTCTCCCCGGAGGGCAGCCGCGCCGCGGCCGAGGGCATCATGACCACCGACACGCACCCGAAGGAGGCGGCGCTCCGGGTGGAGATCGGCGGCCGGCGGGTGACCATCGGCGGCATCGCCAAGGGGACCGGGATGATCCATCCCAACATGGCGACGATGTTCTGCTTCGTCGCCACCGACCTCGCGGTCGAGCGCGAGGGGCTCCAGGGCGCCATCCGCCGCGCGGTGACCGGGTCGTTCAACCGCATCAGCGTCGACGGCGATCGCAGCACCAGCGACACCGTGATCCTCCTCGCCAACGGGCTCGCCGAAAACCGACCCCTCGGGCGCGGGGACCGGCGGCTCCGGCCGTTCCAGCAGGCCCTCGACGCCCTGACCCAGCGGCTGGCGGTGATGCTGGTGAAGGACGGCGAGGGGGCCACGCTGGTGATCGACGTGCGCGTCCGCGGGGCCAAGACGCGCGGCGATGCGGAGATGGCGGCGCGCTCCATCGCGAACTCCAACCTCCTGAAGACCGCCATGGCCGGCCGCGACCCGAACTGGGGCCGGGTGATGTCGGCGCTCGGCGCCGCGAGCATCACGGTGCAGGAGGACAAGGTCGCGATCTGGTACGGCGAGGAGCAGGTGGCGGCCGGCGGCCGGCTCCGGGAGGGCGTACGCTGGGACCGGGTGAAGGCGGAGCTCGCCAAGCCCGAGATGACCCTGACCGTCGACCTGGGGCTCGGCTCCGGACAGGACCACATGTGGTTCTGCGACCTGACCACCGACTACGTTAAGATAAATACTGGTACGAGCTAACCACCACACACGCGCTCCAAGGTCGGTGGCGGCTCCGGGGGAACACCCCGAGGGCCGCGTGGGGCGCGGAGGCGAACCGACCGGGGGGAACCACCCGCGATGGCACAGATCACCATGAAGGAGCTGCTCGAGGCCGGGGTCCACTTCGGCCATCAGACGAAGCGCTGGAACCCGAAGATGGCCAAGTACATCTTCGGCGAGCGGAACGGCATCTACATCATCGACCTGCAGAAGACCCTGAAGAAGTTCCGCGACGCCCACGCGTTCGCGCGCGACCTCGCGGCCAACGGGGGGACGGTCCTGTTCGTCGGCACCAAGAAGCAGGCGCAGGAGACCATCGCGGACGAGGCCACGCGCTGCGGCATGTTCTACGTCAACCAGCGGTGGCTGGGCGGCACCCTCACGAACTTCACCACGATCCGGAAGTCGATCAATCATCTGAAGCGGCTCGAGGACATGCGCGACACTGGCGAGTTCGAGCGGGTCACTAAGAAGGAGGCGGCCGGGCTCGACCGCGAGCGTGGCAAGCTCGAGAAGGCGCTCTTCGGGATCAAGTTGATGGACGGCCTTCCGTCGGCGGTGTACATCATCGACCCCCGGAAGGAGCGCATTGCGGTCGCCGAGGCGCAGAAGCTTCAGATCCCGATCATCGCGATCGTGGACACGAACTGCGATCCGAGCGGGATCGACTACCCGATCCCGGGCAACGACGACGCGATCCGGGCAATTCGCCTCATCACGTCGCGCATCGCCGACGCGGTCGTCGAGGGGCGGGGCGTGTCCGCGAAGGTGAGCGCCGAGGCCGAGACGGCCGGCGAGATGGCCGAGATGATCGCCCCCGCCGGTGACGGCGCGGAGGCCGTCGAGGCGGAGCAGCTCAGCGGCGCCTAGCGAGGCGCCCGGCGGCAGATCGCTCGCGGCCGGGACCCGACTTGGCTGGCCGGCCGGAGCATGGCTCCGGCTGCCGGCGGGAGCCTCACCGCGACCATTCGGACGTATCACAGGAGGAACCTGAGGATCATGGCCACGACGGCGGAGAAGGTGCGCGAGCTCCGGGACAAGACCGGAGCCGGCGTAATGGATTGCAAGGAGGCGCTCAGCGCCTCCGGCGAGGATCTCGAGCGTGCGGTCGACTTCCTGCGCAAGAAGGGACTCGCATCCGCCTCGAAGCGCGCGCATCGGGAAGCCCGCGACGGGGTGGTGGGCACGTACATCCACGCCGGCGCCAAGCTCGGCGTGTTGATCGAGGTGAACTGCGAGACCGACTTCGTCGCGCGGACCGAGCAGTTCCAGGATCTGGTCAAGGGCCTGGCGATGCAAGTCGCGGCCGCGAATCCGAGGTGGGTCTCCCGAGACGAGGTGCCGGCGGAGGTTCTCGAGCGCGAGCGGGACATCTACCGGGAGCAGATGGCCGACCAGAGGAAGCCACCCCAGGTCCTCGACAAGATCATCGAGGGCAAGCTCGCGAAGTTCTACGAGGACTCGTGCCTCGTGGACCAGACGTACATCCGCGACGCGAGCGGCAAGCTCCGCGTCGGCGACCTCGTCGCCCAGGTGAGCGCGCAGACCGGCGAGAAGATCGCGGTCCGGCGCTTCGTGCGGTTTCAGGTCGGTGAGTGAGGCGAAGCCCCGGTTCAAGCGCATCCTGCTGAAGCTCTCCGGCGAAGCGCTCGCCGGCGAGCAGGGCTACGGCATCGACCCCGCGGTCCTGGAGCGGATCGCCCGGGAGATCCGCACCATCCACGAGCTCGCCGTCGAGGTGGCCATCGTGATCGGCGGCGGGAACATCTTCCGGGGCATCCAGGCTTCGGCCACCGGCATGGATCGCGCGTCCGCCGACTACATGGGCATGCTCGCGACCGTGATCAACGGTCTGGCGCTCCAGGGCACGCTCGAGCGGGCCGGGCTCATGACCCGGTGCCAATCGGCGATCGACATGCCGGCGGTCGCCGAGCCGTACATCCGCCGCCGCGCGATCCGGCACCTCGAGAAGGGTCGCATCGTGATCTTCGCGGCGGGGACCGGTAACCCGTTCTTCACGACCGACACCGCCGCGGCCCTCCGGGCCGTCGAGGTCGGCGGGGAGATCATCTTCAAGGCGACGAAGGTGGACGGCATCTACACCGCCGACCCTCTGATCGACCCGACGGCTGTGCGACTCCCGCACGTGACCTACATCGAGGCGCTGAACCGCGGGCTGCGGGTCATGGACACCACCGCCATCTCGCTGTGCATGGAGAACAAGCTGCCGATCGGCGTCTTCAACCTGAACACCCCCGGCAACCTCTTGCGGGTCGTCTGCGGGGATCCCGCGGTCGGATCCTTCGTCAGCGACAGCGCCCCGTCACCGAGGTGAAGCGATGAACACGGCGCCAGCAGTCCAAAAGGACGCAGAGACCCGGATGCAGGGAGCCCTCGATGCGCTCGGTCGGGAGTTCGCCGGCGTGCGGACCGGCCGGGCCAACGCGTCGCTCCTCGAGCACGTGCGGGTCGACTACTACGACACGATGACCCCGATCAACCAGGTGGCGAGCATCTCGGTGCCCGACGCCCGGACGCTGACGATCCAGCCGTGGGACCAGGCGGCGCTGAAGAAGATCGAGCAGGCCATCTCGAAGTCCGACCTCGGCCTGACGCCCGCCAACGACGGCAAGCTCATCCGACTGACGATCCCGCCGCTCAACGAGGAGCGGCGCAAGCAGCTGGCGAAGTCCGTGGGCAAGCTGGCCGAGGACGCGCGGGTGGCGATCCGGAACGTGCGGCGCGAGGCGAAGGAGCGGATCAAGGCCCTCCTCAAGGACAAGAAGATCTCCGAGGACGACGAGCGACGGAGCGAGACGGAGCTCCAGAAGCTCACCGACCGCTCCACGCAAAAGGTCGACGAGCTCCTCAAGAAGAAGGAGCAGGAGATCCTGGAGTTTTGACCGCGGACTCGACCGGCCCGGCCGCTGGCGCCGTCGCGGTCGACGAGGCGGTTCTCCTCGAGGCCATCCGCCAGCAGCCGCTGCCGCAGCACGTCGCCGTCATCATGGACGGGAACGGGCGGTGGGCCGGCCAGCGTGGCCTTCCCCGGGTCGCGGGACACCGCGAAGGGGTGCGCGCGGCGCGGGACATCGTCCGCGCCGCCGCCCGTGTCGGCATGGGCTACCTCACCCTCTACGCCTTTTCCTCCGAGAACTGGACCCGGCCGGCGGCCGAGGTGAGCTTCCTCATGCGGCTCCTGGAGAGCTCCGTGGAGGAGCAGCTGCCGGGGCTGATCGACAACAACGTGCGGCTCCGCACCCTCGGGGAGCTTGCGACGCTCGACGAGGGCGTGCGGCGGAGCGTCGACCGGGCCGTCCGCGCGACCGAGGGGAACACCGGGCTCACGCTCCAGATCGCCCTCAACTACGGCGGCCGCCGGGAGCTGGTGCGGGCGGTGCGGACCCTGGCCGACGCGGTCGCGCGGGGCGCGCTGACGCCCGACGCGATCGACGAGGCGCGGATCGCGGGAGCCCTCGACACCGCCGGCGTGCCCGACCCCGATCTCCTGATCCGGACGAGCGGGGAGTACCGGCTCTCGAACTTCCTGCTCTGGCAGGTCGCCTACACCGAGCTCCTCGTCCTGCCGATCCTCTGGCCCGACTTCTACCCCCGAGATCTCTACGGCGCGGTGGCCGAGTACCAGCGCCGCACGCGCCGCTTCGGGGGCCTCTGAGCGGCGGCCCGGCCGCCGCGCCGCGGAGCCCGTGCTCGCACAGCGGCTGCTGAGCGCCCTCGTCGGGATCCCGACCGTCATCGCCCTCGTGGTCTGGGGGCCGGCCTGGCTGTACACGGCCGTCGTGCTCCTGCTCGCGCTGGGCGCCCAGCTCGAGCTCTACCGGATGTTCGCGGGAGCGGGGATCGAGGCCGACCAGGGGGCCGGACTCGTGCTGGGCGCGCTGGTCGTGCTCGCCTTCGCGGCGAGTCAGCCCGTGCTGCTGCCGCTCGCCCTGTCCGTGTCGGTGATCGTCGCGGTCGCGCTCGGGCTCCGCCGCGCTGCCCCCGCCGAGGGCGCCTGGGCCGGGGTGACGCTGACCCTCCTCGGCATCTGCTACTGCGCCTGGCTGCTCGGGCACGCCATCTGGCTGCGCGCGCTGCCGGGCGGACGGGCGCTGACCCTCTACGGCGCGGGCATCACCTGGTGCGGCGAGACCGCGGCGTACTTCGTGGGGCGGCGCCTGGGCCGGCGTCGCCTGGCTCCGCGCGTGTCCCCCGGCAAGACGGTCGAGGGCGGCGTGGCGCAGCTCATCGTCTCCGTCGTCGCGGCCATCGTCGGCGCCCCGCTCGTCGGGCTCCCGATCGCCGAGGCGGTCCCCATCGGCGTCCTCCTGGGCGTGGTCGGCCAGATCGGCGATCTCAGCGAGTCATTCTTGAAGCGCAGCGCCGGCGCCAAGGACGCGAGCCGCCTCATCCCGGGCCACGGAGGCCTGCTCGACCGGCTCGACTCCTTGCTCTTCAACGTACCGGCCCTGTATTATTGGCTCTACTTCGCCGGAACACGCTGAGATCAAACGTGAAAACCGTCACCGTCCTCGGAGCGACCGGCTCGATCGGCCGCCGGACTCTCGAGCTCGTCGCCGCCTTCCCGGACCAGTTCCGTGTCGGCGGCCTCGCGGCGCGCGGGTCCGACGTCGGCCTGATCGCTGAGCAGGTCCGCGCCCATCGACCCGCGGCGGTGGCCCTCGTCGATCGCGCCGCCGTCGATCGTCTGGCCCGGGAGCTGCCGTCGCCGCGCCCCGAGCTGTACGGAGGACCCGAGGGCCTGGCGGTCGTCGCGGGCGAGGTCGCCGCGGACGTCGTCGTGTCGGCGCTCGTGGGGGCAGCGGGACTCGTGCCGACGCTCGCCGCGATCCGGGCGGGGCGCACGATCGCGCTCGCCAACAAGGAGACGCTGGTCATGGCGGGCGCCCTGATGACGCGCGCCGCCCGCGAGCACGGCGTGCGGCTGCTCCCGGTCGACTCCGAGCACAGCGCGCTCTTCCAGTGCCTGGCCGGCGCGGCCCCCCGCGAGGTCCGTCGCCTGGTGCTGACGGCGTCGGGCGGCCCCTTTCGCGGGCGGTCCCGCGCGACGCTCGAGACCGTGACCCTCGAGCAGGCGCTCCGTCACCCGACCTGGCGGATGGGAGCGAAGATCACGATCGACTCGGCCACGCTCATGAACAAGGGCCTCGAGGTCCTGGAGGCTCACTGGCTGTTCGGCGTCCCGTTCGAGCGGATCGACGTCGTCGTGCACCCCCAGTCGATCGTCCACTCGATGGTCGAGTTCGTCGACCGCTCGGTGTTGGCGCAGCTCGGCATGCCCGACATGGGCATCCCGATTCTCTACGCGCTCACGTACCCCGACCGGCTGCCGTGCCCGGCGCCCCCGCTCGACCTGGTGGCGCTCGGCACCTTGACGTTCGAGGCGCCCGACGAGCACGCGTTCCCGTGCCTCGCGCTGGCCCGCCAGGCCGGGCGGACCGGCGGCGCGGCGCCCCTGGTCCTGAACGCGGCGAACGAGGTCGCGGTCGCCGCCTTCCTCGACGGCCGCTGCGGCTTCATGGACGTCCCCCGGCTGATCGGCGACGCCCTCGAGGCGCACGCCGGCGCCGTGGTCGACGACCTCGGAGAGTGCCTCGCGCTCGACGGAGCGGTGCGCCGGTCGACCGAGTCCGCGGTGGGCGTGCCCGCCGCGTCCGCGCGGAGCTGAGGCGCTGGGCATGAGCACACCCATGCGGTCCATGCGGTCCGTCAGCCGAGTCTTGACGCTGGCGACGGGTGGCGTCCTGCTCGCTGACGGCTCGCTCGCCGCGTCGCTCCTCGGCGGCGCTTTCGACTACGTCGTGAGCGCGGTCGTGGCGCTCGGCGCGCTGATCTTCATCCACGAGCTGGGGCACTTCCTGGTGGCCAAGGCGATGGGCGTCGGGGTCGAGCGGTTCTCGCTGGGCTTCGGGCCCCGGATCGTCTCGTTCCGCGGGGGAGAGACCGAGTACTGCATCTCGATCGTGCCGCTCGGCGGGTACGTCAAGATGACCGGCGAGGAGGCGCACGGGGAGGACGCGATCCATCCCACGACCGAGGGCCCGCCGCCGGACGCCGCCAAGTCGTTCGCGGCGAAGCCGCTGTGGTCCCGCGCGCTGATCGTGTTCGCCGGCCCGGCGATGAACCTCGTGCTCGCGGCGGCGATCTTCGCCGTCATGTTCACCGCCATCGGCGTGCCCATCGTCGACCCGACGATCGGGCGGGTGACGCCCGACTCCGCGGCGGCCCAGGCCGGACTCCGTCCCCGCGACCAAGTCCTGACGATCGACGGGAAGCCCGTGGAGCACTGGGGCGAGATCGAGGAGGCGGTGACCCGAGCCGCCGGGCGCTCGCTCGCGTTCACGATCTCGCGGGACGGCGCGCGCCAGGACGTGACGGTCACCCCGCGCAAGGTCCCGGTGAAGACGCCGTTCAACGAGCCGGCCGAGGCCTGGAGCATCGGCGCGCGCCCCTACGCGGCTCCGGTGGTCGGCGAGGTCCGTCCCGGCATGCCGGCCGCGGCGGCGGGACTCCAGCCCCGGGACCGCATCCTCGCGCTGAACGGGCAGCCGATCGAGACGTGGGACGAGCTGGCCGAGGGAATCTCGACGCGGGCCGACGAGCCCATCACCCTGCGGATCGAGCGCGCCGGGGCGACGACGGAGATCTCCGTCACCCCGAAGGCAGAGGTGGAGCGGGACCCCCTCGGCAACGAGACGAAGGTCGGTCGCATCGGGATCGCGACGGTGACCTCCGAGTCGTACAAGCGATACGGCCCGGCGACCGCCGTCCTGCGGGGTGTGGTCCACACGTGGGACGTCACCGCGATCACCGCGATCTCCATGTGGAAGCTCGTCACCGGGAAGATCCCGGCCTCGAACCTCGGAGGCCCGATCCAGATCGGGATCGTCGTCGGTCAGGCCGCGCAGCAGGGACTGGCGCGGTACGCGGAGCTCGTCGCGGCGATCAGCATCAACCTCGCCATCCTGAACCTCCTGCCGGTCCCGATGCTGGACGGCGGCCACCTCCTGTTCTTCGCCATCGAGGCGGTCCTGGGGCGGCCCCTGTCGCTCCGGAAGCGCGAGATTGCCCAGCAGGTGGGGCTGGCGCTGCTTCTGCTGCTGATGGGCTTCGCGCTCTACAACGACGTCTGGCGCGTCCCGGCGATCGGGAAGCTCCTTCGGTAGGGCGATGGGTCAATACGAGCAGCACGTCTTCGTGTGCACCACCGGCGGCACGTGTCCGACCCAGGGGGACCCCGAGGGCTTCGTGAAGGCGATGCGGGCCGAGATCGCGAAGGCGGGACTCCACGACCGGATCCGGATCAACAAGTCGGGCTGCTTCTCCCAGTGCGGGAACGGGCCGATGATCGTCGTCTATCCCGAGAACGTCTGGTATTCGGGAGTTCGCGCGGAGGACGTGCCGGAGATCGTCCAGTCGCACCTGATCGGCGGCCAGCCGGTCGAGCGGCTCCTCTACCGTCCGGGCAAGCCCGGCTCGAACGTCGTCGCCAAGGCGTCGCACTGACCTCCGCGGCGGTGCGCCCCGCGGTGTCCTGATCCGAGGGAGCTAGGCCATGCGCTGGACCACGTCGTTCATCCCGACCCTCCGCGAGGATCCCGCCGACGCCGAGGCGGTGAGCCATCGCCTGATGGTGCGCTCCGGCATGGTCCGCCAGCTGACCGCCGGCATCTACGTGTACCTCCCGCTCGGCCAGCGGGCGATCGACAAGGTCAACGTCATCATCCGCGAGGAGATGAACGGGATCGGCGGCCAGGAGATCACGATGCCGGTGCTCCACCCCGCGGAGCTCTGGCAACAGTCGGGCCGCTGGTACGACATCAAGGACGAGATGTTCCGTCTGAAGGACCGCCACGGGCGCGACATGTGCCTCGGCATGACGCACGAGGAGGTCATCGCCTGGCTCGCGGCGAAGGAGATCCGCTCGTACCGTGAGCTGCCGCAGGTTTGGTACCAGATCCAGACGAAGGAGCGCGACGAGGCGCGGCCCCGCTCCGGCGTCCTCCGAACCCGCGAGTTCTGGATGAAGGACGCCTACACGCTGGACGTGGACGAGGCCGCGCTGGCGGTGGCCTACGACCGCCAGAAGGAGGCGTACATCCGGATCTTCCAGCGGGCCGGTCTCACGTTCCACGTCGTGGAGTCTGACGTCGGCATGATGGGTGGCCTGGGCGCCCACGAATTCATGGCGCCGAGCGACGCGGGCGAGGACGAGATCGCGCGCTGCCCCGGGTGCGGTTACGCGGCGAACGTCGAGCTGGCGCGATCGCGCCCGGTGGGCCCGACGGCGTCGACGTCCTCCGGTGGGTCCCGCGAGGAAGTGCCGACTCCCGGGGTACGGACCATCGCCGAGGTTTGCCAGCTGCTCGGCGTCGGGCCGGCCGAGACGATCAAGAGCCTGCTGTACGTGGGGCCGTCGGGGCCGGTGCTGGCGCTCGTCCGCGGCGATCAGCAGCTCCACGAGAAGAAGCTCGCGCGCCTGCTGGGCGGCGAGGTCCGATCGGCGCATCCCGAGGAGGTCCGCGACGCCCTCGGCGCGCCGGTCGGATCGGTCGGCCCGGTCGGGGCCACGGTGCCGATCGTCGCGGACGAGGTCCTCCACGAGGGCGCCTACGTCGTCGGCGCGAACCGCGAGGGCGTGCACGTCCGCGGCGTCCGCCCCGGCCGCGACTTCACCGCGCGCCAGGCGGATCTCCACGTGGCCCAGGCGGGCGACGGCTGCCCGACCTGCGGCGCGCCGCTCGTCGTGGAGCGCGTCATCGAGGTGGGCAACATCTTCAAGCTCGGCACGCGCTACTCCGCGAAGCTCGGCGCGACGTACCTCGACGAGCAGGGGCAGGCGCACCCGATCGTCATGGGATCGTACGGGATCGGCCCGGCCCGGATCGTGGCGTCCGCCATCGAGCAGCGGCACGACGCCGACGGCATCGTGTGGCCGTGGTCCATCGCGCCCGCCCAGATCCTCGTCCTGCCGGTCAATCCGAAGCAGGCGCCGGTGCGAGAGATGGCCGAGCGGCTGTACGCCGAGCTCCGCGCCGCGGGGTTCGAGGTGATCCTCGACGACCGCGAGGAGCGTCCGGGCGTGAAGTTCAAGGACGCCGACCTCCTCGGCATTCCCATCCGGGTGACGGTGGGTGCCCTCCTCGGCCGCGAAGGCAAGGTCGAGATTCGCACGCGCCGCGACCGCCGCGATGCCTCGGTCCCGCCGGACGGGGTGGTCGCCGCCGTCCGCGACCTGGCGCGGAGCCTCGCCGCCGACCTGTAGCGGCGTTCGAGGTCGAGGGGATTCCTCGACCCACTTTCTCGGGGTATACTAAGCGGCTGACTCAAAAAGTGGGCCATGCCCACTTTTTTGTTCATTGGAGCGACCGAGCGCACGGAGGAGGCCGCGGGTGACGACGAGCACCGACCTGGCGGGGCTGGAGACGGCGGTGGAGACCGTCGTGCTCCCGGCCGTCCAGGCCCAGGGCCTGACGCTCGTGGACCTCGACGTCCGGGGCAACGGTCGTCGCACGGCGGTGCGGGTCTACGTCGACAAGCCGGGCGGTGTCACGATCGACGACTGTCAGAGGCTGTCGTACGAGCTCGGCGACCTGATCGACGTCTCCAACCTGGTTCCGCGGAGCTACGACCTCGAGGTGTCCTCGCCGGGCCTCGACCGGGAGCTGCGGAAGGACCGGGAGCTGCGCTGGGCGACCGGGCGCCTCGTGCGGGTCTGGACGCGGGAGCCGGTGGACGGCCGCCGCGAGCTCTCGGGCCGGCTCGTCCTGGTGGACGAAGGCGCCCTGCTCGTCGCCCCCGCTGCCCCCGACGGCCCCGTGCAGGTGCCGCGGAGCCTCCTGGCGAAGGTGCGCCTGGAGGTGGAGTCGCGATGAATCGGGAGCTCAAGCTGGCGATCGAGCAGGTCGGCCGCGAGAAGGGCATCGCGACCGAGGTCCTCTTCGAGGCGCTCGAGTCCGCGCTCCTCTCCGCCTCCAAGCGGACGATGGGCGTCGGCGACAACACCCGCCTGACTCTCGACCGAGAGACCGGCGCGATCCGGGTATTCGCCGAGAAGCGCGTCGTCGAGCGGGTGACGGATCCCAAGCTCGAGATGGACCTCGCGGAGGCGCGGCGGCTCAAGCCCGGCGCCCAGCTGGAAGACGTGGTCGAGGTCGACCTCGAGATGAAGGAGCTCGGCCGGATCGCCGCCCAGACCGCGAAGCAGGTGATTCTCCAGCGGGTGCGCGAGGCCGAACGCCAGGGCATCTTCTCCGAGTACAAGGACCGCGAGGGCACCCTCGTGCGGGCCCTCGTCCACCGGATCGAGAAGCGCACCGTGATCCTGGACATGGGCCGGACCGAGGCGGTCCTGCCGGAGCGGGAGCAGATTCCGGGCGAGCGCTACATGGCGGGGGACCGTGTGCGGGCGTACATCATGGAGGTCCGGAACACGCCGAAGGGCCCGCAGGTCGTGCTCTCGCGGGCGCACCCCGGATTCCTGACCCGGCTCTTCGAGACCGAGATCCCGGAGATCGCCGAGGGGATCGTACAGGTCCGCGGCGCGGCGCGGGAGCCCGGGGAGCGGGCGAAGCTCGCGGTCGCGTCGACCAAGCGCGACATCGATCCCATCGGCGCGTGCGTCGGGCTCCGCGGGACCCGGATCCAGGTCATCGTCAAGGAGCTGCGCGGGGAGAAGATCGACATCATCGAATGGTCGGACGACCCGGCGACGTTGGTCGCTCGCGCGCTGTCGCCGGCGAAGGTCAGCTCGGTGACGCTGACGGGCGAGGGCGAGGAGCGCGCCGCGCAGGTCGTCGTGCCGGACAGCCAGCTCTCGCTCGCCATCGGCAAGAAGGGGCAAAACGCCCGGCTCGCCGCGAAGCTGACGGGCCTCCGCGTGGACGTGAAGAGCGAGTCCGAGCTGGCCGACGAGCGCCGGCGCCAGGAGGAGGAGCGGGCTCGCGGGCTGGCCGCCTTCGACGAGATCGGCGCGATCTCTCCGGAGCTGGTGCCGCGCCTGGTGGAGCACGGCCTCTTCTCGCCTGCGCGCATCCGCGCCGCCGGGCTCGATCGCCTGCGCCTCGCGCTCGCTGACGAGGCGCCGGCGGCGGAAGCGGTCCTAGCCGGGGCGGAGGCGTGGCTGAGCGCGCAGGCGGAGGCTGCCGCGGCGGCCGCCCTCGAAAGCCCAGTCGACGAGAGTGTCCCGGCGGAACCGGGGCCGGCCGAGGACGGAAACCGATGACCCGGCATGCGCCCATCCGGACCTGCCTCGGTTGCCGGCGAGCCCGTCCCCAGGCGGAGCTGCTCCGGATCATCCGGACGCCGGACGGGCGAGTCGAGCCGGACCCGGATCGGCGGGGTCGGGGCCGCGGGGCCTACCTCTGCCGGCGTGAGGAGTGTCTGACGGAGTGTGTGCGGCGGGGCCGCTGGCCCCAGGCGTTCCGAGTCCCGGCAGTCGCGACGCCCGAGGTCGTGACGCAGCTGCGGGGGCTCTTGAGCCAGGGGCAGGTGGCTCCTGAGATCGGTCGAAAGGGGTAGCTGAATATGGCCGGGAAGACCCGGGTGCACGAGCTGGCGAAAGAGCTCGGCGTGGCGCCGAAGTTGATCATCGACCAGCTCCACAGCATGGGCTACAAGGAGCAGAGCTCGGCCAGCGCCATCGAAGACACCGTGCTCGCGACGCTCAGGGATTCCCTCGGCGAGCGTGCGGCCGAGTACTCCCGGAAGGAGACGGAGCGGCTCGAGTCCGAGCGGATGGCGACGCAGCGGGCCAAGATCGAGGCCGCCAAGGCCGCGGCAGCCAAGGCCGCGAGGACCAGGGCGAAGAAGGCGGCCGAGGACGCCAAGGCGGCGACCGCGACCAAGGCCAAGTCGTCTGCCAAGGCGAAGGCGGGGAAGGCGGCGCCGGTGGTGCCGGCGGCCAAGGCCAAGGCCCCGGCTCCCGCTCCCGCGAAGATCGAGAAGGTCGCCGTCCCCGCGGACGCGGCCGCCGCGTCGGGGGCGCCGGCGACGGTGGCGCCCGCCGCGCATGTCGCGCCCCCGCCGGCCGCCACCCCCGTTCGGCCCGCGCCGAGCGAGAAGCCCGCCGCCGCGAGGCCGCCCGTGGTGCACGAGCGTCCGGCTGCCGCGACGGCGCCGCCGGCCCGACCGAAGGAGCCGCTCGCCCCCGCGGCGCGCGAGACGACGCCGTCCGAATCCGTCCGGCCGGCGGAGAAGGTCGAGCCGGCCCAGCCCAAGGTCGCCGAGCCCGCTCCGAAGCCCGCGACCGACGGCAAGGTCGTCCCGATGAAGCCGCGCCGCGAAGAGCCCGCGCCCGCTGCGCCGGAGCGCGTCGTCGCCCCCGCGGCGGCGGTCGAGAAGGCTCCCGCGCCGGCGGAAGTCGAGAAGCCGGCGGCGGCCGCGCCGGCCGCCGAGGGACCGCGGACCATCCTCAAGCTGCCGGAGTCCGTCACGGTGTCCGAGCTGGCGGAGCGGATGGGCCGGAAGATCGGCGAGGTCATCCGCGAGCTGGTCGGCATGGGCGTGATGGCGACGATCAACCAGCCCCTCGACCCGGACAAGGTGAAGGCGGTCGCCGCCCGGTTCGGCTTCGATGCGGACATGCGCTCGGCCGAGGAGCGCGAGCTCGTGGAGGAGGAGTCCGATCCGTCGCAGCTCCAGCTGCGCTCGCCCGTCGTCACGGTCATGGGACACGTCGACCACGGGAAGACGTCGTTGCTCGATGCGATCCGCAAGACCCGCGTGACCGAGCAGGAGTTTGGCGGCATCACCCAGCACATCGGGGCCCACCAGGTGGAGACCAGTCATGGCAAGGTCACGTTCCTGGACACCCCGGGTCACGAGGCGTTCACCGCCATGCGCGCCCGCGGCGCCCAGGCCACCGACATCGTGATCCTCGTGGTGGCGGCAGACGACGGCGTCATGCCCCAGACCGTGGAGGCGATCAACCACGCCAAGGCCGCGTCCGTGCCGATCATCGTGGCGGTCAACAAGGTGGACAAGGCCGAAGCGAATCCCGACCGCGTCAAGCAGGAGCTCGTGAACCACGGACTCATCCCCGAGGAATGGGGCGGCCAGACGATCTTCGTCAATACGTCGGCCAAGAAGGGCACCGGGGTGGAGCAGCTCCTTGAGATGACCGCGCTTCAGGCCGAGGTGATGGAGCTGAAGGCGAACCCGAACCGCGCCGCGCGCGGGGTGGTCGTCGAGGCCAAGCTCGACCGCGGCCGGGGCCCGGTCGCGACCGTGCTCATCCAGCAGGGCACGCTCCACGAGGGCGACGTCGTCGTGGCCGGCCAGCACTACGGCCGGGTGCGCGCCATGTTCAACGAGCGGCGGCAGCGGGTGAAGACGGCCGGCCCGGCGGATCCGGTCGAGATGCTGGGACTGTCCGGCGTGCCGTCGGCCGGAGACGTCCTCCGTGCGGTCGAAGAGGAGCGCAAGGCGCGTCAGATGGCGCTCCGAAAGCAGGAGCAGGAGAAGAAGACCACCGTGAGCGCGCGGGTGACGCTGGCCGACCTCCACAAGCAGATCGAGGCCGGCGAGGTCAAGGAGCTGCGCGTCATCCTCAAGGGCGACGTGCACGGCTCCGTCGAGGCCCTGCAGGAGTCGCTCGAGCGCCTGTCCACGGACGAGGTCAAGGTCCGGGTCATCCACGCGGCGGCGGGGGCGATCACCGAGACCGACGTCATGCTCGCCTCGGCATCGAACGCCATCGTCATTGGCTTCAACGTGAAGCCGGAGCCCAAAGCAGTGCAGCAGGCGCAGGCCGAGCGCGTGGACATCAAGGCCTACAACGTCATCTACGAGGCCATCAACGACGTCAGGGCCGCGCTCGCCGGCATGCTCGCCCCGATCATCCGCGAGGTGCCGCTCGGAAAGGCCCAGGTCCGGATGCTCTTCCCGATCAAGGACGTCGGCCTGATCGCCGGGTGCTTCCTGTCGGATGGCAAGGCGAACCGCACCGCGAAGCTGCGCGTGGTGCGGAACGGCCGCGTGGTCGGCGAGGGGCAGGTGACCTCGCTGAAGCGCTTCAAGGACGATGCGCGCGAGGTTCTGCAGGGCCAGGAGTGCGGAATCGGCGTCGGGAACCTCGACGTCCAGGTCGGCGACGTGCTCGAGCTCTACACGACCGAGGAGGTCGCGCGGACCCTCTAGCGGACCACGCCGGATAGCCGCCTGTGGTCCAGGTCGCGCTCGGTCTGGTGGAGCTGCACCTCGGCGAGGTCGACTCGCTCAAGGGCAAGCGCCACGTCCTCCGTGGCATGAAGGAAAAGGTCAAAAATCGCTTCAACGTGTCGATTGCCGAGGTCGACCACGGAGACCTGTGGCAGCGCGCGACGCTGGCCGTCGCGTGCGTGGCGAACGACGCGCGGCTGGCGAACGAGGTCGTGTCGAAAGCCGTGAACTACATCGAGTCCCTTTCCGATGGCGAGGTCATCGACGTCCGCGTCGAGGTTCTCTGACCGATGCGACTCCAGCGCGTCAACCAGCTGATCCGTGAGGAGATCTCGCACCTCGTCCAGCGCGAGCTGAAGGACCCCCGGCTCGGCTTCGTGACGGTCACCGAGGTCGACGTCGCGAAGGACCTCCGGAGCGCGAAGGTGTACGTCAGCGTCCTCGGGTCCGAGGCCCAGTGGCAGGCGTCGCTCGAGGCGCTCGAGAGCGCCCGGGGCTTCATCCGGAACTGGCTCCTTCCACGGCTCCGACTCCGCGCCGTTCCGCATCTCACGTTCCACCCCGATCGCTCGATGGCCCACGCCGCCCACATCCAGACGGTGCTCGAGGGGCTCAAGACGGAGGAGCGCCCGTCGGCGGAACCCGGACCGGAGACGCCGGCGTGAGCCTCGTCCCGCCGGAGGTCGTGGCGGCGGTCGAGCGCGGCCGTTCCGTGCTCCTCTTCGCGCACGTCTACCCGGACGGAGACGTGCTGGGGTCGCAGCTCGGCCTCGGCCTCGCGCTCCGGGCTGCCGGGCGAACGGTCACCTTCGCGTGCGCCCACCCGGTCTCGGACCCGTTCCACTTCCTGCCAGGCGCGGCGGACGTCCAGCAGTGGAAGACGGGCCGGAACGGGTTCGACTTGGCGATCGCGCTGGACTGCCCGGATCCGGCGCGGCTCGGGGGTCTCCTCGACGGCGCCCGCGGGCCGGGCACGACGGTCCTGAACATCGATCACCACGGGGACAACCGCAGGTACGGCGACGTCAACTGGGTGGACACGCGCGCGGCGGCCACCGGCGAGATGGTCTACGACGTGATCGAGACCGTCGGGCTCCCGCTGACCGCCGACGTCGCCGTGAATCTCTACACCGCGATCGTCACCGACACCGGGTCGTTCCGTTACTCGAACACGACGCCCAAGACCCTCCGCGTGGCCGCGCGGCTGGTCGAGGTCGGCGTGGATCCCGCCCACGTGGCGACCACGGTCTACGAGACGCGGGAGCCGGGCGGCCTCCGCATGCTGGGCCAGATCCTCCAGGGGATCGAGACCGACCCGGACGGATCGCTGGCCTGGCTGGTCATCGACCGCGCCGCGGCGACCTCGCCGGATCTGCCGGAGGCCGAAGAGTTCGTGAACTATCCGCGCTCGATCCGTACCGCCAAGGTCGCGGTGCTCTTCCGGGAGCTGCCGGACAGCGTGAAGGTGAGCCTCCGAGCCAAGGGCGAGGTCGACGTCGCCCGCATCGCTGCGCGCCTGGGCGGCGGCGGTCATCCGAACGCGGCGGGCCTGATCCGGCCAGGAGGTCTCGCCGAGGCGAAGGCGGCGGTGCTGGGCGCGGTCCGGGAGGCGCTCGCCGCCCGCCGGTGACGGCCGGAGTTCCTGGGCCGCGCTCCCCCCGATGACGCTCGACGGCCTTCTCCTCGCCGACAAGGGGCCGTCCGTCACCTCGTTCCAGGTCGTGGCCCACCTTCGTCGAGTGCTCCGCGTCGACAAGGTCGGCCACGGGGGCACCCTCGATCCCATGGCGACAGGGCTCCTGCCCATCCTGCTGGGCTCGGCGACGCGGCTCACCCAGTACCTCCAGGGTCAGGACAAGGAGTACGTCGCCACCTTCCGCCTGGGCGTCGAGACGGACACGCTCGACGCGACGGGCGCCGTGACGCGAGAGCGCGCCGTCCCGGCCCTCGCGATCGACGACGTGCGCGCCGTGCTGGCCCGATTCGTCGGCGACATCCAGCAAGTCCCGCCGATGTACTCGGCGCTCCACTCCGGCGGGAAGCGACTCCACGAGCTGGCGCGGGCAGGCATTGCGGTCGAGCGCGCCCCCCGGCAGGTTCGCATCCACGCCTTCGAGCTCATGGAGTGCGCGCTGCCTCGCCTCGGCGTCCGGGTGGCGTGCGGGTCCGGCACCTATGTCCGCAGCCTGGCGGCGGACGTCGGCGAGACGCTCGGGTGCGGGGCCCACGTCGAGGCCCTCACCCGCACGCGCGTCGGGTCCCTCCGGCTCGAGGATGCCGTGCCGTGGGCGGTGATCCAGTCGGGCGATGCCTCGGTGCTGGCGGCGGCGGTACGGCCCGCCGACCAGGCCGTCACGCATCTGCCGGCCGTCGATCTCTCGCCGGACCTGAGCCGGCGGCTGGCGCAGGGCCAGCTGGTCCCGCTCTCGGGGCTCGGGGCCGTCGACGGACCGGCCACGCCGTCGGCGTGTCGCGTCTACGCCGCCGGGCGCTTCCTCGGGATCGGCGAGCTGTCGTCTCAGGGACTCCGGCCACTCCGTCTCGTCCATGCTGATCGTTCGCAGCCTCGACCAGTATCGTCCTGACGCGCCACCGAGCGTGGTGGCCCAGGGGACGTTCGACGGCATACACCTGGGCCACCAGGCGGTGATCCGCACGGCCGTGGAGCGCGCGCGCTCGCTCGCCGTGCGACCGGTGGCGGTGACGTTCGATCCCAATCCGCTCGCCGTGCTCCGCCCGACCGACGCGCCGCCCGAGCTCTTGACGCTCGACGAGCGGCTCGACCGGATCGCGGAGCTCGGCCCCGAGGTCTGCGTCGTCATCCCGTTCACGACGGAGTTCTCGCGGGTCGAGGCCGAGGCCTACGTTCGCGACGTCCTCCTGAGCCTCCTCCGCGCCCGGGAGATCGTGGTCGGCTTCAATCACGCATTCGGGCGGGGCGCGCGCGGAACGCCGGAGCTCCTCCGACGTCTGGCCGAGCCCGCCGGTGTGGCGGTCCACGTGGTGCCGCCGCTTCGCATCGACGGGGTCGCCGTCTCCTCCACGTCCATCCGCGAGGCCCTGCGCGACGGCGACGTCCGGCGCGCGGCGAGCCTTCTCGGGCGCCCCTACAGCGTGTCCGGCGTGGTCACGCGGGGCGCCGCTCGCGGCCGGACCCTCGGATTCCCGACCGCCAACCTCCCGGCGGCGCCCGCGTTCTTGCTCGCCAACGGTGTATACGCGACCCGCGCCACGTGGGACGGGGAGTCGGCCGCGGCGGTCGTCAACGTCGGGGTCCGGCCCACGGTGGACGGCGCGACGCGCCTCATCGAGGCGCACCTTCTCGACGTGGCCCCGGATCTTTACGGGCGGCGCATCGCCCTCACGTTCCTCGACCGGATCCGCGCCGAGCGCCGGTTCGAGTCGCTGGACGCGCTCCGCGCCCAGATCGCCGAGGACGTGACGACCGCGCGGCGGATTCTCAGTCCGACGCGCTGAGACGTCGCGGGCGGGCGCAGGGTGGGGCCGCTCCGGTTGCGAGCCCCGGACACGCGTGATATGATGCGCCGCGTTGAAGCGGAGTGCCTTTACGTGTGGGGAACCGTCCCAGGGATGCGGTACACGGCCTGCATCAGGGACGGCGATTAGGGGGCTGGGCCCCCTGGAGGAGGATCCGAGCCATGTCCGTGCCTGCCGACCGTAAGAAGGCGCTAATCGATGGATACGGGCGTCACGAAGGTGACACCGGGTCCCCCGAGGTGCAGATCGCGCTCCTGACGGAGCGGATCAACGGGCTGACCGAACACTTCAAGTCCCACGTCAAGGACCACCACTCCCGCCGCGGACTGCTGCGCCTGATCGGGCAGCGCCGCGGGCTCCTCGAATACCTCAAGCGCACAGACATCGAGCGTTACCGCCAGATCCTCGAGAAGCTCGGGCTTCGGCGGTAGATCCCGGCATCGCCGGGAGCAGTCTCGTAGGGCCTGGAAGGAACGTGACCTTCCGGGCAGTGGCCGGTGAGGTGGGCCCGACCGTGTGGCTCGCCGCGTCCGGCACGAAAGGTTGGCCACGACATGGCAGCAGGTCATTCCACTCAAGTTGAAATCGGCGGCCGGAGGCTCACCCTCGAAACCGGTCGCGTCGCAAAGCAGGCGGACGGATCGGTCCTGGTCCGCTACGGCGACACGGTCGTTCTCGCGACCGTCGTGGCTGCGCGGTCCGCGACGGAGGGCCAGGACTTCTTCCCCCTCAGCGTCGACTACCGCGAGCGTGCCTACGCCGGCGGACGCATCCCCGGCGGCTTCTTCAAGCGAGAGGGTCGTCCGGCCGAGAAGGAGATCCTCACCTCCCGGCTGATCGACCGTCCCCTCCGCCCGCTGTTCCCGAAGGGATTCAAGAACGAGATCCAGCTGATCGCGCTTGCGATCTCCTCCGACCAGGAGAACGATCCCGGGATCCTCGCGATGAACGGCGCGTCGGCCGCAGTGCTGCTCGCCGGGGTCCCGTTCTTGGGGCCCTTCGGCGCGGTCCGCGTCGGGCACATCGACGGGCAGCTGGTCGTGAACCCGCCCTTCGCGGACCTCGACCGGAGCACGCTCGACCTGGTGGTGGCCGCCACCGAGGATTCGGTGATGATGGTGGAGGCGGGGGCCCGCGAGGTGTCCGAGGACACCTTCATCGAGGCCATCGCCCTCGCCCATGACGAGTGCCGCGCACTCGTCCGGATCCAGCGAGCCCTGGCCCAGATGGCCGGCAAGCCGCGGTGGGAGTTCGACGCCTCGGCGCACCAGGACCCCGCCCTCGAGGCGCAGGTCAAGGATGCGGTCCGCGGGCGGATCCGCGAGGTCGTGCGGATCCCCGAGAAGGCGCAGCGCGCGCAGGGATTGACCAAGCTCGCGCAGGACGTCATCGCGGCGGTCGATCCCGACGGGGTCCGGAAGGCCAAGGTCCGGGAGTACCTCGACAAGCTCGAGAAGCAGGAAGTGCGGCGGATGGTCCTCGAGGACGGCATTCGGATCGACGGCCGGAAGTCGACCGAGACCCGCGCCATCAGCGCGGAGGTGTCCTTCCTGCCGCGCACGCACGGCTCGGCTTTGTTCACGCGCGGCGAGACGCAGGCGCTGGTCGCCGCCACGCTCGGGACGAAGCAGGACGAGCAGAGGGTCGAGTCGCTCGAGGGTGAGACGACCAAGCCCTTCATGCTGCACTACAACTTCCCGTCGTTCAGCGTGGGCGAGATCCGTCGCTTCGGGAGCCCCGGACGCCGGGAGATCGGGCACGGGGCGCTCGCCGAGCGCTCGGTGCTGCCGGTGCTGCCGCCGCGCGAGGGTTTCCCGTACACGCTGCGGATCGTGTCGGACATCCTCGAGTCGAACGGCTCGTCGTCGATGGCGACGGTCTGCGGCGCGTCCCTGGCCCTCATGGACGCCGGGGTTCCGATCAAGGCGCCCGTGGCGGGCATCGCCATGGGGCTCATCAAGGAAGGCGAGCGGTACGCCATCCTGACCGACATCATGGGCACCGAGGACCACTACGGCGACATGGACTTCAAGGTCGCCGGCACCGCCGAGGGCATCACCGGGCTCCAGATGGACATCAAGATCTCCGGCGTCTCCCGGGAGATCATGGCGACGGCCCTCCGGCAGGCGCGCGAGGCGCGGCTGTTCGTCCTCTCGCGGATGCGGGAGGCGCTCGCGGAGCCGCGACCCGAGCTGCCGCCGCACGCCCCGCGCTTCGTGACGATTCGGATCAGGCCCGAGAAGATCCGCGAGGTGATCGGTCCTGGCGGCAAGGTGGTCCGGGGCATCCAGGACCAGACCGGCGTCAAGGTCGACATCGAGGACGACGGCAAGGTCACGCTCTTCGGCGCCGACGCGCGCATGGTCCAGCAGGCCGTCGACATCATCCAGGGGATCTGCAAGGAGGCCGAGGTTGGCCGCCTGCACCTCGGCAAGGTCAAGAAGGTGGTCGACTTCGGCGCCTTCGTGGAGATCATGCCGGGTACCGAGGGGCTCCTCCACATCTCCCAGATCGCCGAGGAGCGGACGCGGCGCGTCGAGGATGTGCTGCGCGAGGGCGACATGGTCCTCGTGAAGGTCATCGAAGTCGATCCGTCCGGGAAGGTCCGGCTCTCGCGGCGCGCCGCGCTGAAGGATCCGGAGGCGACTGCGGCCGGGGCCGAGCATCTGACCGGCACGCCCGACGCGAGCGCGCCGGAAGCGGTCGGCGGTGGTCGCGGAGACCGGGGCGGGGACCGCGAGCGCGGTGGTGATCGCGACCGTGGGGGCGACAGGGGGCGCGGTGGGCACCGGTACCGGGAGTAATCGCAGTCGCGCCTCGGTGCCCGCGTGACTGACCCCGCGCGGGGTATCGAGGGCGAGTACCGCAAGACCGTCCTTCCGAACGGGATCCGGCTCCTCACGGAGTGGATCCCGCACGTCCGCTCCGTCGCCATGGGCGTCTGGGTGGACACCGGGAGCCGCCACGAGCCCCTCGATCGTATCGGCATCTCGCACTTCATCGAGCATCTGGTCTTCAAGGGCACCGAGTCCCGGTCGGCCGAGGACATCGCTCGCGCGGTGGACTCGGTCGGCGGCCAGATGGACGCGTTCACCACGAAGGAGCACACCTGCTTCTACGTGACGGTGCTCGACGAGCACCTGCCGCTCGCCGCGGACCTTCTGGCCGACATCCTCCTTCATCCCCGGTTCGACGCCGGGGACATCGAGCGCGAGAAGACGGTCGTCCTCCAGGAGTTCGGAATGGTGGAGGACACGCCCGACGACGTGATCCATGATCTCTTCGCCGAGCGAGTCTGGCCGGAGCATCCCCTCGGTCGGCCGATCCTGGGCGACCGGAAGGTCGTGCAGGCGCTGGACCGAGACACGATCCTGCGCCACTTCCGGACGGAGTACTCGCCGGAGCGAATCACGATCGCCGCGGCCGGCCACGTCAGCCACGAGCAGCTGGTCGACCTCCTGGGGAGCCGCTTCCTCGATTTCCGTCAGCCCACCGCGACCCGTGCCCCCGCGCCGCCCGTCCTGGCCACCAGCCTCGACCTGATCGAGCGCCCGCTCGAGCAGGTGCACTTCGTCCTGGGCGGACGCGGCCTCGAGCAGGAGGCGCCCGAGCGCTACACCCTGTTCCTCCTGAATACCGTGCTCGGCGGAAGCATGTCCTCGCGCCTGTTCCAGGTGGTGCGGGAGCGCGAGGGCCTCGTCTACTCCATCCACTCGGGCAACGCGGCGTTCCGCGACAGCGGGCTCTTCTACGTGTATGCGGGGACCGAGCCGGCCCACTTCGGCCGGGTGGTGGAGCTGACGCTGCAGGAGCTCCGGTCCATGCGGGCCGAGGGCGTGAGCGCGGACGAGCTCCGCCGGGCGAAGGATCACCTGAAGGGCAGCATGATGCTCTCGCTTGAGTCGACCGGCAGCCGCATGACCCGGATCGCCAAGCAGGAGCTCTACTTCCGGCGCCCGTTCACCTTCGACGAGATCCTTGCCGACCTCGAGCGGGTGACCGTCAAGGACGTGAAGGCCCTCGGGGAGCGTCTGCTCTCGGAGCCGCTCTCGCTGGTGGCGCTGGGGCCCAAGGGCCCGGAGGTCCGGCTACCCGAAGGGATCCGGGTCTGAGGCGCCGCCTCCGGTGATTCCCCGCTACACGCGGCCCGAGATGGGCGCCATCTGGAGCGATGACGCCCGGTTCACTCGATGGCTCCGCGTGGAGCTGGCGGTGTGCGAGGCCTGGGCGCGCCGGGGCGTGATCCCGGCGGAGGCGCTGGCGCGGATCCGCGAGCGAGCCCGGGTCGACGCGGGGCGTATCGCGGAGATCGAGGCCCGGGTCCATCACGACGTCATCGCCTTCCTGACCGACCTCGAGAGCGCGATCGGCGCGGACTCGCGCTTCGTCCACCTGGGGCTGACCTCCTCGGACGTCGTGGACACCGCTCTCGCGCTGGCCCTGGTCGAGGCGATGGACCGGCTGATCGCCGGCATGGACCGCCTGCGCGCGAGCCTTCGGCGCCTCGCCCTCCGCCACCGCGACACGCTCACCGTCGGGCGCACGCACGGGATCCACGCGGAGCCCACCACCTTCGGGCTCAAGGCGGCGGGCTGGTACACGGAGGCCGGGCGGGGCCGCGAGCGCCTGGTGCGGGCCCGGGAGACCGTCCGCGTCGGCAAGATGTCGGGCGCGGTCGGGACCTTCGCGCACGTGCCTCCGGATCTCGAGGAGGAGGTGTGCCGGGCTCTCGGGCTCGAGGCCGAGCCGGTGTCGACCCAGGTGGTGCAGCGCGACCGCCATGCCGAGCTCGTCTCCGCGTGCGCGATCGTCGGCGGGAGCCTCGAGCGCATCGCGACCGAGATCCGGAGCCTCCAGCGGACGGAGATCCTGGAGGCGGAGGAGCCGTTCGCCGAGGGGCAGAAGGGCTCCTCCGCGATGCCCCACAAGCGGAACCCGGTGTCGTCCGAGCAGGTGACGGGCCTCGCCCGGGTGCTGCGCGCCGATGCCGGCGCCGCGCTGGAGGACATCGCGCTCTGGCACGAGCGGGACATCAGCCACTCGTCCGTCGAGCGCATCGTGCTGCCCGACGCCACGATCCTCCTCGACTATCTCCTCGGGCAGATGACGCGGATCCTGGACGGGCTCCGGGTCTATCCGGAGCGGATGCGGGAGAACCTGGACCGCTCGTACGGCCTCGTGTACTCCCAGCGCGTGTTGCTGGCGCTCACCGAGGCGGGGCTCGCGCGGCAGGCCGCGTACCAGGTCGTCCAGCGCAACGCGATGCGCGCCTGGGAGGAGCGCCGGGCCTTCCTGGAGTGCCTGGAGTCGGACCCCGAGGTGGGCCGTCATCTGGGGCCGGAAGCCCTCAAGGCCTGCTTCGATCCCGGCTGGTACCTGCGTCACGTCGACGCCGTGTTCCGTCGCGTCGGACTCACCGAGGGAGGCAAGGAGGCATGAAGGCGCGGATCGTCGTGCGGCTCCGTCCGGGCATCCTGGACCCGCAGGGGACGACCATTCAGCGGGCGCTCGAGGGGCTCGGCTTTCCCGAGGTGCGCGACATGCGGGTCGGGAAGATCCTCGACCTCACGCTCGACGAGACCGACGCCGGGCGGGCGCGCCAGCGGCTCGACGAGATGTGCCGGAAGCTGCTCGCCAACCCGGTGATCGAGGACTACACCTGCGAGGTGGTGGAGGGCTGAAGATGGTCGGCGCGCGAGTTGACGGCAGTCGTCTTGTGCCCGTCATGCCCGCGTAGTAGAATCCGACCGAGCGGTGCACAGGACGTGCGACCGCGACCTCGTCGGGAAAGGAGGCTTCATGCGATTCGGCGTCGTGATCTTCCCGGGCACGTGGAGTGACATGGATTTCCACCACGTCATCTCCCAGGTGCTCCACCAGCCGGTCGAGTACGTGTGGCACCGGGACACTGATGTCGACCGCTTCGATTGCCTCATCCTGCCGGGCGGCTTCTCCTACGGCGACTACCTGCGGGCGGGTGCCGTGGCGGGCCGTTCCCCGATCGTCGAGGCGCTGCCGGGGTTCGTGGCCCGCGGGGGACTGGTCCTGGGCAGCTGCAACGGCTTCCAGATCCTGTGCGTGGCCGGCCTGCTTCCCGGAACGCTGCTGCGGAACGAGTGCCTCCAGTTCCGCTGCCAGTGGACCCACATTACCGTCGACCAGACCGAGAGTCCGTTCACCCGCGGGCTTCGCCGGGGCCAGGTCCTCAAGATGCCGATCGCCCACGGTGAGGGGCGCTATCACGCCGAGCCAGCCCTCCTGCGTCAGCTCCGGGAGCGCGAGCAGATCGTGTTCCGCTACGCGACGGAGGCCGGAGAGGTGACCGCCGGCGCCAACCCGAACGGCTCGATCTGGAACATCGCCGGCGTGTCCAACGAAGAGGGCACGGTTGTCGGGCTCATGCCGCATCCCGAGCGGGCGGCGGAGGCGAGCGTGGGCAGCGCGGACGGCCTGCTTCTCTTCCACTCGCTGCTCGGAAGCCTCGTCGAGAACGGAACAGTCCTCGGCCGCTAGGGTGGGGGGGCGCGGATGCCCGTGACCGGGTCCGAGCCGAAGGTCACCCCGGATGTAGCGGTTGCGCACGGGCTCACGCACGAGGAGTACGACCGTGTCATCCGCCTGATCGGACGGGATCCGACCTACTCCGAGCTCGGCCTCTTCTCCGCGCTCTGGTCCGAGCACTGTTCCTACAAGTCGTCCCGCATCCACCTCCGGCGTCTGCCCACGAAGGGGCCGCACGTCCTCCAGGGCCCGGGGGAGAACGCCGGCGTCGTCGACGTCGGGGACGGGCTCGCGCTCGCCTTCAAGATCGAGAGCCACAACCACCCGTCGTTCATCGAGCCGTTCCAGGGCGCCGCGACCGGCGTGGGCGGCATCCTCCGCGACATCTTCACGATGGGCGCGCGTCCGATCGCGCTCCTCGACTCGCTTCGCTTCGGATCGGTCGACGAGCCGGGCACCCGCTTTCTCCTCGGCGGGGTCGTGGCCGGTATCTCGCACTACGGGAACTGCTTCGGGTGTCCGACGGTCGGCGGCGAGGTCGCCTTCTCGCCGGAGTACGCCCGGAACCCACTGGTGAACGTGCTCTGCATGGGACTCGTGCCGGCCGACCGGATCTTCCGGGCCCGGGCCGACGGGGTCGGGAACACCTTCGTCTACGTGGGCGCCAAGACCGGCCGGGACGGCATCCACGGGGCGACGATGGCGTCGGAGGCCTTCGACGAGACCTCGGCCGAGCGGCGGCCCACCGTCCAGGTCGGGGATCCGTTCACCGAGAAGCTTCTCCTCGAGGCGTGTCTCGAGGCGTTCCGCACCGGGGCGGTCGTGGGCATCCAGGACATGGGCGCGGCGGGCCTCGCCTGCTCGCTCTCCGAGATGCCCGCGCGCGCGGGGACCGGCGCCGACGTGGAGCTCGACCGCGTGCCCCAGCGTGAGCCCGGCATGACGCCGTACGAGATCCTGCTCTCGGAGTCCCAGGAGCGGATGCTGCTCGTCGTCGAGCGGGGCCGCGAGGCCGAGGTGCAGCGCGTCTTCCAGAAGTGGGAGCTGGATGCGGTTCCCATCGGGCGCGTCACGGCCGACGGCGTGCTTCGCGCCCGGATGCGCGGCGAGGTGGTGGCCGAGGTGCCAGTCCGCGCGCTGGCCGACGAGGCCCCGGTCTACGACCGGCCGCGCGCCCGTCCCGGCTGGCTCGAGGAGCAGCGCGCCCTCGACCTCCAGGCGATCCCGGAGCCCCACGATTCCGGCGCCGTGCTGGTCCGGCTGCTAGCCGCGCCGACCATCGCGTCGAAGCGGAGCATCTGGCGCCAGTACGACCACCAGGTCGGCATCAACACGCTGGTGCTGCCGGGCTCCGATGCCGCGGTCCTCCGCATCAAGGGCACGTCCCGTGCCGTCGCGGTGTCCACCGACGGCAACGGTCGTTACGGACAGCTCGACCCCTTCCTCGGCGGGGCGATGGCCGTTGCCGAGGCGGCGCGTAACGTCGTGTGCGCCGGCGGGCGGCCGCTCGCGGTCACGAACTGCCTGAACTTCGCGTCGCCCGAGCGGCCCGAGATCATGTGGCAGTTCGCGGAGACCGTCGACGGCATCGCGGCGGCCTGCGAGGCGCTCGGCATCCCCGTGACCGGCGGCAACGTCTCCTTCTACAACGAGACGCTGGGGCGCGCGATCCTGCCGACCCCCATCATCGGCGTCGTGGGGCTCCTTCAGGACGCCGAGCGGCGGATGACGCAATGGTTCAAGGCGGCGGGGGACGTGATCGTCCTCCTCGGCGACCCTGCGGGCCGGCTCGGCGGGAGCGAGTACCTCCACGCCCTCCACGGGCGGCTCGCCGGCGTGCCGGCGCCCCTCAAGCTCGACCGGGAGCGCGCGGTCCAGGCCGCCTGCCTCGCGGCGATCGAGGCGGGCTGCGTCCGGTCGGCCCACGATGCGGCGGAGGGCGGATTGGCCGTGGCGCTGGCGGAGTGCTGCATCACCGGTCCGGACCGACTGGGGGCGGACGTCGCGCTTCCGGTGGCGGGGCGCGTCGACGAGGCCCTCTTCGGCGAGGCGCCGTCCCGCATCGTGGTCACGGCGGCGCCGACCGACGTCGAGCGTCTGACGCGGATCGTGGGAGAGTGGGCGGTGCCGGTCGCGGTCCTCGGGCGCGTGGGCGGTGACCGGCTCGAGATCCGGCTCGGGTCCGGGGCCCGCCTGTCGGTGACCACCGAGGCGTTGGCCGACGCGTTCGAGAACGGCCTGGCGCGCGCGCTCGAGCAGCCGATCGAGACCCTATCGGCCCGGGAGGCGCCACAGGCCGAAGGCCGTCCGCCACAGGCCGAAGGCCGTCCGATCAGCGGCGGGGCCAATGGAGGGGGAGACCAGTGAAGACCGTCTGGCTCGACGACGACAAGCTGCACGACGAGTGCGGCCTCTTCGGCGTCTTCGACCACCCGGAGGCTGCGAACCTCGCCTATCTCGGCCTCTACGCGCTGCAGCACCGGGGCCAGGAATCCGCCGGGATTGCGGCCACCGAGGGCCGCACGCTCCACGTGGAGAAGGCGATGGGGTGGGTGGCCGACGTGTTCAGCCCTGAGCGGCTCCGTCGCCTGCCGGGCCGCGCCGCGATGGGCCACGTCCGCTACTCCACCGCCGGCTCCTCGACGCTGAAGAACGCCCAGCCGATCAGCGCCTCGTTCTCGCGCGGCTCCATCGCCCTCGGCCACAACGGCAATCTGGTGAACGCCGAGGCGCTCCGCAAGGAGCTGGAGGCGATGGGCGCCATCTTCCAGTCCACGTCGGACTCGGAGGTCATCCTTCACCTGATCGCCCGCGCGGACCGCCAGAGCCTGGAGCGGACCCTGACGCAGGCCCTCGCCCAGCTGAGCGGGGCCTTCTCGCTGGTGATGCTGACGCCGGACACCCTGATCGGGGTCCGGGACCCGCACGGGTTCCGCCCGCTGGTGATCGGGCGGCTCGGCAAGACGTGGCTGCTGGCGTCGGAGACCTGCGCGCTCGATCTCTTGGAAGCCGAGTACGTGCGCGACGTGGAGCCCGGCGAGATCGTGCTCATCGATCAGAACGGGCTGCGGTCGGTGAAGCCGTTCCCCGCGAAGAAGCAGCTCCAGTGCGTCTTCGAGTACGTCTATTTCGCCCGCCCGGACACGACGCTGTGGGGTCAGAACGTCTATCAGACGCGGAAGGCGCTCGGCGGCCGTCTGGCCGAGGAGCACCCGGTGGAGGCGGACATCGTGGTGCCGGTGCCCGACTCGGGGGTCGGCGCCGCGCTGGGATTCGCGGAGCGGTCGGGCATTCCGTTCGAGCTCGGGCTGATCCGGAACCACTACGTCGGGCGGACGTTCATCGAGCCGCGGGACGGCATCCGGCACTTCGGGGTCCGGGTGAAGCTGAATCCGATGCGGGAGACGATCGAGGGCCGGCGGGTGGTCGTGGTCGACGACTCGATCGTGCGGGGGACGACCAGCCGGAAGATCGTGAAGATGATTCGCGCGGTCGGGGCGCGCGAGGTGCACATGCGGATCTCGTCGCCGCCGATCCAGTGGCCCTGCTACTACGGGATCGACACCCCGACGCGCAAGGAGCTGATCGGCTCGAGCCATCGTGTCGAGGAGATCCGCCGGTACATCGGCGCCGACTCGCTCGGGTACCTCTCGCTCGACGGGATGCTGAAGGCGGTCGGCGGCGACGGCGGCCGCTTCTGCCACGCGTGCTTCAGCGGCGCCTACGAGGTCGGGTTCCCGCAGGAGGACACCGCGCAGCTCGCGCTCTTCGACCCCGTCGAGTGAGCCGCGTCCGTCCGCGGGTCCGCCGGCCCGCCCCGGGCCGCCTCAGCTACCGCGCCGCCGGAGTCGACATCGGCGCCGGCGAGGAAGCGGTCCGCCGGCTCGCCCCGTGGGCGCGTGCGACCTACCGACCGGAAGTCCTCGGCGATATCGGCGCCTTCGCGGGCTTCTTCCGGGCGCCCCGGCGATACCGTGATCCCGTCTTCGTGGCGTCGACCGACGGCGTCGGGTCCAAGCTTCGGGTCGCGTTTCTCGCGGGCCGCCACGACACCATCGGAATCGACCTGGTCGCGATGGGCGTCAACGACCTCCTCGTCCACGGTGCCGAGCCCCTGGTCTTCCTCGACTACATCGGGATCAACCGGGTCGTTCCGCGCACCGTGGAGACGGTCGTCCGGGGGATCGCCGCCGGTTGCCGCGAGGCCGGCTGCGCCCTCATCGGCGGTGAGATCGCCGAGCTGCCCGACTTCTACGCGCGCGGCGAGTACGACCTAGCGGGGTTCGCCATCGGCGTCGTCGAGCGTCGCCGCCTGATCGACGGCCGCGGCGTCCGTCCGGGAAACGCGGTGCTCGGGCTCCTGTCCAGCGGGCTTCACTCGAATGGCTACAGCCTCGCGCGGAAGGTGGTGTTCGAGCGGCTTCGCCGGCGGATCGGTGACCGCGTTCCCGGGCTCAACCGGACGGTCGGCCGCGAGCTCCTGAAGCCGACCCGGATCTACGTCCAGCCGGTCCTCGGGCTACTGCGCGCCGGCCTGCCCATCCGGGCCATGGCCCACATCACGGGGGGTGGCCTCACCGGCAACCTGCCGCGCGTGCTGCCCGCCGGTTGTCGCGCCGTGATCCAGAGGGGCACCTGGCCGGTCCCGGAGGTGTTCCGCTGGCTGCAGAAGGGCGGTCGCATCGACGATGCGGAGATGTTCCGGGTCTTCAACATGGGGATCGGCTTCGTCGTGGTCGTGCCGGCGTCCCGCGCCGACGCGGTCTTGGGCCGGCTCTGGCGCGCCGGGACGCCGGCGTTCCGGATCGGGGAGATCCGCCCGGGCACTCGGGGGGTCGAGTACCGCTGACCGCGTCGGCTGACGGCGCGCCGGCCGACCCGTGCCCGGCTTTCCTCAGACCTGCTGACCGGGCAGCACGGAGTAGACGGCGATGGCGCGGCTCCGCGTCTTGAACTGCACCGATCCGTGCGACTCGAGGCGGATGCGCTCGCCGAGCCCGCCCCGGGTGTTCTCGTCGATCAGGATGGGCTGACCGATGACCTTCGTGTGCGCCTCGAGGTGCGCGGCGAGATTCACGGTGTCGCCGACGCACGTGTAGGTCACCCGCCGCTCGGTGCCCGTGAAGCCGGCGACGAGCGGGCCGGACGCGATGCCGATCCCGATGCGGATCTCGGGGCCGCTCCGTGCCGCTTGCTCCCGGTTGAACCCGGCGACCAGCTCGAGCATCTCCAGCGCCGCGCGGACCGCGCGGTCCCGGTGGTCCACCCGGGGCAGGGGGGCCCCGAAGATCGCCATGAGACCGTCGCCCAGCATCTGGTTGACGATCCCGCCGTGGCCGCCGATGGCGTCGAACATGAGCGTGTAGTAGCTGTTGAGGAGCTCGATCGTGTCGGTGGGCGACAGCGTCTCGGCGAGACTCGTGAAGGCCCGGATGTCCGAGAACATCACGCTTGCCTCTACGTGCTTGCCTCCCAGCGCCAGGCCGGTGGTGAGCAATTCCTCCGCCACCTCGGCGGTCGCGAACTTCCGGAAGAGCTCGCGCTGCCGATCACGGAGGCGCTTCTTCTCGAGGCTGGCCCCGACACGGGCCCGCAGCAGCACGGGGTTCACCGGCTTGAAGAGGTAGTCCTCGGCCCCCATCTCGATGCATCGGGCGACGCTGTCCACCTCCTCCAGCGAGGACATCATCACCACGGGGATGTCGCGAAGATGCGGGTCGGATCCGAGCGCTTCGAGCACCTCGTAGCCGTCCATCTCCGGCATCTCGATGTCGAGCAGGACCAGGTCGACCGGGCGCTGCCGGAGCGCCTCGAGCGCCTGGCGGCCGTTCTCGGCGAAGGTGACGGCGTGGCCGAGCTGCTCGAGTGCCCGACCGAGGAGCAGCCGATTCACGCGGTTGTCGTCGACCACCAGGAGAGTGCCGGTCGGTCCGCTACTCGGGGAGACCACGTCGGAGCTCCTCCAGTGTTTGGGTCGCGAACTCGAAGGCCTGATCGACTTGACGGACCCGCGCCTCGACCCCCGCCAGGCTTCCGGCGCGGGCCGAGGCCTCGAGCTCCCGTGCGATCGCCGCCAGCCCTGTGGCCCCGACCGTCTCGCCGGTCGACTTCAGCGAATGAGCGGCCCGCCGGAATGCGTCGATGTCGGAGGCGGACAGCGTTCGGTGGAGCGTGGCGATCAGCTCCCGTCCGTCGTCGACGAAGGTGTGGATCAGCTCCACGACGAACGAGGCTCCCATCGTCGTGACGAGCCGGTCGATCGCCGTCCGGTCCACCGCGCCGGGCTCCGCCCCGTCCGTCGCGGCGGGCGGGGTCCGCCGCCCCTCGGACGCCGAGCCGAGCCGACGGCTGATCGTCGACAGACGCGGTCCTCCCGGCGCGGCCGGCTCCACGGTGCCGCTGCCGGTGACCCCGCGGGCGCCCGTCTCCGCGCGCCGGGGGCTGCGCTGGAGCGCCGCGACCAGCTCCTCGACCCGCACCGGCTTCGCGACGTAGTCGTCCATCCCGGCCGCGGCGCAGAGCTCGCGGTCGCCCTGCATCGCATTCGCGGTCATGGCGACGATCCGCGGACGGCGATCGCCCGGCCAACGCCGGTTGATCTCGCGCGAGGCCTCGAAGCCGTCGAGCTCGGGCATCTGTACGTCCATCAGGACCACGTCGTACACCTGCCGGCCGACGGCGTCGATCGCCTCCAGTCCGTTCGCCGCCACGTCGGCCCGGTAGCCCATCTGCCCGAGGAGTCGCAGCGCGACCTTCTGGTTCACGACGTTGTCCTCGGCCAGGAGGATGCGCAGCGGATGGCGACTGGCTATGTCGGGCACGAGGTCGCTTCGCGGCGTCTCCCGTGCCGCGACGTGCACCGGCTGATCGGCCAGGACGGAGACGAGGGCATCGAAGAGCTGCGACGGCTTGATGGGTTTGTGGAGGTACGCGGCGAAGCCCTCACTCTCGATCTGCGCCTCGCGTCGTCCGAGCGAGGTGAAGAGGACCAGCGGCAGGGCGGCCGCCGCCGCGTGCTCGCGGATCGCGCGCGCCAGGGCCACACCGTCCATCTCGGGCATGTGCATGTCCAGGATGCCGATGTCGAAGGTCTCCCCGGACTGAACCCAGGCGAGTGCCTCGACTGGCGAGCCGGTCGCCCGCGTGTGCATGCCCCAGGCCGCGAAGTGCGTCGTGAGGATGCGTCGGTTGGTGTCGTTGTCGTCCACCACCAGCGCCCGTTTGCTCCGAAGGGTTGGTTGGACGCCGCTCAGGTCGCGTCGCACAGGGGCGGGCGCGGTGGAGGCGGCGGCCCGGATCGTGAAGCTGAAGTCGCTGCCTACACCCACCTCGCTCGTGACCGAGATCCGACCGCCCATGAGCTCGGTCAGCCGCTGACTGATTGCGAGACCGAGCCCGGTGCCCCCGTAGCGCCTCGTGGTCGAGGCATCGACCTGGCTGAACGACTGGAAGAGCCGCCCCAGCCGATCGGGAGGGATGCCGATCCCGGTGTCCCGGACCGAGAAGGTCAGCTCGTGAAGCCCCGTGGCCAGATCCAGCGAGCGGGCGCTCACCGAGAGCACGACCTCGCCACTTTCCGTGAACTTGACGGCGTTCGACAGGAGGTTGAGGAGGACCTGGCGGAGGCGCGTGACGTCGCCCATCACCCCCGCCGGCGTCCCGTCGCCCATCAGGTACGCGAGGTCCAGTCCCTTCTCCGCCGCCCGGGTGGCGACCAGGTCGAGCGCTCCCTCGACGCACTCGCGCAGATCGAACGGCTGCGACTCGAGCTCGAGTTTCCCCGCCTCGATCTTCGAGAAGTCGAGGATGTCGTTGATGACCGTCAGGAGCGCGTCGCCGCTCTGGCGGACGACCTCGGCGAACTCGCGCTGCTCGTCGGTGAGCGGCGTGTTGAGGAGAAGCCCGCTCATGCCGATGACCGCGTTCATCGGGGTGCGGATCTCGTGGCTCATCGTGGCCAGGAATGCGCTCTTCGCCTCGTTGGCGGCCTCGGCCTCGCGGCGCGCCCGCAGGAGCTCGGTGATGTCGTGGTAGATCGCGATCATGCCGACCTTGGAGCCCTCGACGATCACCGGCATCGAGGAGATCTCGAGGTCGACCCAGGTGCCGTCCTTCCGGGTCCGCCGGCCGATCGCGCGGATCCATTCTCCGCCGAGCGTCTGCCGGATGTTGGCGCGCACCTCGTCGAGAACCTCCGGCATCGCCACCAGCTGCTCCATCGTGCGGCCGATCGCCTCGTCTTGCTCGTACTGGAAGAGCCGTACCGCGGCGGGGTTCCAGCCGGTGACCTTCCCTTCGAGGTCCAGTGTCACGATTGCCACGGGGCTCGTTTGCACCAGCGCGTCGGAGTACTGCTTCTGGCGCTGGATCTCGCGGAAGAGCCCGGCGTTGTGGATCGCCAGCACCGACTGGGCGGCGAATGTGCGGAGCGTTGCCACGACCTCAGGCGAGAAGGCGCCCCGCTCGCTCCGAAGGATGACGAGGCCGCCGAGGAGCCGCTCCTCTCGGGCCAACGGGAGTGCCAGCAACGAGCGAATGCCCTGCCGGGACAGCAGCCCGCGCAGCTGGGGGGCCACCAGCTCTCGCTCGGCCTCGATGTCCGCGACCTCGACCGGCTCCCGGATCACGCCGGCGCGACCCATGGCGCCCTCGCCGAGGCGGATGGGCGAGCCCCGGAGGATCTCCAAGTACTCGGGCGTGATGCGATGCGTGGCGCGCGCGTGGAACTCGCGCGCCGATTCATCGAACTCGTAGACGATGCCGCCGAAGCTGCCGGACAGCTCCACCGCGCGGCTCACGATGGTGTCCAGCACGGCATCGAGGTCGAGCGTGGAGCTGACCGCCTGGCTGACCTCGCCGAGCGCCCGGAGCTCGCCGACCGATCGCGTCAGATCCCCGGTCCGCGCCTCCAGCTCCGAGAAGAGACGAACATTCTCGATCGCGATGGCGCCCTGGTCGGCGAAGGTGGTGACGAGCTCGATCTGCCGCTGGGTGAACGGCAGGACCGTCATGCGGTATACGGCGAAGACACCGATCGGGGCGCCGTCGCGCAGCATCGGGACCCCGATGATCGTGCGGTAGCCTCCGATGGTGGCGGCCCCGTACGTGTAGCCGGGATCCGCCAGCACGTCGTGGATGTGGACCGCGCGGCCCTCGATGAGGGATCGCCCGACCGCAGTCCCTGGACCGGGAGCAAGAGGATGCTGCTCGACGAATGCCCGGAGCTCGGAGGACATGTTGTAGCCGGCCGACATCCGCAGCAGCTCGCCGTCGAACCGGTAGATGCTGCCGCCGTCCGCACCGCACAGACGCGTCGCGTTCTCGATGAGGGCCTGGAGCACCGGCTGGAGGTCGAACGCCGAGCGGCTGATCACCTTCAGCACTTCGCTGGTGGCGGTCTGCTGCTCGAGGGTCTCGGTGAGGTCGCGGTTGCGCGTCTCCAGCTCCTTGAACAGGCGGACGTTCTCGATGGCGATGACCGCCTGGTCGGCGAAGGTCTGCAGGAGCTCGACCTGGCTCTCGGGGAACGGTCCGGGCACGGGTCGTCCCACACCGATGACCCCGATCGGCTCGCCGGCTCGCAGCATCGGAGCCGCGAGAAAGCTCCGGAATCCGACGGTCGTGGCTTGATGCTCCATCACGTACGTGGGATCCTCGAGGACGTTGTGCGCCTGGATGACCCTGCGGGCGACTGCTGCCCGGCCCACCATGCTGCCCTCGTCGGCCCGCCTGGGGAAGCCACGCCGGATCGCTTCGTCGCCGACCGGATCGACGTTGGCGAGGGCCGCCACTTGGAGCAGCTCGCCGTCGTAGAGCCAGACTCCGCTGTGCCCACCGTTGCACAGGCGGAGCGCGCTCGCTGCGATGATGTCGAAGACCGGCTGCGCATCGGTTTGCGCGCGGCTGATGGCACGGAGGACCTCCCCGGTGGCAGTCTGCCGCGCGAGGGTGCCGGTCAGCTCCTCGTTACGGGCATCCAGCTCCCGGAAGAGCCGCACGTTCTCGATGGCGATGACCGCCTGGTCGGCGAAGGTCTTCAGGAGCTCGATCTGTCGGGCGGGAAGATGCCCGGCCTGAGCTCGCGCGACGGCGATGGATCCGATGGGCAGCCCGTCTCGCAGCATGGGGACGGCGAGCGCGCTGCGATATCCGGCGGTCGTCGCGGTGGTGGCGAGCGCGAAGTCCGGATCCGCAGTGACGTCGGGGATCTCGGCGACCGCACGGTCCAGCACGGCACGCGACGCGGCGCTTCCCCGGCTGGGCCGTGCCGGGAAGGCACGCCGCACGGTCTCGGCGCCCTCCTCGGTCACCCCGTGGTGAGCGACGAAGTGGAGTAGCTCACCGTCGAACCGGTAGACGAAGCAGAACTGCGCCTCGCACAGGCGCGCCGCATTGCGCGCGATGGCATCGAACACCGGCTGAACGTCGGTCGGGGATCCCGAGATGACCCGCAGCACCTCGCTGGTCGCGGTCTGCTGCTCGAGGGTCTCGGTGAGGTCCTGGTTCCTGGCTTCGAGCTCTTTGAAGAGGCGGACGTTCTCGATGGCGATGACCGCCTGGTCGGCGAAGGTCTTGAGGAACGCGATCTGCCGGTCGGAGTAGCGTCCCGGCTCGGGACGGCCCACCGTCACGCAACCGATCGCCCTGCCCTCGCGCAGCATCGGCACGGAGACGACGCTCCGGAACCCGCCGGCGCCCGCCTGCGGCGCGATCTCGTAGCCTTCCTCGGCGCGATTGTCGGGAATGTGCACAACGGTGGCGGTCAAGACCGCCCGGGCGCTGCCGCTCCGGAGGCTTGGCCGCATCGGGAAGGCGGCTTTCAGGGCGGCGGACCCTTCGGGCGTCACGTTTGACAGCGCCGCGATGTGAACGAGCTCGCCATCGAAGGTGAGGACGGCGCCGACGCTCGCGCTGCACAGATACATCGCCCGCTCAGCGATCGTATCGAAGACCGGCTGGACGTCGGTGGGCGAGCTCGAGATGACGCGCAGGATCTCGCCGGTCGCCGTCTGCTGCTCGAGCGTCTCGGTCAGGTCGCGGTTGCGGGCCTCCAGCTCCGTGAAGAGCCGGACGTTCTCGATGGCGACCACCGCCTGATCGGCGAACGTGCGGAGCAGCTGGATCTGGGCTTCGCTGAACTGTCCGGTTCTTGACCGGCCGAGGGTGATCGCGCCGACAGCGCGGCCCTCGCGCAGCAAGGGGACGCCCAGCACCGCGCGGAAACCTGCCGTCACCGCCGTGTTCTGGATCCGGTACTCGGAGTCCTGGAGGACGTCCGGGATGTGGACGAGGGCACGGTCCCGGATCGCCCGCGCCGCGCCTCCCGCGCCGCTCGGGCGCATGGGGAACGTCCGGCGAAGCGCGTCGATGCCGGCCGTGCTCGAGCCGTACATCGCGCCGATGTGGATCCACTCGCCGTCGAACCGGGTCACGGTGGCGACCTCGGCCTCGCAGAGCCTGACCGCGCTCTCGGCGATCGTGTCGAACACTGGCTGGACGTCGGTCGGGGAGCTCGAGATGACCCGCAGGATCTTGGCGGTGGCGGTCTGCTGCTCGAGCGTCTCGGTGAGGTCGCGGTTTCGGACCTCCAGCTCATGGAAGAGCCGGACGTTCTCGATGGCGATGACCGCCTGGTCGGCGAACGTCTTGAGAAGCTCGATCTGCCGATCAGAGAAGCGTCCGCTTCGACTGCGGTTCACGGTAATGGTTCCGATGGGCACATCTTCGTGGAGCATCGGGACGGCCAGGACGCTGCGGAAGGTGGCGACCTGAGCGACAACGCCATGCTCGTAGTTGGGGTCACTAGCCACATCCGGAATGTGCGCCACGCGGCGATCGAGAACCGCACGCCCGGCGCCGGTCCCGGGGCTCGGCGGCAGCGGCCAGGCACGACGCATGGCATCTAACCCGTCGGGCGTGAGGCCGTGGTGCGCCGCAAAGTGGAGGAGCGCGCCGTCGAAGCGAAAGACGAAGCAGCGCTCGGCATCGCAGAGTCGCGCCCCACTCTGCGCGATCGTGTCGAATACCGGCTGAACATCGGTCGGCGAGCTGGAGATGACGCGCAGAATCTCACTCGTCGCCGTTTGTTGCTCGAGGGTCTCGGTGAGGTCCCGATTCTTGGTTTCGAGCTCGTTGAACAGGCGGACGTTCTCGATGGCGATGACCGCCTGGTCGGCGAAGGTTTGAAGCAGCGTGATCTGTGCATCGGAGAAGGGCCCTGGCCGCCCCCGGATTACCACGATGGCGCCGATCGGCTGCCCCTCGCGGAGCATCGGTACGGCGAGCGCCCCCCGGAACCCTCCGACCTGTCCGACGTGCCGGGCGTACTCGGCGTCGGTCATCAGGTCCTCGACATGGACGACGGCACGCGTCAGGACTGCGCGCCCCGACATCATCTGGCGATCGGGGGTCCTCGGAAAGGACCTTTGGAGAGCGTCGAGAACCTCCGGCGTGCAGTTGTGATGGGCCGAGAGGTACAGCTGTCCGCCGTCGAACCGGTGCGCGGTGCCGTACGACGCGTCGCAGAGCCGCACCGCGCTCCGGATGATCGTGTCGAATACGGGCTGGAGGTCGGTCAGCGACTGGCTGATGACCCGGAGTATCTCGCTCGTCGCGGTCCTCTGCTCAAGCGTCTCGGTAAGGTCGCGGTTGCGGGCCTCGAGCTCCGTGAAGAGCCGGACGTTCTCGATGGCGATGACCGCCTGGTCGGCGAAGAGGCGAAGCAGATCGAGCTGCTTCGGTGAAAAGGGATCGACCTGCGCCCTGAAGAGGACGAGCACGCCGATCGGGATGCCGGTCCGGAGCAGGGGAGTCGCCGCGGTCGTGCGATTTCCGAAGCGCCGATGGAACTCGCGGCCTTCGGGGTAATCGTCCTCGGACACCGTGGCGAGGTCGTCGACGTACACCGTCTGCCGGTCGACGTAGGCTCGTCCCGAGACGGACCCCCGGGTGATGGGTACCGTCAGCGCGCCGAGGCTCCCAGTCTCCCGGACAATCACGTCATGGAATGGGCCCACCGCGGCCGCGCCGCGGAGGACGGTGCCGTCGTACCGGAGGAGCAGGACGTCCGTGGCCCCGCAGAAGCGCGCGGCCGCGCGGACGACCGTGTCCAGCACTGGCTGAATGTCGGTCGGCGAGCCGGAGATCGCCCGCAGGATCTCCGCGGTGGCCGTCTGCTGTTCCAGTGCCTCGGTCAATCCGGTGTTGGCTTCGGCCAGCTCGCGAGTGCGCACCTCGACCTTCTGCTCGAGGTTTGAATATGACTCCTGGAGTTGCCCTGCCGTGCGGTTCAGCTCGTTCCCGAGGGCCTCGAGCTCGTCGCCGGTGCGAACGTTGACCCGGTGCGCGAGATCACCCGCGCCGATCCGTGACGCGCCCTCCTGGAGCATGCGAATCGGGGCGACCATGCGCCGGGCGAGGAGGACGCTGGCCAGGACCGAAAGCCCCAGACCCAGCAGGAAGATCGCGGCGCTCCGGATGATGGGCGCCCGGAGCGGCGCGAAAGCCTCGGCGAGCGGGCGCTCGACGACGACGAGCCAGCCGAGGGGGGCGATGGGGGCGTGCGCCGCCAGGATCTGACCGCCCCGCAGACCCTCGGCAACCGTGACGGTCTCGGACGCGTCGGAGGGAGGGGGCGCGGTCGAGCCGGGGGGACCGCCGGGCGCTGCCGGGCGCGCGACGCGCGCGTCCCGGACCTGCGGGAGGGCGGAGAGGTCGCGGGCCTGCCGCACCAGCCCCATGTCGGGGTGAGCAAACAGGCGACCTCGCGAGTCGACCACGTAGGCGTACCCACCTCGGCCGACCGGAGTTTGGGCGATCATTTGCTGAACCGGCTTCAGGCTGATCTCGACCGTGGTGACCTCGACGGCGTACTGCCCGACTGGCACGGCGAACGTGACGTAGGGATGGACGCCGCTCCGGAAGTACACCGGGCTCCAGTACGTCTTGCCCGACCTCGTCTCGCGGAACTTCGGCGTCTGCGAGAAATCTTCTTGGCTCTCAACGGCATCCAGCGCTAGCCGCGAGACCCGGAGCTGTTCCTTGCCCGACACGTCGAGGTGGCTGAGCTCCGCGATCGCCGGGACGTCGCGAAGGAGGCGGAGGAAGTCGAGCTGGCGCTGCTCGGCGAGGGCCGCCCCAAGCCCGCCACGGAACGCGAGCTTCCCGATCCCGAGCTGTGCCGCCGCAGGATCATCAGAGGCGGCGCGCGTCGTCTCGAGCACCCGACGCTCGATGTCCCCGACGAACTCCTCGATCGCGGCCGCGGTCGCCACCGCCGTCGCGCGCTCCTCACGGACGATCGCCTGCTTGGTTTGCTGGTACGCGAAGTAGAGCTCGACGAGGCTCGAGGCCATCAGCACGCCGCCCACCAGGCCGACGAAGACGACGATGTACTTCCGGAGCAGCCGGCCCCGGGGGGCGGCGCCCGGTGGCACGCTGCTCATCGCCGGAACGTCTCCGCGCGGAGCATGATCGACTGCGGGACGGTGATCCCGAGGAGATCCACCGTCTTCAGATTCACGGCCAGCTCGATGCGGTCGGCGCCTTCGACCGGTACGTCGGCCGGCCTCGCGCCTCGGAGGATCCGGGCGACGAGGCCGGCCGCCTGGATTCCCTGGGCGTAGTAGTCCGGGCCGTACGATGCGAGACCGCCATGGCCGACCCAGAGTGCCGAGGTGAAGACCGCGGGGATACGCGACTTGAGCGAGGCCTTCAGGATCTCGACCGGGATGTCGAGGGTGGTGATCTCCGGGGCCAGCAGCCCATCTCCGGCGCGAAGCTCGCCCAGCGCCTTGCCCAGCTCCTGGGCGTTCAGGACCGCGCGTGGCAGGAGCTCCACCTTCACCCGGGGCGCGGCGTCCCGCGCACCCACGATCGTCCGGTTGGCGGTGAGGTCGCCGCCGTAGTGGATCAGCCAGACACGGCGAAGGCCCGGGATCAGGGTCTTCAGGATCTCCAGGCGCTTCGCCGCCAGCTCGCTCTGGAGACCCGAGATGCCCGTCACGTTCGCCTCCGGCTCGTCGAGGTTCCGGACGAGACCGGACGCGAGAGGATCACCGACGAGCGTGAACACGATCGGGACGGTGGTCGTCGCGTCCTTCGCCGCCTGGGTCGGGCCCTCGCCGCTCGTGAGGATCAGGTCGACCCCTGCCTTCAGGAGCGCCGCCACGGCGGGACGCGTGGCCTGCGCGTCTCCTTCGGTGAACCGGATGTCGAACGTGACGTCCCGCCCTTCGGCGAGCCCCGCCTCACGGAGCCCGGCCTTGAGCCCCTCGACCGTCGGGTGAGTCGCCGCGAACGCCTCGTTGACGACGCCGACGCGGTATACCCGACGCGCCTCCTGCGTGTGACCGGCCAGCGGGACGAGCCCGAGAGTCGCCACCAGGCCGAGCCGGACGAGGCGAGCAGTGGTGTGGATGGTCACTGGGAGACGAGCTGGTGATACGCGCCCTCGGCCACGTGGTCCCACGGGCCGACCAGCGCCTGGAACTTCGTGTAGGACGCGTAGACTTTCTGGGCCATTGGCGTCTTCTCGGATTGCTCGCGGACCAGCTCGGTCGACAGCTTCCTGAGCTCGGCCAGCACCGGCGCCGAGAGCTGCAGGATCTCGACCTGGCCCTTGAACTCCGTCCGGAGGCGCTGGAGCGCGATCGCGTTCTTCTCGTGGAAATAACTGAGGCCATACACCTGGACGGCCGCCGCCGCATGATCGAGCGTCCGCTGGAGATCGACCGGCAGGGCGTCGTATGCCTTCTTGTTGAAGCCGAACTCCGTCGTGGTGCCGGGCTCGTGCCATCCTGGATAGTAGTAATAGCGGGCTGCGGTGTGCAGGCCGAGTTTCATGTCGTCGTGCGGTCCAACCCACTCGGCGGCATCGATCACGCCCTTCTCGAACGCGCCGAAGACCTCAGCCGCCGGGATCAGGACCGGGGTGGCGCCCGCCCGGGCGTAGACCTTGCCCCCGAGCGGGGTGGCGATGCGCATCTTCAGGCCTCGGTAGTCCCCGATGGTGGTCGTCTTCTTCCGGAACCAGCCAGCCATCTGGGGCGCCACGCTGGGACCGGGGCGGGGCACGAGGTTGAATGGCGCGTAGGTCTCCTCCCAGAGCTTGAGGCCGTCGCCCTGGTAGAACCACGCGGCCATACCCTCGGGGTTCATGCCGAACGGGATGGTCGTGAACCATTCGACCGACGGCTCCCTCGCGGTCCAGTAATACGAAGTGGCCATGAACGCCTGGATATCGGTGCCCTTCGAGGCCGCGTCAAACCCTCCGAGCGGCGGCAGGATCTGACCGCCGGTGAAGACCTCGATGTGAAACCGGCCGCCGCTCATCTCCTCGACGACCTGCGCGAGCCGCTGCGCCGCACCTTGCAGGTTATCGAGGGCCGGCGTCCAGGCCGTGGACATGCGCCACTGGACCTTTGGCTGGGCGATCACGTACGGAGCGTCAACGACGGCCGCGGCGCCCGCGGCCGCCAGTGCACCACCAGCCTTCACGATGAACCGGCGTCGTTCCACCGCGGCGACCTCATTCGTCCGAAGGGACGGGCCCGATGCATGGAGATCTATTCAGCCCGCCACGAGCTGGTGGTAGGCGCCCTCGGCGACGTGGTCCCACGGCCCGACCAGCGCCTGGAACTTCGTGTAGGACGCGTGGACCTTTCGGGCCATGGGCGTCTTCTCGGATTCTTCCCGGAGGACCTCGCCTGACAGCTTCCGGAGGTCGCGCAAGACCGGCCCGGGGAACGGGAGCACCTCCACGGTGTCCTTGAACTCGGTCCGGAGCCGATGGAGCGCGATCGCATTTTTGGCGTGATGCTCCGCGAGACCGTAGACTTGCACGGCGGCTGCGGCATGGTCGAGCATCCGCCGCAGTTCGACCGGGAGCCCGTCGTAGGCCTTCTTGTTGAAGCCGAAGTCCAGGGTCGTGCCGGGCTCGTGCCAGCCGGGATAGTAGTAGTAGCGTGCCGTCTTGTGGAGATTGATCAGCATGTCGTAGTGGGGCCCGATCCATTCGGCGGTGTCGATCACGCCCCGCTCGAGCGCGGCATAGATTTCGCTGCCCGGGGTCACTACAGTCGTGGCGCCCGCCTTCGCGTAGACCTTGCCGCCGAGGTTGATGATCCGCATCTTGAGGCCCCGAAAATCGCTGGTCGTGGTGACCTTCTTTCGGAACCAGCCGCCCATCTGGGGGGCGTCCGCCATGGCGGGACGCGGGACGATGTTGAAGGCGCCGTAGGCCTCCTCCATGAGCTTGAGCCCATCACCCTGGTAGAACCAGGCGGCCATGCCCTCCGGGTTCATGCCGAAGGGGATGGTCGCGAACCACTCGATCGCCGCGTCTTTGCCGCTCCAATACTGCGGCGAGCCCATGAACGCCTGGATATCTGTGCCCTTGGAGGTGGCGTCGAAACACTCGAACGGTGGCATGATCTGGCCGCCCGGCACGACCTCGATGCGGAACCGACCCCCGCTCATCTCCTCGACGATCTGTCCGAGACGCTGGGCGGCGCCCTGGAGCACGTCGAGCGCTGGCGTCCAGGTCGTGGACATCCGCCACTGGATCTTGGGCTGGGCGATGACGTGGGGAGCCTCGACGACGGCGGCGGCCCCGGCGGCCGCCAGCGCGCCGCCCGCCTTCATGATGAAACGACGTCGTTGCATGTATGAAACCTCCCGCTCACGCGAATGAACAGCCACGATCCATGGCGACTTCGTACCTGCTCACACGGCTACGAGCTGGTGGTAGGCGCCTTCGGCGACGTGGTCCCACGGGCCGACCAGCACCTGGAACTTCGTGAAGGAGGCGTGCACCTTCCGGGCCATCGGGGTCTTTTCGGACTCTTCCCTGACGACCTCGGCCGCGAGCCTCTTGAGCTCGTGCATCATCGGTGCCGGAAACTGGAGGATCTCGACCTGACCCTTGAACTCCGTCCGGAGTCGCCCGAGCGCGATCGCGTTCTTGGCGTGGAACTCGGTGAGGCTGTAGGCCTGGGCGGCGGCAGTCGCGTGGTCGAGCACCCGGCGCAGGTCGACCGGCAGCGCCTCGTAGGCCTTCTTGTTGAAGCTGAATTCGGTTGTGGTGCCGGGCTGGTGCCAGCCAGGGTAATAGTAGTAGGGCGCGGTCTTGTGGAGGCCGAGAATCATGTCGTCGTGTGGGCAGACGAACTCGGACGTGTCGATGACCCCTCGTTCGAGGGCGGCGTAAATTTCGCCCGGGGGCATTGTGACGACCGTGGCGCCCGCCCTGGCAACGACTTTGCCCCCGAGGCCAGGAATGCGCATCTTGAGTCCCTTGTAGTCGGCGATGGTGGTGACCTTCCTGCGGAACCATCCGCCCATCTCGGGGGCGCTTTGGCTCCCCGGGCGCGGCACGAGGTTGAAGGGCGCGTAAGTCTCTTCCCAGAGTTTGAGCCCGTCGCCCTGGTAGAACCAAGCCGTCATGCCCTCGCAGTTCATGCCGAACGGCACGGTCGTGAACCACTGAAGAGCCGGCTCCCTCGCGCCCCAGAAGAGCGCCCCGGCGTGAAACGCTTCGATCTTGCCTTGCGAGGCGGCCTCGAAGCACTCGAAGGGTCCCATGATCTGCCCGCCCGGAAAGACTTCGATCCGGAACCGTCCGCCGCTCATCTCCTCGACGACCTTCGCCAGGCGCTCGGCCCCACTCTGATAGAGGATTGTCGGCGTCCAGGCGGTGGACATCCGCCACTGGATCTTGGGCTGGGCGATGACGTGGGGAGCCTCGACGGCAGCGGCAGCTCCGACAGCCGCCAACACGCCGCCGGCCTTTACGATGAATCGGCGTCGTTCCACGGCGGTGACCTCCTTCATCTGGAGGGACGAGTCCGATCCATGGAGACCTGACTACCCCGCCACCAGTTGGTGATAGGCGCCTTCGGCGACGTGGTCCCATGGGCCGACCAGCGCCTGGAACTTCGAGTAGGAGGCGTGGACCTTCCGGGCCATCGGACTCTTCTCTGACTGCTCCTTCACGACCTCGGTCGACAGTTTCCTGAGGTCGACCAGCACGGGCACCGGGAGTTGGACGATCTCGACCTGACCCTTGAACTCCGTCCTGAGGCGCTGGAGCGCGATCGCGTTCTTCTCGTGGAAGTAGCTGAGGCCATACACCTGGACGGCCGCGGCCGCATGATCGAGCATCCGCTGGAGATCGACCGGAAGCGCTTCATAGGCCTTCTTGTTGAAGCCGAATTCCGTCATGCTGCCCGGCTCGTGCCACCCGGGATAGTAGTAGTAGCGGGCGGCGGTGTGCAGTCCGAGCTTCATGTCGTCGTGCGGTCCGACCCATTCGCCGGCATCGATCACCCCCTTCTCGAAGGCGCCGAAGATCTCGGCGGCTGGGGTGAGGACCGGCGTGGCGCCCGCGCGGGCGTAGACCTTGCCTCCGAGCGGTACGCCGATGCGGATTCTCAGGCCTCGGTAGTCCCCGATCGTGCTGATCTTCTTCCGGAACCAGCCGGCCATCTGGGGCGCGTAGGTGGGGCCCTGGCGCGGCAGGAGGTTAAAGGGGGCGTACGTCTCCTCCCAGAGCTTTTGCCCGTCGCCCTGGTGGTACCAGGCCACCATGCCCTCGGGGTTCATGCCGAACGGGATCGTCAAGAACCACTCGACCGCGGCCTCCTTTGCCGTCCAGTAGGACGCGGAGGCCATGAACGCCTCGATCGTTCCCTTTGAGGCCGCGTCGAAGCAGTCGAGGGGTGGCATGATCTGGCCACCCGGGAAAACCTCGATCCGGAACCGTCCGCCGCTCATTTCCTCGACGACCTGAGCGAGCCGTTGCGCCGCCCCTTGCAGATGGTCGAGGGCTGGCGTCCAGGCGGTGGACATCCGCCACTGGACCTTGGGCTGGGCGATGACGTGCGGAGCCTCGACGAGGACCGCGGCTCCCGCGACCGCCAGCGTGCCCCCGGCCTTCACGATGAACCGGCGTCGTTCCACGGCGATGCTCTCTTTCATGCGAGAGGAGACAGCGGGTCAAGGACGACGTGGCGACCGGTCATCCCGCCACGAGCTGATGATAGGCGCCCTCGGCGACATGGTCCCACGGGCCGACCAGTGCCTGGAACCTCGTGAACGACGCGTGGACCTTCCGGGCCGTGGGCGTCTTCTCCGATTCCTCCTTGAGGACCTCAGCCGAGAACTTTCTGAGATCACGCAGCACGGATGTTGGGAGCGGGACAATCTCGATCTTGCCCTTGAACTCCGTCCGGAGCTGCTCGAGCGCGATCGCGTTCTTCTTGTGGTAGTCCGTAAGACCGTACGTCTGGACCGCTGCCGCGGCGTGATCGAGCATCCGCCGCAAGTCCACGGGGAGTGCCTCGTATGCCTTCTTGTTGAAGCTGAACTCG
>CAYXBJ010000186.1:0-4711 GCA_964463175.1 uncultured bacterium
GGGTCGGCCGTCGACGCCCACGGCAGAGTCTCCCTGGCCGATCTCATGGTCGCCGGCCCGGATCCGACGGCGTTCGCGCTCGGCGCCGGCACGATGGAGCTCGAGCTGGCGGGCATCCTGCCGCGCGGGGCCGGGACGCGCGTGGCCCGCTCCATCGAGCTCAGGATCTCCAATGCGACCGTCGGCGCGCCGTACGTTCACCTCACCCGCACACTCGAGGGGTGGGCGCTCCCGCCGTTCACCGATGACGTGGGCCCACCGGCCCCGGTGACCACGGCGGCCGCGGACCAGACCTCCGACTCCTCTCCCAACGTGCAGCTCGCCGTCGCCCAGGTCCACACGGATGGGGGCCGTGTGACGATCGTCGATACGGCTGAGGACCCGCCGGACCCGCTAGCGCCGCCGGCGACCATCGACCTCGCCGTCAGCGAGGGCTGGACCCGCGATCTCCGCCTCCCCGCCGTCACGCTCGGTGACTTCGCGCTCGCTGGAAGCGATCCATGGCTCGGGGCGCTGCGGCTCGAAGGCACCCGTGGCGTCGGCGGGAGAGTACTCGAGCTGTCGGGCGAGTCGGTGTCGCTCGCCGCCGCGGCGCCCTTCCTCGTGCGCGCCGGCCTCCCATACCGGCTCGAGGGCGGAACTGCATCCTTCCTCTCCCGTATCGTGGTCGCGGCCGGGCGATGGGCAGCCGATACCACCCTCTCGCTGCGCGAACCGATGGTGGCCGGTGACACGGCGGCGCTGCAGCAGGCGCTCGGCACGTCGGTTGAGACCGCGCTCGCCGAGCTGCGAGACCCCAACGGCGATGTGACGCTCCACCTCACCCTCGCGGGGCCCGGCACCGGCGATCCGCGGACGCTCCCCGACGCGGTGACGCGTGCGGTGCGCGACGCGGTCGCGCGCGGCCGCCAGGACCTGCTTCCCAACACGCCGCTGCGGATCGCCTTTGCCCCCGGGAGCCCCGAGCCGACCCCGTACGGCGCGCGGCAGATCGCGGTCATCGCTCAGGCCCTGGAGGCGCGTCCCGATGTCGTCGTCGAGCTCGCCGCTCCGGTCTCGACCGACGATCGCCGATGGTTCGCGGAGCAGGCGCTCGCCGACGACCTCGAGCCGACGGGCGGGTTCAAGGGTGTGCTGCGGACGTTCGGGATCCGCGACCGGCGCGAGCGCATTCGGCAGGCGCTCAAGGAGCGCGCCGACGGGTGGCCCGGGCCACTCGACCCGGACGACGAGGCCGCGCTCCAGGACATGCTCGCGCACCGAGCACCGGTCGACGCGGACCGTCTCGCTGCCCTTGCGGCGGCACGCGTGACGCGCGTGACGACCGAGCTCGCCGACCGCCACGACATCGCGCGCGCCCGCGTCGTGATCGCCGATGTCGGGCCGAACGACAGCCCCTCGCCCCCCGCGGTCCGTGGCACGCTCGAGGTGGATCCTCGTCTGACACGGCTCCCGGCTCCGGCGCCGGCCTCGGGGGCGACGACCTGGGGTGCGGCGACGCCCTGGGGTGCGGTGAGGAGGTGAGCACGTGTTGAGGCGCCTCCTGCGGGTCGTGCTCTGGAGCGGCGTGGCCCTGATCGTCCTCGTCGGCCTCGTCGTGACCGCGGTCTGGCGAGAGCTCACCCAGGATCTACCGTCGGTGACGGAACTCCTCGACTACCGCCCGCCGACGGCGACCCGCGTCTATGCGGCAGACGGGACGCCGGTCGGTGAGTACTACATCGAGCGGCGCTACCTGATGCCCATCGCCCAGATCCCCGCGCGCGTGCGGCTTGCCTTTCTCGCGGCCGAGGACGCGGACTTCTACCAGCACGCGGGCATCGATCCGGTGGGCGTCGTGCGGGCGCTCTACGCGAACCTGCGCCGTGGCGAGATCGTCCAGGGCGCCAGCACGATCACCCAGCAGGTGGTGAAGCATCTCCTGCTCTCGCCGGAGCGCAGCTTCGAGCGCAAGGCGAAGGAGATGCTGCTCGCGCTCGAGCTCGAGTCGAAACTCTCGAAGGACGAGATCTTCTACCTGTACCTCAACCACATCTACTTCGGTTCCGGGACGTACGGCATCTCGGCCGCGGCGCGCACGTTCTTCGACGTCGACCCGAGCGCGCTCTCCCTCGCCCAGGCTGCGCTGCTCGCCGGCCTGCCCCAGGCGCCGAGCCGCTATGATCCAGGGCGATACCCCCGCGAAGCGATCAGACGTCAGCGCCACGTGCTCGACCGCATGCTCACGGCCGGCTTCATCACCGGCGAGGAGTACGCGGCAGCGCGCGACGAGCCGATCGAGTTCGCGACGCGCAGGCCGCCCGCCAGCGACGTCGCGCCCTGGTACGTCGACCACGTCCGGAACGTTCTCGAGGGCGAATACGGTGCCGAGTTTGCCGCCCTCGGGCTGCAGGTGCACACCGCCCTCGACCTGCGTCTCCAGGACGCCGCCGAAATCGCGCTTCACGAGGGGCTCCGCACGATCGAGCGCCAGCTCGGCGTCCGGAACACCGTGCGCCACCTGCCGCCGAACGGCGTCGAGGCGTACCTCGAGCGACAGCGCGTGAGCCGTCCGCGCGAAGGCCCGCAGCAGGCCGTCGTGACGGGGGTACGCGCGCGGGAGATACTGATCCGCACGCCCTGGGAGGCCGGGATCGTGGCGAAGGAGGATCGGGGCGGGCCAGGCGCGCTCCGCAGCGGCGACGTCGTCTCGGTGAATCCCGTCGGCCGCGGGAACGACGGCGTGATGCGCTTCGCGCTCGACCTCGAGCCGCAGCTCGAAGGCGCGCTGGTCGCCATCGATCTCGAGACCGGCCAGGCGAAGGCGCTCGTCGGTGGGGTCGACTTCCGGCGGAGCCAGTGGAACCGTGCCGTCCAGGCTCGGCGTCCGCCCGGTTCGGCGTTCAAGCCGTTCGTCTACGCCACCGCCATCGACCGCGGCTACACGCCGCTCACCATCGTCGAGGACGCCCCGATCTCACTTCCCGACGGCCGGCGCGGGAGCTGGAGCCCCCAGAATTTCGGCAACCGCTACATGGGGCCGGTCCCCCTGCGCACCGCGCTGGTGAACTCGCTCAACTCGGTGTCCGTGCGCCTGGAGCTCGCGGTCGGCATCGACCGACTCCGCGACCACCTGCGGATCTTCGGATTCCCGACAGACTTTCCGCGGAACTTCTCCCTCGCTCTCGGCAGCAGCGAGGTGACGCTGCTCGATCTGACGCGCGCATACGGCGTGTTCGCGACCTCGGGGCGGCGCTTCGATCCTGTCTTCGTGACCGCGATGACGGATCAGAACGGGAAGGCGCGCGACTTTCCCGGCTCGCGTCCGCGCTTCGAGCAGGTCATGAATCCGGCGACGGCCTATCTCGTGACGGACATGATGCGCTCGGTCGTGGAGAAGGGCACGGCGACGCGCGCCAAGAAGCTGGGTCGGCCGTGCGCCGGCAAGACCGGGACGACCAACGAGTCGCGGGACGCGTGGTTCATCGGCTTCACGCCCGATCTGCTGGTGGGGGTCTGGGTCGGCTTCGACGACGATCGCTCGCTCGGCTCGTACACGGGCGGGCAGGCCGCGGTGCCCATCTGGACCGCGTTCATGGAACGGGCGCTCGAGGGCCGGCCCGCGCGCGAGTTCACGGTGCCCGACGACGTCAAGCTCGTGCGCGTGGACACGGCGACTGGGTTGCTGGCGGTGGAAGGACGGTCCTCTCGGATGGAGCCCTTCATCGCCGGGACCGAGCCGAAGCGATCTGCACCGCCGCCCGACGAGGAGGACGAAGACACGGAGCAGGGCTCGAAGTGGGGCATCCTCAGTACGCTGCACCGTGACCTCTGACAACCGCGGGGAGCTGGCCGAACGCCGCACTCGCGGACGCGGAACGTGCTCGACGCCCCGAGTCCCCCGCCGACGGGCGGCGAGCATGCCGGGCAGAGTCAGCCTCTGCCTACCGAACTTCCGTGCGTCGATCTGGAAGGCGTGCGCCATCGTCCCATTGTTGGTCACGGTGAGCGTGACGGTAACGCCCACACACGCCTCGAGGGTGGGGCCGGGAACCAGTGCACTTGGAGAGCGGGTGACCGGGGTCGAACCGGCGACCTTGTGCTTGGCAAGCACACGCTCTAGCCAACTGAGCTACACCCGCAAGAGCGAGGCAGGGCTTGTAGCGCCTGGCTTTTTCGGCGTCAAGGTCGTCCGTTCCACGCCGGTTTTCACCGGGTCTTCGCTGGGGTGTCCGTGAGGGGTGTCCGTACTTCGGCATCTGCTACTTCTGCGCGGTCAGCGGGATGACCGTCGGCGCGGTCGGCAGGGTGGCGACGTAGGCTGAGGTCCGCCGCATCGCCGCCCGCGTCTGGTCCTTGAGCGGGATCGAGTAGCGGTCGAACACCGACCGCGTGCGGTGGCCGGAGACGGCCATCGCCTCGTGCGCCGGGACGCCCGCGTTCACGAGGTTCGTGATGGCGGTGTGCCGGGTGTTGTGGAAGACGAAGCCCCCCGCGGCGCGGCCGACCGGGAAGCCGGCCGTCTTGCACGCCGTCACCCACGCCTTGCGGAAGTCGCCGACGCAGCCGTAGTGCTTCGACGGGGTGCGGCCGGGGCGGCAGCGGGGGCCGTGGAACACGTGCCGGCAGGAGAGCCGGCGCTCACGGTAGAGCCGCTCGACGATCTCCAGCGGGCGGCCGTCGAGCGGGAGCACGAAGTCCGTCTTGGCCTTCACCTCGGCGCCGCTCCACG
>CAYXBJ010000187.1:0-29306 GCA_964463175.1 uncultured bacterium
CTCACAGCACCTTCCGCGGGTCCAGCGCGTCCCGCAGGCCGTCGCCGATGAAATTGATCGAGAGCACCGCCAGGAAGATCGCCGTGCCCGGGAAGATGGCCCAGTGCGGCGCGAAGTCGAGGTTGTCCTTCGCGTCGAAGAGGATGCGCCCCCAGGTCGGGATGTCGGGCGGGAAGCCGAGCCCCAGGAACGACAGCGTCGACTCCAGGATGATCGCCGTCGCCACCTCGAGCGAGCCGGCCACGATCACCGGGCCGAGCGCGTTCGGGAGAACGTGGCGGACGATCTGGCGGGCCGGCGGCACCCCCAGCGCGCGGGCGGCCTCGACGAACTCCTTCTCGCGGAGCGAAAGGAACTGCGCACGCACGAGGCGCGCGACCGGCATCCAGCGGAGGCTGCCTATCACCGCGACGATCAGCACGAACGGGCCCATCTCGGGTCCGAACACCTTCTTGATCGAATCGCGGAACAGGTAGACCACGAGCAGGAAGATCGGCAGCTGCGGCAGCGAGAGGAAGAGGTCGGTCACCCGCATGAGGACGCTGTCGGTCGCGCCACCAAACTGCCCCGCCACCGCCCCGACCGTGGTCCCGACGCAGACCGCGATGAGCATGGCGACCACGCCCACCGCCAGGGAGATCCGGCCGCCATAGAGGATGCGGGCCAGGATGTCCTGTCCGAGGTCGTCGGTGCCGAACGGATGGGCGGCCGAGGGTCCCTTCAGCTTGGCCCGGAAGTCGATCTCGTCGATCGGCACGTGGTAGACGAACGGTCCGATCACGACGGCCACGACCATGGCGGTGAGCACGAGCAGCCCGACCATCGCGAGCCGGTGCCGCCGGAATCGCCGGAGCGCCTCCGCCCAGAGCGAGTCGGATCGCCGGGCGGGGGCCCGAACCAGCTGCCCCGCCAGCGCCTCCGACACGGTGCCGTTCGCCGCCATGATCTCCCTCAGCGGAACGAGATCCGCGGATCGAGCCACCCGTACAGCAGGTCGGCCAGAAGCCCGAAGACCACGACCAGCGCGGCGTACACGAACGTGATGCCCATGATCACCGGCGTGTCGTTCGACAGGATCGAGCTGATGAGGAGGGAGCCGATCCCGGGTACCCGGAAGATCTGCTCCGTCACCACCGCCCCGGTGAAGATCTGGGGCACCTGGATGGCGAGCAGGGTCACCACGGGGATGAGCGCGTTCCGCACGACGTGCTTCACCAGCGTCTTCCGCTCGGCGAGGCCCTTCGACCGCGCCGTGCGGATGTAATCAAGCTGGATGACGTCGAGGACCGACGAGCGCACGAAGCGCGTCAGCTGGGCCCCCTGGAACAGGCCGAGGACCGTGATGGGCATGATGCCCTGCTTCAAATTCTCCCAGAGCCACCGGAGCCCGGTCGCCTGGATGTCGGCGCGATAAATGAACGGCAGCCAGTCGAGGTAGATGCTGAAGAGCAGGATGAAGAGCAAGCCCGTGAAGAAGGTCGGGAGCGAGAAGCCGATGAACGCCAGTGTCGTCGCGATCTGATCGAATAGCGAGTAGGGACGTCGCGCCGACAGGATGCCCACCGGCACCGCGATGACCAGCGCAAGGATCTGGGCCGAGCCCAGGACGAAGAGCGTCGTGGCGAGGCGCTGCTTGATCAGCTGGTCGACGTCCACCCGGCTGACGAACGAGAAGCCCCAGTTGCCCTTCACCATCGAGGAGAACCACCGCACGTAGCGAACCGCGACGGGGTCGTCCAGCCCGAACTGCTTGCGGAGGTTCGCCCGCACCTCGGGCGGGACGTTCGGGTTCGTGGCGAGCTCCCCGAACGGGTCGCCCGGCGCCAGGGCGAGCACGGTGAACAGGACCAGGCTGATGCCGATGAGCACCGGCAGCGCGGTGAGGAGTCGCCGGAGGACGTAGGCGCCCATGGCCTAGGCGGTCCGCCGGTCCCTCATCCGCCGCGGCCGGCGCGGGCCCGGTTCGTCATCAGCCTCGGTCCTCGAGGCGGCGGCGATCACGCTTCCCGGTACCAGTGCGCCAGGTTCCAGAAGTTCGAGTCCCAGCCGCTGATCTCGGTGCCCTTCAGCTTGCCGGAGACGCCCGAGACCAGGTTCCGCCAAACGAGCGGGATGACGACGGTGTTCTGCACCACGAGGTCGTTCATCCGGATGAGGGCGGCCGCCCGCTTGACGGGGTCCATCTCCGCCTCGGCCGACTTGTACAGCCGGTCGAACTCCTCGCTGCGCCAGCGCGACGTGTTGCGCCCCGCGAACTTGTTCTCCTTGCTGGCGATCTCCCAGGACGGGAACACGCGCATGGACGGGAGCGGGTCGACGTCGAACTGCCACGCGTACATCTGGAGGTCTGCCGTGAAGTGGCCGAGGTTGTCCGGGTTGGCCTCGTCGGAGCCGAAGAACACGGAGGCGACCACCGTCTTCAGCTCCATCTCCATCCCGGCCTTGGCCGCGCCCTGCTTGATGATCGCCTGCTCCTTCTGCCGGAGCGGGTTGATCGACGTCTGCAGGAGGAACTTCAGGCGCTTGCCGTCCTTGGCCCGGATCCCGTCCGCGCCGCGCTTCCACCCGGCGGCGTCGAGCACCTGGTTGGCCTTGTCGACGTTGAATTCCCACCGCATGTTCTTCGACTGGAAGCGGCTGGGAGCGTTGATGTAGTTGGCAGTCGCCTGGCCGGCCCGCCCGTAGAGCTGCTCCTGCATGGACCCGCGATCGATGACGAGCGCCAAGGCCTGCCGGACGGCCGGATCGGAGAGCAGCGGGTGCTTGGTCTTCGCGCTGGACCGCTCGCCATCGATCTCAGTCCAGGGGTCCGTCTGGTTGACGCTGACGTGCTCGATGTTGCCGGAGACGGCGAAGTCCACGCGGCCCTTGCCGCCCTGCTCCATCCGCTTCAGGATGTCGTCCTCGACCTGGAGGTTCCACGCGAAGTCGTATTCCCCGGTCTGGATGACCGCGCGCGCGGCCGACGCCGCGTCCCCGCCACCCTTCATTTCGACCTTGTCGAAGAACGGCCAGTTCGGGACGTGGTAGTTCGGATTCAATTCAGCCCGGACGGCGTCGTTCGGCTTGAAGTCCGCGTAGCGGTACGGCCCGGTGCCCACGGGCTTCATGTTGGCCGGCGCCTCCCGGGACTTCGCGCCCTTGAACGGCTCGAAGACGTGCTTGGGGATGACGAGCCCCGTGGGGCCGCAGAAGGAGATCGCCCAGAACGGGGTCGGATTCTTGAAGCCGATCTTGACCGTGTTGCTGTCGATCTTGTCGATGCGGGCGATGTCCTTGTAGTTGCCGGCGGTGGTGGCGGCGGTTGCCGGGTCCGACGCGAACTCCCAGGTGAACACGACGTCGTCCGCGGTGAAGGGCTTGCCGTCATGCCACTGGACGTTCTTCTTGAGCTTCCAGGTCACCGACAGGCCGTCCTTCGCGACGCCGCCGTTCTCGAGGGTCGGCACCTCGGCCGCAAGGACCGGCACGAGGTTGCCGTCCGGATCGAATCCCGCGAGGGGCTCGTTGAAGAGGCGGGAGCCGTCGTTGTCCTTCACGCCCACCGCGAGGTGACAGTTCAGGATGCTCACCGCCTGCCACCAGAGCGTCTTCAGCTCGCCGCCGCCACCGCGCCGCGTCGGCGTGAACCCAGGCTTGCCCTGGGCCGCGGCCCGGCGGGGGACGCCCGCCGCCGCCAGCAACTGCGCCGCCACCGGCGCGGAGAGCCCGAGTCCCGCCAGCATCCGGGTGAAGTCCCGGCGGCTCAGCGCTCCGCTCTTGACCCGGGCGATCGATTCCCTCAGCTCGAGCTCATCCATGGTTGGCGATCCTCCCTGCTGGCTCTGACAGCGGTCTCGGAACCCGCTGCGGCTTGACGGCGCGAGCCCGCGCGACCGGACGGGTGGGCGCGGCGCCTCGAGGTGAGGCGGGACCGGCGTCGCTCGAGACTCCCAGTGGGCGTGGCTTCAGAGGTCGGACTCCCACGGCCGCCCTGCCCTGCGGCGACCCGAGCTGTCCACTCCGCGCGCTCGAGACTACCTCGTCACGTCGATGCCGGGGGCCGGGTCCCGGCGCGGGCGCCGGTCCCGGCCCCCGATCGGATCTACGCCTCTCGATGCCAGAACGCCAGGTTCGCGAGGTCGGAATCCCAGGCGCTGATGTCCGTGTCCTTCAGCTTGCTGGAGATGGCGGAGACCTTGGCGCGCCAGATGACCGGGATGACGACCACGTTCTGGGTCAGGAGGTCGTTCATCCGGATGAACATCGCCGCGCGCTTGACGGGATCCATCTCCGCCTCGGCCGACTTCCAGAGCTTGTCGTACTCCTCGTTGCGCCACCGGGTGGGATTGCGCCCCAGCCACTTGTTCTCCTTGGACGCGACCTCCCACGACGTGAACTGGTCCATGAGGCGCTGCGGATCGGGGTGCGTCATGGTCGTCGTGTACATCTGGAGGTCGGTCCCGAAGTGCGGGTACGTATCCCAGTTCCCCGGATCGGACGCGAAGAACACCGACGCGACCACCGACTTGATCTCGATCTCGATGCCCGCCTTGGCCGCGGCCTGCTTCACGATGGCCTGCGTCTTCTGGCGGACGGCGTTAATCGAGGTCTGGTAGACCATCTTCAGGCGCTTGCCGTCCTTGGCGCGGACGCCGTCCGAGCCCTTCTTCCAGCCGGCGGCTTCCAGGACCTGGTTCGCCTTCTCGATGTTCAGCTCCCACTTGTAGGTCTTGGAGTTGAACTTGGACGGGGCGTTCAGGAAGTTCGCCGTCGCCTGGCCCTGGCGGCCGTAGAGCTGCTCCTGGACGGAGCCCCGGTCGACCAGGAGGTTCAGCGCCTGCCGCACGGCCGGGTCGGTCAGGAACGGGTGCTTGGACTTGACGCTCGACCGCTCCCCGTCGACCTCGGTCCAGGGATCCGTGTTGTTGAGCTGGATGTGCTCGATGTCACCGGCCAGGGAAATGCTGATCCGGCCCTTGCCGCCCTCTTCCAGGCGCTTCATGATGTCGTCCTCGACCTGCATGTTCCAGGCGTAGTCGTACTCGCCCGTCTGGAGGACCGCGCGCGCCGCCGAGGCCGCATCACCGCCGCCCTTCACCTCGACCGAATCGAAGAAGGGTCGGTTCGGCACGTGGTAGTTGGGGTTCGCCTCCGCCCGGACCGTGTCCCCCGGCTTGAAGTCCACGTACCGGTACGGGCCGGTGCCGACCGGCTTCAGGTTTGCCGGCGCTTCCCGCGAGCTCGCGCCCTTGAAGGACTCGAAGATGTGCTTGGGAATGAGCTGGCCGGTGGGACCGCACAGCGCCGTGTACGGGAATGGCTGCGGCTTGTTGAAGGTGACCTTCACCGTCGAGGCGTCGATCTTCTCGATCTTCGTGACGTTCGGGAACGCACCGGAGGTCACCGCCGCGGTGGCCGGGTCGATCGCGTACTCCCAGTTGAACACCACGTCGTCCGCGGTGAAGGGCTTGCCGTCGTGCCACTGGACGTTCTTCTTGAGCTTCCAGGTGACCGAGCTGCCGTCTTTCGCGATGCCGCCGTTCTGAACGGTGGGGATCTCGGCCGCCAGGTTCGGGATCAGGTTGCCATCGGGGTCGAAGGACGCGAGGGGCTCGTAGAAGACGCGAGAGCCGTCCTGGTCCTTCGTGCCGTTGGCGAAGTGCGGGTTCAGCAGGGTCGGCGCCTGCCACCACAGCACCTTGACCGCCCCGCCGCCGCCGCGCTTGCTCGGGTTGAATCCCGGCTTGGTCTGTGCCTGCGCCACGCCGGCCGAGGCCAGCATCTGCGCGGCCAGCGGCGCCGTCAGGCCCATTCCGACCACCAGGCGGGTGAAGTCCCGACGGGTGACCGTGCCGTCCTTCACCCGCTCGATCCAGTGCCGAAGCTCCCGCTCCTCCATGTCGGCTTTCCTCCCGAATGTCGGATTTCGAGTGTGATTCCACGCGCTTCCAGCGGGCAATCCTGGCCCTGGCGCGCGGAGGGGTATCGCGGACTTGACGAGATCTTATTCCGGCCGCCAGCCGGGGGTCAAGGTCAGGCCCGAGCGGCCGAGGGCTACGTGACGACGACGAGAAGATCGCCGGCGTTGACGGTCTGTCCCGGGCTGATGTGGACCTCGGTCACGACCCCGTCCGCGGTCGCCCGGAACTCGTTCTCCATCTTCATCGCTTCGAGGACGACGAGCCCCGCGCCCCGCCCCACCGGCTGGCCGACGGCTACCAGGACGGCGGCGACCTTCCCGGGCATCGGGGCGACGAGCCGCTGGCCGCCGCCGGGGCGCCCATCCGTCGACCCGCCTCGCCGCCGGGCGGCGTCCCCCTCGATCTGGACGCGGAAGGCCTCCCCGTCCACGACGACGGTGGTCTCCCCCGCACCCGGCTCCTGGTCCACGACGTGCGACACGCCATCCAGCAGGAGCGAGCCGCTGCCGGTCGAATCGAGGCGCGCATCCACGTCGACGGCGTCGCCGTCGATACGCACCGCGAGCCGGCCCGGCGGAGATTCCTCGATCTGGACGACGAGCAGCACGCCGTCGACCCGGACGGGGATCCGCGCCGGCAAACGCCCGGCCGCCGTCATCGGCGGGGCGCCCCGGAGCCCGGGCGGCTCGCCATCGTCCAGCGCGACGGCCCGTCCACCGGCGGCGACCCAGCCGGATCGGCGACGCGCGATCGGAGCGCGACCGCGACCGCGGCGGCCCGCGCGCGCGCCGCCGAGGGCGCGCCCAGCTCGCGCCCTCCGCCGAGCGCCCGCTCCACGAAGGCCGTCGAGAGGCGGCCGGCGAGGAAGTCCGGATGGCGCATGACCGCTCGGTGGAACGGGATCGTGGTCTTGACGCCGGCGACGGTGAACTCGGCAAGCGCCCGGCTCATCCGGCGCGCCGCCTCGTCGCGGCTCCCGCCCCACACGATGAGCTTCGCCATCAAGGGATCGTAGTGGAGCGGCACCTCACCGCCCTCGGAGACGCCCGCGTCGACCCGGACCCAGGAGCCGCCGGGCGGCCGCCACGTCGTGATGCGGCCTGGCGACGGAATGAACCCGAGCGCCGGGTCCTCGGCCGAGATGCGACATTCGATCGCCCAGCCGCGCGGACGGATGTCGGCCTGCGTGTATCCCAGCCGCTCGCCGGCCGCGAGACGCAGCTGCTCGCGGACCAGGTCGATGCCCGTCACGAGCTCGGTCACCGGATGCTCGACCTGAAGCCGCGTGTTCACCTCCAGGAAGTAGAAGCGGCCGTCGGGCGCCAGGAGGAACTCGACGGTCCCGGCGTTCTGGTAGCCCGCGGACGCCATGAGCCGGCACGCGGCCGCCCCCATGTCGGCGCGGAGCGCGGGGTCCACGGCGGGGGACGGCGATTCCTCAATCAGCTTCTGGTGGCGGCGCTGGATCGAGCACTCGCGCTCGCCCAGGTGCACGATCTCGCCGTGGGCATCCGCCATGATCTGGATCTCGACGTGGCGCGGCTCGACGATCACCTTCTCGAGATAGACGGCACTGTCACCGAAAGCGGAGCCCGCCTCGGAGCGTGCCAGCCGCAGAGCCGACCCGAGTTCGTTGGGCGCCGCGACGAGGCGCATGCCCTTCCCGCCGCCCCCCTGGGCCGCCTTGATCATTACCGGGAAGCCGAGATCCCGGGCGGTCCGGAGGGCCTCCTCGTCGGACGAGACGGGGTCCACCGTGCCGGGCACGACGGGCACCCCGACGTCCATCGCGGCCCGCCGCGCGGCCGTCTTGTTGCCCATGCGGGCGATCGCCGACGACGGCGGGCCGACGAAGACCAGCCCGGCGGCCCGACATGCCTCGGCGAAGCGGGCGTTCTCCGACAGGAAGCCGTAGCCCGGATGGACCGCCTCGGCGCCCGTCCGGCGCGCCACGTCGACCAGGCGGTCGATCACCAGGTAGCTCTCGCTGGCGGCCGGCGGTCCGATGGAATGCGCCTCGTCGGCCAGCCGCACGTGGAGGGCCTCCCGGTCCGCCTCCGAGAACACGGCGACGGTCCGGACGCCGGCGTCCCGGCAGGCGCGGATGACGCGCACCGCGATCTCGCCGCGGTTCGCGATCAGCACCTTGCCGAACATGACCTCGCGGGTCCCGGTGGCGGCGGTCAACGCGGGAGCGCGCGCAGCGCGTCCTCGAGGAACGACGTATCCACGAGATCGCGCGCCTCGACCGGCGCGGTGATCATGCCCGCCTTGTGGTACCAGGCGAGCTGCCGCCCGATGTCGGCCACGTCCAGGCGGCCGTCCCGGTCCTGGTACGGGAACCCGACCCGGACGGCCTCGGGCGTGGCGCCCGTGTAGCGGACCGTCACCCCGACGATCTCCTCCCATCCGCCCTTCTTCGCGAGCGCCGCGTCGAAGAAGAGGCGCGCGGCCTTGACGTATCCCTTCATGAACGCGACGGCCCGCTCGCGGTCCTGGGCGAACGCCTTCGAGTAGAAGATCGCGGCAACCTGGTACGGCAGCTTGTCGCCGACCCAGAACAGGATCCGCCCGAAGCCCTTCTCGGCCGCATCGCCGGCGAACGGCTGCGGGATGAGGATCGCGTCGACGCGCCGCGCCTGGAGCGCCTCGGCCATCGCCCCGAGCGTGCGGAGAGGCGCCGCCTCCACGTCCCTCAGCGAGAGCCCTTCCTGCTCGAGCAGGTTGCCGAGCATGTAGTGGAACGTCGACCCGAGCTGCGTGATCCCGATCTTTCGCCCCTTGAGGTCGCGCACCGACCGGATGGACCCGTCCGCCTGGACCAGCAGGGCGGTCAGCGGGTAGCCGGGCCACTCCCGCCCCTTGTCGGCGACGATCCACACCTTCTCGCCTCCGGCCACGATGTTGTAGAGGCCGGCGGTGAGACCCGTCGCCCCCACGTCGATCTCGCCGGCGGCGATCGCCACCGCCACGGGCTGCGCGGCCTGGAAGTACACGAGCTCCGGCTCGATCCCGAACTCGCGGAAGGTCGCGCGCTCCACGCCGAGGAAGATCGGGGCCGAGGAGCTCAGCTTGAGGACGCCGACCTTGACCTTCTTCCCCTGCGCCTCCGCAGGCTCGCGCCCGAGCATCGCCGGGGCGAGCCCGAGGGTAAGCGCGAGCGCGAGGACGAAGAGGGACCGACCGAGCACGGCGCTCCGCCGGTCAGCGGGCATGAATCTCCAGCGCGGGGAAGAAATAGGGGATCTCGAAGGCCGCCGACTGCGGCGAATCCGACCCGTGGATGACGTTGGCCTCGATCGAGGTCGCGAGCTCTCGCCGGATCGTCCCGGGCGCAGCCTTCGACGGATCCGTCGCCCCCATGAGGTCCCGGAGCCGCTGGATGGCGTGCTCACCCTCGAGCACCATCGGGATGCAGGGCCCGGACGTCATGAAGTCGGCGAGGCTTCGGAAGAACGGCCGGTCCTTGTGGACGATGTAGAATCCTGCGGCCTGGGCCGGCGTCAGGTGCACGAGCCGGGCGGCGAGAATTCGAAAGCCCGCCTCCTCGATCTTGGTGACGACGCGTCCCGCGACACCCTTCTGAACCGCGTCGGGCTTGATGATGGTGAGGGTGCGCTCGAGCGCCATCGGATGTCCTCTCTCTCCGGCGGGTGGTTCAGCGCGCCCGCCCGAGCACGCGCGCGACGGTCGCGCCCATGTCGGCGGGGCTCCTGACGGTCGTGATGCCGGCCGCCTCCATCGCGCGCATCTTCTCGGCGGCGGTGCCCTTGCCGCCCGAGATGATCGCGCCGGCGTGCCCCATGCGTCGGCCCGGCGGGGCGGTCTGTCCGCAGATGAAGCCCACGACCGGCTTGGTGACGTGAGAGCGGACGAACGCCGCGGCCTCTTCCTCCGCGGTCCCGCCGATCTCACCGATCAGCATGATCGCTTCGGTGCCGGCATCCGCCTGGAAGAGGCGCAGGACGTCGACGAAGGTCGTGCCGTTGACCGGGTCGCCGCCGATGCCCACGCAGGTGGACTGCCCGAGTCCCCGCTGGGTGAGCTGGTGAACGACCTCGTAGGTCAGCGTGCCGCTCCGCGAGACCACGCCCACCCCGCCTTCCTTGTGGATGTGGCCGGGCATGATCCCGATCTTCGCCTGACCGGGCGTGATCAGGCCGGGACAGTTCGGGCCGAGGAGCCGGGTCGGGCGGCCGGCGAGGAACGCCTTGACGCGCACCATGTCGCCCACCGGGATCCCCTCGGTGATGCAGGCGACCAGCGGCACGCCGGCGTCGGTGGCCTCCATGATCGCATCGGCCGCGGCGGCGGGCGGCACGAAGATCAGCGCGCAGTCGGCGCCCGCCTCCCGCACCGCCTCGTCGACGGTGTTCCAGACCGGGAACCCCTCGTGGACCGTGCCGCCCTTCCCCGGCGTCACGCCGCCCACGACCTGCGTCCCGTACTCCTTGCAGCGGAGGGCATGGAACGTGCCTTCGCGCCCGGTGATCCCCTGGACCACCACCCGCGTCTCCCGCCCGACCAGAATGCTCATCCCGCCATCAAACTCCGGGGTCAGGCCTTAACTTCGATACTTCGCGGGGCGAGACGGCAGCCGAGCCAGCGGACATCAAAATTAAGGCCTGACCCCCGACTTTGATCACGGGCGGGCCCCGGCGGCGAGGGCGACGACCTTCTGGGCACCGTCGCCCATGTCGGCCGCGCTCGTGAAGTTGAGCCCCGACTCGGCCAGCATCTTCTTCCCGAGCTCGACGTTGGTGCCCTCCATGCGGACCACGATGGGCATCCGGACGCCGAGCTTCTGCACGGCTGCGATCAGGCCGGCGGCCAGCCGGTCGCACCGCAGGATCCCGCCGAACACGTTGATGAAGACCGCCTTCACGCTCGGGTCGGAGGACAGGATCCGGAAGGCGCTCTCGATCTGCTCCGGAGACGCGCCGCCGCCGACGTCGAGGAAGTTCGCGGGCGCCCCGCCGGCCAGCTTCACGATGTCCATCGTGGCCATCGCGAGCCCGGCGCCGTTGACCATGCAGCCGACGGTGCCGTCGAGCTTGATGTAGTTCAGCCCGTGCTTCGACGCCTCGACGTCCAGCGGATCTTCCTCGTTCACGTCGCGGAGCGCCGCCACCTCGGGATGGCGGAAGAGCGCGTTGTCGTCGAAGTTGAGCTTGGCATCCAGCGCGAGCACCCGGCCGTCACGCGTCACCACGAGCGGATTGATCTCGGCCAGCGAGCAGTCCTTCGCGAGGTAGGCGCGGAAGAGGGATCCGATCAGCCCGACGCCGGCCTTCCACGGATCGCCGGAGAGTCCCAGCCCGAAGGCCAGCGCGCGCGCCTGGAACGGCTGGAGCCCGAGGGCCGGATCGGCCCACTCCCGCACGATCCGCTCGGGATGGGTGGCGGCGACCTCCTCGATGTCCATGCCGCCGGCCTGGCTCGCCATGACGACGTGGCTGCCCTTGCCCCGGTCGAGCGTCACCGCGAGGTAGAGCTCCCGCGCGATCGCCGACGCCTCCTCGACGAGGACGGTAAGGACCGTGATCCCCTCGGGCGGCGTCTGCGGCGTCTTGAGCTTCATGCCGAGGATCTCCCGGGCGGCGGCCTCCGCGCCAGCCGGATCGTCGGCCACCTTCACTCCGCCCGCCTTGCCGCGCCCGCCCGCGTGGACCTGGGCCTTCACGACCACGCGGCCCCCCAGGCGCTCCGCGATGGCGCGCGCCTCGGCCGCCGTCGCGGCGACCTCTCCCCGGGGAACCGGCACGCCGAACTCCCGGAGGATCGCCTTCGCCTGGTACTCGTGGATCTTCATGAAGGAGGTGGGTCGCCGATGGTCAGGGGCGGCGGTCGGCTACTTGCCACCCAGCTTCCGGAGCACCCACATGACCGGGTCGTAGTGGTCGTCGACCACGCGCTCCTTCAGCGGGATGATCGCGTTGTCGGTGATCTTGATGTGCTCCGGGCAGACCTCGGTGCAGCACTTCGTGATGTTGCAGAAGCCGATGCCCGCGCGCGCCCGGATGAGCTCCCGGCGGTCGACGGTGTCGAGCGGGTGCATGTCCAGCTCGGCCAGCCGCACGAAGAAGCGCGGCCCGAAGAACTGGGGCTTGTTCTCGTCGTGGTCCCGGATCACGTGGCAGACGTTCTGGCAGAGGAAGCACTCGATGCACTTCCGGAACTCCTGCCCGCGGTCGATGTCCTCCTGCATCATCCGGTAGGTGCCGTCCGGCTCCGGGGGACGCGGACGGAACGCCGGGATCTGGCGCGCTGCCTCGTAGTTAAACGAGACGTCGGTGACCAGGTCCTTGACCAGCGGGAACGTCTTGAGCGGCGCCACGGTGATGGGCTCGCCCTCTGGGAAGATGTCCATCCGCGTCATGCACATGAGGCGCGGCTTCCCGTTCACTTCGGCGCTGCAGGAGCCGCACTTGCCGGCCTTGCAGTTCCAGCGGACGGCGAGATCGTTCGCCTGGGTCCCCTGGATCCGGTGGACCACGTCGAGGACGACCATCCCCTCCTCGAGCGGGACCCGGTACTCGCGGAACTCCCCGCCCTCCGCGTCGCCGCGGAAGACGTGCATGGAGACCTCTCGGGTGGGGGGCGCGGCCGTCGTCATTTCTTCTCCTCGAACAGGGTCCCGAGCTCGGGCGGCATCGCGGGGAGCGCCTCCTGGGTCACCTGGAGCTGGCCGTCCCGCATCCGCACCACGACGTTGACCTTGCCGAACTCCGAGTCCGTCTTCGGATAGTCGTCGCGGGTGTGCCCGCCGCGGCTCTCCTTGCGCTCGAGCGCGGCCAGCGCGATCGCCCCGGAGACGGCCAGGAGGTTCTGGAGGTCGAGGGCCAGGTGCCAGCCCGGATTGTAGGTCAGGCTGCCCTGCACGCCGACCCGGCTCGCGCGCTCCTCGAGGCGGCCGATCTGGACCACCGCCTCCTTCAACTCCGATTCGGTGCGGATGATGCCGACCAGGCTCTGCATGACCTCCTGGAGGTCCTTCTGGATCGCATACGGGTTCTCGCCGGTCTTCCGCTCGACGGGCGCCATCACCTCGCGCACCGCGGCCTCGACCTGGCGGCCGTCGACGGTGAGCGTGCCCTTGGCGGCCCGCGCGTGCTCGGCCGCGTAGTGCCCCGCGCGCCGGCCGAAGACGAGAAGGTCCGAGAGGGAGTTCCCGCCGAGGCGGTTCGAGCCGTGCATGCCACCGGCGACCTCGCCGGCCGCGAAGAGCCCGGGAAGCCCGACGGCCGCGGTCGTCTCCGGGTCCACCCGCACGCCGCCCATCACGTAGTGGCAGGTCGGGCCGACCTCCATCGGCTCCTTGGTGATGTCGACGCCGGCCAGCTCCTTGAACTGGTGATACATCGACGGAAGGCGCCGCCGGATGTAGTCCGCCGACCGGCGGGTGGAGATGTCGAGGAAGACGCCGCCGTGGGGGCTGCCGCGGCCGGCCTTGACCTCGGCATTGATAGCGCGGGCCACCTCGTCGCGCGGGAGGAGGTCCGGCGTGCGCCGGTTGTTCTTCTTGTCCTCGTACCACCGGTCGGCCTCGGCTTCGTTGTCCGCCGTCTCGGCCTTGAAGAACTCCGGGATGTAGCGGAACATGAAGCGCTCGCCGGACTTGTTGCGGAGCGTCCCGCCGTCGCCCCGCACGCCCTCGGTCACCAGGATGCCCCGCACGCTCGGGGGCCAGACCATGCCCGTCGGGTGGAACTGGACGAACTCCATGTCGACCAGGTCCGCGCCCGCCTGCAGCGCCATCGCGTGGCCGTCGCCGGTGTACTCCCAGGAGTTCGACGTGATGGAGTACGACTTGCCGATCCCGCCCGTCGCGAGCACGACCGCCGGCGCCTTGAAGACGATGAACTTGCCGGTGTTGCGCCAGTAGGCGACCGCGCCGGTCACCCGCTCGCCGTCCTTGAGCAAGCGGTTCACCGTGCACTCCATGAACACGTCGATGCCGAGGTGCACCGCGTGCTGCTGGAGCGTGCGGATCATCTCGAGACCGGTCCGGTCCCCGACGTGCGCGAGCCGCGCGTAGCGGTGCCCGCCGAAGTCGCGCTGGAGGATGCGGCCGTCCTTCGTCCGGTCGAAGAGCGCGCCCCAGCGCTCGAGCTCGAGGACGCGGTCCGGCGCCTCCTGGGCGTGGAGCTGCGCCATGCGCCAGTGGTTGAGCATCTTCCCGCCGCGCATCGTGTCGCGGAAGTGCACCTGCCAGCTGTCCTCGGGCCACACGTTGCGGAGGGCGGCGGCGATGCCGCCCTCGGCCATGACGGTGTGCGCCTTGCCAAGGAGCGACTTGCAGACGATGGCGGTGCGCACGCCCTGGGTCGCGGCTTCGATCGCCGCCCGGAGACCGGCGCCGCCCGCGCCAATGACGACGACGTCGTACTCGTGCACCTCGTGCTGCGTGGGGCCGTTCACTTTGCTGCCCTCGCTCGCCGTTGATCGGACGGCCTTCGGCCTGTGGCCACGGTCAGAAGACGATGCGGAGGTCCCGGATGACCCCCATCGACACCAGGCGGATGTAGACGTCGGTGAGGCCCACGCTGAAGAGCGAGAACCACGCGAAGGTCGGGTGCCGCTCGTTCAGCCGGGTGACGAACTTCCACAAGGCGTAGCGGGTCGGCGCCTTCGAGAACTGGTTCACCGCGCCGCCGCAGAGATGCCGGCAGCTGTGGCACGAGAACGTGTAGCCGGCGAGGAAGAGGACGTTCACGCACATCACGAGCGTGCCGACCCCGATGCCGAACCGCCCGCCCGGGAACCGGAACGCGAGCAGGGCGTCGTACGCGAGGACGACGATGAAGAGCACGGCGACGTAGAACATGTAGCGGTGGAGGTTCTGGAAGATCAGCGGGAAGCGCGTCTCGCCCGTGTAGGTCGGGCGGATGTCACTCACCGCGCACGCCGGGGGTGCCGACCAGAAGGACCGGTAGTAGGCCTTGCGGTAGTAGTAGCAGGTCAGCCGGAACAGGCCGGGCCCCCACAGGATCAGGAATGCCGGCGACACCACGCCGATGATCGGCAGCGCCGGCATCTTGCCGAAGAGCGGCACCGTGACGTGCTGGCAGTCGGTCGAGAGGCACGGCGAGTAGAACGGCGAGAGGTACGGCTCCGCGTAGTAGTGGGCGTTCTGGAGCGCCGCCCACGTCGAGTAGACGATGAAGGCCCCGAGGACCAGCACGATCAGGGCCGGCTCCACCCACCACTGGTCCCACCGGATCGGCCCCGCGATGCGGACCCGTCCGCCGGACGCCGGGAGGCGGCTCGCGGTGATCCCCGCCGCCCCAACCGTCGATGACTGCGCCTGATGCCTCGCTGCCGCCACCTCGCCGCCTCCTAGATGCCGAGCTTGTCGGTGAGCTCGCGCACGGCCGCCGCCGAACGCCCGAGCGCCGCGGACTCGTCCGGCGAGAGGGTGATCTGGAGAATCTGCTCGATGCCGCGGCGCCCGAGCTTGACCGGCACGCCGACGAAGAGCCCCTTCACCCCGTACTCCCCCTCGAGGTAGGCCGTGCAGGGCAGGACCTTCTTCTTGTCCTTGAGGATCGCCTCGACCATGTCGACCACCGACGCGGCGGGCGCGTAGTACGCGCTGCCCGTCTTGAGGAGGCCGACGATCTCGGCGCCGCCGTTGGCCGTGCGTTTCACCAGCGCCTCGAGCCGGTCCTTGGGCAGGAGCTCGGTGATCGGGATCCCGGCCACCGTCGAGTAGCGCGGGAGCGGCACCATGGTGTCTCCGTGGCCGCCGAGCACGAACGCGGTGACGTTCTCGACCGAGACGTCGAGCTCCTGGGCGATGAAGGTCCGGAAGCGCGCGGAGTCGAGCACGCCGGCCATGCCGATGACCCGCTGCTTGGGGAAGCCCGACCGGCGGAGCGCCAGCTGGGCCATGGCGTCGAGCGGGTTCGTGACGATGATCAGGATCGCCGTCGGCGACCGTCGCGCGGTCTCGGCCACCACGCCGCCGACGATCTCGGCGTTCTTCATGAGGAGGTCGTCCCGGCTCATGCCGGGCTTCCGGGCCAGCCCGGCGGTGATGACGATGATGTCGGAGCCGGCAGTCGGCTCGTAGTCGTTGGCGCCGGTGATCCGGCAGTCGTAGCCGTGCACCGGTCCCGCCTGGAGCAGGTCGAGCGCCTTGCCCTGGGGCAGCCCGTCCACGACGTCGGTCAGGACGACGTCGGCGAGCTGGCGCTCGACGATGTACTGCGCCGTGGTGGCGCCCACGTTGCCCGCGCCCACCACCGTCACCTTCGGTCTCGCCATCTCGCCCTCCGGAGTCAGGCCTTCGCGTCCATCCAGCCAGTCGGTCAGAGTCGGCCCAGACGGCTCATGCGGACCGCAGCTGGAGTGCGACTCCGCGCATGCTCGAAATGCCGGGAGGTCAGACCCTGACCCCCCTCATCTGCTCGATGATGGCGCTCCCGAACTCGGAGCACTTGACCTCCTTCGCGCCGTCCATGAGGCGGGCGAAGTCGTAGGTCACCACCTTCTTGCCGATCGTGGCCTCGAGGCCCTTGACGATGCGGTCGGCCGCGTCGGTCCAGCCCATGTACCGGAGCATCATCTCGCCGGAGAGGATCACCGAGCCCGGGTTCACCTTGTCCTGCCCCGCGTACTTCGGCGCAGTGCCGTGCGTCGCCTCGAAGAGCGCGTGCCCCGTCTCGTAGTTGATGTTGCCGCCCGGCGCGATCCCGATCCCGCCCACCTGCGCGGCGAGCGCGTCCGACAGGAGATCACCCGTCAGATTCGGGCACGCGATGACGTCGAACTCGTCAGGCCGGGTGAGGATCTGCTGGAGGAACGCATCGGTGATCGCGTCCTTGATCAGCATCTTCCCCGCCGGCGGCTTGCCGCCGCACTCCTCCCACGACGCGGTGCGGTCCGGGAACTCGCGCTTGGCCAGCGCGTAGCCCCACTTCATGAACATGCCCTCGGTGTACTTCTGGATGTTGCCCTTGTGCACGAGGGTGACGTTCCGGCGATTCTGCTCGATCGCGTAGCGGATCGCCGCGCGGATGAGCCGCTCCGATCCCTCGATGGACACCGGCTTGATCCCGATCGAGGAGGTCTTCGGGAACCGGATCTTCTTCACGCCCATCTCGCGCGTCAGGAAGTCGATGACCTTCTGGCACTCGGGCGTCCCGGTCAGCCACTCGACGCCCGCGTAGATGTCCTCGGTGTTCTCGCGGAAGATCACCATGTCGACCGCCTCCGGCCGCTTGACCGGCGACGGCACGCCCCGGAAGTACTTCACCGGGCGGAGGCAGACGTAGAGGTCGAGCTCCTGCCGAAGCGTCACGTTCAGGCTCCGGAAGCCCTCGCCCACCGGCGTCGTGAGCGGCCCCTTGATGGCGACCAGGTACTCCCGGATCACGTCGAGGGTCTCGGTCGGCAGGAGGTTCGGCGGACAATCCGCCCCGTAGACCGCCTTCGCCTTCTCGCCGGCGTAGACCTCGGCCCAGGCGATCCGGCGCTTCCCCGCGTAGGCCTGCTCCACCGCCGCGTCGAGCACCCGCACCGAAGCCCGCCAGATGTCGGGGCCGGTGCCGTCGCCCTCGATGAAGGGCACGATCGGATGGTCGGGGACCTGCAGCTTCCCGTGGGAGATGGAGATCTTCTCGCCGGCGGGGATCTTCACGCGACGCATGCTGCCTCCTCAGGGCACGGGAGCCGCCCGCACCGTCCGGTTCCCCGATCGAGCGGCGGGGGCCGCCGCGACGAGCCTACGAGAGCGCGTTCAGCGCCGAGCCGGCGCGGAACCAGCTGATGTGCTCCTCGGTCAGGCTGTGGCGAGTCTGGATCGTGACGGTCCGGCCATCCGGCTTGTGGATCCGGACCTCGACGGGCCGCTCCGGCGCGAGTGCCTGGAGACCCACCACGCTCACCCGGTCCGCCTGCTCGAACAGGTCGTAGTCCTTGGCACTCTGGAAGGTCAGGGGCAGGATCCCCTGCTTCTTCAGGTTCGTCTCGTGGATCCGCGCGAAGCTCTTGACCAGCACCACCTTGGCGCCGAGGTAGCGAGGCGACATCGCCGCGTGCTCCCGGCTCGAGCCCTCTCCGTAGTTCTCGTCGCCGATCACGATCCAGCTCACGCCCCGGGCCTTCCAGTCGCGGGCGATCTTCGTGAACAGCACCCCGGCGTCGCCGGTCAGGACGTTCACGCCCTTGCCGGTCTCTCCGGTGAAGGCGTTCAGCGCGCCGAGGAACATGTTGTCGCTGATCCGGTCGAGATGGCCGCGGAAGCGGAGCCAGGCTCCGGCCGGCGAGATGTGATCGGTCGTCGTCTTGCCCTTCGTCTTGACCAGGATCGGCAGGCGGTCGAAATCCTTTCCGTCCCAGCGCGGGAACGGCTGGAGGAGCTGGAGCCGCTCGCTGTCTGGCCGCACGATGACCTGCACGCCGGCGCCGTCCGCCGCAGGGGCCTCGTAGCCCTCCTCGCCGCGCGCGAAGCCGTCCCGCGGCAGCTCCTCGCCCTCGGGCGGCGTGAAGCGGAACGCCTTGCCGTCGGGCGTGGTCAGGGTCCCGTGGATCGGATCGAACTCGAGGGTGCCCGCGAAGGCGAGCGCGGTCACGATCTCGGGGCTCGTCAGGAAGGACAGGGTCGCCTGGCTGCCGTCGTTCCGTCCGGGGAAGTTCCGGTTGAACGAGGAGACGATCGTGTTCGCCTCGTCCTTGCCCACGTCGGAGCGCTTCCACTGGCCGATGCAGGGGCCGCACGCGTTGGCGAGCACGGTGCCACCCATCTGCTCGAACGTCGCCATGATCCCGTCGCGCTTGATCGTCTGGTGGATGCGCTCGGACCCGGGCGTGATCAGGAACGGCGTCTTCGCCTTGAGCCCGGCCTTGATGCCCTGCCGCGCGACGTGGGCCGCGCGCCGCATGTCCTCGTACGACGAGTTGGTGCAGGAGCCGATCAGCGCGGCCTTGATCGTGGCCGGCCAGCTGTTGGCCCGGACGTCCGCGGCAAGCTTGGAGACCGGCCGGTCCCGATCCGGCGAGTGCGGGCCCACGATGTGCGGCTCCAGCGTCGAGAGGTCGATCTCCACGACCTCGTCGTAGAAGTCCTTGGGGTTCCGGAGGACCTCCGGGTCGGGGACCAGGAGCGCCTGGTGCTCGGCGGCGAGCCGCGCGATGTCCTTCCGGTCCGTCGCCTCGAGGTACGCCGCCATCCGGTGGTCGAAGGGGAAGACGGAGGTCGTCGCGCCGAGCTCCGCCCCCATGTTGCAGATCGTGCCCTTGCCGGTCGCGCTGATCGACTCGGCGCCGGGACCGAAGTACTCGATGATCTTGTTCGTCCCGCCCTTGACCGTGAGGTACCCGCAGAGGTACGTGATCACGTCCTTGGGAGAGGTCCAGCCCGCGAGCTTGCCGGTGAGGTGTACACCAATCAGCTTCGGGTGGAGAACCTCCCACGGCAGCCCGGCCATGACCTCGCCGCAGTCCACGCCGCCGACCCCGATGGCCAGCATGCCGAGCCCGCCCCCGTTCGGGGTGTGGGAGTCGGCGCCGATCATGAGGCCGCCGGGGAACGCGTAGTTCTCCAGCACGACCTGGTGGATGATCCCCGATCCGGGCTTCCAGAAGCCGATGCCGTACTTCTTCGAGGCCGAATGGAGAAACTCGTAGACCTCGTTGTTCTCCGTGACTGCGCGGCGCATGTCCTCGGAGGCGCCGGTCTGCGCTCGGATCAGATGGTCGCAGTGCACCGTGGAGGGCACGGCGACGCGCGCCTTCCCGGCCTGCATGAACTGGAGGAGCGCCATCTGGCCGGTCGCATCCTGCATCGAGACCCGGTCCACGCGGAGCCGGAGGGTGGCCTTGCCGCGCTCCCAGGTCTGCGCGCCCCACTCGTGGACGTGGGCGACGAGGACCTTTTCGCTGAGCGTCAGCGGCCGGTTCCACTCGCGGCGGGCACGGGCGAGACGCTCCGGCATCGAGGTGTAGAGGGCGCGGATCGCGTCGATCATGGCAGGGCTCCCCAAAGTAATCGCCTCCCGCCCTGGTGGACAGGAGGCGCTCTCGACCGCGACCTCATGCTACTGCCCTCGACGCGGAGTGTCAAACCACCAAACTCCGGGGTCAGGCCTTAACTTTTGCGTTCCCGCGCGCGACCTTCGGCAGCGGCACGCGCCCTGCTATGAGTCATGGCTCGACCACCACGGGTGTTCGGTCCGGGGCTCCTCTACCACGTCATCGTGCGCGGCAATCATCGGGAGGCAATCTTCCTCGGTCACCGCGACTACGAGACCTACCTCCACCGGCTCGCCGTGTACCGGGCGCGATACGCCGTGACGCTGCACGCGTACTGCTTGATGCCCAACCACGTGCACCTCGTCCTCGGGACAGCCGAGGCGCCGCTCGACCGCTTCATGCAGTGCCTCCAGCAGTCCTATACCCAGCGCTTCAATCGGCAGTACGCCCAAGTCGGCCACCTGTTCCAGGGCCGGTACAAGGCGCTCCGGTGCGAGACGGACGAGTACCTCATCACCCTCGTGCGATACGTCCATCAGAACCCCGTGCGGGCCGGCCTGACCAGGCGCGCGGAAGACTACCCGTACAGCGGGCACCGTGCGTATCTCGGGGAGGTGGCCAGCTCCCAGCTCGTCGATCCGACCGTCGTGCTGGGTCTGGTCGGCGGCACGAGTGGCTACGTCCGGCTGATCGCCAGCGATCCGGGGAACATCGAGCCAGGGGCGGCGGACGATCTCCGTGCGCCCCTGCCCCCACGAGCGTCGCTCGGCGCCGCGCTGGAGGTTCTGGCCCGCGGGCTCCGCGTCGACGTCGAGGTGCTCCACGGAGCAGGCCGGGGCGGCCCGGCCAGTGGGGCGCGCGCCCTGGCCGCCTACGTCCTGGTCCGCCGCCTGGGCTATCGCCTGACGGATGTGGCGGCCGGTCTGGGTCGGAATCTCGCGACGGCGAGCAACGCGGTGCGCAGGGTCGGCGAGCAGCTGCCGGACGATCCGGTGGCGGCGCGGCAGGTCGAGTCCTTGGTCGAGTCTCTGGCCGAATCCCTGTCCGCCGAACGTGAAGGCCCGACCGCGGAGCTTGGCAACGAGGGGGGTGTGCGTCAGTCCGATCGGCCGGCGGAGTCCCCGGCAACCAAAGTTAAGGCCTGACCCCGGACTTTGGCGATGGAGCGGAGCTTGATGTCCTCGTAGCCGCGGATGGATTCGGGGAGGCGCGCGAGCTCGAGCGCGGTCGCGTGGCCGCCGGCTTCGCGAAGCGCGCCGGTCACGAGATCCCGGTACCAGGGCACGAGCCGCCGCTCCTCGCGGCGCACGGCGGCATACCCGAAGAGATCGAGCGAGGTGCCGCGGACCCGCTTGAGCACTCGGAGGAGCCGGAGCGCGGGCGTGAACCAGGGCCCCAGCCGGAGCTTCCGCGTGAGCCCGAGCGCGCGCAGAAGCGGCGGGTGGAAGTGCCACGAGAGCCGCCGTGGCGCGGCGAAGAGCCCACGGGTCGAGTCGCGGGACGCGGGCTTCAGGTGGAGGCGCGCCACCTCGTACTCGTCCTTGTACGCCATGAGCTTGTAGAGGTTCCGGATGACCGCGTGCGTCACCTCGACGCGGGCCGGTTCGATCGTCGCTTCCTGCGCCGCCACGTCGAGGACGAAATCGACGTAACCCGCGGCGTAGCGCGCGTCCTGGTAGTCGATCAGCTCGCCGACACGAAAGGCGAGCAGCCGGCGCGCTTCCGGATCGAGGTGTCCGCAGCGATCGAGGAGCGACACGTAGGCGCTCGCGTCGCGGCCGCCGAGTCGTTCGAGCGCCGCCGCTCGCTCCGTCTCGAACGAGCGCGCGGGAGGCTCCACCAGCGCCCGCACCCGCTCCGGGTCCGCCTGCCATAGCCGGCCATAGCGGAAGGCCTGCAGGTTCTGATCCACCGCGACGCCGTTCAGGCGCACGGCTTGCTCGATGGCCGATGCCGACAGTGGCAGGAGCCCGGCCTGGTAGGCGACGCCAAGCACGAGCATGTTGGTCGCCATGTAGTCGCCGAACAGGGCCTCGGCCAGCCGCCGCGCGTCGACGGCGACGCTGGCGCCGGGCCGCGTCACGCGATCGATCTGACCGCGGATGGCGTCCACAGGCGGCGCGAAGTCCACGTTCCGCACCATCTCGCCGCTCGGCAGGACCGACGTGTTCACGACGGCGACCGTATGCTCCGGGTCACATCGGTCCAAGTTGACGCGCGTCCCCGCCGCGAGGAGATCGAGCGCCAGGTAGAGATCGGCCCGGCCGAGCCCGACCTTGTTCGCCGCGACTCCCTGGTCCCCCGCGGCGAGGATCAAGCTCGAGAGGACCGGACCCCACTTCTGCGCGGCCCCCGTCTGGTCGTAGCTGAGGACGTGCAGACCGTCGATCAGCGCCGCCCAGCCGAGGAGCGCGTTCATCGTGATCACGCCGGTCCCCCCGACGCCCGGGAGATAGACGTGGTAAGGCCGGCTGAGCCCGACGCGATCGGCCGGCTCCAGGCTCGCGTCGTCGGCGAGGACGGGCGGCGAGGGCTTCCGGTAGCCGGTCCCGGGGTCGGTGTCCACGGTCATGAACGACGGGCAGTCCCCGCCGAGGCACGACAGATCCTGGTTGCAGGACGACGCGTGGATCCGCGTCTTCGGCCCGAGCTCGGTGTCCACCCGATGGAGCGACATGCAGTTCGTCAGCGCGCCGCAGTGGCCGCAGCCCTCGCAAACCTCTTCGTTGATCACCACGAAGCGGTTCGACACCGGCAGCTGTCCCCGCTTCTGGCGACGCCGCCGCTCGTTGGCGCAGAGCCCGTCGTGGATCAGGACCGTGACGCCCGGCGTGGCCACCAGCTCCCTCAGCACCGCGTCCTGCCGCTCGACGCTCTCCGCGCGCGCGTTCCCGGCCAGCCCCGCGCCCCGGTACGTGTCGGGGTCCTTGGTCAGGACCACCGTCGTCCGCACGCCCTCCAGCTCGAGCATCCGCGTCAGCTCCGGCACCGGCTTCCCGCCCACCATCTCCTGGGCGCCGGTATTCGCGACGTACCCGTTGTAGAGGATCTTGAACGTCATGTTCGCGCCGGCCGCGACGCAGAACCGGATGTTCAGGAACGACGAGTGGAAGAGCGAGCCGTCCCCGACGTTCTGGACGAGGTGCGGCCGGTCCGTGTAGGGCCCGAGCCCGATCCACGGCAGTCCCTCGCCGCCCAGCTGTGTCATCGAGACGATGTGGCGCTCCGGCTGCTCGATGATGGAGGCGAACGAGTGGCACCCGGGGCTGCCCCACGCCAGCTCGCCCGGCAAGAGCCGCGTGCCCACGTTGTGCGGGCACCCCGAGCAGTAGTTCGGCGTCCGGCCAGGATGCGCCTCGTGCGGCCGCGCGCGATGCGCGCGGAGCGTGTCCAGCCGGCTCTGGATCCGCCACGCCAGGTCAGGCTGACCCTCGGCCAGCCGGAGGAGGCGCGGTCCCAGCCGCTCGGCCACGACGTCGGAGTCCATGCCCCCTTGGATCGGGAACAGCGGCGCGCCGGTCTCGTCGGCCTTCCCGAGAACGCGGACGCCCCGCCGGAGCCCGGCGAGCGCCTCCTTCACCTGCCCTTCGAGGAAGCCGCGCTTCTCCTCGACCACGATGACCTCGTCGAGCTCCTGGGCGAAGGCGCGGATCGCGTCCGCGTCGAGCGGATAGATCAGGCCGATCCGGAGGAGGCGAACGCCGAGCCGCCGGAGGGCGCTCTCGTCGAGGCCGAGATCGAGGAGCGCCTGACGGAGGTCCGCGTGGGACTTCCCGGCCGTGACCAGGCCCACCCGGTCGCCCCGCGCGCCGATCTCCGCCCAGGTGAGGCTGTTCGCGCGCGCGTAGGCCAGCACGGCGCGATGACGCTCGTAGTAGAGCTGCCGCTCGGTCTCGATGTTGAGCCCCGGGAAGAAGGTGAAGTCGGTCGATTTCCGGAAGGGCTTGCCGTCGATCAGGAGCTCCGGCACCACGATGCCGGGGTCGTCGGGCGCCACGTGCACCGTCTCGCCGCCGTCGGCCAGCTGGCCGACCAGCTTCAGCGCCACCCAGCAGCCCGAGTAGCGCGAGAGCGCGATCGCATGGAGGCCGAGGGTGAGGAACTCGCCGGTCGACGCGGGATAGAGGATCGGCATGCCGTGGCCGACGAACGCGTAATCGTCCTGGTACGGCATGGTCGAGCTCTTCGCTTCGTGGTCGTCGCCGGAGAGCACCACGACCGCGCCGTGTCGGCTCGTTCCGGCGAAATTCCCGTGCTTGAGGGCGTCCCCGCTCCGGTCGACCCCGGGGCCCTTCCCGTACCAGACGCCCACGACCCCGTCGTAGCGCGAGTGGGGATAGCGGTCGAGCATCTGGGTGCCCGAGAGCGCCGTCGCCGCGAGCTCCTCGTTCGCCCCGGGCACGTGGCGGATGTCGTGCTGCTCGAGAATCGCGCGCACCTGGCGGAGGGCGAGGTCGTAGCCGCCGAGCGGCGAGCCCGGATAGCCGCTGATGAACGTGCCGATCCGGAGCCCCGCCCGTCGATCCCGACGGCTCTGGTCGATCGGCAGGCGGACGAGCGCCTGCATGCCGGAGAGGTAGACACGCCCCTCTTCACAGAGGTAGCGGTCGTCGAGGGTCAGCTCCGTGCGCATGCTCCGATTATGGGGTCAGAGTCCACTTTCCCGACAATCCCGGAGACGCGCGCCGGTCGGGATGCTCCGCCGAACTCCGACTCCGGCGCCGCGTGAGGACGAGGGTCTGCCGTTACCCTCTGGGCGAGCCGGTCTGGCGGCGACAGATCACGTTGAGGACGGCCTGGCGGCCCTCCTCGCGGACGATGCGGAGCGCGCGTCGCAGCGCCCCCGGCAGCTCCGCCGGATCCTCCACCCGCTCGCCGTGGCCGCCGAAGGCTCGCACGATCTCCTCGTAGTGGGCGGCGGGCGAGAGCCCGGTCAGCGGGAAGGTCCGGGTGGAGGCGGCCCAGCCGTCGGGATGCACGGCGCGCGTGGCGCGCTCGACGGCCTCCCACGCGGCGTTGTTGAAGATCACCGTCAGGAACGGGAGCTTGTGGAGCTGCGACGCGAGGTGCGCCGCCGTCGGCGCGCCGAACACGTAGGCCCCGTCGCCGACGGTCGCGATCACGGTTCGCTCCGGGGCGCCGAGCTTCGCGCCGAGAGCGGCGCCCAGGGCCCAGCCGAGTCCGCCGGAATGCGGCGAGCCGAAGCAGGTGCCCGGCGCCGATGGCGGCGCGTGGCGGAGATCCAGCGGGTACTCGTTGACGACGATCGTGTCCGGGCCGAGCACCTCGCCGATGCAGCGAGACGCCCACTGGAAGCCGATCGGCGTGTGCCCCGCCTCGTCGGCGCCGGCCCGGTCCCAGATCTCGCGGCGGCTCCGGTGGGCCGCGCGGAGCGCCTCGTGGCGCGCCGCCACCCGGGCGGGGTCGAGGCGGCGCCGCACCGCGTCCGCGAGCAGCGGCAGTGCCACCGCGGGCTCGGCGGCGACCGGCACGTCGCACGGGAACGAGCGCATCGGGTACCGCGAGTAGAACGGGTCCACGGCCAGCTGGATCACGGTCGCGTCATCGCCGGGTCGCGCCCGCGACGGGTACCACGGCACGTCGCAGTCGGTCACCAGCACGACGTCGGCCTCGGCGATCGCCGGATAGTGCTGGCTCCCGAAGAACCATCCGGCGTGGCACGGGTGGTCCGACGGAAAGTTCACGTACACCGGATTCATCTCGAGCACCGGGAAGGCGCCGGCGTCGGCGAGCGCGACCAGGCCGTCCACCGCCGCGGCCGAGCGGCCCAGCTCCGCGGTGACGATCATGGGCCGCGCCGCGGCGGCGAGCCGCTCCGCCGCCTCCTCGATCCGCGCCGGATCGGGGAACCGCCGGCTCGCCGCGTGGCGATGCGGAGGGGACGAGATCGTCAGCTCGGCGAGCGGCTGGGCCAGCACCTCGCGCGGCAGCGTGAGGTACACCGGGCCGCGCGGCTCGGCCATCGTCAGCTCGAGCGCGCGGTCCACCACCGCTTCCAGCTGGACGGCGTGCCGGAGCTCGTAGTCCCACTTGACGTACTCGCGAAGCATCCCGGCCTGGTCGAAGGCCTCCTGCGCCCAGTGGATGTGCGTGTCCCGCGCGCCGGTGAGGCTGCCGTCCTCGGTGACCGGCGTGCGCCCCGCCGTGAAGAGGATGGGCACCTGGGTCCGGGCCGCGTTGACGATCGCGCCAACCCCGTTGGCGGTCCCCACGGTCACGTGGACCATCACGGCCTGCGGTCGGCCGGTGACCAGGTAGTAGCCGTGGGCCATCGAGACCGCGACGAACTCGTGCGGCACCGCGATCGGCCGCGGGATTGTCTTGCCCTCGGCCTCAAACCGCGCGAAAGCGTCGACGATCGACGCGAAATCGGTCCCGGCGTTGGCAAAGAAACAGTCGATCCCGCGATCCCGCAGGAGCTCCAGGTAGGCCTGGGCGACCGTCTCCACGCGGAGGGTTTTGGCCGGCATCACGCGCTCCGAAGGCTGAGCGTGGCCGAAGCGACGGGGACTGTCAAGCGCGCGGCGGCCCCGGACCCCGCGGTCAGGCGACCGCGCGGGCCGCGTTCCCGCGCGTCATCCGCAGGCCCCGGCGCAGCAGGATCGCGTAGAGGGCCAGCAGCGCGATGCTGTCGAACAGCGACCCGCGCCGCGACGCCGCGGAGCCCGCGAGCGCGATCCCCAGCCAGTGCGCGCCGAGGACCAGCGCCGCGCCGATTCCGTCCAGCGCCGGCATCCGCGGGGGCCCGCCGGCCGCGAGGAGCCAGATCCAGAGCGGCCCCGCCAGCACCGCGAGATGGTGTGTCTCGCTCACCGGCGAGACGAGCGGCATCGCCGTCAGGTAGAGCGCGAACAGGAGGAGCACGCCGCGGGGATCCCGCCCGAGACGCGGCTGCACCCACAGGACGGGTCCCAGCACGGCGGCGGCCGCGGCGTAGCGCAGGCCGGGCATCGTCGCGAGACGGGGCCAGAGCTCGGCGAGCACGGCCGCCAGCGAGAAGCGCGTCCGCCACTCGTAGACGATCGGGCCGCTCGAGAGCCGGGTCACCTCCGGCAGCCAGCCGTCCCGGTACCATTCCAGCACGCGGCTCGTGATCAACGCGGGGAGTCCCACCGCGAGCAGCAGGGTCCACGCGACCGCGAGCGCCGCCGCGCGGTACCGGCGCGCGCGACCGAGGTAGAGGAGGAACACCGCCGGCGTGAGCTTCAGCGCGACGGCGCTCCCCAGCGAGACCGCCCCGGCGTGCTCGCGCTCGCGCAGCTGGAGGGCCAGGAAGAGCGCACACAGGCCGAGGAGCAGGAGGTTCAGCTGGCCGTACCGCAGATGGTTCTGGAGCGGGATGAACAGGACCAGGGCCAGCGCCGCGAGGCGGACGACGAAGGGCACCAGGAGCACGGGCCCGCCGTCTCCGGGCCCGCGCCGCCACAGCCGGTCCAGGATCAGGAGCGCGCCGACGAGCGCGGCGATGCTCAAGAGGAACCAGAGAGTCTGGGCCAGGCCGAGGGGTATCCACGTCAGCGGGATCACGAGCACGTCGATGGTGAGCGGATAGGGGCCGTGCCCCTGGGACATCTGGAGCGTGTACGGGTTCCCGCCGGCGACGAGAATGCGCGCGGCGGCCAGGCGCGCCCCGAGGTCGTTGCCGCCCAAGTGGGCCATGCGGGCGTACATCTGGAGGAAGAACCCGGCGCCGAGACCGGCGAGGACGGCGAGGGCAATCGCGCGCGCGATCAGCGTCCGCGTGGACGCGATGACCCCCAGACTCAGGCCTCCATCCGGTAGGTGGCAGGATCGGGCTTGTAGGCGCGTGGCAGCCAGAGCGGGCGGCGGAGGTTGCCCGGCCCCGGCGCCGGCCGCGCCATGGCGAGCCAGCGCCGGTACACTTCGTGCGCCTTCGTCGTGTCGACGAACACGTCGCCGTACCGGTCGTCCGCGCCCGGGCGCTCCGCGCGCACCTTCTGGTGCCAGCACTGCTGGCCGCTCACCGGGTCCGGCTGGACGCTGAACGTCAGGTTCTGGTGGACGCCGGCATCCTCCCAGGTCACCCGCTGGGAGTCGGGGTCCGCGCTCTCGAACGGGCGGATCCCGTGCACCTGGCGCATCCGCCACTGGCCGGGACCCGGCTGCTCGAGCCGGACGACCGCCGTGGACCAGCGCTCCCCACCCTGCTCCTCGCCGAGACGCCACCGCCCGAGGTGATGCGAGCACGCGATGATGCCCGGCCGGATCGACTCGGTCACCCAGACCTTGTCGACGAACCACCCGATCTCGGTGTGGATCTTGAGGAGGGAGTTGGTGTCGACCCCGAGCCGCGCGGCGTCCTTCGGATGGAGCCACAGCGGATTCGAGTGGGAGATCTCGTAGAGCCACTTGGCGTTGCCGGAGCGCGTGTGGATGAGCGTCGGCAGCCGGAAGGTCGGCAGGAGGACGAACTCGTTCTTCTGCCGGTCCATCCCCGACCAGTGGACGTGGCTCCGGATGTAGGCGGGCAGCGCGTACTCCGGCCACTTCCAGTCGCGGAGCGTCTTCGAGTAGAACTCGAGCTTCCGGGAGGGCGTGGGGAAGCCGACGTAGGCGCGGCCGTCGACCTCGACGCCCACCGCGGCCCCGCCCTTCGTGATGATGCCGCTCCCCGGATCGGTCGCGCTGCCCTCGAGGGCGGCCGGCGCCAGCGTCGTCTCGTGGGTCCGGTAGACGCCGTCCTCGATCAGGAACGCGCCGCGCTTCCGCATGTAGGCGAGCGGCGTCAGCCCTTCCTTCGCCGCCACCGCCGGCAGCCCCGGCACCGAGCGCTCGAACATCCAGCCGTAGAAGTCGTCGACGGTGAGCTTCTCGCCGGGCCGGTAGGGCGACTCGAACCACTTGCGGATCCCGAGCGACCCGTCCGGGTCGATCCGCCACGACAGCTCGATCCAGAACTCGTCCTCCTCCCACACCTCGCCCAGGCCCGCGGCGGCGTGCGCCTCCCACGTCGTGGCGAAACGCTTCCCCTGGCTCTCGAGGGCGACCCGCAGGACGGGCTGGCGGAAGCCGATCCAGCGCGCGGCGTGCGTCTCCTGGCTCATGAGGTCGTGCCGCTCGGAGGCGTGGCCCATCGGGAGGACGTAGTCGGCGAACCAGGCGGTCTCGCTCCAGATCGGCGTGAGGCAGGCGTGGAGGCCGATCTTGGCCTCGTCGGTCAGCATCTCGATCCACGAGAAGCCGTCGGGATTCGTCCACACCGGGTTGTAGACCCGGGTGAAGTACGTGTCGACGCGGCCGCGCCCCTCTTTCAGGAAGTGCGGCAGGAGGAAGCTCATCTCGAAGTAGGAGAGCGGGTACTCGCGCGGCCACGAGAGCTCGTTCCAGCGCCCAACGTGGGGCGCCAGGTGCGGCGGCCGCGGCACCCACTTGTCCCAGCCGTTG
>CAYXBJ010000188.1:0-4452 GCA_964463175.1 uncultured bacterium
GGGGCGGGCGTTCCGCCCCCGAGCCGCCGGCGCGCGAGGGTCGCCGTCGCAACCAGCGCGATCAGGAGCAGCGCCGCGGCCACCACGCCGGGCGGCAGACCGCTCCCCTCCGGCCGGTTTGCGATCGCGTCGGCGAAGAAGACCGTCGTCGCGATCCCGGGCACGACGCCGAGTGCCGTCCCGGCGAGGTAGTGCGCCGCACGGACGCGCGTCGCGCCGAGCGCCCAGTTGAGCGGCGGCGCGAGGAAGAGGAGGAGCCGGAGCACGAGGACGGTGCGGAAGCCGTTCCGCTCCAGCCGGTCGTCGAGCGCGCGGAGCCGCCGGAGGGGGCCGCGGAGCGCGGTCTGGAAATAGTCGCGCGCGACGTAGCGGACGAAGAGGAACGTCGCCGTGGCGCCCGTGAGCGAGGCGACCCAGCCGTAGGCGAACGCCCGCACCGTCCCGAAGAGGACGCCTCCGATCGCGATCAGCACGATCTCCGGCACGTGGAGGAAGATGCCCGCAACGCAGACCGCCATGAAGACGAGCGGGCCGTACGGCGCGTGCGCCTCGACGAGCGCCCGCATCCCGTCGACGGTCATGTTGCGGGAGAAGCCCAGACGATGCGCGGCCACGACCGCGCCCACGACGACGAGGAGCAGGAGCGGTCGGACGACGCGGCGCATGCGTGACGCCACTGAAGGTCAGGTCGCCCCGCAAAGTCAACTCGTCGCGACGGCTGGCGGCGGCCGCGACCCGCGTGCTACGTCGGGACCGTGGCGCATCCGATCCCGCCGGACGTCGCTCGGGTCCACGAGGCGTGGCGGCGCCGCGGGCGCCACGTGACGCTCGCCGAGGGCCACCGCCTCTTCGTCGTGCAGGAGGGCGACGGGCCCGATCTCGTCCTCGTGCACGGATTCCCGTCGACCAGCCACGACTTCGCGGCCGTGTTGCCCACGCTGCGCGAGCGGTTCCGCGTCACGCTGTTCGACCAGCTCGGCTTCGGGTTCTCGGACAAGCCCCGCGAGGCATCGTACTCTTTGCTCGACCAGGGCCGGCGGGCCGGCGAGCTGGCCGCGACCCTCGGTATCCGGCGCGCGGCGGTCGTCGGGCACGACATGGGGCTCACCGTCGCGGTCGAGATGCTCTGCCGCGACGAGGTGCGGGGGCTCGGCTTCGCGATCGACGCGCTCGTGCTCACGAACGGGAGTCATCTCGTCGAGCTGGCGAACATCACGCAGCTCCAGAAGGACCTCATGACCGACGAGGGGGCCGCCACGTTCGCGGCGAGCTTCGACCCCGAGCGCTTCGCCCTGGGGCTCCGCTTCGTCTGGGCCGACGCGAGCCGGACGCCCGAGACCGACATCCGCGCGATCGCGTACTGGATGGAGCACGGGGACGGCCTCGGCGTCATCGGCAAGATCGCCCGCTACAACGTCGAGCGGCGCGTGCACGCGGACCGCTGGCGACCGATCCTCGAGCGGACGCGCGTGCCGATCGCCGTCGTCTGGGGGGACCGGGACCCGATTGCAGTGCTCGAGATCGGCCGGCGGCTGGCCGACATGGCGCGCGCGCCGCTCACGGTCCTCGAGGGCGTCGGGCACTACCCGCAGATGGAGGACCCAGGGGGCTGGGCGGCCGCGGTCCTCAGCGGGTGCCGAAGCGCCGCGTGAGCCAGTCGATCATGATGCGGGAGAGCTCGGCGGGCTTCTCCTGCTGGGTCCAGTGTCCGCAGCCGGCGATGTTCACGATCTCGAGATCAGGCACGAACTCTCGCATCGCCTCGGCCAGCTCCGGTCGCAGCACCGGATCGTGCTCCGCGGTGACCATCAGCGACGGGACCTCGATCCGCGCACTCGCGAGCTGCGGCGTCGTCTCCCAGTTCCGGTCCAGGTTCCGGTACCAGTTGATGCCCCCGGTGAAGCCCGTCCGCTCGAAGGCGCGGACGTAGACGCCGAGCTCCTCCTCGCTGAGGAGCGGCCGCCCCGGCAGCTCGGGCCCCGCGATCATCTCGACCATGTTGCGACCGGTCGGGAGCGCGCCGAGGCTCCCGTGCGGGACGCCGGCGCGCATGAGCTGCGTGAACACGCGGCGGACGTCGCGCGCGAGCGCCGCGTCGGCCTCGCCGGGCTTCTGGAAGTGGACGACGTAGTAGTTCTCGCCCCAGATCGCCCGCATGAGGCCGATCGGCGGCGCCGAGGGCCGCGGGAAGTACGGCGTGTTCACGCCGATCACGCCGGTCGTGCGGGCCGGATGGAGGAGCGGCATCATCCAGACGATGATCCCGCCCCAGTCGTGCCCCGCGAAGACCGCCCGCTCGAGGCCGAGCGCGTCGAGGAGCCCGACCAGGTCGCCCGTCAGATGATGGATGTCGTAGTCGGCGACCGCGTCGGGCCTGTCGGTCCCGCCGTACCCGCGCTGGTCGGGCGCGATCGCACGGAAGCCGGCCGCCGCCAGTGCGGGAAGCTGATGGCGCCAGGAGTAGGCGGTCTCCGGGAAGCCGTGGCAGAGGACCACCGCGGGACCCCTCCCCTGCTCGGTGACCGCCATGCGGATCCCGTTCGTCCGGATCGTGCGTGTCGTCTCGCCCGCCATGGGCGCGCTCCATCGCACGCCGGGCCCGGAAAGGAAACGGGCCACCGGAGCTCTCTCCGGCGGCCCGTTTCGGATTTGGCTCCCCGGGCCGGACTCGAACCAGCGACCAATCGGTTACACCTGGTCCCGCCGTTTCCGACGGGGGTGGACTATCTCATCACCATGGGCGCCAAGCTGCGCTTGGCCCTGTAGGTGGCGGGCGCTCGTGGGGAGATTATTCTTCCGTCACTCCCTAGTCTCTGCACCTTCCCTCCGCCCTTCGTCTCGGAGGGCTTGGCTCAGGGTCACCATAGGTCGATCGGCGCACCTGAAGGCTTCCCTGAATTCACCCGCTTCTTCACTCACCGGTTTCCCGGTGAGGCTGCGTGATGGCCACAGCCGATCGCTCTACCGACTGAGCTACCGGGGAACGCGGCGGCTTATAACGGATGCGCGGCGGTGGGGCAAACCCGGATGTACGCGCGGCGGTGGCGGGGGTGCCCTCCGGGCTCCCCCTCCTCGGCCGACGTCCGGCGGGTACACGGAACCACCCGGCATGCGCCCGCGTCGAAGGTCGCCCGGAGGGCACCCCCGCCACCGCCTGGCGTCACATCTCTCGTCGACCCTCCAGAGCCCGCCCGACCGTCATCACATCCACGTACTCCAGGTCGCCGCCGACCGGGATGCCGTGGGCGATGCGGGTGACCTTGAGGCCGAGGGGCTTGATGAGGCGGGCGAGGTAGAGGGCGGTCGCTTCGCCCTCGGCGGTCGGGTTGGTGGCGACGATGACCTCGCGCACGGCCCCGTCGCGGAGACGCATGAGGAGGGGCTGGATCTTCAGCTCGTCGGGGCCGACGCCGTCGAGCGGGGCGAGCGTCCCGTGGAGGACGTGGTAGCGGCCGCGGAACTCGTGCGCGCGCTCGACCGCGAGCAGGTCGCCCGGCTCCTCGACGACGCAGATCGCGTCCCCCGCGCGCGTCGGATCGGTGCAGAGCGGACACGGATCCATCTCGGTGAGCGCGAAGCAGACCGAGCAGAGCCTGGTCTCGTCCTTCACGGCGAGGAGGGCCTCGGCGAGCGCCTGCGCGTACTGGCGGTCGGCGCGGAGAACGTGGAAGGCGAGCCGTGCCGCGGTCTTCTCGCCGATCCCCGGGAGCCGCGTGAACTCCTGGATCAGACGGGTCATCGATGGCGTCTGCGCCACCGGCTCATCCCATCCCGGGCAGCTTGATCCCGAGGCCGCCCGTCAGCTTGCTCATCTCCTCCTCGATCATCCTCCGCGCGGCGCGGACCGCCTCGTTGACGGCCGCGACGATCAGGTCCTGCAGCATGTCGGCATCGGGGTGCTCGAGGAGCGACGGCTCGATGCGGATCGAGACCACCTCGAACTTGCCGTTCACGACCGCCGTCACCATCCCGCCGCCGGCGGCGGCCTCGACGGTCCGCTCGCCGAGCTCCTGCTGGACGCTCGCGATCTTCTGCTGCAGCTCCTGGGCCTGCCGGAAGAGTCCCCCGATGTCGAAGCCCTTGCCCATCGCTCACGACCCGCGGCGATCGCGCACGCCCCGCACCTCGGCGCCGAAGATCTCGACCGCGGCCTGGACCATCGGGTCGGCGAGCGTCTCCTCGGTCCGCCGTCGTGCCTCGGCGAGCGGCGTCTCCGTCGCGAGCTCGGCCGGCAGCGGCCCGACCTCGACCCGCACGTCGCGCCCGGCGATCTCGCGCGCGATCGTCGAGAGATGATCGATCGTCTCGCGCCGCGAGAGCTCGCGCCGCATCGCCTCGTTGGCGATCCCGATCCGGAGCGCGCCCCCGTCCGCACCGAGAAGCTTCCCGCTCGCGAGCGGCATGTACAGCGAGAGCTTCTCCGCCTTCACGCGTCCGAGGAACTCGTCCCAG
>CAYXBJ010000189.1:0-30299 GCA_964463175.1 uncultured bacterium
GCAACGAGGCAGAGGAGCGCGCTCACTCCCCCCCGAAGCAGCCGCATCGGATGCCTCCGGTCGTGAAGCGCGAACCGCGTGGTGCGCATCGGCTCCTCCGAGAGGGTACGGAGACTTGTTGCTTGATCGTTACTGTACACCGGAGAACCGCGATGACACGTCGAAACGGCCCAGCCCGGCAGGCGCGCCTCGGAGAACCCCTGCCTCGGAGAACCCCTTGCCGGACGGGCCGACGACACGCTAGCCTCTGCCGCAGAGACGCATCGGCCGGGGGGTCGGCGGCGCCGCGGCTCGATCGACGACAGCGGGAGGCGCATGACGCACACACGGATCCGGAAGTTCAACACCCGGGACACTTATCCGGAGCAGAAGCTCGATAACGACCTCTGCCAGGCGGTTGTGGCCGGAAACACCGTCTACCTGCGCGGCCAGATCTCCCAGGACCTCGACACGCGGGAATCGCTCCACATGGGCGACGCCGCCAAGCAGACGGACAAGGCGATGTCCAACGTCGCCATGCTGCTCGACGAGGCGGGCAGCGAGCTGAGCCACATCGTGAAGGTGGTCGTGTACCTCGTCGACATCCGCTATCGCGAGGCGGTGTACCGCGCGATGGGCAAGTGGCTCAAGGGCGTGTTCCCGGTCTCGACGGGTCTGACCGTGCCGGCGCTGGCTCGGCCGGAATGGCTGGTCGAGATCGACGTGATCGCCGTCATCCCCGACGGCTACAAGCCGAAGCGGACCGGCGCGAGCGCCAGGACGAGCGCCAAGAAGGGACGGGCCCGATGACCATCGCCATCGCCGCCCGCTCTTCCGACACGGGGATGTTCGGCATCGCCATCTCCTCGTCCTCGCCCGCGGTGGCCGCGCGCTGCGCGCACGCCCGCGCCGGCGTCGGGGTGATCGGGACCCAGAACATCACCGATCCACGGCTCGGCCCCGCCGGCCTCGACCTGATGGCGAAGGGCCTCGGCGCGGAGGAGGCGATCGCCACCCTGTGCCGGACCGCGCCCCACATCGAGTTCCGCCAGCTGATCGCGGTCGACGGCCAGGGCCGGACCGCGGCGTACTCGGGCCACCGGACCCTCGGCACTCACGCCAGCGCGCGGGCTCCGGACGTCGTCGCGGCCGGGAACCTGCTGCGGAGTCGCGAGATCCCCGAGGTGATGCTCGGGGCGTTCCAGCGCGCGTCGGGGCACCTGGGCGACCGGCTGCTGGCCGCCATGGCCGCCGCGCTGGCCGCGGGGGGCGAGGAGGGGCCGGTGCATTCCGCCGGGATGGTGCTCGTTCGCGAGGTGCCCTGGCCGGTCGCCGATCTGCGGGTCGACTGGTCCGACGGGGACCCGATCGCCGATCTCCATCGCGTGTGGGGGATCTACAAGCCCCAGCTGGAGGACTACGTCAACCGGGCGCTGAACCCCACGGCGGCGCCCAGCTTCGGCGTGCCGGGCGACCGGTAGCGGGCCGGCCGCCCGCCGGCGAGGCGCGGCAGGGGCTTTCCGCCCGCGCCGATCGCGGACACAATCACAGGCCATGGACCTCCATCCGTCCCCCCGCCAGCGTGAGCTGATCGGCCTCGCCCGGGACCTCGCGCGGGAGCGCTTCGCCTCCCGGGCGGAGCGCCACGATCGCGAGGCCTCGTTCCCCTTCGACGACTACGCCGACCTGCGCGCCGCCGGATTCCTCGGCCTCTGCGTCCCCGCCCGGTACGGCGGGCTCGGCGCGGACTACGAGACCTACTGTCTCGTCGCGGAGCAGCTCGCCCAGGGTGCCGCGTCGACCGCGCTCACCTTCAACATGCACTGCCTCACCATGCTCATGATGGGCGTGCTCGCCGACGACCTGCCGATGGCGCCCGCCGCGAGGGAGCGGCACGAGCGGCTGCGGGCCGCCAAGTTCGCCGAGGTGATCGAGGCCGGCGCGTTCTACGGGCAGCCTCACAGCGAGCCGGTCGAGCAGGGACAGACGGACACCGCGCTCAGCGTGGGCGGGCGCCGCTTCGGCACGACGGCGCGAAAGGTCGACGGCGGCTACGTGGTCACCGGGCGCAAGTTCTTCGTCTCCCTCGCGGCGAGCGCCCCCTATTTCGCCACGCCGGCGATTCGCGTGGGCAACGAGCCCTGGATCGAGCGCACGCTGTACCTCCAGATCCCCAAGGACGCGCCCGGCGTGTCGTTCCCCGGCGAGTGGGACCCGATGGGGATGCGCGGCACGGTGAGCCGCGACATGGTGCTCCAGGACGTGTTCGTGCCCGACGACGGCGAGGTGCTGCCGCCCGGGGGCTTCGGGGCCATGTACAACGCCTTCCCCCAGCTGTCGCCGCTCAGCTTCGACGCGACGTTCCTCGGCCTCATGCAGGCGGCCTATGACGGCGCGCTCGCGTACCTGACCGGCCAGATGGCGGGCTCCCCGGGCCTCCACACCGAGGCGGCGGTGAAGGGTCACGCGGTGGCGGAGATGCTCTTCGCGCTGGAGGCGGCGCGCGCGCTCTACTACCGGGCGATCTCGGAAGCCCGCGTCGGCGCGCCCGCGGACGTCGTCCAGCGAGCGCGGGCGACCCACGTCACGGTGCAGCGCTCGGTCATCTCCGTGACCCAGGAGGCCATCCGCGTGTGCGGCGGCCGCGGCCTCCTGAAGCGCTATCCCCTCGAGCGCTACGCGCGGGACGCGCGCGCCGGCGCGCTCATGCGCCCCTGGACGCAGGAGATCGCCACGCAGCAGGCGTGGGAGGCCGCCCTCGGGCTAGGCGGCAACCCCGCGTAGCGCCCGCTGCCCCGTACCGTCTCGGGCTCCCCGCGGCGTGCCGGCGCTCCGCGCCTCGCGCGTCAGCGCGAGTCAGCGGCCGTCGCTCGGGCGGGCCGGGGCGAAGTCAGAAGTACTCGAGGGCGCCCGGATCGCGGGCGATCTTCAGGCGCAGGTCCGCCATGAAGATGAGATACGGATGGCCCCCGAGCCGGACCAGAGCGTCTCGATCGAGCGGCGAGAGCGCCGCGCACTCCGCCGGGGAGAGCGCCATCTCGTCTCCGGCGCCCCGCGGATCCGCGAGAAAGCGCGCGCAGTAGGCCGGGTCGCTCTTGATCGAGTACAGGCAGCGATTCAGGCGATAGGCGCTGGCCGGCGGGAAGGGATAGTGCAGCTCGCCGCTCACGTCGGCCACTCCAGCACCGCATTGTCGTGATGCCACGACGGCTCGACGCAGTGGACCTCGGCCGGCGCATCGCCGACCGCCCCGAGCAGCGTGATCCACGTGCGCAGCTCCACGTTGCCGGTCCTATCGAGCTCCTCCCCCGTGAGCGCGGCCATCTCGCGCCCGCGGCCGGCTCGCAACCGCTCGAGGAGCTGGCGGTCGTACTCGACCTCGGGCGAGGCGTATCGGTCGGTGCCCGGGAAGTGGGACATGCCGCCCGAAGCCATCAGGGCGATGCGCTCCGGGCGCGCCCGCAGGATCGCGCCGAGCGCGGTCCCCCACTCGTAGCAACGCCGCGGCGTCGGCTGCGGCGGCAGGTAGACGTTGACGTGAAGGGGCACGATGGGGACCGGTGGATCCGGCATCGTGAAGTGCAGCGGCACGTAGAACGCGTAGTCCAGGCGCGCGGCCTGCGTGTAGAGGAGATCGAATCCGCGCTCGATCCCCTGCTCCACGATCGCCCTTGCGAGGGGCTCGTGAATCGGCAGTTGGTAGCGATACGGTCCGAAGGTGCCGGCCGCCGCCTCGCCGACGTAGACGGCCAAGGCCGGCACGGCGTCGAGGAAGAATCCCTCGATGTGATCGCCGGCAATGACTGCGATGGCATCGGGACGCAGGGCGCTGAGGCGCGCCTTCACGCGGGCGAAGGCGGCGTGCACGCGCAGGACGAGGTCGCGGTCCTCGGTCGAAGGACGGATCAAGAGCTGGGGCGTGTGCGCGCAGGCAAAGGCGCCGACCAGCATGGCGATCAGCGGCCGTCGCGAGCGCCGGCGGGCGCCGTCGCCAGGATCAGCCAGTAGTGCACGCCGCGCCAGAGCGCCGCGGGATCCGGATTGAACCGGGGCGCATGGTGGTCCGCCGAGTCGGCGGTCTCCGCGCCAAGGAACCAGAAGCAGCCGGGGCGGGCGTGGAGGTACCAGGCAAAGTCCTCGCCGCCGAACCGGATGTCGTCCTCCACGGTCTCCTGTCCCGCCGCGTCCAGCAGCCGTCTCACCTGCTCCACCTCGGCCGCCGCGTTGATGAGCGACGGATGGCCGCGGACCGGCGTCACCGCGACGGTCGCGTCGGCGTAGCGACGCACCAGCTGCTCGATCTCCCGGACGAGCGCCTTCTCGAAGGCCTGTCGACGCTCGGCGTCGAGGAAGTTCCGCACCGCGAACCAGAGCTCCGCGGTATCCGGCCGGACGTTGCTGGCGGTGCCGGCCCGGACGATCGCCGGCACGAGCGAGATCGGCTCCAGCGGGCCGAGGGTCCGCAGCCCGAAGCCCCGGAGCGCGGCGCACACGTCGACGGCGATGTCCGCGGCGTTCGACCCATGGTGGGGCCGCGCGACGTGGCCGCCCTGGCACGTGATCTGGACCTGCAGCCGGTCCGAGTTCGCCATGTGGGCGCCGCTTCGCGAGAGGAACGCCCCGCTCTTGCGGTTCGCGTCGACGTGCAGCCCGTAGACGCGGCTCACGCCCTCGCAGACGCCTTCCCGCACGAGCATCGCGCCGCCGGATTCGGTGATCGGGTTCTCCTCGGCCCGCTGCCACACGAACCGGAGGTTCCGGGTCGGGATCGTTTGCCCGACGAGCAGGGAGAACGCGCCGAGCAGCATCGCGGTATGGGCGTCGTGGCCGCACGCGTGCATGCGCCCCGGGTGGATCGAGGCATAGGGAAGGCCGGTCTGCTCGGGGACCGGCAGTCCGTCGACGTCGGCGCGCAGGAGCCATCGCTCGGCCGATTCATCCACGGTGAGATCGACGACCAGCCCGCCCCGGTACTCCCGCATCTCGATCTTCGACTTCCGTGGGCTCGCGGCCGCAGCGGCGTCCACCTCGCGCCGGACGACGGCCAGCGTCTGCTCCTCTTCGAATCGCAGCTCGGGAATCCGGTGCAGCTCTTCGCGGAGCTTCAGGACGTACGGCTCGGTCTCGCGCGCGAACTCGGACAGCTTGCCGGTCATGCGTGTCCTTCCTCGTATGTGGCCTGGCGTGTGGCCCGCCGTCTGGTCCGGTACGTGGTCATGTGTGGCGTCACATCCGAAGCTCGCTCGTCCGCGTGTTCCGCGCGACGACGCGCCCGTCCTTGATCACCCACAGCTTCTCCGCCTGCTCGGTGATCGCGTCCGCCGGGCCCCGCGCGTCGAGCACGACGAGGTCGGCGCGACACCCCTCGGCGAGGCCGTAGCCCTCGAGCCCGATCGCTCGCGCGGCGTTCACCGTCACCAGGTCCAGCAGCCCGGCGAGCTGATCGAGGTTGCCGAGATGCGCGACCATCGCGGCGACGAGCGCCTGGCGCAAAGGGTCGGGATGTCCGTACGGCGTGAACGGGTTGACGATGTTGTTCGTGGAGATCGCGACGTTGACGCCGGCCGCGCGGAGCTCGTCGAGGCGCGTGACGCCACGCCACGCGTATCGAGCGGCGCCGCGCCCCTTCACGTGCAGCTCGGTGGCGGGCAGGCTGATGACGTGGATCCGCGCCTCGCGCAGCTTGTCGATCACCCGGGCGCGCTGGACGGGCTCCAGCGCGTCGAGCGTGCACAGGTGCCCGAGCGTCACGCGCCCCTGCATCCCGCGCGCGAGGGTCTGTTCGGCGATGTAGTCGCTCGTGAGCATCGCCGGGTCGTCGGAGCTGTCGGCGTGGAAGTCGAGCCGCGCTCCGAACGCCTCCGCCGTCTCGAAGAACCAGTCGATGTGGGCGCGCTGGTCCTTGTCCATGTACGGGCAGCCGCCGAGCGTCGGCACGCCGGATCGGAGCGCCTCGCGCAGGAGGTCCTGCGTGACCGAATCGTTGAAGATGCCCTCCTGGGCGAAGGCGATCAGGCGGAGGTCCAGCACGCCGGCGAGGTCCCGCTGGAGCCGCCGCATCGCCTCCAGTCCGCGCGTCTCGACGAACGCGTCGAGCTCGACGTGGGCGCGCATCGTCGTCGTGCCGTGACGGACGGCCAGCTCCAGGGTGCGCCGTGCCCGGCGGTAGACGTCGTCCGTCGTGAACGCCTTCTTCAACCCGGCCACGAGGGTCTGGGCGCTCGGGCCGCCCGCGCGCAGCCCCTCGGTGCGATCGGCGATGAAGGCCTTGTCCGGGTGGATGTGGCTCTCGACGAAGCCGGGCAGGACGAGCCGGTCGGCCACGTCCAGCGTCTCACCCCACGCGCCCGCCAGATCCGGGCCGATCCGCGCGATCCGCCCGTCGCGGATCGCCACGTCCTGCCGGCGGCCGTCCACGAGCCCGTTCCTCAGCAGCATCCGGCTCCTCCCGCGCCATCATAGCCTCTCGAGCCGAAGACCAGGACACCGGCGGCCGAGGCGCCGGCTGCCGCCGCTGGGCCCGCGGCGACCACCTCGGGACAGGAGGAGGCCGAGGACGGTGTTTAAGAGCTGGATCACCAGGAAGATCCCGACACCGCCGACATCGTCCACCGCGGACGGGGACGGTCGCCGACCCTCCAGACTGGGGACATTATCCGCATTGACTCCCCGCCCGCGTCGATTCAATGCTTCTCGCGGCACTTCACTCCGCGCGGGCTACGGGAGGGCGCGCATGCGACATGGGACAATCGCACAACGCTGCAGTGTCGCCGCCATCGCGGCGATCCTCGGCCTCGGCGCCGCCCAGACGGCGCATGCGGCGATCACCAGCGCGAAGCTCGCCACGACCCAGTCGTCGCACAGCGGTGGCTGTCCGGCGACCATCCCGTTCACCGGCTCGATCACTGGCAACTCGGGAACCACGTTCACGTACACCTTCCGTCGGGTCGTCAACGGCGTCCCCCAGCTCGTCAACGGCGGCCTCGTGACGATGCCCGCCTCGGGATCGATCGCGGTCAAGGACGCCATCACGATCACCGCATCGACCCAGAGTGGCGAGGTGACCACCAATCAGATCCTGGTACAGAACATCTCGGGAGGTCAGCACGACCAGTACTCGAATCCCGTCGACTTCTCGGTGACCTGCCGGTTCACGCAGACTCCTGTCCCCGGCAGCCCGAATCTCGTCCAGCGCGGGGTCGCGCTCCACCCGCAATGGGTCGGGCTGCGTGAATACGAATACAAGTGGGTTGGCTTGACGTCCTTCATTCCCGAGCGGGGGGCTGCCCCATGCGCCAACCTGTGCATCGGCTGGTACCACCTGCACAACGGCGATTCCTTCTGGCTCTATCACTGGAACACGTACGACCGGGCCTTCCTCGGCTACGACCTCTCGGCCGCCAAGGGATGGAACATCTCGAAGGCCGCGCTGAGCCTCACGGTGGTAGAAGGCGACGCCGCCTGCTATGGCGGGGCGGGACGTGCGGTTCTCACCCGAACACCCATCGAGGTGGCGGCGACGCAGACGTTCCACGCGCCCTATCCGGACGACGCCGACTTCGCGTGGCCGACCCCCGCTCAGATCGATACGAAGTCGGTCGTCGTCACCGTCACGAGCATCGTGCAGGGCTGGCTGAGCGACAAGATGCCGAATCAGGGTTTCGTGCTGCGCGGGCGAGTCGAGGACAACGGCTCCAACGACAACGATGGTTGCAGCGTGGCGTTTGCGCGGGACGTCGTCCTGATGATCGAGAAATAGCACGATGTCGCCAGCGAGCCCGGCGACCCGGGAAGTGCGGCGACCGGGCCCTGCAGAGCGCGATGGACGCGGTGGCCCGTTGGCGACACTCGCCTTGGAAGCGAGGGGGCACAGCAGCGCGGAGCGGCGCGCCCCAGGGCTACGTCACTTCATCGTCAGAACCACCCGGAATCTCGCCTTGCCCGACATCATGCGGTCGTAGGCTTCCGGCGCCCGCGCGAGGGGAAAGGGCTCGTTCATCGAGCGGACTCCCGTTTTCACGGCGAATGCCATGGTGTCTTCCGAATCGATCGGACGGCCGGAGGCCCAGCCGGCGATCGACCGGCGGCCGGCGATGAGAAGGTACGCGGGAACCTGCAGCGGATCCGGCGGGGCGCCCACGACCTCGAGGACGCCGTCGACTCCAAGGCCGCCGAGCACCGCCGTCATCGCCTGGCCGCTGGTGGCGGTCGCGAGGATCGCGCGCGCGCCGCCCAGCTTCGTCAGCTCCGCCGCGGGGTCCTGCTTCGCGCTGTCGATGTAGACGCGCGCACCGAGCTTCTTCACGAACTCTTCCTTGTCGGCGCCCCGGGCGATCGCGACCGTGTCGAAGCCCATCTTCGAGGCGAACTGCACTCCGAGATGCCCGAGGCCGCCCACCCCCAGGACCGCGACCAGATCGCCAGCCTGCGCACCGCTGTGGCGCAAGCCCATGAACGTCGTCACGCCCGCGTCCATGAGCGGCGCGGCCTCGACGAACGAGAGGGCCTCGGGGATTCGGGCGAGGGCCACCGCCGGCCCCACCACGTAGTCGGCGTAGCCCCCGTCATAGGAGACTCCGGTGATGAGCGGCGACGTGAGACAGAACCGGAAGTTGCCGCGCCGGCACTCCGTGCATCTCCCGCAGTGCCCCCCGTGCCAGCCGATCCCGACACGGTCTCCTTTCGCCCAGCCTTCGACCCCCTCGCCGACGGCGTCGACGACGCCCGCGACCTCGTGCCCGGGCACGCGAGGGTATGTGATCCCGGGCATGAGACCTTCCTTCGTCAGCACGTCGCTATGACAGATGCCATTCGCTTCCACCCGGACCCGCACGTGGCCGGGTCCGGGCGCCGGGATGTCCCGTTCGACGATTTCGAGCGGCCCTCCCGCCCGAGCTACCTGAACTACTCGCATCTTGGACATGCTCGGTCTCTCCTGGACGTGCCGTCGCAGTCGATGGCACCGAAACGCTCGTAAGTCCTCGGCACGATGCTCGGAACTGTCATCGGCACTGCTGGGGTTCTGAGCCGTCCCTCTCCAGCCCCGGTCCACGGCTGGCCGAGTTGTCCTTCCATGGCTCGGGGTGTCTTGCCTCCCTCAGCCAGTCTCGCCCTTCAGCGCGGCCCGTAATCCGTGAACACGTAGTCTCTCCCCTTCACGATCGTGTGGCACCCGAATCCGCACTTGGCGTCGTTCCCCTGCGGCGGCATGTCGGTCATGTCGCCGGGCACGAACTTGCCGGCCGCCCCGTCCCACTTGAACACACCCCATCCCCATCCGCCGCTGTCCGCGAACCGCTGACTGTCCTTCACCATGAAGTCCACGTCGTGCAGCGTGCCAGGCACCGTCGCCGCCGGGAACGTCTCCATCTTCTTCGGATTCCAGTGGACCTTCGCCATCTTCGCGCCGTCGGGGAACGGCCGGCCGTTGCCGGGAATGCCGGCCCGGTAGGCGTCGATCATCACCGGATTGGCAAGGATCGCCGCCAGGACGGGGCCGTCCTCGCTGATGGAGACCACCTGCCAGGCTTCGTATCCCCTGAACTCGGAGAACGCGAGTCCCCCCGGCACCTGCACGCTGTACTTCTCCGGCCCGGTGTCCTGCGCGGTGAGGGCCCGGCCGCCCAGCACGCCGAGCACGACGACGAAGGCAGCCAGCGTCAGCCGAACCGGCAACCTTTTCATGGCCCACTCCTTCGCCAGCGTAGTGTGTTAGGTGCGTGACACGGTAAGCGGTCCGCGTCATCCGAAGGTGAAGACGTACGCCTCCAGGCCGGGGTCGAGGAATTCGATCTCGACCGTCCGGTCCGCGATGGGCCCGGGCTGCCGGATGAGCTGGTAGAGCCGCTGCCCGGTCGCGGTCCCGTTTCCCTGCTCGTCGACGTCGCTGCCATGCGCGTCCCCCGGAGGGCGGCCGTCGAGGAGCACGCGGAATCGCGCCGAAGATCCGGGCGACGGCGGCCCCATGACGAGGTGCACGTCGCGCGCGTGGAATCGATACGCGAGGCGCGCGTTGGGCTTGTCGACAACGATGGCGCCGGCGGTCACCGTCCAGTCCCCGCTCAGCGCCCAGTGATTGAGCGGCAACGATCGCGGAGCGACGTAGTTGCGACTTTTGCCGACCACCGCAGGGCTGGAAGACACGAACCCCTGGTTGCGGTCGCCACCGAGATAGCTCTCCGGCGACCGCAGATTGTCCCAGTCCGCGGCGACCTCGGACCCGCGCGCGTCGACCCGCACGGCGTCGTTCCCCGTGCCGGGATGTCCGGCCTCGCGCAGAAGCTCCTGGATCACCATCTCCGTGCGCTCGTAGCCGCCTTCGCCGAACTGATGATGGCGGATGCTCCCCTTGGCATCGACGACATACACGGCGGGCCAGTAGCGATTCCGGAACGCGTCCCATATCGCGTGGTTGCTGTCCACCGCGACCGGATAGTCGATCCGGAACATGCCGAGCGCGGGACGGATGTTGTCGACGTTCTTCTCGAACTCGAACTCGGGGGTGTGCACGCCGATCACGACGAGTCCCTGATCCCTGTACCGGCCGGCCCACGCGCGCACGTATGGCTGCGAGCGCTGCCAGTTGATGCAGGTGTAGGTCCAGAAGTCGACGACCACGACCTTGCCGCGGAGGCTCTCCGTCGTCAGCGGCGGGGAGTTGGGCCACGCGGTGGCGCCGGAGAGGGACGGCATCATGCCTTCGATGGGCAGCGGCACGGCGCCCGGCCTGGTGGTCGTCATGTCTTGCCCCTGTGCGGACGGTTCGATGGAGCCGGAGAGTGCCACGGCCAGCAGCGCGGCGGCCGCGAGCCCCGTCACTCCCCCCGGCACGATGCGCCGCATGCGCGCGCCCGAGCCCTCCGGATCAGAAGCGGTCGACATCGGGCCGCCGCACCCCCGTCACCGCGCTGCCGGGACCGAAGACACCCGCCATGCTGATCGTCACGCCGCCGTTCCCCCGATGGACGCGAGCAGGTCGACGATCTGGCTCGCCGTCACGATGGCCGACGCGTAGTTGGGGATGTTGACGTCGAGCGCAGCGTGCATGTGCTCCTCCGAATAGCTCGCCGTCGCGTCCCTCACCACCGTGACCTGGTAGCCAAGCTCGGCGGCGAAGCGCACGGTGGACTCCACGCACGTGTGAGCCAGGAGCCCGATGACGATGAGCTGATGGATGCCGTGCGTCTTGAGCAGGAGGTCCAGATCGGTGTTGGCGAAGCCGCTGGAGCACCAGTGCTCGAGGGCCACGATGTCGCCGGGCTGCGGCGCGAACTCGCTGCGGATCTCGCCGCCCCACGTCCCGTGCTCGAAGGTCCGGCGCGACCAGGCGACCTTCTGGATCGGGGCGATGTCACTCTTGTCCAAATTGGCCCTGAACTTCCTTGTCCAGGCCGGCCGAGATACGCCAACGAGCCAGCAGAAACGCTCACTGGACGTGGTCGTCAGCCCGGCTGATGGAGCAGTCTCTCCGCCTCATCAGCGAGTTCGCCCACGATCTCCGAGGCCGACTGGACACGCATCACGGCGCTGACGGATTCGCCCGCCCAGAACGGCATCGCGTCGATAGCTCCGGTCGTGGTGTGGTCGACGGTGAGGGGCGCGAACCGAAGGACAGGGACCCGCGTGCCATCCAAGCGCGTGGTCTCGCCGACGGTGTCCCCCTGGAAGGCTTCGGCCGCCGCGATAGATGACCGCAGGACGCGGTGGGGGGCGTTGGGCCAGTTCACCGAAAATGCCTCGGTGTAGATGGTGTCCTGTGCCCGGGCGGCGATCAGCGCCTCCACGTACCTCGGGTGCGCCCCGGACTCGGCCGCGGCGACGAAACGCGTCCCCACCCGCACGCCGTCCGCGCCCGCTGCCAGAGCGGCCGCCATCGCCCGCCCGGTACCAATACCCCCGGCGGCGAGCACCGGCACATCGACGGCTCCCAACACCTCCCCCAGCAACGCCATCAGTCCGATCTTGCCGCGCACGTGACCGCCCGCTTCGATGCCCTGGGCCACGAGCAGATCGGCCCCCGCTTCGACGGCCGCCACCGCTTCGTCCCGCGAGCCTACCTGCCAGGAGACCAGGGCTCCACCCTCATGGACCATCCCCACGAGTCGAGGGCTCGGGTCACCATAAAAGAACTCCACGAGCCGCGCGGCCTTCGCGGCGATCTCGATGCACTTGAGGTCAAGCGCCGGGCGCCCGTGCGCGCCGTGGAGATGGACGGGCGAGACGATGAAGTTGACCCCAAAGGGTCGCGTCGTGCGGGCGCGTACCCGTTCGAGCAGCTCGTCGAGCGCGGGCGCGGTCAGCCCCGCCCGCGCCGTCCCGAGCATGCCGAACCCCCCCGCTTCCGACACGGCCGCGGCCAGCTCGGGCGGCGCCACCGCCCCCATCCCGGCCTGCTGGATTGGGATTCGGCAACCTACAAGCTCGGTGAACCTCGTGGTCATCATGGACAAGCCCCCAATCCCCTGGCCCCACAGAACTGGACGGGTGAACGTGCTATCCCTAGAGTTGTGCGCGATGACGCGGCGACCTTGTTGGCTGAAAGCGGATGAGCCGCCCGCGGTATGGTGGGGCTGAGGCGACCAAGCTTCAACACCTCATGCTAGAGGAGGCTCACCCGTGAGCGCATTCTGCAGCATGTTCAGCCAACTGCTCAAGCTGTTCCCGCGGACCGAGTTTCAGGCACTGGTGAAACGGACGCACGCCGAACGCCACGCCCGCGGGTTCACCTGCTGGGGGCAGTTCGTGGCGATGCTCTTCTGCCAACTGGGCCGTGCCCACTCGCTGCGGGAGATCTGCGGCGGCCTGCGCAGCAGCGAGGGCAAACTCAAGCATCTCGGGATCACGGCCCCCAGCCGCTCGACGCTGGCCTACGCGAACAAGCATCGCCCCTGGCAGCTCTACCGGGCGGTGTTCCAGGCGCTGCTCCTCCGCTGTGAGCCCCTGGCCAAGGGGCGCAAGAGGTTCCGCTTCAAGAACAAGCTGGTGAGCCTAGACTCGACCGTCATCGACCTGTGCGCAACCCTCTTCGACTGGGCCCAGTTCCGGCGCACCAAGGGCGCGGTCAAGCTGCATTGCATGCTGGACCACGACGGCTATCTGCCCAGTGTGGTGGTCATCACCGAGGGGAAGCGGCATTGACGTGCGGGTGGCGCGGACCCTGCGCTTCGCCCCGGGGACGATCGTGGTCATGGACCGCGGCTACACCGACTACGCGTGGTTCGGCCAGTTGACGGCCCAGGGGGTCTGGTTCGTCACCCGCCTGAAGGACGCCGCCGCCTATGAGGCGGTGGAGGAGCGTCGGATCCCCCTCCAGGGGCGGGTGGACCGGGACCAGGTCATCCGCCTGACCGGCGTGGGGGCGGAAGAGAAGTGTCCATACGCGCTGCGCCGGATCGAAGTGTACGACCCGGACAAGGACGAGACGCTGGTCTTCCTGACCAATCACCTCGACTTCGGGGTCACGACCATCGCCGCGATCTACAAGGATCGCTGGCAGATCGAGCTGTTCTTCAAGGCCCTGAAGCAGATCTTTAAGATCAAGACCTTCGTGGGAACGAGCGCCAACGCCCTGAAGGTCCAGGTCTGAACGGCGCTGATCGCCATACTGCTTCTGAAGTACCTGCAACTGCGGTCCCGCTTCGGCTGGTCGCTGTCCAATCTGGTCGCCCTGCTGCGGATGAACCTCTTCACCCATCGGGACCTGTGGGCGTGGCTCGATCACCCGTTCGAGGGGCCGCCCGCCGTCCTCACGACCTCGCAGGGGATCTTGGCCCTTGCCTAATCCGGACAGCACGACGCGGCACCCTGATCTCGGCCCCGGCTCCATCTTGTCCAAGATCCCAGGAAATCGCGCGATGCACCGGCCGGATCCCGGCTAATTGGGACGGCAGTGGGGCGATATATGTCCAGGTCTCGTAGTCGCCGGGGCGGTACCGGCGATGCAGCGCATAGACGACGCGCAGCCGGGCCTTCCGCCCTGCTTCCAGCACCTGCCGCATGTGGGGCACGCAGCCGTTCGCCTCAGCCACCGCCTTCAGGCGGTCCCACACCTTGCCCCCCTCGGAAATGAAGCCATTGTAGGGATCGATCACCAGGAGCGCGGTGAGATGCCGGTCATAGGTCACGCCGGGCTATCGCTTCTGGTACGGGTGGAAGATGTAGTCCTTGGCCTTGACGGCCGTGTGGCACGCGTGCCCGCAGTTGTCGGGGGCCGCGTCGGGCGTGAACGTATCGGACGCGGCATCGTAGTTGAACAGGGCGTATCCCCACCCGCCGCTGCTCGGAAATCGCTTGGTGTCCTTCTCGATGAGGAACGCCTGCGAGAAGGTGTCCGGCACGTTCACGTCGAAGGGGGCCTCGGTGCTCTTCTTCGGCTTCCACTGGAGCTTCGCTACCTTGGACCCATCGGGGAAGGGCTGGCCATTGCCGGGGATGCCGGACCGGTAGGCGGCGATCATCGTCGGATTGGCGACGATCACCTTCAGCACGTCATCGGTCTGGGCGCTGGAGACCACGGTCCAGTCCTCGTATCCTCGGAAATCTGAGAACGCAATTCCGCTCGACGTCGTCAGGGAGTACTTATCCTGCGCGGACATCGCCGTGGCGCCCAGGACGGCGACGGCCGCCATGGTCAGGGCGATCGTCAGCACGCGCGTGCCATTCATGACTCCTCCTCCCCCGGTTGATCTCTTGTACCCCGACGCGACGCCGTCGAGGCGAGTACGTCTGCGGCTCATCATACCCGAGTGTTCTCGGCCCCAAGAGCTGGCGGATGAAGCCGGCTCCGGCCCGCGTCCCTGGGACATTACGTTTCCGCTACAGGCTCCGGCAAGCGCGGCACACACACGCACTCGACCGCTGCGGCTCAGCGCGCGGTCGCGTTCTACGGCCAAACCGCGCAACGGATGCTCATCGGCTGATGCGCGGAGCAGAACCTCGTGCGCGCCTCGATCACATCAGCTCAGCGGCCTGACGCGCAGCCGCAAGCCGATTTCACGAAGCCGCCGCCCGGCTGCGAAGCCTGGCCTCGCGTGGACGTGCGATGATACGTGGTGGGACGAGGCACCCGCGAACATTTCGGCGCAGCACGCAGGAGGCAAGCATGGAAGACCGGGACGCATTGCTCCGGCACTACCGCGAGATGCGCGAGGGGCTGCTCGCGACCATCCACGGTCTCACCGACGCTCAGATGACCGACCCGTCCATCGACGGCTGGTCGGTCAAGGACCATCTGGCGCACCTCGCGCTGTGGGACGACATCCGGGCCAGCGAGGTGACGCGGATCTCCGCCGGCCACGACTCCGCCTGGCGTATGTCCTACGAGCAGGCCGAGGCCTACAACGCGATCGCGTATCCCGCGCGTCGCGACCTGTCCCTCGCCCAGGTGCGGTGGGAGCTGGCGACGTCGCGGGCGCGGCTCGTCGACGCGATCGCGGCCGCGACCCCGCGCGGGCTTGATTCGTCGCTCTACAGCGAAACGGGCCTCCGCAGCACGCACGAGGCCGAGCACGCGGGCTGGATCAAGCGCTGGCGCGAGGAGCGCGGCTTCTAGCCCTCGGTCCGGATCTATTGCGCGATTGTCTCGGGCGGGTGCCAACGTGATCGCTGACGGCGACCATTGACAGCAGGACGGTACCGGAGACGCGGACCCCGAAGAACCGCGGCGACTGTAACGAATCTGTAACGTCAAGCCGATCTGCGTCGGGTACGTCAGGGAAAAGGCCCTTGACCTCCCATGCCGGTCTTCGGACCATAAGCAACCGGGCTTGACGATGACGTTTGCAAAGCTCCGAAGCTTTCTCGCCACCTCGGCGGTAGCACTGGGGTTCTGCCTCAGCGCCCTCCCGTCGTCGGGCCAGAGCCAAGGGCCGATCGAGGATCGCTCCGTCCGTCCCTTCAAGGTGCACATCCCGCAAAAGGCGCTTGACGGCCTGCGCGGGCGGATCAAAGCCACGCGCTGGCCCGACCGGGAAACGGTCGCCGATCGGTCGCAAGGCATCCAACTCGCCGAGCTGCAGCAGCTGGTTCAGTACTGGGGCAGCGGCTACGACTGGCGCAAGCTCGAGGCGAAGCTGAATGCCCTGCCGCAGTTCAAGACCAGCATCGACGGGGTGGACATCCATTTCATCCACGTCCGCTCGCGTCATCCGAACGCGCTCCCAGTGATCGTCACCCACGGCTGGCCGGGCTCGGTGATCGAGCAACTCAAGATCATCGGCCCCCTCACGGATCCCACCGCACACGGCGGCCGCGTCGAGGACGCCTTCGACGTCGTCATTCCGTCCATCCCGGGCTACGGCTTCTCCGGCAAGCCGACTGGCACCGGTTGGGACCCCGACCGGATCGCGCAAGCCTGGGCCGAGCTGATGAAGCGCCTCGGCTACACCCGCTACGTCGCGCAAGGTGGCGACTGGGGCACCCCGATCTCCAGCGCGATGGCGCGCCAGAAGGCGGCTGGATTGCAAGGCATCCACATCAATCTGCCCGCCACGCTGCCGCCCGAAGTGACTGCCGCGCTCGCCTCCGGCGGGCCCGCTCCGGCGGGACTCTCCGAGAAGGAGAGCGCAGTGTTCGACGCACTGAGGAAGAACGCCATGGCGGGGAACTCGGCCTACTTCACGATGTTGACCGCGCGGCCGCAGACGGTTGGCTATGGTGCGACGGACTCGCCGGCCGGCCTCGCGGCCTGGATCCTGGTGCATCCAGGCTTCGCGCAGTGGCGCTACGGCGCCGATCCCAAGCGTTCGCCGTCCACAGACGATGTGCTCGACAACATCACGCTGTACTGGCTGACGAACACCGCGACATCGGCCGCCCGACTGTATTGGGAAAACGGTGCACGAGGCAGCGTCATCGCGTCCGTCCCGCAGAGGACCTCCGAGATCTCGCTGCCCGTGGCCATCACGGTCTTCCCAGAAGACATCTACCGAGCTCCGGAGTCGTGGGCTAGGCGCGCGTACCCCAGCCTCAGTTATTTCCACGAGGTCGATAAGGGCGGGCACTTCGCCGCGTGGGAGCAGCCCGAACTCTTTGCGTCCGAGCTGCGCGCCGCCTTTGAGTCTCTCCGTCGATGATCGACCAGGCCCGGTAGCTCCGGCCCCAGAATCCGGCCGCGTCCAAGCCTACGCCGCTGAGCATCAGGCTCAGGGACTGCGCCGATCCAGGGACGGATTTTTCAAGATCGACGACCGCCGAACTCATCCACGTGAAGCGAGACGAATTCCCGGACGGTCATGGCCGCCCGGCCGGTGAGTCGCTCCACACCGTCCGTCAGCCGATCATACCGGCCCGCCCGGTTCAACTCGGCCATCGTCACCAGGTGCCGGGTCAGGTGCTCCGGTAACCCCACCCGGTTCAGCTCCCGTTCCCAATCCTCGGGGGGAATGTCCGCGTACGCGATCTCACGGTTCAGCGCGTCGGAGTACTCCCGGGCGATCCCGTGCATGTCCTGCGACCGCCTCCCGGTGAGTTCGTAGATCCGGCCCAGGTGCGGTCCAGGGTCGGCGAGGACGGCCGCGACGACCCCGGCGACATCCGCCGTGGCAACCGGATTGGTCTTGCCTCGCCCGAACGGCAATTCGATGCGGTTTCGATCGCGGACGCTCGGACCAGTGAGGGGAAGAAAAAAGCCCTCTAGGAACACGGTAGGTCGAATCGTGACCACCGGCAGGCCGGACCACGCGAGCGCCTGCTCGCTGAGCCAGTGTTGCCGTTGCTGAGGACTCGGGGTGGTGTGCTGGATGCTCATCTGGGAGACCGTCATCTGAGACATGTTGACCAGAGCGTCCACCCCGACTTCCCGGGCGACCGCGGCCATGATCACCGTTGCCTGCAGGTATCCGGCCGACACGGACATGCCGAAATAGACCCGACGACAGCCGCTGACAATCCGGTAGACGTCAGCCGGTTCGAGGAGGTCTCCCACCACCACCTCGGCGCCCGCGGCCCGCAACGCCGCCGCCCGGTCGTCCTCGCGGTGGACCATGGCGCGAACCCGGATTCCACGATCGAGGAGCAGGCCAGTCACGGTTCGCCCGACCGCCCCGGATTTCCCGGCAGCCCCGGTGACCAGGATCGATCCGTCATCGGCCATGCGACTACAGCGCCACCCAGACCCAGCCCCCGTCGACCTTGACGGGGTAGACGGCCAGCGAATCCGTCCGGATGTGCTGCATGAGCATGGCCACATTGCGGAGAAACGCGGCCAGGCGAGGCGGAACCGGCTGGCCTCCCCCTAGGTCGTCCTGTGGCACCGGGCCCGAGAGGGCCTCCCCGGTCGTCACGTCGAACTGCGCGCAGTGCATCGCGCACGTGAGAATCGTCCCGTCCAGCGTTCCCATCTCGAGCGGGGCGTTCATGTGTCCGCAGCGCCGCGCGATCGCGTAAAAGGTCCCCCCCACGTTACAGATCACGAGCTCGCGGCCATCGAGCTCGACGGTCTTCATGCCTCCCGGAAGGATGTCATCCGTCCGGACTGCCTGGGCAAAGGGACGGTCACTCAATCCCCAGCTCCTTCGCCGGCACTTGCGGCAGGCTGTCAGGGTCCGTGACGTCCTGGTGGACGAACAGCCCGCACCAGCAGCGCTTCATCGCGTCGAAATGGGCACGGTGGAACGGAATACAGGGGCACACGATCTGCATGTCGCGAGCGCGATCACGCCGGATCGGCCGGCAGGGGCAGAAGGGCACGCCGTGCTTGGCCTCCAGCGTGACCTCTTGATCGAGCAAAAACTCCGCAAGGTCGTAATCGGGTGTGAACTTGAACCCCAGCGGCTCCACGACCTTGCCGAAGAAGTGCCGCAGGGCCTTCTTTCTCGCTTCACGATTCATGCCGGGCGCCTAAATGCCGAGCAGCTGCCCGTAGCGATCGGGACGATAGCCTTCGACCATCTGATCCCCGATCCAGGCCACCGGGAAGCCCTTCGCGCCCGCCGCGTCCAGCTCGCGCATGATGCGGTCCTGCGTCGCCGTGTCGGCGAGGTCGTAGTCCGTGAAGTCGAACGGGACGTGGTGGTCGGTAAAGTACTTCTTGGCCTTCCGGCACCAGGGGCACGTCGATAGCGTGTACATCGAGACCTTCTTCATCGTCGCTCCTCTCAGCGGACGCTGACAAACAGCCTGCCGGACTCGGATTTCATGGGATAGACCGTGAGACCAAGCTCTGGTGCCTCGAGGAATCGCCCCGTCCTCACGTCGAAGCGCCAATCGTGGCAGGGACAGGTCAGGGTATGGCCCTCGAGAGTGCCCGTGAAGAGGGGGCACCCCATGTGGGCGCACTTGCCCGAGACGGCGTAGAGGGCACCGCCAACGCGGGCGATGACCACGTTGATCCCCATCGGATAGACCGATGCCATGCCACCTTCCGGCAAACCCGCCTCGTCCATCACGTAGGTCCAGGTCATCGTGCCCTCACCTTAATCATGCATCGCGATCCACGCGGCCGCGACGCGTAGACGATTGGTCCGCACGCGGCCGTCGACGGGGCGTTCCCGGTATCGGGTTGCGCGGGCGTCATTGGCCGCCTCGTGGACGGCGTCGCGTGGCTACCGCGATGAACTCGATCACGCACACATGGGACGTAGTCATGCGCGAATTCCTCGAGCATCAGTGTGACCCAGTAACGGGGCGGCGGTATTCCCCTTCCGGCGGACCTTGCGGGAGGTGACCATTACGTCCCCGTAGCGGTGACACGATGCTACCGCGACCCTACCGCGACCCGGCTCGGCACGCCAGACGCCCTCCCCTTGCGATTTACCCCGCCGGCATCGACACTGGCGCCTAGGCACGGGACGCTGATTTCGCACGCAACGTGACGATTCGGACCGAGGGAAGGAGACCAATCCATGGCTTCGTCGAGTGCGGTGAGTGTCGTGCTTGTCCATGGTGGGTTCGTCGATGGCGGTGGATGGGAGCGTCTGTACACGCTCCTCCGGAAGGACGGCTACACGGTGAGTGTCGTCCAGAACCCCACCTTGTCACTGGCCGGCGATGTGGCGGCCACGAAGCTCGTCCTCGCGGCGCAAGGCCGCCCCGTCATCCTCGTGGGCCACTCCTACGGCGGCGCGGTGATCACCGAGGCCGGAACGGATCCCAAGGTAGCCGCGCTCGTCTACATCGCCGCGTTCGCGCCGGACCGGGGCGAGTCCGTCTCCTCGCTCATCAAGGACCCGCCGCCCGGTGCCCCCGTGCCGCCGATTCTGCCCCCGCAGAACGGGTATCTGTTCCTCGACAAGGCGAAGTTCCACGCGTCCTTCGCGGCGGACGTCGACGCGGACCGCGCGGCGTTCATGGCCGACTCCCAGGTCCCCTGGGGCGTGGAAGCGCTCGGCGGCACGATCAGCACGCCCGCGTGGAAGACCAAACCGAGCTGGTACCTGGTCGCCAGCGAGGACCGGATGATCCCTCCGGCGGCGCAGCGCCTCATGGCGAAGCGCGCCGGATCGACGGTGGTCGAGGCGCGAGGGAGTCACGCCATCTACGAGTCTCAGCCCAGCACGGTGGCGGCCCTCATCGCGGCGGCGGCCAAGGGAGTGGACGTGGCCGCCCGCTAGGGCATCAGAGCCGCATGTACCTCACGATCTCCTCGTGCGACAGTGGACGTGGACGGCGGCGCCATGCCTGACCAGAGTCTCCAGTCCATTGCCTTCCCGACCCTGTCGGACGCGCAGATTCTCGAGTTCGAGACCGGCACGGGAGCCGTCTCGCGGACCTTCCGGGACGGGCAGGTCCTCATCGCGGAGGGCGACCGGGACTTCAAGTTCTTCATCGTCAAGGCCGGCGAGATCGAGATCCTCGATCATTCCGGCGAGCACCCGAAGACGGTCACGATCCACCGGAAGGGCGAATTCACCGGTGACGTCTCCCATCTCACCGGGCGCGCCTCGATCATCAGCGCCGTGGCCCGGGGTCAGTGCGAGGCGTCGGAGGTCTCGGGCGACGCGCTCCGGGCGGCGCTCAATCAATGCCCCACGCTGAGCGACATCATCCTCCAGGCGTTCATCGCCCGGCGCCAGCTCCTGCGGGAGTCCGGGGACTTCGTGGGCCTCCGGGTGATCGGGTCCCGCTATTCCACGGACACCTTTCGGGTGCGGGACTTCCTGGCCAAGAACCGCACCCCGTTCTCCTGGCTCGATGTGGAGACCCACCCGGAGGTGGGGCAGATCCTCCAGCACTTCGGCCTGACCGAGGCCGACACGCCGGTGGTCGCGCTCGGCGACTTGCTGCTGCTGCGCAATCCCTCGAACCGGGAACTCGCCGACGCGATCGGCATCCATCAGCCGCTGGAGCGGACGGTCTACGACCTGGTCGTGGTCGGCGCCGGGCCGGCGGGCCTGGCCGCGGCCGTCTATGGCGCCTCCGAGGGCCTGCACACGCTCCTCGTGGAGCGCACGGCCCCCGGGGGCCAGGCGGGCGCCAGCATGCGGATCGAGAACTACCTCGGGTTCCCGACGGGCGTGACGGGCAGCGAGCTGGCGGACCGTGCCATGCTCCAGGCCAACAAGTTCGGCGCGCGCCTGTCGATACCGAGCCAGGTCACCGGGCTGACCTGGGAGAATGCCTACTCCGTGCTGCATCTGGATGGCGGCGAGACCGTGACGACGAAGTGCCTGCTCATCGCCACCGGCGCCGACTACCGCCGCTTGAACGTCGAGGAGTGCTCGCGCTTCGAAGGCCGGGGCGTCTACTATGCGGCCACGCCCGCCGAGGGGCAGCTCTGCCGCGGGGTGCCGGTTGTGCTCGTGGGCGGCGGCAACTCGGCCGGACAAGCCGCGGTCTTCCTCGCGCAGCATGCCAGTCAGCTGGAGCTGCTGATTCGCGGCGACAGTCTCTACAAGAGCATGTCCAGCTACCTCGCGCGGCGCATCGAGCACGCACACAACATCCGGCTCAGCGTCAACACCACGATCCGCCGGATGCGGGGCGAGGGACACCTCGACGGGGTGGAGGTGCTCCACGAGTCGACCGGACAGGCGCGGATGATCGACACGCCGGCCGTGTTCAGCTTCATCGGAGCCGTCCCGCGAACCGAGTGGCTGCCGCCCGAGATCGAGCGGGACGCCAGGGGGTTCATCCGCACAGGCACTGACGTGGCCCAGTCACCTCACTGGCGGAGCCGGCGGCCGCCGTTCCTGCTGGAAACGAGCCGGCCCGGGGTGTTCGCCGCGGGGGACGTCCGCTCAGGGTCCGCTAAGCGCGTCGCGGCGGCCGTCGGCGAAGGGTCCATGGTGGTGCAATTCGTCCACGAGGTCCTCGAGACCCTCTGAGCCGACCGCTCGCTCCCTTCAGACTGAGAGTCGCTCCGTCGCGCGAGACCGAGCGCCATACGGCGCGACGGTGCGGGCCTCCGTCCAGAACCGGCCCTCGCTCGATACAGGTGGGCTTGCTGGTCCAGAAGGCGGTCACCCGCATGCGAGGGCGACGACGATCTCGGCCCGCCGATGCCGCAGCGGGGTTAGCCGCTCACGACCAGTCACCGAGACTGGTGCGCAGACACTTGACGACGCCCCGCTGCTTCTTCCCCGCGATCCGCCGTTCGCGGGACGTTCGCGTGGGTCGAGTGGCGCGGCGAGGCGTCGGCCGGACCAGCGCGGCGGCGATCAGCTCGCGCACCTTGGCGCGGGCGTCCTCGACATTCAGTGACTGTGTCCGGGTGAGCTGGCTCGTCACCACGAGGCGGCCGTCGGCGTCGAGGCGATGCGCCGCGAGATCCTGGAGGCGGCGCCGGGCCATCCCGCTCAGCCCCTCGATCGCCGCGAGGTCTACCCGAAGATCGATCTTCGTCGCGACCTTGTTCACGTTCTGGCCGCCGGGACCGGAGGCGCGCGTGGCGCGAACGGTGATCGCGCTCTCCGGGACCCGAACGCTCTCGCTCACGACGATCGCGCTCACGCCTCATACCCCGGGATGACCTGGGGCTCCAGGTTGCCATCCTCCTTCACGAGTGGCGGATGCGGTCGGGTCGAGAACGCGCGCTCGTTCGTCATTGACACCGGAGCTGCGCGGCGGTTGCCGCTGGGAACACGAAAGTCACCGCCGGTCGTCATCGCCCTGTCGCGCGCCGTTTCGGTCTCGTTAGTATAATTCCCCAGGGGTCGAGGCGGAGAGGAAGGCGACGCGTGGCCACCGTGCTGAGCTGCATCACCGCCATCGGTCCCTGGGCGCATCGGCATTCGCAGGCTCCGTCCTCGGACCCGCACACGACCGTCGGACACGCGCGCGCGTACCCGGAAGGGCACTGGACAGCCATGCCCTAGACATCCCGCCGCTTCATGTGTCCGTGGAGACGGGCTACCGTCTCCCCACCCGAAAGCGGCACGGACTGGGCAGTTGGCTCGCAGTGTGACCCCAGCGTGAAGGCGTTCCGCGACGAGCTCATACCCGGGCTTCGGTTCGCACTCGCCCTGCCCAGATTCCTCCGACGCCCGGTAACCTCGGTGGAGGCGCGAGCGGAACTGGCCCGGCGCTTCAGAAACCGACAGACGGTTTTCCTTGAGACTGTGCGCACGACCGTCTACGGGCGGCCCCGCAGCCCGTACAAGTGGCTCCTCGCCCGGGCCGGCTGCGAACCGGGAGACCTCGAAAGCCTCGTGCGTCAGGATGGCGTGGAGGGCGCTCTCCAGACGCTCTACCGCCAAGGCGTCTACCTGAGCGTCGAGGAGTTCAAAGGACGACGCCCCGCAATAAGGGGAGGCGCGAGCCTGCAGGTCGACCTCGGCGAGCTCCGAAATCCTCTCTCGAGCGCACAGATCGTTCGCTCGACCGGCGGCAGCGGCGGGTCCGCGGTCCCGGTGGCGGCCGATCTGGCCTTCATCCGCGACCGGGCCATCAACACGGTGCTCAATCTCGAGGCCCGAGGGGGCCTCCGGTGGCGGCACGGCATTTGGACGGTCCCGGGCGGCAACAGCCTGGTCCCGCTCCTGCGCCTCGCCGCCGCTGACGCGCGGCCGTCGGCGTGGTTCACCCTCGTGAACCAGGCCGCGCCGGGGCTCCACTGGCGATACCGCGCCAGTGGAGCGGTGCTCCGGGTCGCGGGTCGGCTCGCGGGCCGTCCAATCCCCGCCCCCATCCACGTTCCGCTTCAGCGGCCGCAACCCATCCTTCGTTGGATGGACGCGGTCCGGATCGCGGGGGGCGTACCGCACCTTTTCACCTTCGTCAGTTCAGCCGCCCGGCTCTGCCAGGAGGCGCTGGCGGCAGGCCGGGACTTGCGGGGTGTCCAGTTCTCCATCGCGGGCGAGCCCGTGACCGCGGCGCGGCTGGCCACCATCCACCGCTCCGGCGCCGAGGCTCAGGCCAACTACGCGGCGTCCGAGGTTGGCGCGATCGGCGAAGGGTGCCTTCAGCCCACCACCCCCGACGACGTCCATCTGCTCCACGATCGGGTGACGATCGTTCAGCCTGGAGCCGACGCGGGGGCTGGCCTGCCACCCCGGGCCCTCCTCGTCTCGGCGCTGCGACCCTACGGGCCCCTCACGCTGCTGAACGTGTCCCTCGGCGACGAGGCCGACCTGGTCGACGGGCAGTCGTGCTGTCCCCTGGCGGGGCTGGGCTGGACGAGCCGGCTTCGTCGAATCCGAAGCTTCGAAAAGCTCTCAGCAGGCGGCATGACGTTCCTGGACGTCGACATCACCCGCGTGCTGGAGCAGGTGCTGCCTGCCCGCTTCGGGGGCGGCCCCACTCATTACCAGTTGGTCGAGGAAGAGGATGCGAATGGAACCCCGCGGCTGGCCCTGCTGGTCGATCCCGCCGTCGGCGCCGTGACGCCTGGCGAGGTAGTGGCCACGTTCCTGGCCGCGATCGGCCAGGGCGGCGGCGCCGAGCGAGTCATGGCCCTTGCGTGGCGAGACGCGGGGATCCTCCGGATCGAGCGTCGCACCCCGCTCGCCACACCCTCCGGAAAGATCCGGCACCTGCACGTCGCTCGCGGAGCGTCAGGGCTCGCGACTCGGTCGGATCGGCCGCCGAGCCCGCGCACGTCCTGAGTCGGCGGTCGTCATCGGCCAGAATGCCGCAACCGTGCGCCCTCGTGCCCAGTCAGGCCAGCGCGTTCAGGCGCGCCGGCCAACCACGAGCAGCGCGATTCCTCCGACGAGCGCCACCACGCCCAGGACCGGAGACAGTGGAACCGAGTGCGTCTTGTCCTTTTCGATCTTCAACGGTCCGATCTCCGCGACCTTTTCCTTCGTCGTGAAGTTGAACCCACCGTAGGCGAGCGCGAGGACACCGATGACGATGAGAATGACCGCGAGGAGCTTCATATCCGGCTCTTCCCTCTCTTCTTCGTGCGCACGTTCGTGCGTACGTCAGGCACGCCGATCGTCTGCAAAGGGCACGAGGCGGCGGACTTAGCCACGTCGAACAAACAGCCCCAGCGCCAGGCCAATCCCCCCGGCGATCAACAGCGCGGTCCCCGGGCGCCGCTTGGTGTACCGCAGCGCGTCGGCCCACACGTCGTTCACGCGACGGCTGCCGAGCTCGGCCACCGCATCCTGGGCATCGCTCACGGTCTTCTTCACGTAGCCCGCGGCCTGGTCGGTCACGCCTTCGAGATAGTCGCTGGCCCGGTCGACTCCCGCCTTCGTCGCCTCGGCGGCGTCGCGGATGTATCCGCTCGCCCGCTCGGTCCCCTCGCTCGCCTTGCGCTGCGTCGTCATCCCGTCTCCTCCTGGTGTGTCACGCTGGTGTGTCACGTTCTGAATGGGCCCATGGTCAGTCTTGCGGGCCCCGGGCGCCCGACGCTGACGCCGAACCGACATCTCCTTCTAGTGGAAGAATCCAAACAGCCACAGGACCACGAGCAAGCTCGCGGGGACCCCCAGCAGCCACAGGATGAACGCCCGTCCCATCGATGCACCTCCGATTCGAAGACTTGGCAAGGTCCGTGCCGGCGTAGAAGTGGCGGTTTCGGCCTCTTTCAGACATGTTTGTCGCCGGCGTCGCGACATGGCGGCGTGGTGACGACGCGCTGTCGTACGCAGACGGCGCGCCGACCGGCGAGGAAATCGGCCGCGAACATCGGCCGCCGGAAGCCGGCACCCGGCGGCACCTGGCCGGCCTCAGCGGGCGAGCGTGTTCTTGTAGATCCTCCCGTCCTTCATGATCACGAGGAAGCTCCGGGTCGGGTCCGCGACGAGCTCGATGCGCTCGAGGGGATTGCCGTCGACCAGGAGCAGGTCGGCAAGCGCCCCTTCTTCGACAACGCCGAGCTTTCCGGCGTACGGACTCCGCAACCCGGACATCGCCAGCAATTGGGCGTTGGTCCCCGTCGCCATGACGAGCGCTTGCGCGGGGGTGTACCAGCGAACGAGTTTGACCAGCAGTTCGCCCTGGCGCTGCGCGAGAGCCGGCGAGAACAGGATGTCGGTGCCGAAGGCCGTCTTGAGCTGGTACTTCTTCGCGAGCGCGTAGGCGTTGTCCGTTGCGGCGAACACCTCCTGCGCCTTCCGCCATTCCTCGGAGCCCGGTGGGAAAGTATCCGCCAGCTCGTCCGGAAAGGGCTGGATGCTGAGCCAGATGCCCCGTTCCGCCATCAGCTTGGCGGTTGCCTCGTCCATCAGGTGCCCGTGCTCGATGCACTTGACGCCGGCGGCGATGGCGCGCTGGATCGAGGCTGGTGTATACGCGTGGACCGTGACGTAAGTACCCCAGTTTTCGGCAGCCTCCACGGCCGCGTGCAGCTCTGCCTCGGTGAAGGTCGTCACATCGAGAGGGCTGTGGGGAGATGCAACGCCGCCGCCGGCCGTCAGCTTGATCTGGGACGCGCCTTGCATCAACTGCTCCCTCACGCGCAGGCGAACCTCATCGGGACTGTCGGCGACCATGCCGGCGCCGAGCGTCTCCATCCGGGCCGGCGGGCCGCCGACGAGCCGAGGCAGTTCGTACAGCTGTCGAAAGTCACCATGCCCCCCGGTGACCGTGATCATCGCGCCCGACGGGAAGATGCGCGGGCCCGCGACGATGCCCTCGTCGATGGCGCGCTTGAGCCCGAACGATGGTCCTCCGAGATCGCGGACGGTCGTGAACCCTCGCAGCAGCGTGTCCCTCGCTTCCGCGCCCGCCACCAGGTTCGTGTAGCCGATGTCTGCCGCCAGGGCCGCCGCCGGCGTTGGCCGGACCAGCATCGCGTGCCAGTGCGCGTCGATCAGACCCGGCATCAGCGTGCGCCCGCCGCCGTCGATCAGCACCGCGCCGGGCATTTGGTCGGCCGGGATGGCCGTCGAGGAAATCCGATCGATCTTGTTCCCACGCACAAGAACGAACGCCGGCGGGGAGAGCTCGCTGCTCTTGCCGTCGAAGACGCGGACGTTCTGAAAGATCGTTACTGCCGGCGCTGGCGTCTGCGCCGCCGCCGACCCGGTCAGCGCAAGGACGAGAATGGACGTCCATGATTTCACGGTCGTGCCCCCGTTACCCGACTTGGTGGTGTCCCCGGCGGACGTGATGGCCTTGTACGCACGAGAACCCGTCAGGGAAGCTCCCTGACGCGTTTGCCCCTACAGTCGCCGCGGCCTCCGGACTCTATCCTGGTGCGGGAGGAGACGCCCATGAAGAGGACAATCGGCCTGGCGGTGATGGTCGCGACGGCCTCTCTCGCCTCGGGAGCGGTGGTCGTCCGCGGAGCCCCGAGCTTTTCCATCCAGCTCGGCCCGGAGACCCTGGTCCTCGATCTCCCCGAGCGACAGGCGCTCGATTTCACGTTCGGGCCCCCCGACGGCTATCTGGGTGTCCACCGGCGGCACGGCGCGTACACGTTCTTCGTACCGGCGCGAAGCAACGCGAGCTGCTCCACCCCCGGCGTACAGGGCACCTACCGGCTCGGCGGAACGCTCGATCAGCTGACCGGCGCCTATGGCTGCAGCGTGAGCCTGCGGGACGGGATCGAGGGCAACGTCGAGCCCAACGGCTACTCCTTCGATCGCGACTATTCGGGCGGAGGACCGGTGGCCCGCGTCTCCCTCGGAGGGCATCCCGCCCTCCTGATGGTCTACCACGGTGAGTGGCACCCGGGCGGCTCGTGCGTCAACGTTCCCTGGTTCTACGGATCCCTGGGTATGGCGGTCTCGACCGATGAGGGAGAGAGCTTCCAGTCGCTGGGTGAGATCATCCAGCCCTATCCCACCCGGGCGGAGGGTCTCGGCACCGTCAACGACTGTCACAACGTGCACGTCGGCTACGGGACGCTCGTCCTCGCGGACGCGAAGGGCAATCCCCTGCCGAGGCACGAGCGATCGAATCCGGACCGGGGCTTCTACTACGTCTTCTACACCGACTCCGACCCGATGATCGCGAGCGGCCCCTGCAGCAAGAGCGCCTACTGCATCGCGCTCGCGCGAGCGCGCCGCGCCGACGTCATCGCGGCCGCAGTCGCCGGGGACACCGCCGCCGTTCCCTCGCTGTTCAAGAAGTATTACTGCACGCCCAGTGGGCATTGCGGGTTCTCCGAGCCGGGAACGGGGCAGGATCCCGACAACGCGACGAACTCGGGCCACTACACGCCGCTTTTCGCGGAAGCGGCCAGCCAGCCGAGCGTCATCTACGACCGCGCGATCGAGCAGTTCCTGATGGCCTACCAGTCGGCGTTCCAGCTCTTCATCCAGGCCTCTCCCAACCTTTTGCAGTGGTCGGGGACGCCGCTCCCGAATGGCACCATCGTCGAGTCGAACACCCTCCTCGGCTATCCCACCCTGGTCGGGGAAGGCCGGAATCCCAACATCGCAGACACCAACCCCTATCTCTTCTACCTGAGCACGGTGAGGTCGTTCCCGAACTGGACCTCCACCCAGACCACCCAGTACGGCGCCTCCGGCGCGAACTACGTGTCCCGCCGCATTCAGATCTCGGTGCCGTAAAGGGGCGCCCTGATGTGCCCCGCTCGACGTGCGTCGCGCTCTGGCGGGAATCGTGTGGGCAAGAACCTTCGCCGCGGCGTCAGGAGCCTGAACCCTGCCTTCAGCCTGGAGAGGGCACCTCTGCCATCGATGGCGTCGCGGGCTCACGCTCCGGGCCGAGGGCTCCCTTGGTGTGTATTGGCACGGGAAGTCACTGGGTGGGCATCCGATGCCGGCAGCCCACGACCTCCGGTTCAATGGCAGACGGATCGCCGCCTTCAGAGCAGCGGCGGCAGGTCAAGTACTTGAGCTCCGGGCGGAAGTACCAGTAACGCACGTCCACCCGGCCCAAGTGGCCGCCGCAATCGAGGTGCAGGAGCGGATCGACCGCCAGGGCGGCCTCGGCTTCGGCCATCGTCATGTCCCGGATCGCCGTCGCTGACCAGCGGCACACATCGCGCTCGGCGTTGCGCGCCGCCGTGGCCGGGACCGTGGCATCGACACCCGTCTCCAATATCGCCTTCACGTCCCACCCTCGCTCCCGGCTTCGATCCAGCCTCATCAAGGCATCGCATCCCGAGCCATAAGGAGCCTGCCCTGCGACGGCGGCACGCCGACACGCGGCCGCTCCCTCATCGGAGTCTCCGGATGACAACTGTACTAATATAGTAGTACACTAGGACGGAAGCCGGAGTCAACCGAGCCGGACGCACGAGTGACCTGCTCACACACCGCGAGAAGACGGAGGTCCCCGCACCATGGCACAAGCAACGAAGGCCCCAATGACCCAGGCAACGAAGGCCACACTGCGACCGCTTCATGACCGCCTCCTCGTCAAGCGTCTCGAGGAGGGCGACGAGAAGCACGGGAGCATCTTCATCCCCGACTCCGCCAAGGAGAAGCCCCAAGAGGGCAAGGTCGTCGCCGTCGGGAACGGCAAGGTGAACGACGACGGCAAGAAGTTCCCGCTCGACGTCAAGGCGGGCGACCGGATCCTGTTCGGCAAGTACTCCGGCAGCGAGGTGAAGCTGAACGGCAAGGAGTATCTCATCATGAAGGAGGAGGACGTTCTGGGCATCCTCAGCGCGTGATCCTCGCGGCCGAGCCGCGGTCACCCACTTTCCTGAATACTCGGTAAGGAAGGATACAGACTCATGTCCAAGCAACTCCTGTTCAACGAGGAAGCCCGGGCGGCACTCCTGCGCGGCGTCAACGTCCTGGCGCACGCGGTCAAGGTTACGTTGGGTCCGAAGGGCCGGAACGTCGTCATCGACAAGAAGTACGGCAGCCCGACCATCACCAAGGATGGCGTGACCGTCGCGAAGGAAGTCGAGCTGAAGAATCCTTACGAGAACATGGGCGCGCAGATGATCAAGGAGGTCGCGTCGAAGACCTCCGACGTCGCCGGTGACGGCACCACCACCGCGACCGTCCTGGCCCAGGCCGTCTTCCGCGAGGGCCTCAAGAACGTGACCGCCGGCGCGAACCCGATGG
>CAYXBJ010000190.1:0-5798 GCA_964463175.1 uncultured bacterium
CCGGGGGCGGCCCGCAGCGCCTCGATCGCCTGGACGAGGTGGATCCCCGTCCCGACGAGCCCTACCTTGTACGCGCTGCCCGGGGAGGACGGCATGGCGCCATTATACGCAGGGGGGCACCTACTCCGAGATGTTGTCGGATGCTGGGAAACACCGCACACCGCCCATTTGCACCCTACCGGCAGGCCGTGCCGCCCGACGTGTCGGCGGCGTAGTCCGCGCAGACGATGAAGGACTTCCGGACCAGAACGACCGTGTTCCCCGGCCCGACCGGGAAGCCCGGCGGCGGGGCAAGGTTGCCATAGGTTGGATTGTAATTGTAGGTTGCGCCGGCCCCGCCCTGGGTCTGCAACTCGAAGCCCAGGACGGTCCCGTTGACGCTGATCGGGTTGAACTCGATGTGCCCTCCGGAGTAGACCATGCCGTTGACCAGCGTGTTGCTGCTTCCCATGTCGGCGCACGTGTTCTGTGGCGCGTACGGGTTGGCAGCGGTGGGCACCGGCTGTTGGGGATCGTAGATCAGCAGGGTCAACGGATACCCGTAGACGTTGCTCGCCGTTGTCATGACGCCGTTGTTCTTGAGCTTCATGTCGCGGTTCGGACCGTTGCAGTTGGAGGTGCCGTCACCTTCCACGACCAAAGTACCGTAGAACGTCGCGCTCTGGATCGTGACCTGGCCGCCGGTCTGATTGACGGTGCCCGAGTAGAACGAGTTCCCACGCAAGACATAGGCGTTGCGCCCGTCCGTGGCACTGGTACCCACGTTATTGAATGACTTGTCGTCGACGAACACCATGCCGGTTGCGCCGGCGGGGCACGGTGAGCCCGGCGCTGGGACTTGCTTGTAGGTGGTGCCATTGTTGCGCGAATCGCCGAACTTGACACACGCCGGGCCGCCGCCATAGGCCGCTCCCGGGGTGGTCAGCGCGCAGTCGAAGTAGCCCTGGTAGGTCTGGCCGCCGCCGTTGCAGTTCTGTTTGCTGTTGTCCCCCGTTACCACCTTGCGGGAGCCACCGCAGCCGGCAACGTTCCCGTGGAGGGTCGGATCGATCTCCGAACACCCCAACGTCGGCGTCGGAAGCACGTCGTACGCGGCCGGTCCGCCTGGGTACTCGTTGGGGTCCGCGGGAATGACGTTGGGATTCCCGTTCCGGTTCGCCGGCTCGTTGCAGTAGCCGGGCGGGTTGTCCTGGCTCGAGTTCGAGCAAACATGCTTCCAGGGATTGTCGACCCCTAGAACGCCGCGGACGCGGGCCCTCCCCTGACCGCTTGCCGACGTCCCCCACGCCGTCAGGACGGCCGTCTGGTTCGTGTCCCGGCCCGGCGTCGCCCCGGTGCAGCCTGGGTCCTGGATCGCCGCGGGCACGAGGGGGAAGCAGTCGTTGTCGATCACCGCGGAGTAGTCGCCCGGTCCGAGGCCGACTCCGTTGAAAAGGAGCTTGGCCAGCCCGCTGCCGCAGCCATATGAGGACGAGCCACCGGCGTCGGTCCACCGCGTGAAGCCACATCCCTCGCTGGCCGCCGAGCGTACTTCGTCGCGCCCGCGCTCGAGCCCTGCTTCTGCCAAGGATTCGGCCTGCGCCTGGATCTTGTAGTTGACGCCGGTCGTCATCTCGATCCGCGACAGGAGCGCGAACGAGAAGCTCAGGATTCCCAGGACCAGCATCGCGATGACCGCGATGATGAGGACCGATCCACTCTGACCGTATCGCATCACTGACATCTTGTCCCTCGTGAAGTGTCGTCCGTTAGGAGCGATTCCGCAGCATGACTTCGGTGACGAGTGTCCGGCTCACCGTCTGCCCCGCGGTCTGCTGCTGGGCTTGCACGGAGATCCGGATGCGCCCGATGTTGTCGGCGTCCCCCTGGCTCGAGAGCGGCAGGGTGAACGCATTGGTGCAGGGGTTCGCGACGCCGGCGCACGGGCCGAAGTTCGGGCGCGGGAAGTACGTGAACGTGAGGCCGTTGATGTCGACCGCCACCATCGCCACCGGTCCCGTTCCGTCGTCCCGTGTGATGCACTGAGGCACGCCCGTCGGGCAACTCGAGGTGGACAGCGCGTAGAGCACGTCCTCCTCGCCGTGGTCCGCCGCGGACGCCGGCGCGGTGATCGCGTTGCCCATCCCCGCGACGCGCCCGTTATGGTTGCGATCGGATCGAATCCGCAGCGTCGTGGCCGTCGCCTCGCCGAACGGGATGGCATAGAGCCCCGTGCAGCCGGCGCCGCCGCCGGGCACGCCGTTGGATGTCTGCCATGCCGGCGAGCCGGTCCCGGCCAGTCTCGCCGTGCAGTTCGCCACCTTGTTCGCATCGCAATCCGTCGTGGTGGAGGTCGCGTAGTCGAACGCGCAGGTGGTGGCGTCCCGGCCCGTCGACCGGATCTCACGCACCATGAAGTCGATGGCAGCGCGGACGTTCTGCTGGACCTCCGCTGACTCCGCTCCGATGAAGTACGCCTCCTGCGCCTTGCTCCAGGTGCCGACGACCGCCATCATCACGATGGCGAACAGGGCCATGGTTACGACCAGCTCGGTCAGGCTGAGACCGTGTGGATCGCGGAGCGTTCTGAGGACGTGACGACTCATGGCAAGACGCTCTCAGTTGGCTCGGATTGTGACGACCGTGGTCTTGTAGATCGGGTTCGGGACCGATCCGCTGAAATCCACGACGACGGTGATCGTCGTGGTGGTGCTGGTCGGCGTGGCGGTCTGGACCGCGACGCAGCGGCTGAACCCGGCGAAGGCGGTGACGGGGTGGAAGCCGCTGCTGCCGTTACAGTCGCCCGGCAGGGTGCCCGACGAGCCATCGAAGCTGAGGCTGGCGATGCTCGCGTAGTCCGCGGCTTTCGCTCGCTCGATCGCCTCCTGGGCCAGGAGGGTGGCGGTGGTCTGAAATCCGCTGGCCACCACGCCATACAGAGCATACGGGATCGACGCGGCCAGGCCCAGCAAAGCCACGGCCATGAGGATCATGGCCACCATCAGCTCGATCAGGGTGACGCCCCGCTGATCGCGCGCCGTCACGACGATCGGTCCTGCCGTTAGCATCCGGCGACGCGGAGCCCGCCGTAGAGCGTCACGGTGACGACGCTGAGGCAGGACGAGGGCACCGTGTCCACGTTGAAGGTCGTGTTGCCCGGCCCGACGGGGAGGATGCGGTTGCCGATCGGATCGAAGATGAGGGTCGGCGCGGTCATCACGACACTGCCACTGTTGGCGTCGGTGAGATCCTGCCAGGCGTAGCCGTCGACGACGCTGCCGCTGCATGACGGCGTCGTGTCCGCCTGGCGGATCTGGTACTGGGTGCTCGGGCTGGACCTGAACTCGATGCAGTAGTTCGTGCCCTGGGTGATCGCGAACTGCCGGGCCAGCCGGATCGCTCCCGCCGTCTGCTCCGCCGCGCCCTTGACCAGCAGGACTTGGCGGATGTTGGACAGGAGCGGGTAGGCGGCAAAGCCGAGAATCGCGACGACCGCCAGCACGATCACGAGCTCCACGGCGGTGACCCCGAGCCCGTCCCCGCCGGCCAGGAGGCGCGCGGAGGCGCGACGGCGCCCTCGCAGAGATCTCCCTCGCGTCGCTGGCGGAGCGGCAGGTCGACCGGCTGGCGCGCTCGCGAACAGCGGCGTCACCCAGCCGTGACCTCGTCGCTCTTGCGCGGATAGGCGGTGACCCGGTTGCGGCCGGCCCGCTTCGACTCGTACAGCGCCTCGTCGGCCGCCCACACGATCTCGTCCGAGTTGCGCCCATCCTGGGGAAACGCCGCGAGCCCGACGCTCACCGTGATCGGGTTCAGGCTGTCGGGCGCCATCACGCTCGACTCCACCCGACGGCGGAAGCGCTCGGCGAACACCAGCCCGTCGGCCTTGCCGGTCTCCGGCAGGATGAACGCGAACTCCTCGCCACCGACCCGACAGGGCACGTCGCCCTCGCGGGAGGCCGACCGCATGAGCGCGCCGAGAGCGCGCAGCACTGCGTCGCCCTTCGGGTGGCCGAACTCGTCGTTGAACTTCTTGAAGCCGTCGATGTCGATCATGAGCAGGCTGAACGCGTGCCCGAACCGGCTGGACCGGCTGATTTCTTCCCGGAGGCGCAAGTCGAAGTTCCGCCGGTTGCCGACCTCCGTGAGCTCGTCGGTATGCGACATCTCGCGAAGCCGGAAGTTCGCCAGGCGGAGCTCCTCGACGATGCCGTCGGATCGTGCACTGCTCGACCGCAGGCGCTCCAGCTCGTCATCGAGGCTCCGCTGCATGTTTCCGAGAACGTCGCTGTAGATCATGTAGAAGCCGGTCACCTCGAGGAACGCCAGGAACGCGAGCAGCGCAAAGAAGACCGGCGCGCCCTTCGGGTAAAGCGGCGCGGTCACCGTGCTCGGGAGCAGGACCGGCAAGCCGAGGTAGACGAGGAGCAGCAGCGGGAGCAGCCCGGCCATGAGGAACGCGAGCATGAACTTCTTCCGAACGCCGCGTCCCGGCAGGTAGGTGGCCCGCCGAACGGTCCGGTGCGAGTCGCGCTCAGCCAAGGTACCACTCCATGATCGGCCGGCCCCAGACGGCGGCCACGATTCCCCCGGCCGCCAGGAAGGGTCCGAAGGGCAGGTATTCGCCGAATCGCCGGCGGCCCGAGACCAGCAGGACCGCGGCGACCACACCGCCCAGCATGATTCCCACGAACGCTGCGAGGAGCCCGCCACTGGCGCCGAGCGCGGCCCCGATGACACCCGCGAGCTTGATGTCGCCGCCGCCCAGGCCCGTCCGTCCGAGCACCGCGTAGCTCACCCACGCCACGATGAAGAAGAGCCCGCCGGTGATGATACAGCCGGCCACCACGGGGTCAACCTGATGGAGGATGCGGAAGGTCAGCGGCCACTGCGACGCTCTGAATGCCGGGATATCCACGACCCCGAGCTGTCGCCCGATGAGCGCGCCCCATGCCCCGGCCCAGAAGACGTCGAGTCGGCGGCGCTCCGCGGGATCGACCTCCTCGTCGCCCTCGACACCGGGCGGGACCGGGTCCCCGTGGGCCGCCGTACGCTGTCCACGCGCCAGCGCCACGACCGCGAAGACGATCGCGCCGACGATTGCCCCGACGCTCCCCAGGGAGAGACCCTCGGGAGCGAGGACGCAGGCCGCCACCACCGCCGGGAGCGTGATGCGGTCCGGAATGCGGCGCGTCTCGAGATCCGTGAACGCGGTCGCCACCATCACCAGGCAGAGGAGGAACGCGCGCGCCGCCGCCCAGGTCGGCCCGAGCTGCCACAGAACCAGCGCACCGAGGACGATGGCCAGCGCCTCGACCAGCGGGTACCGCCACGAGATGGCCACACCGCACGCCCGACATCGCCCCCCGAGCAGGAGATACGACACCAGCGGGATGTTGTCCACCGGGCGGATGGGACCCTGGCAGACGGGGCAGTGCGAGGCGGGCAGGACGATGCTCTCCCCACGCGGCAGTCGGGAGATGCAGACATTGAGGAAGCTGCCGAGCAGCGCCGCCAGAATCACCCCGGCGGGCCAGGCCACGAAGGGCGGCAGCGTGGTGGTCACGTCCCGCTCGCTCCGTCTGACGCGACGTATCGTTGGACGGCACGCGCCAGCAGCTGGGGCCACCGGCCGCGATCCTGAAGCCCCGCGAACCCGTCGGGTGCGAGGAGCCGTTCGATATCCGCCCGCGTCATCGACACCTCGCGATCGTCCCCTCCCAGGACGAGGCTGTCGAGGGCCGCGAAGCGCTCGAACACGCGAATCGCGCTCGCCACCGCCAGCGTGGCTCGGTCCGCGGGCAACGGCTCCGACGCGG
>CAYXBJ010000191.1:0-4244 GCA_964463175.1 uncultured bacterium
ATCAGCTCGATGCGGGTGTCGTCGGGCCCGCGGACGAAGGCGATCCGCGGGCCGTTCGGCACCTGGATCGGCCCCTCGAGGACCGGACACCCGAGCCCGGCCAGCCGGGCGATGTCCGCGTCGAGGTTCGCCGTGTCGAAGCCGAAGTGCTCGAGCCCGTGGTGCGGCATCGCGTCGCCGTGTCCGAGCTTCTCGCCGGTCCGTGCGCCGGAGATGTTGACCGCCATGCCGCCGTCCTCGCTCATGCAGCGGACGAACCGGTCACCGAACGCCCGCGTCTCGTCGGACACGATCGTGAAGTGGAAGGCCTTCACGTACCAGTCGGCGGTCTTCCGCGGATCGGGGGCCTTCAGATGGATGTGGTTGATCCGGAATGCCATCGAATCCTCCAGGGCATCGAGTTCGGGTTCGGACCGGGATCAGACGAGAGGGCGCCCGCCGAGCTTCGCGGGACGGCCGGCCTGGATCACATCCACCGCGTGGCCCAGCGCGGCGATGTCGACCGCCGGGTCGCCGGCGACCGACATGAGATCCGCGGCCAGGCCCGGCCGGATCGCGCCGGTCTCGTGGCCGAGCCGCATGGCCTCCGCGGACTCCACGGTCGAGGCCGCCACCGCCTGCCAGGGCGTGTAGTCGAACCACTTCACGAACGCGCGCGCGTTCGCCGACGACGCGTCGAAGCGCGCGTGCGCCATACCCATGTCGAGGCCGTTGATGAACCGCACGCCGTGCGCGCGCATGTCGCGGGTGACCTCGACGTGCTCCTCCATGGAGACGGGCGCCGCGGCCACCGACCAGTGGGGCTTGGGCGGAGGCGCGCCGCCCGCGACCGCCTCGTGGCCGAGGAGGTGGAGTCCGAAGGTCACGTCGACGGCCTGGCCGTTGGCGGCCATCCGCTTCGACACCTCTGAATCGTACTCGAGCCCCTTTCGCGGGTCCGCCGAGAACCAGCGCGCGTGCACCAGATGATGGATGCCGGCCTCGACGCAGTTCCGCACGCCGTCGGCCGACAGCGTGTGGGCCACGATCTGCATGTCGAGGCGCTCGGCCTCGCGAACCGCGGCCCGGAGCGTGGCCGACGAGTACTGCACCGTCCGCGGGTTCGCGGTGGGCGTGAACATCCCGCCGGTCGCCATCATCTTGATGCAGTCCGCGCCGAGCTTCTTCTGGCGGCGGACGGCGGTGACGACCTCGTCCACGGTATCGGCCTCGGTCCCGAACATCCAGCAGTGGCCCGCCGTCGTCGTGATGGGGGTGCCGGTCAGGACGAGGCGCGGTCCGGGGATGACGCCCCGTCTCACCGCGTCGCGGATCGGGAACGCGATCTCGTTCTTGCTGCCGATGTCGCGCAGGGTGGTCACCCCGCTCAGCAGAGCGGTCCGGACGTTGGACGCCGAGCGAAGCAGGAGCGCCTCGTGCGACTCCGTCGTGACGAGGTGGTAGGCGTCGGGCGTGGCCGAGCAATGCATGTGGGCGTGGACGTCAACCAGGCCGGGCAGGAGCGAGACGTCGCCGAGCTCGTGCACGCGGTGGGTCGCGCCGACGTCGCGGGAGAGCTCCCGCTGCGGGACCACCGCCTGGATCCGATCGCCCTCGGTCAGGACCGCGTGGTCCGCCAGCCATCCCGACACGGTCGCATTCGCGACCCGCCTCGCCTTGAACACGGAGCGCTCCGCCACGGCGGCCTCCTGGATATGCGGCGACGGCGGGTGGCGCCGGCGCGCGGTCAGGCTACGTTTGGGTCAGATGAGGGAGGCCAGCGCGTCACCGACCTCGCGGGTCGAGGCCTTGCCGCCGAGGTCCCGCGTCACGGTCTTGCCGTCGGCGACCACCGTCTCGATGGCCCGCACGATCGCCTGGGCGGCCGGGGCGTGCCCGAGGTGCTCGAGCAGCATGGCGCCGGTCCAGACCTGCGCGATCGGGTTCGCGATCCCCTTCCCCGCGATGTCGGGCGCCGAGCCGTGCACCGGCTCGAACATCGACGGGTGCTCCTTCTCGGGGTTGATGTTGCCGCCCGGCGCGAGCCCGATGGAGCCTGCAATGGCCGGCCCCAGATCGGACAGGATGTCGCCGAACAAGTTCGAGCCCACCACCACGTCGAACCAGTCCGGGTGCTGGACGAAGTGGGCGGTGAGGATGTCGATGTGGTACTGCGCGGTCTTGACGTCCGGATACTGCTTCGCCATCGCCGCGAACCGCTCGTCCCAGTACGGCATGCTGTGGATGATGCCGTTCGACTTGGTCGCCGACGTGACGTGTCGCCTCTGCCGCCTCCGGGCCAGCTCGAAGGCGTAGCGCATCACCCGGTCCGTGCCCTTCCGGGTGAAGACGGCCTGCTGGACGACCAGCTCGTCGTCGGTGTCCCGGTAGAGACGGCCGCCGATCTCGGAGTACTCGCCCTCGTTGTTCTCCCGCACGATGACCATGTCGATCTCGGCGGGCGACCGGTCCGCGAGCGGCGAACGAACGCCCTTGAGCAACCGCACCGGCCGGAGGTTCACGTACTGGTGGAAGGTCCGCCGGATCGGGATCAGGAGGCCCCACAGCGAGACGTGGTCCGGCACGCCCGGCGCGCCGACCGCGCCCAGGAAAATCGCCTCGCAGGCCCGGAGCTGCTCGAGACCGTCCTCCGGCATCATCCGCCCGGTCTTCCGGAACCGCTCGCAGCTCCAGTCGAGCTCGGTCCAGGCGAGCTCGAATCCGAATCGGCGCGCCGCCGCCTCGAGGACCCGCTGGCCCTCGGGCACGACCTCGTTGCCGATCCCGTCCCCGGGAATCACCGCGATGCGATGGCGCATGGAGCCCCCTTCAGGAGTTGACGCCGGCGGACCGGCTTCGCGCCGGGCGCTACCGAACGGTCACGGGAGTCGAGGGTATCCCGCCGATCGGACCGGGTCAATGCGACCGGAGGCCGGACGTCACCGCCTGGGCACTCCCCTCGCGCGGGGCGGCGACCCGCAGAGGTCCGGCAGGGGAGAATGGGAGTCCGGCTAGCGCCGCTCCAGAGCCAGGCGCGCGCCGAGGCCTAGGAGCGCGAGCCCCGTCACCGCCTCGATCGCCCGGCGCACGCCGAGACGGCGGAGGACGTCGCCCGCTCGCGCGACGACGGCGGCGTAGAGGGCCAGCCAACCGAGCGTCATGATGCAGAACACCAGGCCGAGACCGAGCAGCCTCGTGAAGGACGCGTGGCCCGCCGGCGCGAACTGGGGCAAGAGGCTCGTGAAGAACACGGCCATCTTCGGATTTGCGAGGTTGCTGACGAGCCCCTGACGGAACGCCGTCCAGGTCGATTGCGATGGCCCGCCCTGTCCCGGGAGCGCCGTCCCGCGCGCCTCGCCGCGATCTCGCCAGGCCGACCGCAACGCGGACGCCCCCAGCCATCCGAGATAGACCGCCCCGACCAGGCGGAGCGTCGCGAGCGCCGACGAGGACGCCACGAGCAGGGCGGCAATTCCAGCGCTGGTGGCCAATGTCCAGACCGCCTGCCCGGCGGCTACCCCGAGTGCCGTCCCGACCCCGCCGGCCCGGCCGCCCCCGAGGGTGTTCCGGATGGTCAGCGCGGTGTCCGGCCCCGGGGTCACGATCACCAGGGCGGCGATGCCGAGGAACGCCAGGAGGGGGAATTCCACGAGGCCGAGCGTCGGTTGCAGCCCCCCGCCCCGTCAACGGCCATCGGGCCCGGGCGAGCACCGGCCATTGCCGGCCGGCGGAACGGTCAGCGCAAACGGAGCTTCGGGTCGATCGCGTCCCGGAGGCCGTCGCCGACGAAGTTCGCGGCCAGGGCCACCATGAGGATCGCGACGCCCGGGAACGTCGAGATCCACCACTGGGTGGTCAGCTCCCGGCCCTCGGCGACCATGGCCCCCCACTCCGGGGTCGGCGGCACCGCGCCGAGCCCGAGGAACGACAGCGCGGCGGTGATGATGATCGCGTTGCCGAAGTCCATGGCCATCAGCACGATCGACGGCGCCACCGCGTTCGGCAGGACGTGCCGGAGCAGGATCCGCCGCTCCCGGAGGCCGAGCGCCTCCGCCGCGCTGACGAAGTCGCGAGCCCGGAGGGCGAGCACCTGGCCCCGGGCCAGGCGCGCGTACGGCGGCCACCAGACGACCAGGAGGGCCAGCATCGAGTTCACGATGCTCGACCCGAGGGCGGCGGCGATCGCCATCGCCAGGATCAGCGACGGGAACGCGAGCACCATGTCGACGATCCGCATGGTGACCTCGTCGACCCAGCCCCCGAAG
>CAYXBJ010000192.1:0-17213 GCA_964463175.1 uncultured bacterium
CTCCCGACGGTCCCTTCCTGCATGGGCACACATCAGTACGCCGAGACTCCCGCCTTGCCCGCAAGCGATCCAGGGCCCACGCCGAGCAGCCTGCCCATCATTCGACGTTTGACCGCCTCGACGAGGACGAGATACGTGATGGTCACCCCGCCAAGGAACGCGAAGTACGCGCCCGGGAGCGGCACGAAGCCCAGCGGCGCGGCAAGGGGCGTGAAGGGCAACATCACGCCGATCAGCACCACGAGAACCGTGGTCGCCGCCAGCGGGACGCTCGGGCGGCTGCGCAAGGGGTTGCCCGCGGTCCGGATGACGAAGAGGACGAGCGTCTGAGTCGCCAGCGACTCGACGAACCACCCCGTATGGAACAGCGCTTCGGAGGCGCGGAAGACCCACAGCAGCACACCGAACGTGAGGAAGTCATAGATCGAGCTAATGGGGCCGATCACCATCATGAACCGCCGGATGACCCCGATGTCCCACCGCTGCGGCGTCCGGATGAACGCGTCATCGACGTTGTCCGTGGGAATCGTGATCTGGGCGAGATCGTAGAGAAAGTTGTTGAGCAGGATTTGCGTCGGCAGCATCGGGAGGAACGGAAGGAAGAGGAACGCGCCCGCCATGCTGAACATGTTGCCGAAGTTAGAGCTGGTCCCCATCAGCAGGTACTTCATCACGTTGCCGAAGGCCCGGCGCCCCTCGAGAATCCCGGCGTGGAGGACACCCAGGTCGCGCTCGAGCAAGATGATGTCGGCCGCGTCCTTGGCGACGTCGACGGCGGTCGCGACCGATATGCCGACGTCTGCCGTGTGAATCGAGGGCGCGTCGTTGATCCCGTCGCCCAGGAAGCCGACAACGTGATTCCGATTCTTCAGGGCGAGGATGATTCGCGTCTTCTGCGCCGGTGAGATGCGGGCGAAGACCGTCGTGCGCTCCGCCACCGCCGCGAGCCCGCTGTCCGTCATGCGGTCCATCTCGTCGCCGACGACGATTCGGGCGTCGTCGAGGCCAACCTGGCCGCAGACGTGCTGGGCAACCAGCTCGCTGTCCCCGGTCAGAATCTTCACCACGACACCGTCCCGGCGAAGCGCCCGGATCGCCTCGGCGACACCTTCCATCGGCGGATCCAAGAAGCTCACGAAACCGGCGAGGGCGAGATCCACCTCGTCACGGGCGGCATACGCGGCCTGGACCGGCGCCGCCACGTATGCCACGGCCAGAACGCGAGACCCCTGGGCGCTCAGCTCCCGGTACGTCGCTTCGCAGCGCGCCCGGGCTGCCTCATCGAGCGGGACGCGGCGGCCGTCGACCTCGTACGCTGCGCAGCAGGCGACCACCCCCTCTGGAGCCCCTTTCGTGATCAGCAGGCGTCCGCCGCTGTCCTCGACGACGATGGAAAGGCGCCGGCGCTCGAAGTCGAACGGGATCTCGTCGATCTTCCGGTACCCGTCGCCGGCGACCCCGCCACGCTTGAGAATCGCCGCGTCGAGCGGACTCTTGATACCCGTCTGGTGGAAGCTGTTCACGTAGGCCAGGACGAACGGCCGCTCCGATACCTGGCCGAACGGGTCGAGGCACCGATCGAGCACCATGTCACCGCTGGTGAGGGTGCCCGTCTTGTCGCTGCAGAGAATGTCCATGCTGCCGAAGTTCTCGATCGCCTCGAGATGCCGGACGATCACCTTCTGGCGCGCCATGTGCGCGGCGCCGCGTGAGAGGGTCACGGCACTGATCATGGGCAGGAACTCCGGCGTCAGACCCACCGCGAGCGCTACCGCAAAGAGCAGCGACTCGAGAAACGCGTGATGCAGGAGCGCGCTGGCGAATAGGACGAACAGAACCAGGAACAGCACCGTGCGCGTGATGAGGAGCGCGAATAGGCGCGTACCCCGCTCGAACTCGGTCTCGGGCGGCCGCGTCGACAGGCGCGCGGCAATGTCGCCGAACGCGGTCGCTGCTCCCGTGGCGACGACCAGCGCCGTTGCCGTCCCGCTCACCACCGACGTGCCGAGGAAGACGACGTTGCGGGCGTCCGCGGGCTGGCGCGGCGCGGCCGCGAGATCCTCCGACCCCTTCTCCGCCGGCATCGACTCGCCCGTCAGGGCCGCCTGCTGGACGTGGAGATTTCGCGTCTCGAGGAGGCGCGCGTCGGCTGGCACGCGATCCCCGGCCGCCATCCGGACGATGTCGCCCGGCACCAGGTCGCGCCTTCGGATCTCCCCCCAGGTTCCATCGCGGAGGGCGGTGGCCGTCGGGGCGACGACGTCGCGCAGTCGCTCCGCGACACGATGGGAACGATAGGTCTGCACGAAGTTGAGCACGACGCTGAGCACCACCATGAGGACGATGATGGAGGCGTTGACCGGTTCCCCGAGAATCGCGGACGCAGCGCTGGCGATCAGCAAGGTGATGACCAGCGGATTCGCCAGAAGCCGGAAGACTTGGACGAGACCCGCCGTGCGCGGCGCCCGCGCGGGCTCGTTCGGACCGACCTCCCCGAGCCTCCGGCGCGCGTCGTCGGTCGTCAGGCCTCCGGGTGAGGCATGGAGCGCCGCGAAGAGCTCGTCGACGGGAGCGTGGAGCGCCGGCACGGCGGAACGGCGCTCCGGCATCGCCATCCCCGTCACGTCGAGTCGCGCATCTCTTCCTTGATCGCCGCGCGTCGCGAAGGCGTCAGTGGCCAGTCATGCTGGGAGCGCCCTCGCCGTGAAAGACCTCCGGGTTGTCCGCTCCCTCGGCCACGAGGAAGCCGGCGAGACCGCGCTCCAGCCGTGACAAGGCATGGTCCACGAGGATGTAGCGGCCCGGGACCTCCAGCTTGAACTCGACAATCGTGGCCCCGCCGGCTGGCACGGTCGTCGTCTGCACATTGGTCGCTCCGGGCGAGCCCATCGCGCCCTGGTTGTAGACGTGATCGAAGATCTCGCCGATGACGTGGAAGGATGAGGTCGCGTTCGGCCCCCCCACCCCGAAGAAGATGCGTACGGTCTCGCCGACCTTGGCCCTCATCGGGTGCTCGGCAGTGAGGGCGCCCACCGCGCCGTTGAACACGAAGTACTCCGCCCGCTCGGCGAGAAGCTTCTCGACGCTGAACTCGTCGTGTCCGGGCTGCCCGAATGGCCGGTCGGTATACAGCTCCCCCTGCATGACATAGAACTCGCGGTCCACCTTCGGGAGGCCGCCCGGCGGCTCGACGAGGATCAGCCCGTACATGCCACTCGTGATGTGGTTCGCCACCATCGGCGTCGCGCAATGGTAGACGTAGAGCCCCGGGTTGAGCGCCTTGAAGCGGAACGACTTCGTCTCCCCCGGTGGGGTCTGGGTCATGACGGCCCCGCCCCCGGGCCCGGTCACGGCGTGGAGGTCGATCGAATGAATCATCCGGCTCGTCTCGTGGTTCTTGAGCGTGAGCTCCACCGTGTCGCCGACGCGAACGCGGAGGAAGGGGCCCGGGACCTTGCCGTTGAAGGTCCAGTAGTTGTACGTGGTCTCGTTCGCCAGCCTCCCGAGCAGCTCCACGGCCTCGAGCTCGACGGCCACGGTCCGCGGCATGCCGTCCGGGAGCGGACCGGGTAGATCGGCGGGGTCGCGCGCGATGCTGACCAAGGACGCCGCCGCCACGGCAGGCGGCTTGCCGGCGCCCACGACGAACTTGCCTTCCATACCTGCCTGGCGATGCCCGGGCATCGAGCAGAAGTACGCGAACTCACCGGACTTGTCCGCGCGGAAGACGGTCACGCTGCTGGCGCCCTTGCGGTTGACGCGGTCGGTCGCCGCCTTGAACTCCGGGAACACGAGATCGTGCTCCACCCCATCGCCGTTGATGATACCGATCTGGACCACGTCGCCCTCGGCCACGCGGAGCGTCGGATTGACCACGCCCTCGATGTCACCGCCGACGCCGACGAAGGCCATCTTGCCCTCCGCCAGCTCGGTGCGCAGACGGAATCGCACCGTGGGCGTGTAGTCCGCGGCCGGGCTCTGCTTCGAGACCGTCGGAGCTGCAGCCGGGGCTGGCCGCGCCGGCGCCGGAGGCCGCGTCTGGGCCATCGGCTGGCCCGGCATCGAGTGGGAGTGCCCGCCTCCGGCAGGCGCTGACTGGGCTCCGACCATCGACACGAGGCCGGGGGCTACTAGAGCGACAACCAAGGTGAGCGACGCGAAGAACCGGATCATGGCGCTGTCCTCCTGGGGCCGGGGCTGCGGCCCGGTCGGTCGGTCCGGAGCGGAGGTGCAGCCGGTGTGCCAATCGTGGAACGTCTTGCAGTCGATGACGTTCGCGGGGATCCCGCGCTCGGGCTCAAGGGCGCTGACCCAACCGCGCCCCACTGGGGTACCGGAGGGTCACCACCTGCGGTTGGCAGGCTCCGGGCGCCGAACGCGCCCGAACTCCCTTGCGGCAGTGAGACGGACGCGTCCGCCAACTAGTCCGCCCCTAAACTGACCCTCCCGAGGCGTATGGCCATGTCCAGTTCCGCACCTCCGGCCGGTCCTCCCCGTGCTCGGCGATGTACGCCTTGTGCTCGATGCGGCGGTCCCGCATCGCCTCTCTGATGTGCGAGGCGCGCGACCGCAGCCCCGGCACTCGATCGATCACGTCCATCACGAGGTGGTAGCGGTCCAGATCGTTCAGGACGGCCATGTCGAATGGGGTGGTGGTCGTGCCTTCTTCCTTGTACCCGCGCACGTGGAGGTTCTCGTGATTGGTCCGCCGATAGGTCAGTCGGTGGATGAGCCACGGATAGCCGTGGTAGGCGAAGATGATCGGCCGATTCGTGGTGAACAGCGCGTCGAACTCAGTGGTCGAGAGGCCGTGCGGATGCTCCTCGCGAGGCTGGAGCCGCATGAGATCCACGACGTTGACGACTCGCACACGCACCTCGGGCAGATGCTCGCGAAGCAGCGCCGCCGCCGCGAGGATTTCGAGCGTCGGCACGTCGCCGGCGCACGCGAGGACCACATGGGGCTCCGCGCCGCCATCGGTGCTCGCCCATTCCCAGATCCCGATGCCGGCGGCGCAGTGGGCCATCGCGGCCTCCATGTCGAGGTACTGGAGCGCGGGCTGCTTGCCGGCGACGATCACGTTGACGTAGCACCGGCTCCGCAAGCAGTGGTCCGCGACCGACAGGAGCGTGTTGGCGTCCGGCGGCAGATAGACGCGAATCACCTCGGCCTTCTTGTTGACCACATGGTCGATGAACCCGGGGTCCTGATGCGAGAAGCCGTTGTGGTCCTGGCGCCAGACGTGTGACGTCAGCAGATAGTTCAAAGACGCGATGGGAGCTCGCCACGGAATGTGGCGTGTCACCTTCAGCCACTTGGCGTGCTGGTTGAACATCGAATCCACGATGTGGATGAACGCCTCGTAGCTCGAGAACAGCCCATGGCGTCCGGTGAGCAGATAGCCCTCGAGCCATCCCTGGCAGGTGTGCTCGCTCAGGATCTCCATCACCCGCCCCTCGGGCCCGAGGTGCTCGTCATCCGGTCGCCGCTCGGCCATCCACGCGCGGTCGGTCGCTTCGAACAGCGCATCGAGACGATTCGACGCGGTCTCATCGGGGCCGAACACCCGGAAGTTGCGCTGGTCGCGGTTGAGCGTCATCACGTCGCGCAGAAATCGGCCGAGAGGCCGGGTGGCCTCCGCGACCACGACCCCAGGCCGGGGCACCTCCACCGCGTATCGACGGAAGTCCGGTAGGCGGAGGTCCTCGAGCAGGAGTCCCCCGTTGGCGTGCGGGTTCGCGCCCATGCGCCGGACCCCCGTCGGGGCCAGCTGGGCGAGCTCGCGGCGAAGGCGGCCCGACTCGTCGAACAGCTCTCCCGGCCGATAGCTCCGCATCCACGTCTCGAGCTGACGCAGGTGATCGGGGTTGTCGGCCAGACCGGCGAGTGGCACCTGATGGGAGCGCCAGGACCCTTCCGTCTTCTTGCCGTCCACTTCCTTCGGGCCGGTCCAGCCCTTGGGAGTCACGAGGACGAGCGCCGGCCAGCGAGGCCGGGTTGCCGGCCCGCCAGCGCGCGCGCGCCGCTGGATCGACTGGATCTCCTCGACGATGGCGTCGAGGGTCGCCGCCATGGTCTCGTGCATCGACGCCGGCTCGTCCCCCTCCACCACATAGGGACGGTATCCGTAACCGGTGAGGAGGCTCTCCAGCTCGGGCCTCTCGATCCGGGCCAGCACGGTTGGGTTCGCGATCTTGTATCCGTTCAGGTGGAGGATGGGCAGGACGGCACCGTCCGTCACCGGGTTGAGGAACTTGTTCGAATGCCATGCCGTGGCGAGCGGGCCGGTCTCCGCCTCCCCGTCGCCAATCACGCACGCGACCAGAAGCTTGGGGTTGTCAAACGCGGCGCCGTAGGCATGGGCGAGGGAGTAACCGAGCTCCCCGCCCTCGTGGATCGAGCCCGGCGTCTCAGGAGCCACGTGACTGGGGATCCCGCCCGGAAACGAGAATTGCCGGAACAGGTGCCGCATGCCAGCCTCGTCCTGGGAGACGTGCGGATACCGCTCGCTGTACGTGCCTTCCAGATACGTGTTCGCCACCATGCCCGGGCCGCCGTGGCCCGGCCCGCAGACGTAGATGACGTCGAGGTCGCGCGTCCGGATCAGTCGATTGAGGTGTGCGTAGATGAAGTTCAGGCCCGGAGTGGTCCCCCAGTGTCCCAGAAGTCGCGGCTTGACGTGGGCGAGCTCGAGCGGTTTCCGGAGCAGCGGGTTGTCGAGCAGATAGATCTGGCCGACAGACAGGTAGTTCGCCGCCCGCCAGTATCCATCGATGAGAGTCAACTCTTCGCGGGACAACACAGGAGTAGCCATCAATCCTCCGGTCTTGCGCGCGCGGATCTCGATCAGCCCTCCAATCGTCGGAAGCCCGTCAGAGCCTGCCCGAACGCATCCTGCTCGCGCCCAGCGTTACTTGGTCTGAGGGGCGGTCCCCATCATCTCGGACATACGCTTCTGCATCTCGGCCATGTGCTCCATCATCCGCGCCATGTCCGACATGGGCATGGGACCCATCGAGCCGCCTCCCCCCTGACCCATACTCCCCATCATGCGACCCATCTGCTTCATCATCTCCCCCATCTGCCGCGCCCGATCGGGGGACGTCTGACCCTCGCCCATCATCTCGCCCATCTGCTGCATCATCCCGCCCATCTGCTGCATGAGACCCATCATCTGCTGATGCATGCCCGGCATCATGCCCGGCATCATGCCCGGCCCCGTGGAGCCAGGCGATGGCGCCGGCTGGGCATGCGCGATGGCGAAAGCTCCGACGGCCACAATCAAGAGGAGTACGAAGAGCGCTTTCATTGATCACCTCGCTCGCGTCAGGGTCACGTCGCGTTGTGCGCCATGCATCTCGTCCGGTCGGTGGTGGTAGCAACTGCCAAGCCATCTCCGACCCCCCTCTACCACGCACGAGAGCTCCGCGGGTCCGGGTAAGGCCGAACACCCGCCACCAGGTACGGGCGCAAGTCCCCGGGCACTCACTCGAATACAGGCTGCCTGGAGCACGCCGGGACCAGGGTGTGGCGCGCGGACAGGCCGCCTGGGTGACGATGACCTTCGCGGCGCCCACCGCCTGCATCGGGCAGCGCGGTGGGGCAGTCGGTCCCCAGGTGTCGCGGCGGTGGGACAAGGGCCGGAGCGAGACGTCGTCATCCGGCCACGCAACACGCATAGGCGGCCGTTCATGACGTGTCGGCGAGGCCGGCATCCCCGTTGCACCGGAGACCACCAGGCGGGACGTCCAGACGGTATCCGGAGACCGGCCAAGGCAGCGCCGAGGCCGTAGTCACGAGGGATCCATGACGATGATCGATCGAATCCTGTACGCGACGGACCTGTCCTCCGCCTCGGAGGCGGCTTGGGACGAGGCGCGACGGCTCGGGCGGTTGTTCGGTGCGGAGATTCTGATCCTGCACGTGGTCGCGCCGCCGCTCCCCGTCTTCCCGGTCGAGGGCTACTTCCCAGCCGACATTTACGCGGAGATCCTTCGAGATGCTCGTCGCAACGCGGAGAAGGCGCTCGATCGCTTGCTGGGCAGCATAGCGGGCTCGGGCCTAAATGTTCGACTCCGCCTCGAAGAGGGACCGGCAGCCTCGCGGATCCTCGAGGTCGCGACGCAGGAGGCTGCCAATCTGCTCGTCGTGGGGACCCACGGCCGCACGGGGCTCAAACGGGCCACGCTCGGGAGCATTGCCGACCGAATGGTCCGCCAAGCGACGTGCCCCGTCTTGACGGTGCGGCCTCGGTCGGAGAGTGCACCTCGCCGCGAGATCCGCCGGATCTGCTATGCCACCGACTTCTCACCCACCGCCCGAGCCGCATGGCCGTGGGTGGTCGCCATCGCCCGTGCTGCGAGCGCCGAGGTCGACCTGGTTCACGTGACGTTCGAGCCGGTCGTCGATCATCACATGCCCACGGAGGCGATCGGTCGCATGGCCCAGCTCCTACAGGAACAGGGCCGGATCGAAGTCGAGCGATTCCTCGAGCGATCCACACTGCCGCGTGAGCGCATCCATGTGCATCTCTCCCCGGGGGCACCGGAGGAGCAGATCGTCCATCGAGCCCAGGAACGCGCCGCGGATCTCATCGTCATGGGCACCCACGGATGGTCGGGTGTGCTCCGCTGGATGCTCGGTTCGGTCGCCCGCTCCGTGATCCAGATGGCTCCATGCCCGGTGCTCACGATCGCGCCGGCCGGAGTCCCGGGGGAGTCGCATCCAGGCACAGCCAGGGAGGGGGTCCCGCGATGAAGCCGATGCCCCACCACTACGCGGTCCGGATCACCGGGAGTCCGAGCGGTCCCGCGCGGGCCATGGCTGACGGTGTGCCTGACCTCAGAAGCGCACCGCCCCCGGAGTTCGACGGTCCCGGCGACGCGTGGAGCCCGGAGCACCTCCTGCTGGCTGCCGTGGAGAGCTGCTTCCTCTTCACCCTGCGCGCCGTCGCGCGAGCCTCGCGAGTCGAGTTCGAGACTTGTGAGGTGACCGCCGAAGGGACCGTCGACCGCACGGACGGCGTGACGCGCTTCACGGACATCCTTCTACGGCCGCGTCTCAGGCTCGCGGCCGGCACGGATCCGGACCGGGCACGGCGCGCCATGGAAAAGGCCGGGCAGGCGTGTCTCGTCTCGGCCTCGCTCATGACGCCGGTCCGGCTCGAGGCCGAGCTCGCCTAGCCCGGATCAGCGTTCCCGGGTCGGCGTCGCCCCTCCGCGACACTCCAAGACCGCCAGAAGCCCCGTCACACCAAGAGGGTGCTGGTCATCGAATGCCGCTGTGCAACAGCCCCGCAAAGACGCCCCGTTTCACTGTGCGCGTCGGGGAAAGCGTGCCGACTGCTCCGTGCTCGTCACCGGCTGCTAAGAGCTAGCCGAGCTCTCGGTGGAGGTGCTGGTCCCGTCCCTGCTCGGGCAGCCACGCCCCTGAGGTTCTCGACCGCATCTCAGCCGCCCCGTCGTCCGGCCCGACTCGGCTGCACTGGCTCGCCCTGCGTGCCAGACTCCGTCTCCTTCGCCGGGTCGGGTGCCAGTCCAAGGAGCCTGCCCGCCGTCCGGGCTCGATGCTGCGGCTTGGCTAGCTCCCGGACACGGCCGTCCTCGATCAGCAGGATGCGGTCGGCCTCCTGAGCGAGACGGTCGTCATGGGTGATCATGACGAACGCGACTCCGTGCTCGCGGCTCATCTCCCGCATCAGGGCGAAGACCTCTTCACCCGCTCGGCTGTCCAGGTTCCCGGTCGGCTCGTCGGCCAAGATGATCCTCGGCTCGTTTGCCAGCGCCCGTACGATGGCACAGCGCTGATTCTGACCACCGCTCATCTCGCCGGGTCGCTTCTGCAGCTCTCCATCGAGCCCGACCCGACGCAGGAGGCCCACCACCCGGTCCCGCTGGGCGTCAGTGACGCCTCCGGATCGGATGACGATGGGCATCAGAACGTTCTCCAAGCAACTGAACTCGTCGAGCAGGTAATGGAACTGAAACACGAAGCCGATCTGGTCGCTCCGGAAGTCGGCCAGCCCGTCGTCGTCGAGCGCGCCGATGTCCACGCCGTTGATCACGACTGAACCCCCCGTCGGCGTGTCGAGAGCTCCGAGGAGGTTGAGAAGCGTCGTCTTCCCGCTGCCCGACTGTCCGACGATCGCCACGAATTCGCCGGATCGGATCTCGAGATCGACGCCGTGCAGAACCGGCACCGGGACCTTGCCACCGTAGGTCTTCCGAAGATTTCGCGTCTTCACGACGACCGGCCCGGCAACCCGCGACTCGCGATCACCGGGGCCAGCAGAGCCGGTTCGACCGGCCTCCGGGCGCGCCGAGTTGTCGGCATCGGGGGGTCGGCGCCCCGGGGGCTCCACGCCGGGACCGAGCGGACCCCCTTGATCCGATGGCTTCATCGCATCACGTCCACCGGGTTGAGCCGCGCGGCGCGGCGGGAGGGCAGGTAGGCTGCCAGCACCGTCGCGACGGTCGCCGCGCCCACGGCCAGGCCGATGTAGACGGGCAGGATCGCCACCGGAAACAACTGTTCGGGCAGCTGTCCCGGCCGGTACGGGGGCTGTTTGATCCGCCCGAGGAGGAAGACGATCAGCGTGCCGACGATCGCCCCGATCGCACTCCCCGCGAAGGCGATCCCCAGGCCCTCGAGGACGAAGATGCGCAGGATCTGGCGACGCCGCGCGCCGATCGCCTTGAGGATGCCGATCTGCTTGGACTTCTGCAGCACCGAGACGATGAGCACGGACGCGATGGCAAACGACGAGGCGACCAGGCTGAAGATCGAGATGAGATACGCGGTCGCGCTCTGCATCCGGAGCCGGTCCAGGAAGACCGGAAACTCGCGCGACCAGGACTTTGCCTCGTACGGCACGAGGCCCATGATCTGGTCCGCGATCTCATCTGCGCTATAGATGTCTCGCAGCTTCACGTACACGATGTTCACGGCGGTCCCCAGCCCGAAGAGGCTCTGGGCCGTGCGCAGGGTGATATAGGCATCCCCGCGACCCTGTCCGCGACTGTAGATGCCGACTATGGTGAATGCATCGGACGCACCCGTGTTCGACAACAGCCGAATGCGCTCGCCGATCACCAGGTTCAAGTCCTTCGCGAGTTCCGTGTCCACGACGATCTCGTCGCTTGCTAGATCCCGATATCGGCCCATCACCATGTATTTCGTGATCGGAGTGACCTCGTCCTGAAGCCCGGGGTCCGCCCCGACAACACCGACCCCGACGGCGTGACTGCCCTTGGACGCAAATCCCTGCTGCCGGACGACGGGATTCACGAGGACCACACCGGGCAGGGCTCGAATCGTCTCGGTCACGCGCGGCCAGTCGTCGATGTCCTTCTGCTGAGGCCCTAGCTGGTCGAGGCGGCTCGAACTCGGCCCCTGCGGGGCACCGGGCACCTCGGCCAGCGGGGTCGGCGTCGGATCTTCGACGCGGATGGTCACGTGCGGAATGGCCTCGGTCAGGAGATCGGTCAGCTTCCGGTGGAGGCCGAAGATCAGCGCCGTGACGAAGATCACGATGATTACTGCGGCCGCGACCGCGCTGATCGTCAGCCACGTCTGACCGCCGCCTGACCGGAGGTGACGCACGGCCACCAGGATCTCGAAGTGGAGCCCCGACCGGTGCGCCGCGGACCGCTCCCCGCTCACGGCTACGCTCGACCGCTCGAGGAACGGATTCGGACGCGGTCCCCTGGGTGAATCGCCACGGGGTTCGTAATCACGCGGTCGTCGACGCCGAGGCCGCCCACTACGGGAACGCCGTCCTTCGTTGGCGGCCGCGTCTGGACGACCTTCTCGACTGCGCGAGAGTCCTGCACCACCAGCACGACGGTCCGGTCCCCGACCCGACGTAGCGCCACCGCTGGCACCAGAATTCGCTGCGCGGCCGCGTTGGTCACGATGTTGACGTTGACTGTTTGCCCCGGACGCAGCCAATCCGGTGGCTTGTTCGGCACGACGGTCACCATGATCGTTCCGCGCGTCTGATCGACCGCGGCCGCGATCTCGGAAACCGATCCCGCGAACGTGGAGCCGAGGAACGTGCCGGAGGAAATGACCGCGGACTGGCCGACCGCAAGATCAGCGAGGTTGGTCTCGTCGACGTCCACGTGGATCTCCAGCTCGTTGCTGACCAACTGCAGGACGCCCTGGACTCCGACCGTCTGGCCCACCTCGGCGTTGATCGCAGTCACCACCCCGCCGAAGGGCGCGATCACGACAGCCTCCTGCGCCAGGCGACGTGCCACAGCCAGGGCTCGCTCGGATTCCCGTACGCGCTCCCGGGCGATCGCAACGTCCTCCGGTCGAGCGCCGACCTCCAGCGTCCGCAGGCGTGCCTCCTGGACTCCGACGTTGGCCTCGGCGGCGGCCACTCCTCCGCGGAAAGCGCGCACGACCGTCTCGGCAACCGCAACCGCCTGTCGCTGGGCAGCGACCTGCTGCTCGACCACGCGGGACCGGGTCTGGGTTTCGTCGTACTCGGCCCGAGCAATGAGCCCGCGCTCGAGCAGCCGCTCGGCCCGCTCCAGCTGGCGGGTAGCCAGCTCCTGCTCAGCCTGATGCTGAGCCAGCTGAGCCTCCGCCTGAACGACGGTCTGTTCGGCCTGGGCCAGCGAGGACCGCTGCTGAGCGAGCTGGGCGCGGGCCTGCGCGACCTGCGCCGTCGCAGCCTCGAGCTCGGACGGCAACGCGCCGCGCGCCACCTGAACGAGCGTGGCCTGAGCGGTCGTCAGGGCCGCCTCCGCCTGCGCGACCCGGGCCTCGGCGACGTCGCTCTTGATGATCGCCAGCCTCTGACCCGCCGAGACCCGATCACCCTCCTGGACGTAGAGCCGCTCCACGACTCCGGCCGCCTGAGCCCCCGCAAGCGTCTCGGTGACCCCGCGGACCCGTCCGCTGCTGGCGATCGATTCGATGATGCTGGTGAGCACTGGCCGAACGACGGAGACATCCTTGGCCCGTTGCCACCACCAGATGCCGACTCCGACCGCCAGAACTCCCAGCAGGATCAGGAACATGATCCTGGAGCGCCTGAGGTTGGGCACAGTCCTCTCCACTAGCACGCTCAGGGTGCAATGGCTCTGCCAGGTGGGTAACCCGGCGTTTCCACTGCGGGGTACCCCCAGTCGTCATGTGAGCCGAGGTACCGGGCTACCCGCCCGAGGCGCGATTGCCCCAACCTAGGCCGGAGCGCCTCACCGGGGGTCTAGAACCGAACCGGTGGCAGCCGGGGCGCTGGAGGGCGTCGATGCCTCTCTGACCTGCCCGCGACGCGACGTGGGGCAAGGGTACCGCCATCGCACACGACCGAGTCTAGTCGGCTGGCCGCTGGCCTGGATCTCCGCCAAGACGCTGGAGGAGTTGATCCAGGAAGCCGCGCTGTCCCGGAATGATCCGTTCCCGAGCCTCGTCAATCAGGAACCAAGCGGCGCGGTCAACCTCGGGGAATTCCTGGACGTGACCCGAGTGCGGTGGCCACTCGGTCGTGAAGGTGTTGCTCTTGATCGCCGCAGGATCACAGTCCCCCTCGACCGCCCAGGCATGGATGATCTTGCCGCCGGGTTGCCTGATCGGCGTCAGGGATAGGAAGGCCCCCGATATCTCGGCACCGGTCTCTTCGAGAAGCTCCCGCCGCGCTGCGCCGAGAGGCTCCTCGTCGGGCCGGGCCTCGCCCTTGGGAATGGACCAGGCCCCCAGGTCCCTCGACTGCCAGAAGGGTCCTCCCGGGTGCACCAGGAACACCTCCCAAGCGGCGGGTCGACGCCGGTAGACCAGAACGCCCGCGCTAGGTCTTCTGGCCACTATTCGAAGACGTCGAGACGGTCGTGGTCGACGAGGTCGGTGTCGTTGGTCGCTTCCTTAGGCAGGCTCCCGCCCCAAATCCTCCTCGACATCCTCCTGCGAACGTCGACACAGGTCACACCGCGTTCGGAGCCACATGCTCCCGTCCCCCTGGTCAGGGCCGCCGCTCTCCGCATGGATCAAGCCGCCGCACGGGCAGGTTTCGGGATATTCCTCGAGACACTCCGGGCATTGCGCATCTCCGACGTGGTGAAGGACTTCTTCCTCGACCGCGAAGAATTGCATGGGTACCCTCCACTCTCATGGGTCTTGTCTCCAGCCGCGCAACCGCGGTGCCGACCGGTGCGCTTGGCCGAACCCTGGCTCCAGCCCATCCGTGTGTCACCGTGACTGGCTGCCCCCCTGGATCAGCTTCCCCGGAAACAGAGACGAGCATGCCATCACATGCGTGATCGCGTCACGATCGTACTCGTCGTTCGAGCGGTAGGTGACGAAGTAGCGCTGCAGCGCACGAACCCGTTCGGGGTGGGCCCCCACCGCCTGCAATCCGACCGACACTCCATGGTTCGTGAACGCGAACCGCACGTCGCGCAGGCCGGGCTCGCGGCAGAAGTACCCGGGCGGATCCACCCACATCCGGTCGAGGGTCGCGAGCGACCGCTCGCGCAGCACCCGCGCCCAAGTCGCGCCGGGAAAGAAGTGCGACATCCACAGGATCATGCCCAGGCCGAGGTCCTGGGTGACGTCCAGATCCCCATACTGCCGCTGGACCAGTCCCTGCATGTCTCGGATCTCCCCGGCGAGCTCCGCTTCATCCAGTAGCCGGTAGACCACGTAGCCGTGGAACGGGTCCAGTGCTCCATAACCGAAGCCCGGATAGGGAGCGCTGAGATCCTCGCGCATCTTCCAGATCACGCCGACCCCGGGCCGAACGAATGAAGGATGGATCTGGCGCACCAGCGCGATGGCCTGCTGGCGATAGCCGGGCCGCTTCTCGGCGAGCACGTGAAGCGCGAACAGCCACATGGCGAGATAGTGAAAGTATTGCCCATCGCGGTCGGGCGCCTCGCCGATCCGGATGCCGCGCGACCGTCCGAGCACCCGGCCCACTTCCGCCACCACTCCTTCCGCCGTATCCAGGTACCGATCGTCCAGCACTTCCGAGGCGAGCGACACGAGCAACACGACGCCGAACGCATCGGTCCACAGGTAACGGGGCCCGTCCGGCCAGATGCGCTCCCGGCGCATCCACTCGAGCTTGCGCAGTGCCTCCCCGACCTCCGGCCGCATCAGATCGAACCACTTCCGGACCGTCGCCGTGGTGACACGGTCTCGCTAGCCCTGCCACTCGACCACCGCGGCATTCGAGAGCCTCGGGGAGCGGCCTCAGGCTGCTCCGGTGCTGAACGGGTGGAGCGCCGCGAGCGTGCTCGCCTCGGCTGCCGTGATGGGCCGCACTGCCTGCGTCTCATCGAGCCAGATGTACTCGTCGAACTGGTGCGGCAGCGAGGCGTGGAAGTAGTGGCTCTGGAGCTCGGTGTCCGGCCGGTAGATCACGCCAACGGCGCGCTCGAGCCGCGAAGGCGCCAGCTCGGTGCGGACCTCCTCGCGCGACGGCTCGCGGAGATGCAGCAGGAAGGCCTTGACGCCCGAGTCGTGACACAGGCGCTCGTAGCTCTCGGGATGGGCCGGGCGCAGGTTCATGATCCGCATTGGCCCGTCCCACTCGTGGGCGGCCGCAACCGTCCCGTGGTCGGTGCCGAAGCCGACCAGGAACGCCCCCTCGCCATATCGTTGCCGACACAGCTGGCCGAGGTTCAACTCGCCGCGCGCGCTCATCTCCGTTGCCCGCGCGTCGCCGAGGTGTGAATTGTGTGCCCAGACGACGGCTTTCGACGACGGCCCGTGGAACGCGAGCAGACGCTCCAGCGTGTCGAACATGTGCCGGTCGCGCTGGTTCCAGGACTCGCTCGCCCCGTAGTACATCGCCCGGTAATAGCGCTCCGCATCGGCGACGAGGCGGGCGTTCTGCACGGCGTCGAGAAACCGCTCGCCATCACGTTGCGCATAGTCGAGCTCTCGATTGAGCATGTCACGCAACATCGCCACCGCCTCCTGCTCGCAGACGCGGTAGCGTCCGCTGAGGGCGGCGCGCGCATAGGCCTGCGGGTCGGCCTGCCAGGGGGTCAAGCAGGAGTATCGCTCGCGCGCGAGACGCGCCGCCGGTGGGTCCACCCGCTCCAGGTACTCGAGGACCGAGCGAATCGAGGCGAAGAGACTGTAGAGGTCGAGGCCGTAGAAGCCCGCGTGCCGCGCGGGATCGCGGGCCTCGGCGTTGAAGACCCGGAGCCACTCGACGAACCCCCAGGTCTCATGATTCCGCCACATCCACGTGGGGAACCGCGTGAAGGCCGCTTCCTCGGGACGGTGGCCGTTCGGGAGGGTCTGAACGTAGCGTCCGACGCGGCGCGCGTCGGGCCAGTCGGCCTCGACCGCCACGATTCCGAATCCGCGCGTACGAATGAGCTCCTGCGTGATGCGGGCACGCATCCGATAGAACTCTGACGTGCCGTGCGACGCTTCACCGATCAGCACCAGCCGCGCTCGCCCGAGGCGCTCGAGCAGCGCCCCGAGATCCTGACTCTCGATCGATTCGATCGGCTCGGCGACTTCACGCAGGAGGTGAACCAGCGTTCCCGGGCGGCTCGGGATCTGCGCGGGACGCCCGTTCCACTCGGTTGGCTCCGCCATCCAGCCCTGGATCCCGATCAGCGGCACGAAGCGCACGTCGCCGAGCTCTTCTTGGCGAAGTCGGCCATCCGCTCCCCGAGTCACCCGGAGCAGGCGCTGGACGTTGCGGCCTTCCCCCACCGGGATGACGAGGCGACCGCCAGGCGCCAGCTGGTCCAGGAGCGCCTCGGGCACCTTCGGGCCCCCCGCCGCGACGACGATCGCGTCGTACGGAGCGTGCTCAGGCCAGCCGAGCGTGCCGTCGCCATGGAACACCGAGACGTTCGAGAATCCGAGACGGGCAAGCCGCTCCGCCGCAACGCGAGCCAGCTCTTCGTGCCGCTCGACGGTGTAGACCTCATGAGCGATCCGGCCGAGAATCGCCGCCGCGTAACCAGAGCCCGTCCCCACCTCCAGCACGCGATCACCGGGGCGAAGGGCCGCCGCCGCGGTCATGAGCGCGACGATGTAGGGTTGCGAGATCGTTTGCCCGCGCTCGATCGGCAGGGGCGCATCCGCATACGCGAACTCCTCGAGCTCCGGCGGTAGGAACGCCTCACGCGGGACATTCCGCATCGCCTCGAGCACGGCCGGGTCACGGACGCCTCGAGCGGCGATGTGGGCACGAACCATGCGCGCTCGTTCGTCGGCCAGGTTCATCATTTCAC
>CAYXBJ010000193.1:0-13951 GCA_964463175.1 uncultured bacterium
TGCCCGTCGAGCTCTACGACAACGGCCCGCGCCACGTCTACGTCGCGCTCGACAGCGAGGCCGAGGTGGCGGCCCTGCGACCGGACTTCACGGCGCTCGCGCGCCTCCTGCCGCGGGGAACCACCAACTGCTTCGCGGGCGCGGGGCGCCGCTGGAAGACGCGCGCCTTCGCGCCGGGCGCCGGCGTGCTCGAGGACCCCGCCACCGGATCCGCCGCCGGGCCGCTCGCCTGCCACCTGGCGCGCCACGGGCGCATCGCCTTCGGGGAGGAGATCGAGATCCGCCAGGGTGCCGAGATCCACCGGCCGAGCCTGCTCTTTGCCCGGGTCGACGGCACCGCCGAGCGGATCGAGACGGTGGAGGTCGGCGGCTCGGCGGTGACGGTGGCGCGCGGCGAGTTCCGCCTGCCGGACTGATCGCGCGCGGGCGGAGATGGCCGGGTCCGTGGCGACGCGCCCCTTCTTCCTCGTCGGCCTCACCGGCGGCATCGCGTCCGGCAAGTCCTCGGTGAGCCGGCAGCTCGTGGCGCTGGGATGCCGCCTCGTGGACGCCGATGTGCTGGCGCGCGAGGTCGTCGCGCCCGGCGAGCCCGCGTGGCGGGCGATCGTCGAGGCGTTCGGCCCCGAGATCCTCGGGCCCGACGGCCAGCTCGACCGGAAGCGCCTCGGCGCTCTCGTCTTCGCCGATCCGGCCCAGCGGAAGACCCTCGAGGCGATCACCCATCCGGCGATCACGACCCGGCGGCAGGCGACCCTCGATGCGTGGGCCGCCGAGGGATTCGACGGCCTGGTCGTGCTCGACATCCCGCTCCTCGTCGAGGTCGGCGCGGCGACGCACGTCGATCGTGTCGTCGTCGTGTACGCGGAGCGCGAGATCCAGGTCGAGCGGCTCATGAGCCGGGACGGCTTCGAGCGCGCCGAGGCCGAGCGCCGCGTGGCGAGCCAGATGCCGCTCGCCGACAAGGTGCGGTACGCGCACTACGTCGTGGACAACTCCGGCACCCCGGACGAGACCGCGGGCCAGGTTCGCGCGGTCCACGCGGCGCTTCTGGCCGAGCACCGGGCCCGGCGGGCCACCGCGGGGCCGACGTCGTGACGCCCGGCGCGGGTGCGCGCCGCGGGCCCGTGCCCCGCCCCACCAGCCGCCACCGTCGCGCGCTCGGCCAGCACTTCCTGGCCGACCCCGGGGTGGCGGCCCGGATCGTGGAGGCGGTCGGCGCCACCGCGGGCGACGTCGTGTGCGAGATCGGTGCCGGTGACGGCGCGCTGACCCGCACCCTCGCGGCACGGGCCGGGCGGCTCGTCGCCCTCGAGATCGATCCGACGCTCCACGCGCGGCTCGCCGCGGCCGCGCGGCACTGGCCCGACGCCCGGGACGTCGAGATCCGGCTCGCGGACGCGCGCAGCTTTTCGTACCAAGAGCTCCGCGCCCTCCGGCCCGATCCGGCCGGCCGCGTGCTCGTCGTGGGCAATCTCCCGTACAGCGCGTCGAAGGCCATTCTCGAGCGGCTCCTCGACGCGCACGCGACGCTCGACCGTGCCGTCCTGATGCTCCAGCGCGAGGTCGCGGAGCGCCTGGCGGCGGCGCCCGGCGGCCGCGAGTACGGCGCGCTCTCCGTCTTCTGGCAGCGCTGGGCCGACGTGTCCCCGCTGCTGGTCGTGCCCCCCGCGGCGTTCCGACCGCCGCCGGCGGTCGAGTCCGCGGTCGTGACCGCCGGCTTTCGATCTGTGCCCCGGGTTGCGGCGGCCGACGAGCCCGGCTTCACCCGCGCGGTGCGGGCTGCCTTCGGCCAGCGCCGGAAGACCCTCGCGAACGCCCTCCGGGGCGGAGGCCTCGGCGGCGCGGCCCGGCTGGCCGCGGTCCTGGCGGACGCGGGGATCGACGGGGGGCGGCGGGCCGAGACCCTGTCGCTCGAGGAGTTCGCGCGCCTGGCCGACGCGCTACACCGGGCCCCGCCCGGCTGAGTCGGCCCGCCAGCCCTGGCCGGCCCGCCGGCGCGCCCGCGCTTTTTGGGTGCCTTCGCGGCCGCGTGATAGGCTACCGCCAGGTATGACCGACCGCGTCGTCCCGGCCCGCATTGCGACCGGGGCTCCGGGCGACCCTGCGATCGAGCCTTCGGTTCGCATCCTCCCGCTCGGCGGCCTCGGCGAGATCGGCCTCAACATGATGGTGCTCGAGTCCGGCGAGGACCTCCTGGCCGTCGACTGCGGTCTCATGTTCCCCGACGACGAGATGCCCGGCGTGGACTACGTGATCCCCGACTTCTCGCCCCTGCTCACGCGGCGCGAGCAAGTGCGGGGGGTGATCCTCACGCACGCCCACGAGGACCACATCGGGGCGCTCCCGTACCTCCTGCGCGAGCTCGACGTGCCGGTCTACGGGCCGCGCATGGCTCTCGCCCTGGCCGGGGAGCGCCTCCGGGAGCATGGCCTCCTGGACCGCGCCCGGCTCGTGCCGGTCGAGCCCCGGCGCGCGTTCGACGTGGGCGGCTTCCGGGTGGAGCCGATCCGGGTGACGCACTCGGTGGCCGACGGGCTCGGCTACGGGATCGAGACGCCGGTCGGCACCCTGGTCCACACCGGTGATTTCAAGTTCGACCCGCACCCGATCGACGGGGAGCGCGCCGACTACCACCGCCTCGCCGAGCTCGGGGAGCGCGGCGTCCTCTGCCTGATGGCCGACTCCACGAACGTCGACCGTCCGGGCACGACGCCCTCCGAGCACGAGGTCGGCCGCGCGCTCGCCGACCGGTTCCGGCGCGCCGCCGGCCGGGTGATCGTGGCGACGTTCGCCTCGCACGTCCACCGGATCCAGCAGATCCTGGACCTTGCCGAGACGTTCGGACGCAAGGTCGCGTTGCTGGGGCGCAGCATGGAGACGAACGTCCGCCTGGCCGCGGAGCTCGGCTACCTCCGCGTGCCCGAGGGCACGCTCGTCCCGCTCGACGAGCTGTCGGCGCTCCCGCCCTACCGGCAGGTGATCATCTCCACCGGGAGCCAGGGCGAGCCGCACTCGGCGCTCGCGCTCATGGCGGCGGCCGAGCACAAGCACCTCCAGGTGATGGAGGGCGATCTCGTCATCCTCTCGGCCCGGGTCATCCCCGGCCACGAGCGCACGATCACGCGCGTGGTGAACCGGCTCCTCCGCCAGGGCGCCGAGGTCCTGTGGGAGGGCGCGGCGTTCGTCCACGTCTCGGGCCACGCGTCGCAGGACGAGCTGCGGCTCATGCTGAGCCTCGTGCGGCCGCAGTTCTTCGTGCCGGTCCACGGGGAGTACCGGCATCTCCTCGCCCACGCGCGGCTCGCGCGGGAGATCGGCCTCCCGGCCGAGCACGTGTTCGTCGTCGAGGACGGGCAGGGGATCGAGCTGACCAAGACCGGGGCGCGCGCGCTCGAGCGCATGCCGCTCGCGCGCGTGCTGGTCGACGGCAAGGGCGTGGGTGACGTCGGGCCGGTCGTCCTCCGGGACCGCCAGATCCTGTCCGAGGACGGGATGGTGGTCGTCGCGGTGACCGTGGATCGCCAGACCGGCCGGGTGGTCGCCGGGCCGGAGATCACGTCGCGGGGCTGGGTCTACGAGCGCGAGGCCGAGCCCGTGCTGGCGGAGGCGAAGGCGGCGCTGCGGGACGCCCTCGCCGCGGAGACGAGCGAGCGGCCGCTCGAGCGGGAGGCCCTCGTCGCGCTGCTCCGGGGGACGCTCCGCCGCTTCATCACCCAGCGGTACGACCGGAAGCCGATCGTGCTGCCGCTGGTGCTGGAGATCTGATGGCGAAGGCGAAGACCCGGCCGGCGCCGCCGAAGGTCGCCGCGCGCTGGCTCCGCGAGATCCAGGGCGTCGTCGCCCTCGGGCTCGCCGCGTACCTCGCCGTCGCGCTCCTCTCCTACGACCCGGCGCTGCGCTGGGTGGACCAGGAGGCGCGCGTCGGGGTCGTCGGGCTGTGGCTCGGGTGGGCCTGCTTCACGCTGGTGGGCTACGCCGCCTACATCGTCCCGATCGTGCTCATGGTGTGGGCGTTCGCCGCCTTCACGCGGCCGCTCGGCATCGGAACGCTCTCGATCGGGATCGGCGCCGCGCTCGGACTCCTGGCGGTGACCGGGCTCCTGGCGCACACCTCGGGGCCGACGCGCGGCGTCTGGCTCCACCGGGGCGGCTGGCTCGGCTGGGCCGTCGCCGGCGCGCTGCGCCGCACGCTGGGCGACGTGGGCGGGATGGTGCTCCTGGTCACGGTCCTGGCCGTCGCGGGTCTCTGCATCACGCAGGCGTCCTACGCCGGTCTCTCGCGCGCGCTGTTCGCGCGCCTGGCGGGACTCGCGCGGCTCGGCCGGGAGCGACGGACCGCGGCCCGCGCGGCGGAGGTGGCGGCGCCCGCCCCTGCCCCCGCCCCCGCGGTTGCCGCGCCACGCCCCGCCCCGCCGGCCCCCGCAATCGCGGTCCTGTCCGAGCTGTCGCCGCCGGCGGCCATGGAGCGGCCGCCGGAGCGCCCCCGCGTTCGAAGCGAGGAGCGGTCTCGCCCCGCGGCGGAGCGGGCGACGCCCGCGAGCGAGGAGCGACCCGCGCGCTCGACCGACGGCCGGCGCGGCAAACAGGAGATCTTCGGGTTCGCCCAGCCGGGCGCGACGTTCCAGCTGCCTCCGGTGTCGCTCCTCAAGGCGCCGGCGGTGAGCGCAACGCGCCGTACCGAGAGCGAGGAGGAGCTCCGCCAGAACGCCGAGCACCTCCGGAAGCGGCTCGAGGACTTCGGCGTCAAGGGACACATCGCCCGGATCAACCCGGGGCCCGTCATCACCGGGTACGAGTTCGAGCCCGGGCCCGGGATCAAGGTCAACCAGGTCGTGAACCTGGCGGACGACCTCGCGCTCGCGATGAAGGCCGGCGCGGTCCGCGTGTTCGGACCGGTGCCCGGACGCGGGAGTGTCGCCATCGAGGTCCCCAATCCCGAGCCGTCCACCGTCTCGCTCCGGGAGATCCTCCTCTCGAAGGAGTTCAAGGAGTCGAAGGCGCCGCTCGCCCTCGCGCTCGGGCGCGACGCGATCGGGCAGCCCGCGGTGGCCGACCTGGCGTCTATGCCGCATCTCCTCGTTGCCGGCGCGACCGGGGCCGGCAAGTCGGCCGGGCTCAACGCGATGATCTGCTCCATCCTCTTCCGCCGCACTCCCGCCGAGGCGCGCCTCCTCATGATCGATCCGAAGCGTCTCGAGCTCGGGATGTACGAGGGCGTGCCGCATCTGCTGGCGCCGGTCGTGACGGACGCGAAGGAGGCCGCCTCCCGCCTCCGGTGGATCGTCGGCCGGATGGACGACCGCTACAAGCTGCTCGCGGAGAAGTCGGTCCGGAACATCGAGGGCTACAACCAGGCGGTCGAGCCTGCCGAGCGCCTGCCCTACTGGATCATCATCGTGGACGAGCTCGCCGATCTCATGATGGTCTCGGCCGGGGAGGTGGAGACCTCGCTCGCGCGGCTGGCGCAGATCGCCCGCGCGGTGGGCATCCACCTGATCATCGCGACGCAGCGGCCCTCGGTCGACGTGATCACCGGGCTCATCAAGGCGAACTTTCCGGCGCGGATCGCCTTCCAGGCGGCGTCGAAGGTGGACTCGCGCACGATCCTCGACCAGAACGGAGCCGAGCAGCTCATCGGGCGCGGCGACATGCTCTTCGTGCCGCCGGCGACCTCCCGGCCGGTCCGGATCCACGGGGCGTGGGTCTCGGAGGCGGAGGTCCGGGAGGTGGTCCGCTTCCTCAAGGAGCAGGGCCAGGCGGTCTTCGAGGAAGGCCTGGTCAAGCCCATCCGCGAGGAGCGGGGCGGCAACGGGGGCGGCGGCGAGGACGATCGCGACGACACCTACTGGCGCGCGGTCGAGCTGATCGTGAGCCAGAAGCAGGCGTCCATCAGCTTCATCCAGCGCCGCATGGGGCTCGGCTACCCGAAGGCGGCGCGCTTCATCGACCTCATGGAGCAGGACCGCATCATCGGGCCCGGTGACGGGGCCAAGCCGCGCCAGATCCTGGTCGGCCCCGAATACCTCCTGCGTCGCTCCGGCTCGCACTGACGCCGGACCTCGCCCCCCAGGCCACGGTGGGCCCTTCTCTCCTGAGCCACGACCGGTAGTGTCGCTCGCCCGCGACATACCGAATGCCAGAGTGACACTCCGAATCGTGCTTCTGGTGGTTGACAGTGCACGGGCCGGTCGGGCATCGTAAGGAACGCGATGAAGCTGAGTGAGTTTCTGCGACAGAGCACGCGCCCGCAGGCGTTCGGCAGGCTGACCGACGGGGAGCGCGCGTGCGCCGTCGCCCAGATGTTCGAGGAGGCGTTCGGCGTCCCGACCCAGCGGGTCGGCGTGCGCCGCGAGAGCCAGCTCCTGCACTGGGTGATCCAGACGTATCGCATCGAGATCCCGACCCGCCGGGAGTGGTGCCGGAAGTGCGAGATCCCCTTCGAGCTCCCGGATGGGCTCTCCGGCTACCTCATCCACCTGAACGACGTCCACCTCGCGTCGAAGGCCGTCATCGTGGAGGCCCTCGAGGAGCTCGGACTCTAGATCGGACGGCCGGCTCCGCCGGCGTCGTCGCCCCGCTGCCGTGATGCGTGCTCGACCTTCTGCGCTCTGCCTGATGCTGGCCCTCGCCGCGGTGCTGGCACCCGTCGCCGGCGCGGTCGGCGCGCTGACGCTGGACGAGGCGGTCAGCGCCCTCGAGCAGGCGCAGCGGCGCGTCACCGATCTCAAGGCGCCGTTCCGGCAGTCGGCGCACAACAAGGTGATGAACCAGACCATCGACGCCCGCGGCACGCTCTACCTGAAGAAGCCGGGGCGGCTTCGGTGGGAGTACCAGACCCCGACGCCCCAGGAGATCGTCTCCGACGGCGTGAGGCTCTGGATCTACACGCCCGAGCTCAAGCAGGTGAACGTCAGCGCCGCGCCCGCGGCGCTCGCCGGGCCCGCGGGGAGCTTCCTCCAGGGCCTCGGCCAGGTGCGCGAGCACTTCGACGTGCGCTTCCTCAACCCCGCCCAGCCGACCGACGCCGAGGGGCTCGTGGTGCTGGATCTCACGCCGAAGCGGCCGCAACCGCTCATGACGCGCCTGATCGCCTCGGTCGATCCGAAGACGTGGCTCGTCCGGCAGGCGGTCATCTACGACGAGCTGGGGAACACCGTGACCGTGCGCTTCGGAGACACCGTGGTGAACTCGGGGCTCGGCGACGGGCTCTTTGTCTTCGTGCCGCCGCCGGGCGCCGCGGTCGTCGAGCACTGACGGGAGGCGCGAACGATGGCCAAGGGTGACAACTCCTTCGACGTCGCGTGCAAGGTGGATCCGCAGGCGGTCACCGATGCCGTGCACCAGTCGAGCCGCGAGGTCCAGCAGCGCTACGACCTCAAGCAGACCAAGACCACGATCGGGCTGGAGAAGGACGCGATCACCGTCCACACCGACAACGACTACGTCCTGAAGCAGGTCCTCGACGTGCTCCAGTCGAAGCTCCACCGCCGGGGCGTGCCGCTCAAGGCGCTCGTCTACGGGAAGGTCGAGCCCGCCGCCAGCGGCACCGTGCGCCAGCGGATCGACGTCCAGCAGGGGATCCCGATGGAGAAGGCCAAGGAGATCGTGCGCCTCATCAAGGACACCAAGCTGAAGGTCCAGGCCCAGATCCAGGAGGATCAGGTCCGGGTCTTCGGCAAGAACCGGGACGATCTCCAGGCGGTGATCAAGCTGCTCCGGGAGAAGGACCTCGGCATCGAGATGCAGTTCACGAACTACCGCACGGAGTAACCCACCCCTCTCCCTGCGCCCGCCGCAGCCGCAGCCGCAGTCGAGCTACTTCCGGCTGAGCCAGACGTTCCAGAAGTGCATGTACGGCCCGGGCTCGTACCCCTGCACGTCGGCGCGCCGGCCGTCCATCCGGAAGTAGTCGCCCAGCTTGATGCGCGCGGCGTCCTCGTAGAAGAGCCCCTGGACCTTCTCCCAGAGGGCGAAGCGCTTCTTCACGTCGGGCTCGCGCCCCATCGCCTGAAGAAGCCCGTCCTTCTCGGGTGTGCACCACCAGCCGGGCCACTCGCACAGCACCTGGACGGACGTGCTCGGCTCGGCGTCGAAGACCACGGCGGTGCTGAAGATGTCCCAGAGCTCGGGCTTGTTGCGGCGCTGGACGACCGTCGCCCAGTCCGAGACCTGGAGGTCGATCTTGAAGCCGACCTCCTCGAGCTGGCTCTTGACCACCACCGCCGGCTTGTAGTGGTGCTCGTACTCGGTGGTGACCATCCAGCGGAGCGGCTGGCCCTGGTACCCCGCCTCCTGCAGCAGCCGACGGGCCTTCGCGGGATCTCGCTGGTTGTACAGCTGCGCTCCGGCCATCGAGTGCCAGGTCTGCTCGGGGAAGAACAAGCCCGGGTCCACCCGGTAGAAGTCGCGATGCCCCATGGCGACCTGCATCGCCGGCTCCACGTTGACCGCGGCCTGGATCGCCTGGCGGAGCCGGCGATCGGTCAGGACGCCCTGCTTCAGGTTCAGCACTAGGACGGCCCAGCCATAGGGCTTGACCACGACCGCCGCGACCGGGCCGCCGGCGCGCAGGGTCTCGTAGTGGTCCGGCCGGAGCTGCTGCGCGTAGTCGTACTCGGCCGACTGGAGCCCCGCATATCGCGTAGCTTCTTCCGGGACGGGTAGGAACTGCAGCTCGTCGAGGTAGGCGGTGCGCCGGCCGGCGAGCCCGGTCGGCGCCTCCTGGCGCGAGGCGTAGCCGTCGAAGCGGACCAGCTTGATGTGGCGGTCTGGCCGGTGCTCGGCCAACCGGAAGGGCCCGGTCCCCACGAGCTCCCTCAGCGGGCCGTCACCGCTCGCGTCGATGACTTCCTTGGAGGTGATCGCCGCGAAGGGCCCGATCGCGCCGAGGACCACCGGGAGGATCACCGACGGCTCCTTGAGACGGATCTCCACGGTCAGCGGCCCCTTGGCCTCGACGGCCTCCACCGACTTGAAGACCGCCTTGCCCGACGACGACACCGCACCCCAGCGCCGCAGCGAGGCCACGACGTCGGCCGCCTCCAGCTCCTTGCCGTTGTGGAAACGGATGCCCTTGCGGATCCGGATCACGTAGCGCTTCCCGCCGTCCAGGACCTCCTGGCCCTCGGCGAGGAGCGGGACGGGATCGTAGCGCCCGTCGAGGGTGTACAGCGTCTCGAAGATCTGGGCGCCGATCTCGCGGGCGATGGTTGCCGTGGTGAGGTGCGGATCGAGGGACGGCGGCTCGCCGATCATCGCCACGCGGAGCGCGCCGCCCTTCTTCGGGGCGCCGGGCGGAACCTGCGCGTCCGCCGGGCCGAGGGCGGGCCACCCCGTGCCCGCGGCGAGGAGCAGGATCAGCGTCCAGGTGAGTCGGGGCGTCCACAGGCGCACCAGGCGACGAGCCATGGGGTCCTCCCGCGTCCGGTTGTTTCGGGAGCTCGGTCGGGTGGTCGTCACGGACGAGCGGCCGACGGCCTCCCCATTGTTACGCGGGGCGGTGCCGAGGCGCCAGCGGGGCGGCTGGCGCCCCGCTCACGACCCGAGGCGGGCGAGGAAGTTCCCGAGGAGCGCCTTCCCCGACACGGTCAGGATCGACTCCGGGTGGAACTGCACGCCCTCGACCGGCAACGTCCGGTGCCGGAGACCCATGATCAGCCCGTCGTCGCTCTCCGCGGACACCTCGAGATCCGCGGGCAGCCCGGCGCGCCGCACGACGAGCGAATGGTACCGGGTCGCCTCGAAGGGATTCGGCAGCCCCGCGAAGACCCCCCGCCCGTCATGCTGGATGAACGCCGTCTTGCCATGGACCGGCACGGGTCCCCGCTCCACGATGCCCCCGAAGACCTCGCCGATCGCCTGGTGCCCGAGGCAGACCCCGAGGATCGGCACACGGCCCGCATAGCGGTGAATGACTGGCATGGAGATCCCCGCGTCGCGCGGCGCGCCCGGGCCCGGCGACACCACGATCCCGGCGGGCGCGAGCCGCTCCACGTCGTCCAGGGTGATGGCATCGTTCCGGTACACGGCGAGCTCCGCGCCCAGCTCGCCGAGGTACTGGACGAGGTTGTAGGTGAAGGAATCGTAGTTGTCGATCATGAGGAGCATCAGGACCTCCCGCCCGTCCGTCCGGCCCGCTCGATCGCAGCCATCAGCGCCCGCGCCTTGGCGACGCACTCCTCCTGCTCCCGCTCCGGCACCGAGTCGTAGACCACGCCGGCGCCCGCCTGGACATAGGCCGTGCCGTTCCGGACCAGCACCGTGCGGATCGTGATGGCGGTGTTGAGCGAGCCGTCGAAGCCGAAATAGCCGACGCAGCCGGCGTAGGGACCCCGGGCCACGGGCTCGAGCGTGTCGATGATCTCCATCGCTCGCACCTTCGGCGCTCCGCTCACCGTGCCGTGCGGGAACACCGCCTGGAGGACCTCCCACGGCGACCGGCCGGGGGCGAGGATCCCCTCGACGTGGGACACGAGGTGCATCACGTGGGAGTAGCGCTCGATCGTCAGCAGATCGCTCACCCGGACCGAGCCGTACCGCGCGACGCGGCCGACGTCGTTCCGCGTGAGGTCCACCAGCATCACGTGCTCGGCACGCTCCTTCGGATCCGCGAGGAGCGCCCGGGCCTGCGCCTCGTCCTCGTCCCGGTCGCGCCCGCGCGGGCGCGTCCCCGCGAGGGGACGCATCTCGATCCGACCGTCCTCGAGGCGCACGAGTCGCTCGGGGGAGGAGCCCACGAGGGTCGCGCCGTCGCCCGCGTCGAGCAGGAACATGTACGGCGATGGATTCACGACGCGAAGCGCCCGGTAGATGGCCAGCGGGTCGAGCCCGGGCACGGGGGTGGCGAAGCGCTGCGAGAGGATGACCTGGTAGATGTCGCCGGCGCGGATGTGCTCTTGCGCCCGCTCGACGGCGGCGCAGTAGGCGTCCGGCGTCCAGTTCGATCGCGGCGCCAGCGCCGTCGGCACCGCCAGCGGCTCCGGCGGGCGCGGGCGCTCCAGTCGGTCGAGCACGCGGTCGATGCGTTCCCGGGCGCGGGCGTGCGCGGCGTCGGCGCTCCCGTCCTCGTCGAGGAACGCGTTGGCGATGACACGGAGAGTGTGGCTCCGGTGATCGAAGACGACGACCGTGTCCATGAGGGCCAGCCGGAAGACCGGCAGACCGAGATCGTCGGGCGGGCGATGGGGGAGCCGCTCCCAGAGACGTACGGCATCGTACGCGAGATAGCCGAGAAAGCCGCCGGTCACGGGCGGGAGCTCCGGGTCGCGGGCGGCGCGATAGCGGCCGAGATAGCGAGCGACCGTCTCGAGCGGCCGCCCGCGCTCGATCACGGACCCATCGGGCCGCAGCACGCGCACCTCGACGCCGTCGCACTCGAGGACCAGGCGGGGGTCGCCGCCGAGTACCGAGAACCGCGCGACCTGGGCCGGCCCCTCCACGCTGTCCAGGAGGAAGCTCGACGGCAGGTCCCGGAGCCGGAGGTAGGCGGAGATCGGCGTCTCGAGGTCGGCCAGGAGCTCCTTCGAGACGGGCACCACGTTGGGCGCGCCCACCGCGGCGGCGCGGGCGCCGACGGGGCTGCGCGCGGACGGCTCGGCACGGGTCGACATCGATGGCTCCCTCCAATGTCTGTCGTGGAAATCAAAAGAGCCGGGGCTCGCGGGGACCGTCCCGCTGACCTCGGCTCAGACTGTTCTGCTCGGTACGTCCGGCGAGCGCTACGCGGGTCCCGGTCCCTCCTGGGCAGTAGGGCGCCACCAGCGCCACGACCACCAGCGCTGCGTCGCCGGCTGAACGGCCCCGCGGATCTCCGGGATCATCGTGCCCGTGACCTTAGGGGGCCCGCCGGGCCGTGTCAAGTCCCCGATCTGGGCGACGCTATAATGGCCGCGTTTCTCGGCGCCTTCAGGGCCGGCAGCGCGCGGTCCTGACGCGGGTCGAGCCCACGTGCGGACGAGCGGCGCGGAGCCGGACGACCAGCGAGCGCCCGAGCTCCCAGTGGAGGCGTGGTGACCGAGCACGATCCGGCGTTCCCCGAGCGGGAGGCGCGGCCCCGCGAGCGGGCCGAGTCTCTCGAGTGTCAGACCGCGACCGCCGAGATCCAGCACGCGATCGCGAGCTCGCCCGCGGACGTCCAGCCGGTCTTCGACGCCATCGTCCGGAACGCACTTCGCGCGTGTGACGCGATCTACTGCAGCGTGCACCGGTTCGATGGGGAGCTCGTGGATCTCGCGGCTCAGAATCACGACCGCCCGGAGGCGGCCGCTCTGCTGGCGCGACGATATCCGCGGCTGCCCCACCGGGGCAGCGCGGTGGATCGCGCGATTCTCGATCGGTCGATCGAGCACCTCGTCGATGTTCGCGACGATCCGCGGCAGTCGCCGGAAAGCCTGGCCGTCGCCCGGCAGCTGGGACACGGCAGCCACCTGGTCGTGCCGATGTTGCGCGACGGGCAGCCGATCGGCGCCATCCGCGTGGCGCGTGCGGTGGCGATGCCGTTCACCGACGGGGAGATCGCCCTCGTTCAGACGTTCGCGGCCCAGGCGGTGCTCGCGATCGAGGGCGTGCGGCTGCGCCAGGAGCTCGATGGGACTTCGTGACGCGTGGAGCGATGACGCATCTCGCCGGCGCGGGGCAGGGGCGAGGCCCGCGCGAAGGCGCGCGCTGCGGCGCGGATCGACTCAGACGAGCGTCAGCACGTAGGCGCCCCGCCGCGTGCCATTACCGGGACGCCACCCGGACACCACGTAGCCGCGGCCGAGGTAGTGGCGGAATGCCCGGCGCGTGATCCGGCGCCAGCGCGCCGCCTCGGCCGGCGCCCGGGCCCGGACCGCGTAGATGTCGTCCGGGATCTCGATCAGCACCGTGGATCGCCCCCCGAGAGGGCGCCTAGGGCGCGCCCCTCGGCCCCGGCCGGATGGGGCCGGGGCCGGCGGGATCGCGAGGCTCCCTGGCGCCGACTGGCCGATGAGCGCTGCCTCGACCCGGGGATCCCGGAGTCGCCACTCCACGACGAACCGATCGGTTCCCAGGTCGCGATGCAGCGCGCTTCCCGTTTCGCGCCCGTAGGCGTCGAGCGCGTACTCGATCGGTCGCGCGCCCAGCCGATGGAGAAAGAGATGGGCGTTGGTCGCCACCAGGGGATCGTAGGTCCAGTAGGCGACGTCGACGCCGGCCTCGAGCAGGATCGCGCGCTGGTAGACCTTGAGTCGGTGACCGAGACCCTGCCCCTGGACGTCCCGCCGGACCGCCAGCATGTAGGACCAGTGCGCGAGCCGGCCGTCCCGGACTCCGTTCAGGCCGAACACGAAGCCCGCCATCTCGCGCCTGGCGTCGAACGCCCCGACGACCACCCCGCCGATCTGCTGCGCCGCGGACAGCACGCCGACGGGGGCGATCTCGCTGAACCGCTTGCCCCACGTCGCTTCCTGGAGCGCGAGACACCGAAGGTAGTCCTGCCGCGACGCGAGCGGCCGGAGGACGACCTCCCCCGGATCGCGGCGGCGCCGGCGGGGGCTCATCAGCGCCTGGCCCCGCGCCCCCGGGGCGAGACGCGCGGCGGACCGGGCTCGCTCGGTCATCACGCGGTGACGCGAGATCGGCCCACGTGGAGGTGCAGGATCTTCCCCGAGCCAGTCGAGAGCGGCGCGCGGCGCTCGACTCGCAGGAGGTCCGCGCCCCGCCACGCCAGGCCCATGACACGCTCCGGACCGCTCCCGGCGCCGATCGCTTGGAGAAAGGTCGCCTCGACCTCGCGCGAGTCGATCGGGCCAACCTCGGGATGGACGAGGAGGCGGAGGCGCGGTCGCCCATCGACGTCCTCCTCCTCCACCAGCTGGTAGTCGGTCGGCGCGCCCCCGAATCGTTCCGGGAGCACCTCCTCGAGGACCCGGATGATGTCGACGTCCTGGAAGCTCATGCCGCCGGCGGTGAGCTTCTCGAAGCTCCGGAT